>CAUJDW010000128.1 GCA_963169455.1 Bacteroidota bacterium | reverse complement strand
CAGCTGGCCAGAGCGTCCCGATCAAAATCGGGAAGGCCGGCGCTTCAGGCCATGAAAAGGAGCCTAAGGGCTCGGAAAAAGAAAATATGGCGTGGTAGCTCAGCTGGTCAGAGCGCATGATTCATAATCATGAGGTCGGCGGTTCAAGCCCGCCCCACGCTACGAAAAGGCGTTCCATACCGGGGCGCCTTTTTTGTTCTTCCCGGGCTTTGGCAAGCCGCATCAGGCTGATCCATTCCTTCCAAAGCGAAATTTCCCGCTTACAATTTTTTGCCGTACATTCGACGGAGTCCAAATCGAGGCTCATCGCATGTATCTCATAGGCTATGACATCGGCTCTTCCTCCATCAAAACGGCTTTGGTAGATGCTCAAAGCGGGCTGCAGCTTGCTGTCGTCCAGTCACCTGAAGCGGAAATGGGCATGCTGGCCCCGCAACCGGGCTGGGCAGAGCAGCATCCCGAGGACTGGTGGGATAACGTCTGCCTGGCAACCAGAAAGCTGCTGGGCCTGACGGGTGTAAAACCGGAGATGATCAAAGCAGTTGGAATCGCCTACCAGATGCACGGCCTGGTGCTGGTAGATGAAAACCAGCAGGTGCTGCGGCCTTCCATCATCTGGTGCGACAGCCGGGCCATTGCCATCGGCGAGGCCGCCCGGGCCGCCATCGGCCAGGAACAATGCTTCCGGCAGATGCTCAATACGCCCGGCAATTTTACAGCATCCAAACTGAAATGGGTCAAGGACAACGAGCCGGACGTCTACCGGCGCATCCACAAAATATTGCTGCCCGGCGACTACATCGCCATGCGCCTGACAGGAGAAATCCGGACGACGCCCAGCGGTTTGTCGGAAGGCATTTTGTGGGACTTTGAAAACCACGCCCCGGCAAAACTCGCCCTCGAACATTTCGGCTTTGACATGGATTTGCTGCCTGAGGCCGTCCCCACTTTTTCGCATCAGGGCAAAGTCAGTGCCGCCGCTGCCGAAGCCACAGGCCTGCCGGCGGGCATCGAAGTGTCCTACCGGGCCGGCGACCAACCCAACAATGCACTTTCCCTCAATGTGCTGGAAGCCGGCGAGGTGGCGGCAACCGGCGGCACTTCGGGCGTGGTGTACGGGGTGGCCGGAAGGCCCTTGTACGATCCCGAATCCCGTGTGAATGCCTTCGCCCACGTCAACCACAGTGCGGAAAAGCCCAGCATAGGGATATTGCTGTGCATCAATGGCGCGGGCATACAGTACCGCTGGGCCAGGCAGCATCTGGGCCAGGACGGCATATCCTACGCCGGTATGGAACGCCTGGCAGCTTCCGTTCCTCCGGGCGCCGACGGGCTCTGCATCCTTCCTTTCGGCAACGGGGCCGAGCGCATGCTGGGCAACAAAGCGCCGGGAGCGCAAGTCAGCAACCTGCAGTTCAACCGGCACGGACGCGCCCATTTCTTCAGGGCCGCCCTGGAAGGCATCGCCTTTTCCTTTGTTTATGGAATGAATATTCTCAAAGAGATGGGCCTGGGCGTTGAGTTTATCCGGGTTGGCAACGACAACCTGTTCCAGTCATCCGTTTTTTCCACAACCATCTCCAACCTGATGGGCAGCCGGATTGAAGTGATCGAAACGACCGGCGCTGTCGGGGCGGCCAGGGCAGCCGGCGTGGCCGTTGGGCTGTACGCTTCGGCCCGGGAGGCCATGCAGGGCAATAAAGTGGTGCAGCGGTACGAACCTGCCGAACCAGGAGGGGACTACGAAGAAGCATACGGACGCTGGCTGAACAGCCTGGAACAGCTGCTTCGCAGTGGCCCCGGCAGCCGATAAAACTTTTGTGAAACGGTGGTTGTGTAACATCCACCCTAAAATACAGATCACATGTCCAGCCAGATTCACCTGACCTTAGGCCAGAAAGAGTATTTTAAAGGCATCGGCAAGATACCCTACGAAGGCCGCGAAACAGACAACCCGCTTGCATTCCGCTGGTACGACGAGCACCGCATGGTAGGCGGCAAAACCATGAAGGAGCACTTCCGCTTCGCCGTTTGCTGGTGGCACAGCTTCTGCGGAACGGGCGCCGACCCCTTTGGAGCGCCGACGAAAAATTTCCCATGGCTCCGGCCCGGCGACCCCCTGGGGCAGGCCCGTGATAAGATGGACGCGGGTTTTGAGTTTATCACCAAACTGGGCGCGCCCTTTTACTGCTTTCACGATTACGACCTCGTGGCGGAAGGGCCAAGCCTGGCGGAAAGCGAAAAGCGGCTGGAAAAGATAACGGACTACGCCCTGGAAAAGCAGCAGGCCAGCGGAGTGGAACCGCTTTGGGGCACCGCCAATCTTTTCTCCCATCCCCGCTACATGAACGGAGCCGCCACGAACCCCGATTTCGCCGTGGTGGCCCATGCCGGCGCGCAGGTCAGGATGGCCCTCGACGCCACCATCAAGCTGGGCGGCGCAAATTACGTCTTCTGGGGAGGAAGGGAAGGCTATATGTCGCTGCTCAACACCGACATGAAGCGGGAGCTCGGCCACCTGGCGCGCTTCCTGCACATGGCTAAAGACTATGCCAGGCAGCAGGGTTTCAAGGGCTATTTTTTCATCGAGCCGAAACCAATGGAACCGAGCAAACACCAATACGACTTTGATGCCGCCACCTGCGTCGGATTCATCCGGCATTTCGGGCTGGAGGGCGATTTCAAGCTCAACCTGGAATTCAACCACGCCACCCTGGCCCAGCACAGCATGCAGCACGAAATGCAGGTAGCCGCCGACGCCGGCATGCTCGGCAGCCTCGACGCCAACCGCGGCGACTACCAGAACGGATGGGACACCGACCAGTTTCCGGCAGATGTGTACGAGCTCACCGAGGCCATGCTGGTTTTTCTGGAAGCTGGCGGCCTGCGGGGCGGCGGCATTAACTTCGACGCCAAAACCCGCCGCAATTCCACCGATCCGGAAGACCTGTTCTACGGCCATATCGGCGGCATGGACGCCTTTGCCCGGGCCCTGCTGGCCGCCCATGACATCCTGGAGCATTCGGATTACAAAAAACTCCGGGCGGAGCGCTACGCCTCTTTCGACAAGGGGCATGGGCTCGATTTTGAAAACGGCAAACTGAGCCTGAAGGAACTGGCGGCCATCGCCGCGAAAAACGGCGAGCCGGAGCAGCGCAGCGGCCGGCAGGAGCTTTTTGAAAATATCCTGAACAGGTATATCTAGGCAGCGCCCCCTGGGCCGGAGTATCCCAGGGGATGCCTTTGGTGCTGGAATATTGGAATACCGGAATACTGGCCCGCCGCCGCTATCGGGCGTTATTGCCTTGTGCGAAGGCGCCCGACGGCTTTGTCGGGTAAAAATGCTGGATTGCCGACCTTCCGACCTACCGACCTACTACCCACATCCATCAGGGCTTTCAGGAGCGCCCCTTCATCAGGTTATCGGTTCAACTGCTCCACGACCAGTTCGGCAGCTGCTGCGCCGGAATTCTGTTGCTGGCCTGTGATCAGGTTGCCATCGGCGATGGCATAGGAGGAGAAGGGCGCCGCCACCTTAAAGGTAGTGCCGGGGATTTTTCTGGCTTCCGCCTCGATCCGGTAGGGTTGTATTTTCATGCCCACGGCCTGGTCGGCGTATTCCTCTTCCGCATCGGCGAAGCCGGTCCAGGTTTTGCCTTTGACCAGGAGTTCGCCATTTGACTTTTTGGCTTCGAGCAATAAGGTTGTGGAATGGCAGACTGCGGCGCTGGGCTTGCCGGATTCATAAAAAGCGGTGAAGAGTTTTTCCAGCGCCTTGTTCCCGCGGAAGGTGTACATCGGGCCCTGGCCGCCGACGAGGAAAATGGCTGCGTAATCATCGGGGCTGACATCCGACAGTTTACGGGTGTTTCCCAGCATACTGCTGAACCATTCCTGCTGCATATACCCCAGAGAAATAATGTCGTGGGCGGAATAGCCGCTCACATCGGCGGGGTTGGAATAGCCGTCCATTTCCAGTTTTCCCCCTTCCGTCGACACCAGCTCCACTTCATAGCCGGCTTCCTGGAACACCCGCAGGGGGTGCGTCAGCTCTGCCGCCCAGAAGCCGATCGGCCAGCCGGTCTGCCCTGAAACTGCAGGGCTGCTGGCTACCATTAAAATTTTACCTTTGAAAGGTGCGCCGTGAGGATGAACGTAAGATTGAACTTCTTTTACTGCACTCATTTTTGCTGAATTAATAGAATGATAACTTGGGTTAAAACACTTGCCAAAGTTATCGGCAATACCTACTTTTGACAATATACTAGCCTAAAAGTTTGGTACTTACTTTTTTGAAAGCGAATTGATAATCAAATAGTTAAAAATGCCCGATTTTATCTACAACGGCAAAGTGTATTACAACCCGGTGGAATTCGCCATGGGGCGGCTGGGGGGCACCTGGAAAATGCCCATCCTCTGGCGACTGAAGGACAAAGTGTTCCGCTATAGCGAACTGAAGCGGGACATCAGGCACATTTCGGACAAAATGCTCACCACCCAGTTGCGGGAACTGGAAGAGGATGGTTTTATCCACCGGGAGGTTTACCCCGTCGTTCCGCCGAAGACGGAATACAGCATTACGGAAAAAGGGAAACTGGCCATACCGATCGTGGTTGCTATCCGGAATTTTGGCATTGATCTGATGGAGATGGAAGGGATCGATGTGAAGCATTACAGGTAGGGGGAAGGGGGAAATCGCCCGACTTTTTTTCTTACTTTGGAGCTCCGGATCACCATTGGGAACAAGTCAGCACAATAACTCAGCACCACATGAAATTAAGACAGCATTGCCCGATTATGGGCTTCCTATTGCTGGCCCTGCCCTTTTTCCTTACTGCCCAAACGCAGCCGGGGCGCATCATCAAAACCCCCAACCGGGATCAATACATCCTGCAAATCAAAAAAGCGGCGGGGGCCATCGAAGTCGACGGGCAACTCGATGAAGCGGACTGGCGGCAAGCCGAGGTGGCGGCTGATTTCTGGCGGGTGCAGCCCATTGATACGGGCTATGCCGACAGCCGCACCGAGGTGCGCGCCACCTACGACGAGCGGCGCCTCTACTTCGGAATAACCTGTTTTGAGCGGGACAGCCGCCCCCACATCATCGAATCGCTGCGGCGGGACTTCATTTTCGGGGCTAACGACAACTTCCTGCTCTTCATCGATACCTACAACGACCAGACCAACGGCTTTTCCTTCGGCGCTTCGGCCGCGGGCGCGCAATGGGACGGCACCCAGGCCGACGGCGGGGTCGTCTCGCTCGACTGGGACTGCAAGTGGGAATCCGCCGTAAAACACTACGATGGCTACTGGAACATCGAAATGGCTATTCCCTTTCACAACCTGCAGTTCAAAGCCGGCGTGGATCAGTGGGGCGTCAATTTCAGCCGCATGGATGTGAAGAACAATGAAAAGTCGAGCTGGGCCCCCGTGCCGCGGCAGTTCGCAACGGCGACCCTCGCCTTCGCCGGCGCTTTGCAGTGGGATGCGCCGCCGCCCAAGCCAAAGACGGACCTTTCACTCATTCCCTATCTGGCTGCCCGGACTTCGGAAGACTATGAGCAGGATATTTCCAAAGCCCCCAGCCTCGATGCCGGCATCGACGCCAAGCTTTCCCTGACCCCATCCATCAACCTGGATGTAACCGTCAACCCGGACTTTTCGCAGGTGGATGTGGACCAGCAAGTGGCCAACCTCGACCGTTTCGAACTCTTTTTTCCGGAGCGGCGGCGTTTTTTCCTGGAAAACCAGGACCTGTTCGCCGGCTTCGGCAAGGACGGGCTGCGGCCTTTTTTCTCCCGCCGCATCGGCCTGTCCAGCCCCGTGCAGACCGGGCTGCGCCTGAGCGGCAAGCTGGACGAGCAATGGCGCATCGGGCTGCTCAATATGCAAACCGGTACGGAGGGCGATTTTCCCGCCGCCAATTTCACCGTGGCCTCTGTGCAAAGGCGGGTTTTTGCCAGATCCAATGTGGGCGCCTTTTTTGTGAACAAACAACTAACCGCCGGCACAAACGACATCCCGGAGGAAAGCAACAGCTACAACCGGGTGTTCGGCCTGGACTACAACCTGGCCAGCGCCAACAACCGCTGGATCGGCAAGTTTTTTATACATCGATCCCTTTCGCCCGGCCTGAAAAACGAATCTACGGCCCTCTCCGGCAACCTCGTTTATCAGACGGAGCTTTGGAAAGTGGAAGGCGGGTACGACCTGGTGGGCGCCAATTTCCTGGCGGAAACCGGCTTTGTGCGCCGGCGCGGGCTGCACCGCACCAGCGCGGGCGTGGGCTACAAATTTTACCCCAGGTCGGATGTGGTGGTCAACCACGGCCCCTCTGTTCGGGCGGAGTACTACTTTGACCCCGGTTTAAAGCGTTCGGATGAAGAGTGGCGCGCCGCCTACGGCCTGGTGCTCCTCAACCGGAGCGAGATGGAGCTCAGCGCCAGGCGGTCCTACATCCGCCTGCTCGACCCCTTCGACCCGACCAATGCCGGCGGGGATACCCTGCCTGCAGGCTCCGAATACACCTGGAACCGCGTGGAAATCAAATACCTGTCCGATGCCCGGAAGTTGTTCAACTACAATTTTGAAGCCGGGTACGGGGGCTTTTTCAATGCCGATCTTTTCAGCATAAAGGGCGCGCTGAACTTCCGCTTCCAGCCCTATGGCAGCATCGCCATCAATTTTGCCTACAATAACCTGGCTTTCCCTGATTCTTCTCAAGACGTGGATTTTTTCCTCATCGGGCCCAAGCTGGACCTGACCTTTACGACCAGCCTGTTTCTGACTGTCTTTGTCCAGTACAACGAGCAGGCCGACAACATCAACACCAACATTCGCCTGCAGTGGCGCTACCAGCCCGTGTCGGACCTCTTCATCGTGTATTCCGACAACTACTTCCCTTCGCCCTGGAATGTGCGCAACCGGGCGCTGGTGGCAAAGGTGTCGTATTGGTTTAATTGAAAGAGCTGCCGTTACCCGTACTGGCCAAACCTCTTTTTGCTAAATATTCAGGTTTTTTTTAAATTCACTCGGCTTTTCAACCAAAACGAATCACCAAAACCCTTTTGTCCATGAAGAAGTTCGCAAAAGTCCTCGGCATCATCCTTGGCGCCGTAGTGCTGATCATTCTGATCGGCGCAGCCACCATCAACTTCGGAGGCATTCCCTCCTACGAAACCAACCCTCCCGATTTAAAGGTAGAACCTGACAGCGCTCTTATCGCTGAAGGAAAAAAGCTGGCCACTTTGGTCTGCAATCATTGCCACATGGCGCCTTCCGGCAAGCTGGAAGGCCAACCGATGATGGACCTCCCCCCGGAGTTCGGCAAGGCCTGGATTCCCAACATCACCCATGGGCCCAACTCCAGATTAGCCCAATACACTGACGGCGAACTGGCCTATTTCCTGCGCACCGGCGTCAAACGCGACGGCAAATACGCGCCGCCCTGGATGCCTAAATTCCCGCTCCTTTCCGACGAAGACGTCCACAGCATCATCGCATACCTGCGCTCGGATGCACCCGAACTGGAGCCCTCCGATGCAGTACAACCAGCGCCACAGCCCTCCTTCCTGGTCAAGCTGCTCTGCCGCGTGGCCTTCAAGCCCCTGCCCTACCCCAGTGAGCCCATCTCCGCACCGCCCATCACCGACAAGGTGGCCTACGGGCGTTACCTGGTTGACGGCAAAGTGGATTGCTACTCCTGCCATTCGGCCGATTTTAAAACCGTGAATATCTTGGAACCTCCAAAATCGGAAGGCTACCTGGGCGGCGGCAACCTCCTGATCAGCCCGGAAGACGGCAAAACGAAGATATACACCGCCAACATCACGATGGACAAAGAAACCGGCATCGGCAACTGGACGGAAGAGCAGTTCATCCAGGCCGTGCGCTTCGCCCGCCATCCGGACGGGAAGCCACTACGCCAGCCCATGGCGCCTTTTTCCGCCCTCAGCGACGAAGAGGCTTCAGCTATCTGGGCGTATTTGCAAACTGTGCCGCCGATTCACAACGAAGTGCAGCGAAACAGGTAGCGGCAGCTGCCGAATATGATGCACGGCATGGCGCTGTGCAGGGGCGGGAGGTTCTGTCCAAAGCTTCCCGCCCTCACACCTGAAAATCAATACCGATGTCCCAATCAAATTACCTCGAATCCATCCGCCGCTTGTTCCGGTACTATCAGGGCCTTGGCGCCAAAGCCATGGAACAGCTGGCCGGCGATGAGCTCCACTTCCGGCACGAGCCGGAGAGCAACAACATCGCCACAATCGTCAAGCACATGCACGGCAATATGCTGTCGCGCTGGACAGACTTCCTCAGCTCAGACGGGGAAAAGCCCTGGCGCCGGCGCGACGAGGAATTCGAGGATACCCTCGAAACGAAAGAGCAGGTGCTGAAGGCCTGGGAGGAAGGCTGGAACTGCCTGTTCAACGCCATCAACCCACTGGAGGAAAGCGATCTGGAAAAGATTATTTACATCCGCAATGAAGGGCATACCGTGCTGGAGGCCATCAACCGGCAACTGGCGCACTACAGCTACCACACCGGGCAGATCGTCCTCCTGGCCCGGCAGGCCAAAGGCGCGGAGTGGCAGTCGCTCAGCATTCCCAGGGGAGGGTCAAAACAGTATAATGAGGAGAAATTCGGCAAGGATAAGGGACGGAGGCACTTTGTTTGAAGTGGGAAGTGGGAAGTCGGGAAAATTCCGACTTCCGACTTCCGACTTCCGACTTCCCACTTCCCACTTCCCACTTCCCACTTCCCACTTCCGACTTCCCACTTCCCACTTCCCACTTACTTAATCGCGCCGCCCCCTGTCCAGCCTTTGCTGAAGGCGAGTTCCTGCAGCTTATCGGCCAGCGTTTTCAGCTCTCCGGGGTAGCCATAATACAGCTTGATCTTTTTCGATTTGCCCTCATGCCTGAAAGTCAGGTAGGTCGTGGGCAGGTCGGTCACATTTTCCGAATATTCGTTTTCGTATTGAAACAGGTTGGCCTCGATGAAGGTATTGAATATGAAGTTTGTCGTATCTGCCGGAAATAAGCGGGAATGCTGGCCTTCCAGTTCGACGAAGCGGCGGCCGTTGTAGGTGGCCTGCCCGTTGCCCAGAATAGAAAAGTTGTAAACCGGGCAGGAGCCGAAGCAAGGCGTTTTTACGATCTCGATAGAGGATTCTTCCGTGTATTCGTACTTATCCTTGCCGCATTTGGCAGCGGTGAGTACGAGCAGCAGCGAAACCAGCGCCAGGCTGAGCGATAGGGTCTTTTTCATTGTTTTCTCGTTTTGCCTGCAAGGTACGGTTTTAGGGACAAGGTTCAAAGCAAGAGGGGCGGGGCGCCTATTTGGCCACCACCTTGATCAGCATGCCTTTGGACAGGTTGTCGCCGAGCTGCATGCCGTTTAGGATGGCCAGTTCCTCATACCGGCTGGAGGCAATGCCTTGAGCTTTGAGCGCATCCTGCAGCGTGGTGTTGCGGTCGATCCGCACGATTTTGACCTTCTCCGGTTTTACATTCATTTTGGAAGCGTCCGTCAGTTGTCGGAAACCCTCCATGGTTTGTTTGAAGCGGCCGCTGTAGGCGTTGAAATCCTGTTGGTATGCCAGTCCCATAAACTGGTAAATGCGCCCGTCGTATTCAATCAGGTAGGCCAGTGCGCGAATCACCTGCTGGGCGTCCTGGCTCGCCTGTTCGGCGGTTAAGGAAATGGCGGAGAGCCCGTTGACCCGTTCATTCTGGCGGTTGAGCTGCGTGAGCTGGTACTGTTGAAGCATGGCGTCGGCAGCGGCGTTCAGGCTCTTTTCCCCTGAAAGCGTCAGCATGATCACCGCCTTGCCGTCTTCCGGAGCCATCTGTACCTGGCTGGCCATATTGGCCGTCTGCCAGCCGCCGGGTATGGGAAACAGAAACTTCAGTTCGGGATGATAGAAGGTATTGCCTTCCACATAGCCCTGCCTGGGGTCTTCGCCGTAGATCAGGCCGTCGATCATCTTGAGGTAGTCATTGCGATTGACGTCAAATTGGTGTTCGGGCACTTTGCTCTGCCATACCCTCGATTCGCGGGACACCTTTTCAAAGCGGTCGGCCGGGTCGGGGTGGGTGGACAGGAAAGTCGGAATGCCGCTTCCGCCTTGATCGCTCAGGCGCTTCAGGGTATTGAAAAACCCGGCCATCTCCCTGGCGTCATATCCGATTCTGGTAGAATATTCCACGCCGAGGCGGTCGGACTGGCTTTCGGCGTCGCGGCCGTATTTGAGGAACAGCAACCCCAGCCCCGTTTGGGCAATATCGGCGTATTGCCGGAAGTCTTCCGACAGGACCATGCCCGCGATCAGCCCAACCTGCGCCAGCATTTGCCGGCTGTACTGTTTGGCGGAATGGCGGGCCGTTATGTGGCCGATCTCGTGGCCCAGCACGCCGGCAAATTCCGCCTCATTGTTGAAATGGGCCAGAATGCCGCGGGTGAAATAAACGTAGCCGCCGGGAAGGGCAAAAGCGTTGACCACCGGCGAGTCCAGCACCTTGAATTCATATTTCAGTTCCGGGCGGTGGGAAACCTTCGCCATTTCCTGCCCTTTCGCATCGATGAAAGCCTGGATATTTTCATCCTGGTACAGGCCGAAACTGGCAATAATGGAGGGGTCCGACTGTTGCCCGAGGGCTATCTCCTGGTTTTTGCTCATCAGCATGAACTCGCTCTTTCCCGTCACGGGGTTCGTCGCGCAGGACTGGAGCGTAGCCGACAGCAGCAGGACGATGCCCAGCCTGGCCAGCAAAAACAGAACTGACTTTCTCATAGCCTTCTGATTTGATAATTCTCTAAAATAACAAGATTTTCCGCAATGCAGGAACATTTTTTTGGACGGCAATTTGTCCGGAGGCCACAAAAAACGCTGCCGCCTCCCCTTCCGGAAGAGCACGGCAGCGATCAATCGGGTGATTTTCTGACAGTAGTTTTGCTTATGGAGGGCAGGCGTGCTTCACAGCCTCGGTCATTGGGCCAGCGGGTAATATACTTTGGTCAGCCATTTGGCCGTATCGGGTTCGGCCTGTGGGTCCGTAACATATTCTTCGATAACCGGAACGCCCGCTTTCAGCCCTTTCGCGGCCAGGTATTGGTCGATGGCGATGGGCCTCCCCGATCCCTTCGTAATTGCCGTAGTAATCGGCTAAGAGCATTTTCCCGGCGGGGATTTCGATGGTTTCAAACCCCTTCACCTCTCCTTTCGATTTCACGGGGATCGCGAAGGCCAGATCCGTGCTGTTGTTGGCCTCGTCCCAGATGTAGTAAAGCGCCGACGGCATGCCCCCCATTTCCAGCCCTGCTTTGGACACTGCATCATAAACTTTGGGGAAGTTCACCGCAAAACGGGCCGCCAGGGCGTCTATGCCCGCCTTTTCCCGGATGCCGATGTAGTAGCGGGCCGGAGCGTCCAGTTCCAGGACTTCGGGTTTGCTTTGCACGGTGGCGGCCCTTTCCTCCACCACCCCCTTCAGGAGTTCCAGCCCCCGGCGGTAGTCTTTGTCAATGCTCCCCTGAAAATCCTGGAAAAGCAGCATGGCGTTCCATGGGTAGGGGAATTCCGATTGGAAAGCCCAGGTGGTTTCTACGCCATTTTCCGTGGGTTTAAAGGTGAAGGGAGCCCGGGCCTGGCCCTGGCCTTCGAATTCCACCACCATTCGGATACTTTCGGCGGGCCTGATTTCGGCGATTGTCATTTTGCCGCTGCCCGAATTTTCAGAGGCCCAGGTATAATAAGCCCCTTCGCCGGAGGAGGGCTCGCCCATGACAACCCTGATCGTCGGGTCATTTTCTTTCCAGGGAGACCAGCTCTCCCAGCTTGTCAGGTCGTTCACGACATCGAACACGGCTTCCGGCGGTGCTTCGATGACGATCGACTGGCTCGTTTGTATTTCTTTCGGCGCAACCAGCCCGAGGAGCAGGAATATCCCCAGGAGGGCGGCCAGCACGAGGAGGATGATTTTAAGTGTTCGCATGGCTTAAGGTTTATTTTTTCAAACGGGCGAAAAAACACGGGTTTACCCGCAACGGGAACGACTCCGGCAGCGGGAATGCCACTTGGATGATGGCGCGTCAATGGGGAATGGGAACAGAAGTACAGCCAGCGGCGCCGGGGCGCTTCACGGCCATTCCTTCAGTTCAAGGGTTGAGGAAATGAACACACAAATATAAATTATTTGTTTTTAAAGTAAAAAAAATAAACATTTTTTTTAAAATTTTGCAGCTTTCATCCCCCCAACACCTCTGATTTTCGGATTCATCAAGCTGAATAATCAGGTCAAATTTTAAGGTTTGTTTGAAAAATTCAGTTTAATTATTTGACAATTGTCGTTGCACCCATGCCCTTGGCATAAACGCCAGCTTTTTCAAACCCTCATTTTTTTATAGCTTGCACTTGCAAAACGGGCGCCCCGAACATGCAAAAGCTTTGGCTCCTTTTTCTCCTTCAGGTTTTCTGTGCTTTTGCCGCCGCGCAACCCTCGCAGGCGGAGCTGAAGGTGTATGCCTTCGAAGAAGGGTTGAGCCACCGCAACACCTCCAAGATGCTGCAGGACAAGGCAGGCTTCATCTGGGCGGCCACCATCAACGGCCTGAACCGCTTTGACGGGTACGAGTTCCTGCAATACAACAGCCGGACGCCGGAGCGCCCCCTCCCCCACGATGTGGTGTACGACATGCAGCTGAGCCCAAGGGGCGACATCTGGCTGGCCAGCCCCGATTTCCTGACCGCCTTTACCCCCTCAACCGGGCAGTACCGCGAGATCAAAATCAAGGAAGGAGCGATCGTTGAGCGGGAATCGAACATTCCCTATTGCCTCAGTTTCAGCAGCCAGGGAGATATCTGGTCCGTTGTTTACGAAGAGGCTTCCGACAAAAACTACCTGTACATCATCACACAGGACGGGAAAAAGCTGCGGTTGATGGAATTGGGCGCACAGAATTACCGCCGCTCCATTGTACAGATGGGCAACTACATCTATCTGGCTGGCGTCGGTGATGAACTGTGGAAACTTAGCCTCAAAGGCAGGTTGCTCCAGAAATACCGGCTTCCCGAAACCGGGCACGCCCGCATCAGCCAGATGCAGGTGGTGGGCGAAACGCTTTACGCCCTATGCCTGGACGGCGCCCTGTACACCTTTGACGCCAGAAGGGGTTCCTTTTCCAGGCACCCCGCCGGTGCAGGCGCCGAAATGGCGCAGGCCCTGCTGGTGGAAGCCAACGGCGACGTCTGGATCGGCGGGCGCGGGGCGCTGTGGTTTTACAACAGCGACGAGGGCTCGCGGACGAACTACGACGGCGCAGTCCGCGAGATCATCAAAAATTCCGCGACCTACCGGCAGGTTTTCCGCGACCGCTCGGGCGTCATCTGGGCCGCTTCCGACTTCGGCGCCATCAAGCTGGTGCAGTCCGGCCGCCTGTTCGCCAATTACCTGCACGGCGGCAACGAGTACTGCATCAACGTATTCTGCAGCACCCGGGGCATAACGGAAGATGAAGCGGGCAGGATATACATGTCCTACTACAACTCCATCCACGTGCTCGACCCCGAGGCCGACGCCCTGCGCATCCTCTTCCCGGCCAACAACTTCTCCAATTATCCCTTCGGGCTTACCTATTATGACAAGGCCCTCTGGACCGGCAACGGGCGCCGCATAGACCTGCGAAGCCTGCGGGTGGATACGCTCTTCTCCCATCCCTCCAAAGACCTGGGAGCCGTGATGGTGGACAAGGACAGTACGCTCTGGATCGGCTACCTGGAGTGGCTTTACAAGTACGATTCCGGGAAAAGGCGGCTGGTGGAATATCAGGATGCCGGCGGGAAATGGGACAAGGCATCCGGGAACATCAGTTACCTGTACCAGGGCAAAACCAAGGGGTGGATATGGGTGGGCACCCTCGACAACGGCCTGTACCAGCTAAGCAGGGAAAACGGCCGGCAGGCGCACTACCACACCGGGCAGGGCAGCCCTGCACCCCTGCGCAGCAATCAGGTCAACGTCGTTTACGAAACCGGCGGCGGCATCCTTTGGCTCGGCACCGCTCTGGGCCTGCACCGGCTCGACCTGGCCGCCAACAAACTGAAAGTTTTTACCACAGAGGACGGCCTGCCCAATGATTTTATCAACGGCATCCTCCCCGAGGGCGATTCCTGCCTCTGGGTTAGCACCGACAACGGGCTGAGCCGCTTCAGCCTGAGCACGGGCGCCTTCAGCAACTTCTTCGTGGAAGACGGCATCACCGCCAACGAGTTCAACCGCATATCCTTTTTCAAATCCCGGACCGGGCGGTTGTACTTCGGCGGGCTCAACGGGGTCAACGCCTTTTTCCCGGGGCCGCAGTTCCTGAAAATGAAGGAAGAGGAGACGGAAGCACCCATCCTCTTTACCCACTTCTCCAAATACGACGGCAGCAGCGACAGCCTCATAACGCGCATCTACGGGCTGTCGCCCGAAAAGGAGATCGTGATCTCTCCATGGGACCGGATATTCTCCCTGCAGTTTGCCCTGGCCGACTATCGCGCCCCACAGAACAATGTTTTCAGCTACTGGCTCGAAGGCTATGAAACCGGCTGGCCCGAGGCCACCACCTCCAACCTGGTGCGGTACAACAACATTCCCGCAGGAACCTATACGCTGCACGTCAGGGCCAAGGCCGGCGGCAATAATCCGCACTGGAACAGCAAGGAGCTGGCCATCCGCATCGTGGTCAAAGAAGCTTTTTACAATACCTGGTGGTTCTGGGTGCTCAGCTCCCTCCTGCTCACCGGAGGGGCCTTTGCTTTTATGCGCTACCGCATTTATCTGGCCAGGGTGCGGGAAAGAGCCCTTGAGGGGCTCGTGCGCGAACGCACGAGCGAGCTGGAACTGGAAAAACAGAAATCAGAAGAACTGCTGCTCAACATCCTGCCGGCCGAAACGGCCGAAGAGCTCAAAAAATTCGGCGCCGCAAAGGCCAAACGGCACGAACTGGTCACGGTCATGTTTTCCGATTTCAAAGGCTTCTCCCGGATATCCGAGCAGATGGACCCGGAAGACCTGGTAGCCGAGATCGACTATTGCTTCCGGGCTTTTGACGAGATCATGGAAAAATATGGCCTGGAGAAAATCAAAACGGTCGGCGACGCCTACCTCTGTGTGGGCGGCATCCGCGATGACGACGGCGATGAAGCCACCCGCGTGGCCCTCGCCGCTATGGAAATCCAGGCCTTCCTCGAAGGCCTGGGCATTCAGCGCAGGCTGGATGGCAAGCCTTTCTTCGAGGCCCGGATCGGCATACATACCGGCCCGCTGGTGGCCGGGATCGTAGGCATCAAAAAGTTCGCATATGACATCTGGGGGGATACCGTCAACCTCGCTTCCCGCATGGAAACCTGCGGCGAAGCCGGCAGGGTCAATATCTCGGAAACGACTTACCGGCTCATCCAGCCCCTCTTCCGTTGCTCTTACCACGGGCAATTCACCGAAACGGACGGCGGGGGCATCAACATGTATTTTGTGGAAGAATACCTGGGCGATTGGCCACGCGCCTCCGGCATGCACTGAAAAAGCGGAGCCCGGCCGCCCGGCCAACCTCCGCTTTTCCGTAATCATCGGCAAATGATCAGCGCTCGTTCAGGCAACTGCGCCAACTGGGCGCCGAAGCCGGGAACGCCTGGTTTTTACCTTTATTCCTCTTCCACCGGCGCCACCTCTTCGATCAGCGGCAGCTCGACGCGGAAGGTTTCGAAATCCTCACGCTGGACGGTGAACCCTTTTTTCTCGAACAACCCCAGCATGGCCTTGTTGGTGGCCAGCGCAGTGGCGTACAGCTTTTTGATGCCCATTTCACGGGCAATATCGATGATGTAGTCCGTCATCTGGCTGCCCAGCCCCTGCCCCTGCCAGTCGTCGGCCACCACGATGGCGTATTCCGCCGATTCGCCCCAGGCGTCCGAGATGATGCGCACCACCCCGACCATCTTGTCCACGCCGGCTTCTTCAACCACTGCCATGATAGCCATTTCGCGGTCGTAGTCGATGTGGGTGAAGCGGGTGAGGAAGTCGTGGGTCACGGTGGGCACGAAGCCGAAAAAGCGGAAGTACAGGGATTCGCGGGAGAGTTTTTCGAACATTTTCGCTTCCATGGGCTCGTCTTCCGGGCGTATGGGGCGCAGGCGCGCAACCTGCCCGCTCTTGAGCAGTATGGCTTTGGAAAACTTCTCCGGATAGGGTGAAATAACCAGGTGCCGGTAAGGTTTGCCCTTGCGGGGCATTTTCTCCGTTTCCAGGATGATGCGGGCGTCGATGGCCAGGCCTCCCGTCTCGTCCATGACGAAGGGGTTGATGTCGATCTCATGGATTTCCGGGAAATCCATGACCAGGTAGGCGAACTTGACGAGGATCAGTTCCAGTTCTTCCAAATCGACGCCGTGCATGCCGCGGTAGCCTTCGAGCAGCGGGTAAATGCGGGTGCCTTCCATGATGCGCCGCGCCAGCATGCGGTTGAGCGGCGGCAGCCCGAGTTTCATGTCCCGGTAAACTTCAACCGCCACGCCGCCACGCCCGAAGGCGATGACCGGCCCGAAGATGGGGTCCTTTTTGGCGCCGATCAGCAGTTCGAACTGCTTTTTGGCCATTTTCTCCACCAGCACGCCGCGCACCTCCGCATCCGGGCGCTTCTCGGCCGCCCTCCTCATAATAGTATCATAAGCCTCCCTGACTTCCAGGGCGTTGTTCAGCCTGACGATAACCCCACCCACGTCGGTTTTGTGGGTGATGTCGGGGGAAGCGATTTTCAGTACGACGGGATAGCCGATCTCATCGGCGAACTTGACGGCCTGGTCGGCAGTGGGCACCACTTTGAATGCGCCGGTGGGAATGCCATAGCTTTTCATCAGCTCCTTGGACTCGTTCTCCATGAGTACTGTCCGGCCCTCGCCCATGATGGTGTAGATAATGGCGCGGGCTACTTCCGGCTGGAGGTGCAGCTGCTGCGGGAAAGCAGGCGGCGTCTGGTACAGCAACTCCAGGTTGCGGGAGTAGTGGTACATTTTGATAAAGACATCCACGGCGCTTTCCGGGTAGCGGTAGTGGGGGATCTTGCCTGCTTCCAGGATTTCGCGGCCTTCGCGCACATCTTCCTCGCCCATCCAGGAGGCCAGCATCGTTTTTTTGTATTTTTTGGAAACCTCTACGGCTACTTTAGCCACATCGGCCGGATTCGTAACGGCCTGGGTGGTGAGAATGGCGAGCACGCCATCCACGCCGGGGTCTTTGAGGCAAAGCTCCAGGGCCTGGCGGTAGTGTTCGGCCGAGGCGTCCCCGAGTACGTCGACGGGGTTGTTGCGGCTCCAGTGCGCGGGCAGGGCTGCATTGAGCCCCTCCATCGTTTCGGGAGAAAGTTTGGCCAGCGCGCCGCCGTTGCGCATCAGGTAGTCGGTAGCCAGTACGCCGGGGCCGCCGGCATTGGTGACGATGGCCATGCGGTTGCCCAGCGGGCGGGGTTGTGTGGCGAGCGACTGAGCGCAGTTGAACAACTGGGCGATGGTGTCGACCCGGATGATGCCGGCGCGGTCGAAGGCTGCGTCGTAAACGGCGTCATTACCCGCCATCGATCCGGTGTGCGACAGGGTGGCCTGCCCGCCTTCGGCGCTGCGCCCCGCCTTCAGGATGATGATGGGTTTGGAACGCGCGAAAGCCCGCGCTGCGCTCATGAATTTGCGCGCGTCGATGAGGCTTTCCATATAGATCAGAATACAGGAAGTGCGCGCATCCGTGCCCAGGTAGTCGATCAGGTCGGCAAAATCCACATCGATCATGGAGCCGATGGATACGAAATGGCTGAAACCCACGCTCTGGTCCAGCGCCCAGTCCAGAATGGAGGTGCACAGGGCGCCGCTCTGGGAAATGAAGGCGATATTGCCGGGCAGCGCCGTGCGGGTTGCGAAGGAAGCGTTGACACCGAGGTGCGGGTTGATAAAACCGAGGCAGTTGGGCCCCACTACGCGCATATTGTACTTGCGCGCTTTCCGGGCGATGTCTTCGTACATCTTCATGCCTTCTTCGCCGGCTTCCTTAAAGCCTGCCGAGATAATGACCAGCCCCCCTACTCCCGCCTGCCCGCATTCCTCTACGATCTGGGGCACCGCCTTGGCAGGCGTGATGATCACTGCCAGGTCGATCTCCGCCTGGATGTCGCCTACGTGGTGATAACATTTCTTCCCCTGGATCTTGTTATGGTTGAGGTTGACCGGGTAAATTTCTCCTTCGAACCCGCCTTCCAGCAGGTTTTTCATTACGGCGTATCCCACCGTTTCCTCCCGATTGGAAGCGCCGATGACGGCAATTGATTTCGGTTGGAAGATTTGCTTTAGTTTGCGATGCATGTTAATTGTTTGTTAGCTTGTTTTATTGAAGTGTTTCAGCGTATGAAGCCGGTTTTTGCCTGTCCGAGCGCGCTCTTCCGGCGGAAGCCCGGTTCGAGCAATAAACTGGCGCAAAATTATATCTTTTACCATTCCCGTGCCGGGCTTTCCACTTTTTTTTATGGCTTCTTCCCGGCTATTTTTCGGTAAAAGCGCCAGGGGCCGGTTTCTGATTTCCCGGCCTGTCTGCAATTGCCGAAGGCAGGTGCAAACCGGCCTAGAACTTCCAGTAGTCCCTGAGGTTACCGATAACTGCATTGACGTAAATTTCGTAGGTTTCCAGCACCCGCATACCCGAGCTGGTCGGCTCTTCCGGGAAGGGAACAGCTTCGCCGTTGATGCCGGCCACGAAATTGTAGAGGCACTTGCGCATTTCTTCCACGTTGTAACCGCCTTCCAGTGTTGCGAACACATTGGGGAAGCGCTCGCGCAGCATTTGCCCCGTTTTGTAGAAAAAACTGGCGCTGGCCCTGAGGTCCAGCAAGAGGTCGTACTGGTGGGCGTCAAAACCTGCGGAAACGGCGACCACGTCGGGCTGGAATTGTTCGACGATGGGCAGGAACTGGTTCAGGCAACCCAGCAGGATGTCATCGCCGCTGCCGGGCGGCAGGGGCAGGTTGACCGTGAATCCCTTCCCTTTTCCGCTGCCGATCTCATCCACAAAGCCGTGCCCGGGGTAGGCGGGGTACTGGTGCATCGACCAGTAGAGCACCTTGTCCGTATCGTAAAAGATGGCGGAGGTGCCGTCGCCGAGGTGCCCGTCGAAGTCGAAAATGGCGACGCGCTTGCCTTCCGCGGCCAGCTTCCGGGTGGCGATGGCCACGTTGTTGAACAGGCAGAACCCACTGGCGCGGCTGGGGTGGGCATGGTGGCCGGGCGGGCGCACCAGAGCAAACCCACCGGATTCGGCGGCCATTATGGTAGCGCCCACGGCATAGCGGGCGGCATCATAACTGCCGGGCGATGTGGCGGTGTCTCCGTCGAGGTGGGCGCTCAGCGCACAGGCGGCCCTCACCTTCTGGATGTAATGCGGCGTATGCACCAGTTCCAGGTAAGGCTCCCCATCGGTGATGGGCGTATCCGGAAGATCGTCGAATGCGTCAAGCCTTTTTCTGCTTTCCGGGTGCATGCCGGTGTCGTGTTGAAGGAACACCCGGTTGTAGATCAGTTTCATTTCCGGCCTGGAATCCCTGGCTTTTGCGCCCTCGTTTTCTGGTTTCGGTTTCATTTTTAATGAGGCCTTTTATTATTTTGATGATCAAAAATCCCCATAGAGCAGGCGGAAGTCCGTATCCGTCATCAGCCCGATGAGCTTGTCGCCCTTTACGACGGGCAGGCAGCCGATGGCGTGTTGCTTCAGCAGGGCTGCCGCCTCATCCAGGGGCGTATCTTCTTCCACGGTGACGAGCTTGCTCACCATGATGTCGACGGCGGCCAGGTGGATGTGGAGGGCTTCGGGAATATCCCGGAGGTTGGTGGCTGTTACCAGGCCGACCAGCCGCCCCTCGTCATCTTCGACGGGCAGGTGGCGGATTTTTTTCCAGGCCATGATCGACCGCACCAGTTCGACCGGTTCTTCGAAACCGATGGTAAAAAGGTCGGTTTTCATCAACCTGCCCACCGTAGCCCGGCCTTTGCCCGGGGCATAGAGGTTCTGGCAATCCACATCGGCCCATTCGTGCACCGGCGCGCCGCTGCGCTGCCGGGCCTGCATTTCCCGGGTGAGTTCCTGCACAGCCACGCCCGTCCCGTAACACTGGGCCAGTTTCCTGAAATTGCGGGTCAGCCATACGGCGCCGTTTTCCCGCGTCGCCACCCGCCGTTCGATGACGCCGAGGTAGCGGGCAACCTCCTGGCCGTCCATGCCCACACTGAGCAGGCCCTGTTCGGCAGTGGGCAGCAGCTCTTCCATGATGAGTACGGGGGCCGGAACCTGCCGCCCTTTCCAGTTGAAAATGGAGAACAAGCCCGAACGCGCTGCCCTGTAAAAATTGGCCTTGGCGATCTGGAAAAGCACCGTATCGCAGATATTGGCGTGCTCCTCCGGCATGCCGTTCATCAGGCCGGCCCAGAAGGCGAAGTTAGCCATTTCATCGATGAGGGTGGGCCCTGCCGGCACATAGCGGCACTCGATGCGCAGGTGCGGCTGGCCGGAATCACTGATGCCATAGCAGGGGCGGTTCCAGCTGTAAACAGTGCCGTTGTGCAGGCGCATGGCCCGCAATTGCGGAGCCCTGCCGGCTCCGAGGGCTTCCAGGGCGTCTTCCTCGATATCGGCCGTAATGACGAGGGGGAAGCGGCATATCTGATCCTTGAAAAAATTGGCCGGCGAACCGGTAAGCCACCGCTGCCCGAAGCCGACTCGGTTGAGCTTGCTGCGCAGGTGGTTGGACGAACTGCGGGTGTCGATGCTCTGCTGGAAAAGGGCGATCCGGGTCTCATGCCACAGCTCGCGGCCGAACAGCAGGGGCGAATTGGCGCAGGCGGCCAGCACCGGCGCCGATATCCACTGGGCCCAGTTGTAGCGCTCGCAAAATGCTTCCGGCGCCACCTGCAGGTGCATCTGCCAGCTCGTATTGCAGGCTTCAAACATGGCGGTATCCAGGCGCGCGATCAGCTCGTCGGCGCCCTGTATGTTGATCTCGAAATCGGCGCCCCGCATCTGATGAATGGCCTTGCTGAGAATTGCGTAGCGCTCGCGCGGCGTCATATAGCCGGAATCGAGATGGGAGTGCCGGATGGTGGGCAGGATGCCCGTAAGCACAGGGGAAACCCCCTGCTTCGCAGCTTCTTCTTCCAGCAGCGACCAGAAATAATGCAGTTGCAGTTCGGTTTTCCGCAGGCCTTCACCATCCAGCAGGAAGGGGTCGAGGTTGATCTCCAGGTTGAACTTCCCGATCTCGGTGGTAAAAGCGGCCGGGAGGTTCGGGAGCAGGGCCAGGCCATCGGCCGCGGGTTGAAAATCAGCATCCACCAGGCAGAGTTCCTGCTCGGCGCCGATGCGCTGCCGCCCTTTTTCGAAGACGCCTTCCCGAAGCATGATATCCAGCGCTTCCACATCCCGCAGCAGCTTCCTCGTAAAGCTTTGGCGGAATTCGGAAGCCGGGCTGACGTTCAGTTCTCCCATGGCCGGCGCTTATTTCTTAAGGACAAGGAGCGGCACATCCGTTTCCAGGGCCATGGTTTTGGTATAACTCTTTCTGAACATCCGCGAAACCCAGGGGTGCTGGGGTGCATACATCACCAGCATGTCGACATCATAAGTCCGGATGTATTCCTCCAGGGCTTCCTCCACCGATGGGCCTGACAGGGGGTGGAAACTGATCTGAAGGGCGGGAGCATGGTGCTCAAAAAACGCCCCCAGGCTTGCAAAGTTGATCGCCCGCTCAACGGAGCTGTCCTTATTGACGTGTACGCAATGGATGACAGGGCTGAAAGGCTCCAGTATCTTGCCCACCTCCCAGATGTGGTAGGGGTCGGCCTCCTGCAGGTCGCTGGCGTAGGCCACGATGTCGATCTTGTCAAAAATGGCTTCTTCAGGCACGATCCAGATATGGCAGGGCGCTTTGTCGATGACGGCTGTCGTGACACTGCCAAAGACGCGCTCCAGGACGTTGTGTTCGCCCTTGGTGCCCATGACGATCAGGTCGGCTCCTTCCCGCCGGGCAATTTCCCCGATCAGCTTGCCGGGAGTGCCTATTTCCACATCGGCCTGGATGTTGGGCAGGCGCTCCATTTCACTGGCGGCCTGAACTTGCGCCAGGGCGGTTTCCACCATCGATTTCATGATGGCGCGGGCTGCTTCGGCTTTCTCCTTGGTGGCCTGAGCCGCCATGACGGGAAGGTCCAGCGCTTCGTATTCCGGAAAAATGACGTGCAGCATGTGAATGTCGGCGCCGTATTTGTCAGCCAGCAGGATGCAATGGCGGAAAGCGTTCTGCGCCGTCGCTGAAAAATCCGTGGGAAACAGGATCTTTTTAATCATTTGCATGGCTTTTTTCTTTGATAAATAAATGGGGGGAAAGGCGCCAAAGGCCTTAAGCCGCAATCAAAGCAGCACATTTTTCGCGGGTTTTCGAATGAGAAAAATCATAAAGCCCAAATGACTTTTCTCAATTTGCCCCCTTCCGGCGCGGGTGTTTCCGGGCCGCCGGCCACATTGACGAAAATCACCGGCTGCTTTGACAAACATCAGTTTTCCAATATCCGGGAATGCTTTTCTTTGTGGTACTGACAAAAACAGACAAGGCTATAATCCCCGGTGAAACGGGGAACATGAGCTCAATTGGGTGATTTTAGGGAATATCGGAGCACACCACAAGTTGTGCTCCTTTTTTTTATCCCGGCTGCCCATGGCGGAGTTCGTGGTAATAAGCGGCATACAGCTGCCAGTATTCTTCCAGGGCGCTGCGCGTCGAGGCCTGCACCGAATGGCCTTCCTGCTGTGCGCGGATTGCGGTTACCTTCAGTTTTACGTTGGCCCGGTACCACTTGTAGTAGGTAAAAACCGCCCAGTCTTCATCGCCCGAAATACAGTCATTTTCGCGGAGGTAGGCTTCGAGCAGCGGGGCTTCGAGCCGGCGGCAGCCGTAGTAGTCGAGGTCCATGCACAGGAAAGCCAGTTCATCGAGCACATCGACCTGGCGGAAGTGGTCGTTGAATTCGATGCAATCAAAAATGACAGGTTCTTCCATCAGGAAGATGTTGCGGGAGTGGAGGTCGCCATGCCCGTCGATGACGAAGCCCCTGCGGCTCCGCTCCCGGAGGCGCCCGGCGAGGCGGTTCAGGAAGGGCCGGGCGAAGGCCGTGCTTTCCATCAGCTTCCGGGCTGCCGAAGGGCCGAGCTGGCCCTTGAGGCAGGAAGCTGCACTTTCCACATCCACGAAGTCGGCCAGCATGGCGCCGATGTCCGGCGGGCGTTCAACTATGTCCGTATAAGCGTGAAAAATGGCCAGTTTTTCGGCCAGTTTCCGCATGTGGGCCGGGGTGACGAGCCCCTTCTCGAGCAGGAGGTTCATTTGCAGGCTGTCGTCCAGGCGTTTCATGTGCAGTGCGTAGTCAAGCGGGCTTCCTTCGCCGCCTATGGCCAGGCCTGCGGAGCACTGCACGATGGGAAGCACTTCCAGATAAATACCCTGGGCAAAACGGCTGTTGAGTTCCAGCTCCCGTTGGCAGTAATACCTGCGTTTCTCCAGTGTGGAGAAGTCGAGAAAATCGAATTTTACCGGTTTTTTGACCTTGAAGGCATCCCGGCCGGAAAGGATGACCCAGGAGATATGCGTTTCAACCAGCCGAAAGGATTGGCCGGGGGCGTCAAAGCCCCCCTCATCGATCAATTGTTGTATCTGTTCCCTGGTCATGGCCCGGAATTTTGAATCCGGAGGTAATCCAGCGCCTTTCCCACCATCTCTTCCAGGTTTTCCTCCGAGGACAGCTCGAGGTGTTCATCTTCCAGCGGCTCCCAGGCATCCCGGATGCGGAGGTAAACGTTGAAATCCGCTTCGCTGTGCTGCCGCTTCCGGGCCACCCGCCGGCGGACTGCCGCCTCCGAAGCGGCGATTTGTATCCAGCACGGCCTGATGCCGAACTTTTCGCCCATTTTCCGGTATGGCGCCCGGAGTGCGGGAAGGTAAAAGGTGCCATCCACCACGACAGGCTGTTTATCTAGCAGGGCAGCCTCCGCTCGCGCTGCCATCGCCTGGTAAACCAGGCTCCTGGCGGCTTCGCTGTACTGCCCTTTCAGGCCCAGCTCTTCCCGGATCAGGTCGGTATTGAGGTGGGCGGCGCCCAGCCTTTTCGCCAGGGCGGCGGCGAAGGTGGTCTTGCCCGTCCCCGGCAGCCCGAGTACGACGGCGAGGAGGGGAAGGGCGGAAGAAGCTTGCTTGGCCGTTGTTTCTTGCACTTTTTCGGCTTGGTTTAGCGAACGATGAGCACGGGCGCCTGACTGGCGCGTTCCACCAGTTTCTCTGTGATGCTGCCGAAGAGGAAGGTTTGTAGCGGAGAATGCCCCCGCGCGCCCATAACGATCAGCGGGCCGGCTTTTTCACTGGCAAAAGACTCGATGTGGCTGGCGATGTTGTATCGCATGTTCTCTACGAACGCCATCTCGATCGCGTCTTCGGAAAACCCGCTTTCCTGCATGAAGCTGTGGTAGGCGATCTCGGCAGACTCCATCAGCACCGCCCGGTATCCCAGCCCGGGATGGGCGCGCGAATAATAGTCGGCGGGCGGCAGGTCGACCACATACAGCCCGTGGACCAGCAGGCCCGGTACGCGGCTTTGGATGTCCAGCGCAAACTGAAGGGCATGCCGCGAATGGATTGAAAAATCGAGGGGGACAATGATATTCTTCGTTTTCAGCGCAGCATCGGATGGCACGAAGAGCACATTGCACCTGGTGCTGCGGGCCACGCGCCGGGCCGTGATGCCGCTGCCTTCACTCACACTTTTTTTGCCTACTACCAGCAGATCCACTTCCTTCACTTGCGTCCAGTGGATCAGCTTCTCATAGGGTTTCCCTTCGATGACCTCCACCTTGCACTCGATGTCCGGCCGGTTGCCGAAGGCTTCCCTCAGGCCGGCCCCCACCTTTTCCCGCACTTTTTCGTCAACCGGATGCTCCGGCGAAAAGAGCTTCAGGAATTGCACGTCCACATTTTTAGGCATGGCGAAATTTTCAATGATGTGGACGAAGTAGGCCGTCTCGATGCCAAATGCCTCCCTTTGGGCAGCGACGTATTTCATCAGC
This sequence comes from Bacteroidota bacterium, assembly GCA_963169455.1. Classification (GTDB taxonomy): domain Bacteria; phylum Bacteroidota; class Bacteroidia; order Chitinophagales; family Saprospiraceae; genus JACJYE01. The sequence continues at coordinate 138,579 of CAUJDW010000128.1, read as the reverse complement.
TGCTCATCCATGGGGGAGAGATCCAGAGCCAGGATGGTTCTGCTGAATGCTTGCATGGATTGCGCTTTTTGATGCGAAAAAAGCTCTGCTCATTCTCCTTCCCGGATCGCGCCGCCTGCCTCCGGCTCTTCCGCTCTGCGCTCCAGTTTATCCGGGCCGGGAAGGGCCCCGGCTGCTGCCCGAGGTCAGAGTACTTTTACCTTCTGGTAAGCTTTTTCCTCTTCTTCCGGCACATCGGTGAAAGTCAGCTTCAGAACGCCATTTTCGCATTTGGCTGCAATCTTTTCATGGGCGATGGAGCGGGCCAGTTTGAACTTGCGTTCGAAGGAGTCGACCTCAAATTCCTCCATGATGTATTCGCCTTTTTTTTCACCGGACGAACGCGACTTATGGCCGCGGATGGACAATACGTCGTCATGGAGGGTTACATCGATCTCCTCTTTGGAGAAGCCCGGCACGAGCACTTCCATTTCGAACAGCGGCCCCTCCCGGCGGATGTTTACCGGGGGAAGATCGTGGTGGTGAATGTCCAGCGAACTCCTCCCCAGGAAGTGGTTGGGGTCGATAATGGAGGCAAATTTTTCGCCCATTCGGTCGAAAGAACGGTTTTTGATCGGTGGACGGATCATCATAGCTTTTGATTTTGCCCAGGGACAACTTCCCTGGCACATAAATATACTCAATTTCAACGACTTATGCCTTACCATTTATCAGCCGGCCCGATGATTTTCATCATGGGCCGGGCCGGTTCAGTTCTGGCTGAAGAAATGGCGAACCCTCGCAGCCATCTGGTTGTGGGTCATCGCATCGGCTGTTTCAATGCCTTTAAGGCGCGGCTTGAAGTTGCTGGCGCCGGCGATCGCTTTTTCAAGGCCTTTTTTGGCTTCCGCCGGCCCAAACAGGAACAGTTCATCTGCTTCGCCTGCGGCGTCCATCAATTTGTGGAAGTACCGCTGCAACTGCTGCCTGCGCCGCTCCAGCAGCCTGCGCTCCGATGTCTTCTCCATTGGGCCCCAGGGTGTCCTGGAGCGGGAACCTCCGCGAAGGTGGTAATCTTCTACCTCCGAATTGAGATGTTGGACCAAAGCTTCTTCCCCGTCCAGGGAAATGAGATAGGCTTCTTTGTAGTCGAGCCAGATTCCGATTTGCTTTGCCATAACTCGCTGGTTTTATGGTGAAAACCCGGCGCCGGCCGTTTGGGCGTTGCGCCCGCCGGCTGAATTGCCGCCTTGGGGCAGCTGAAAACGGCCGGCGCCGGGCAGATATTCAGAGCATGTTTGGAGGCCCTGCGGAAAGAAACAGGCCGGAAGGATAAATCTCACCGCGCTGCTTCTTCACGCAGCGGGAAACACACCCCGCAGCCCTGGGGTGATGGATGGCCGTCGGCCCTTTTTTATACAAGGTATCGGCCCTGCGTAAGGGGTATAAATGACAATTGTCACTGCAAAAAGGTGATAATTGTCATGCCTGCCGCCAGTGGCCCGAAACAAAAGAAAGGGGCAAATGTTCTGGATAAAAAGCCGGCATCCAATGGACAAACTGTGGCCTTTTTTCAAGAGCCTGTTCGCCAAAGCTAAAGAAAGCTCGCCTTCCCAGCCCTTCCTCCACGAGCTGATCGAGCGAAGCGAGGCGGAATTGCAGGATTATGAACACTGGAAAAACACCCTGGTGCGCAGGCGCCTCACCGGGCTGGTGCTCGATCAGTACGCCATTTCCAGGGTTCTTCCCCGCGAGCTTGACGAAACAGTGGACTTCCTGGATACCCCCTCTTCAAAAGGCTTTGCCATTCACTTTTTCAAAACCCGCTACAGCCGCCGCGACGCGACATTCCTCTTGGACTACCTCAAGGAGAAAGTGCGCGAACTCGGATACCGCGCCCAGATTTCCGACACCCGCACCTACACCCGGCCCAACTGGGTGGAAACCGTAGAACGGCATTACCTCAAGCCCCGGTTCCAGCTGCCCGGGGAAATGGGCGCTCCGCCTTCCGGAAAAGCCCGGCAGCGGTTCGGCAATATCACCATCGAGCTGGAACTGCATGACGGCCAGGCGCACAACCTGCGCTTCCGCGCCACCAGCTACCGGGACCATCTGTACGAGGAGCCTGAAGATTTCGAAGCATTGATGAAACAACTGCTGGTGTGAGGCGCCCAAGGCCTATTCATTGCGCCAGCCTTTTTTTTCCTGCTCAATGTGGGACAGTTCCACCCGGACGCCGAACTTCTCCCTGATGTGCCGGGCCAGGGTGTCGGCTGCATAAACCGAACGGTGCTGGCCGCCCGTGCAACCGAAGCTGACCATCAGGCTGGTGAAGCTCCGCTCGATGTAGTCCTCCACCGCAGCGTCGACGATGCGGAAGACATCGTTCATGAAATCATCGGCCTGGCTGTGGAGTTTCAGAAAGTTGATGACCGCCTCGTCCCTGCCCGTCAGCTTCTTGTAGGGTTCATAGCGGCCGGGGTTGTGGATGAAACGGCAGTCAAAGACGAAACCGCCGCCGTTTCCGCTGGGGTCGGGGGGAATGCCGTTGTTGTTGTAGGAAAAGCTGTTGATGCGCACCGTCAGCAGGCTGGAAGCCCCCCTGATCCGGTCGAAGGGTTCGAATCGCTTGGACTCGATCAGCCGGTACAGGGCCTGCTCCAGTTCGGGCAATTGCACGGCAAGTTTTTTATTGTCCAGCAGCCACTTCACATTGCGCAGGGCGAAGGGGATGCTGTTGATGAAGTACTCCTTGCGCTCATACAGGCCGCGGAAGCCATAGGCTCCCAGCACCTGAATGGAGCGCACGAAAACGAAGGCGTAATAGTATTCCACGAATTTCCGGCGGTCAATGGGCAGCATTTTCTCCAGGCTGTCCATATAGTGCTCCAGCATTTCTATGCGGATGTCATCGGGAATGTTCGCCTTGGCCTGATAGAGCAGGGAGGCCAGGTCGTACTGCAGGGCGCCCCGGCGCCCGCCCTGATAGTCGATGAAATAGGGCTCTCCGCTTCGGATCATGATATTGCGCGTCTGAAAATCGCGGAACATAAAATGGCTGCTGTCGGCTTCCAGCAGGTAATCGGCCAGGTGCTCCATGTCATTTTCCAGCAATTGCTCGTCGAAGGGCACGCCGGCCAGGCGCAGGAAATAGTATTTGAAGGTGTTGAAATCCCAGCGCATCGACTGTTTGTCGAAAGCGTCGCGCGGATAGCAGAGGCTGTAGTCCAGGCCTTCCCCGCCTTCCACCTGCAGGCGCGCCAGTTGCTCCACCACCCGCTTGTAAATGCGGATCAGGTATTCGGGGAAATAATCGCCTTTCTGGAGCAGATAACTGTACAGGGTGGTGAAGCCCAGGTCTTCCTGCAGGTACACCAGGCTGCCGGGCCCGACGGCATATATTTCCGGCACGGGCAGGCCCCTGGAGAAGAAGTGGCGGGAAAAGCCGATAAAGGCCTCGTTCTCTTTCCTGTCGGGATTATAGGCGCCAATGGCCGTTTTGTCCCCCTTTTTCAGGCGGTAGTATATCCGGTTGGAGCCCGAAGGGGCCAGGGGCAGAAGCAGGGCCGGCTCCACGCCGGCCCATTCGTAGAACAGTTCGCGCAGGGCGCGTTCGATATCCGCTGATTTCATGGTGCTTGTGATATCCCACGACTGAAGTCGTGGGGTAATGAGGCGTCACTCTTCCTCCTCAAAGGAAGTCCTGTTCCATTTTTCGTCCTCGCCTTCCTCTGCTGCCTGCCGGTGGATGGTTTCCCACAGCAGGTCTTTGAGCTCATCGAGCCCCTGCTGAGCTACGGCGGAGATGAAGAGGGCGGGCACATCTTTGGGCAATTCCGGCCGCAGCAAATCCTTGAGTTCCTCGTCGATGAGGTCGCATTTGGTGATGGCCAGCACCCGGGGTTTGTCGAGCAGTTCTTCGTTGTACATCCGCAGTTCGTTGAGCAGGATGTCGTATTCCTTCTGTATGCTGTCCGTATCACAGGGTATCATGAACAGGAGGGTGGCGTTGCGTTCGATATGCCGCAGGAAGCGGTACCCGAGGCCTTTTCCCTCGTGCGCTTTTTCGATGATGCCCGGAATGTCGGCCATGACGAAGGAGCGCATGTCGCGGTAGGGAACGATACCGAGGTTGGGCACGAGGGTGGTGAATGGGTAGCTGGCGATTTTGGGCTTGGCGGCGGTCACCACCGAGAGCAGGGTGGATTTGCCGGCGTTGGGGAAGCCCACCAGCCCAACGTCGGCGAGCACTTTCAGCTCAAGTATCTTCCATTCTTCCCGGCCCGGTTCGCCGGGCTGGGCGTAGCGGGGCGTCTGGTTGGTAGCCGATTTGAAGTGGCTGTTGCCCAGGCCGCCCCTGCCGCCGGGAACCAGTACCCGGCTTTCCCCGTGTTTGGTGATCTCGAAGTGCGTTTCGCCGGTTTCCGCGTCTTTGGCGACGGTGCCGAGCGGGACATCCAGGATGACGTCGGCCCCGTCGGCGCCGGTTTTGTTATTGTCGCTGCCGGGCACGCCCGGTTCGGCGATCACGTGTTTGCGGTATTTTAATGCCAGGAGGGTCCACACATTGCGGTTACCCCGCAGGATGATGTGCCCGCCGCGCCCGCCGTCGCCGCCATCAGGGCCGCCTTTGGGGTTCTTGCGGTCGCGCAGGAAATGGACCGAGCCCGGCCCTCCCGCGCCCGAGCGGCAGCATATTTTGACGTAGTCGACGAAGTTCTGTTCTGCCATAAAACACGCGCTTCATTTTTCCTTCAACAGCCAGGGCTGCTTCGGGCAGCAAATATCCAAATTTTTTGGCGTTTACCCCAGAGCCGGCGGCAATACCCTTCCGCGCCCTTCCACGCGAAGCCCTGCCCCGCTTGCCGGGAGGGTGAATTTTTCCACCATATTCTCTTAGCTTTTGGTTAGCTTTGCCCAAGCGAAAAAGCGAAAAAACGCAAAAACATGGAACGCCTCCGATATCAACTCAAGTCTCTGGAAAAAATTCCAGTCAAAACCTGGAACACGCCACTGGAGGGCAGCCGCCACGTCGCCCAGTCCATCGCCCTGGCCATCCGCCAGCGGCAGCAGGAAGGCGAACAGATCGTACTGGGGCTGGCCACCGGCTCCACGCCCATACAGGTTTACAACGAGCTGGTGCGCATGCACCGCGAAGAAGGGCTGAGCTTCCACAATGTCATCACCTTCAACCTGGACGAATATTACCCCATGCAGCCCGACGCGCCCCAGAGTTACGTCCGCTTCATGCGCGAATACCTGTTCAACCATGTCAACATCAAAAAGGAGAATATCCATATCCCGGATGGCACCTTGCCGATAGACCAGATAGACGCCTACTGCGCCGACTATGAGAAAAGGATCGATGCGCTGGGCGGCATCGACATCCAGATACTCGGCATCGGCCGCACGGGCCATATCGGCTTCAACGAGCCGGGTTCCTGGGAAAGCGCCGAAACCCGCCTCGTCCGCCTCGACGCCATTACCAGAAAGGATGCGCTCAAAGACTTCCCCCAGGAAGATGACGTTCCTTACCGCGCCATCACCATGGGAGTCAAAAGCATCATGAAGGCCCGCACCATCTACCTGCTGGCATGGGGCGACCACAAAGCATCCATCATCAAAAAAGCGGTCGAGGGGGTCATCACCCCGGCTGTCCCCGCCACTTTTCTTCAGAAACACCCCAATGTCAAAGCGCATATCGACCTCGGCGCCGCCAGCGAGCTGACGCGCTACGAGGCCCCCTGGCTGGTTGGGATGTGCAACTGGGATGAAGACCTCATTTGCCAGGCCGTGATCTGGCTGTCGCAAAAGCTGGACAAGCCCATCCTGAAGCTGACCGACGAAGACTACGCCGAGAACAGCCTCAGCGACCTGATCATCGAGCACGCCTCGGCCTATGACATCAACATCCGCATTTTCAACCGCCTGCAGCACACCATTACCGGTTGGCCGGGCGGCAAACCCAATGCCGATGACTCGACCCGCCCCGAGCGGGCCAAACCGGCCAAAAAGCGGGTGATCATTTTCAGCCCCCACCCCGATGACGACGTCATTTCGATGGGGGGCACCTTCCTGCGCCTGGTCGACCAGGGGCACGACGTCCATGTCGCCTATCAGACCTCCGGCAACATTGCCGTGCATGATCACGACGCCCGCCGGTTCATCGAGTTCATGCAGGAATACGGCGAAGGCGGAAGCGACAACCCCGGTTCTAAAGAAAAGGCCGATCGGCTGTTCAGGGAAATGCTCCGGTTTATGGATAAAAAGGCCCCGGGGGAGGGCGATACGCCTGAAATTCTTAGGGTGAAAGGGCTGGTGCGGCGGGGTGAAGCCCGTGCGGCAGCCCGCTTCTGTGGCCTGGCCGACAGCCATATCCACTTTATGGACCTGCCCTTTTATGAAACCGGCGGCACCCGGAAAAACCCACTGGGTGAAGCGGACATCCGAATTACCGCCGAACTGCTGGAACGGATCAAGCCTCATCAGGTGTACGCCGCCGGCGACCTGGCCGACCCGCACGGCACCCACCGCGTCTGTATAGACGCCATACTCGGCGCCTTTGAAACCCTCAAGGGGCAGGCCTGGGCCAAGGATTGCTGGTTGTGGTTGTACCGCGGCGCATGGCACGAATGGCCCGTGCACGAGATCGAGATGGTCGTCCCCCTCAGCCCGGCCGAGTTGCGCAAGAAACGCCTGGCAATCTTCATGCACCAGTCGCAAAAAGACCGCCCGCCTTTCCCGGGGAGCGATGAGCGGGAGTTCTGGCAGCGGGCCGAAGACCGCAACAAGGCCACTGCTGCGGCTTACCGCAGCCTAGGGCTGGCGGAATATGAAGCCATGGAAGCTTTCCGGAGGTGGAAGTTCGACTGGCAATAGTAGGCCCGGGCTTCAACCAGGATATCAGGCACAAAGGGGGAGCGCTGTGTTCATGAACACAGCGCTCCCCGCATTTCACAACTGGCTGATCTGCTCACAAAGCCGGTTGAATATCTCTTCGATGCTGCCGACGCCATACACTTTCGCCGCCTTGCCCTTTTCGGCGTAGTAGTCAAAGACCGGCGTCGTTTCGTTCTTGTAAACTTCGATCCGGTTGCGGATAATGCTTTCGTCCATGTCGTCGGTGCGCCCGGAAACCTTGGCCCGCCCCAACAGGCGTTTGACCAGTTCTTCGTCGGGCACGTCGAGCATAAGCAGCAGGTGCACCTCGTTGCCCTCTTCGGCCAGCAGGTTGTCCAGTGCGTCGGCCTGAGGCACGGTGCGCGGAAAGCCGTCAAAGATATACCCTTCCACATAGGGGTTGGCTTCCACCTTGTTGCGCAGCATGCCGACCGTCACCTCATCGGGCACCAGCTCTCCTTTGTCCATATAGCTTTTGGCCTGTAGCCCCAGCGGGGTGTTATTTCCCATTTCGTAGCGGAACAGGTCGCCGGTGGAGATGTGCAGCAATTCGTATTTTTCAACGATTTTGGCAGCCTGCGTGCCCTTGCCCGAACCCGGAGGGCCGAAGAGTATAAGGTTGATCATTCGCTTGTGGTTTAGTCTGAATCAAAACACCTGCCCCTGTAGCGGCAGGGGCTTCATTGGAAAGCCGAAAATACAAAAATATCGGGAATGCAAAGGGCGGGAAGTCAGATTTGGCGGCCACTACTCCAGCACGGACCTTGCCGAATATATCTTCGGCTTCCAGTAATCGGACCTGGAGATGTTATCAATGACCACTCCCCTCGAGGTGCTGTGAATGACTTCTATGCCATCCCGGCTATTGCGCACCACGAGGGCAACGTGGAAGACCTCGCTGGCCGGCGTGCGCTTGAAAAAGATAAGGTCGCCGGGCCGGGCCTCTTCGATATCCACTTTCATGCCTTCTCTGGCCTGAAGCTGGGAACTGGCGGAGAGCGCCACGCCGAAGTTTTTCATCACATAACCGGTGAAGCCCGAGCAGTCGAAGCCCCGGGGATCCTTGCCTGCGGCGCGGTAGGGCGAGCCGAGGTATTTACGGGCATAGCCGGTTACTTCCTCGCGCAGCAGGGCTTTCTCGTCAACGACGGGCGCCGGCGTACCGCCTGCACGCGAAGGGTTATGGGGCCGGGGCGGGCTTTCCAAGGGAGTAAAGAGGGCGCAGCGGGAAAGGGAAAAGAGGAAAAAGGCAAGCAATAATATAGTTCTAAGGAGCGATCTGGCCATAGTGCAATCCGGCTTGGGAGTTTTAAAAGATGCATCAATTAACGGCTCCGGCTTGGGTTTTATTTTCTGTACAGTGCGCAGGCCTTTCATTGCTTTAGGCTTCGCTGCCTCATTGGGCGGGGGAAGGGTGGAATGGTGGAACGCCCTACCCGAGAGGTAACTATTCAGCACGCAAAAGCACAAAATTTTGAACAGCCCTCCCTACCCCAGGCTCAGGCTGTCCCGGTCGGCCAGGAAGGGCAGTTTTTGGCGGAAGGCCTGTTGTTCGGCGCAGGAGAGGGTGAGGGTGAAGCAACCTTCCGCATTGGCGACGTGCAGCAATTCTTCCCCGGAGTAGTTAAATGCGGAGGTGTCGCCGGAATGGGAGAACCCATTGCCGTCCTCTCCGATGCGGTTGACGCCGAGGGTATAGGCCTGGTTTTCGATGGCGCGCGCGGCAAGCAGGCAGCGCCAGTGATTGCGGCGCGGCTCCGGCCAGTTGGCCAGGTAGAGGAGCAGGCCGTAGTCATCCACATTGCGGCTCCAGGCGGGAAATCGCAGGTCATAGCAGATGAGAGGCAGGATCTTCCAGCCTTTACATTCCACCAGCAGGCGCCTGGTTCCGGGGGTGTAGGTTTTATGTTCGCCGGCCAGGGTGAAAAGATGGCGCTTGTCGTAGGTGTCGTAGCTGCCATCGGGGCGCATCCAGACGAGGCGGTTGTAGTAGCGGCCGCCCTCTTTAGCGATGAAGCTGCCGGCGACCGCTGCATCCATTCGGGCTGCCCGGGCTGCCAGCCAGGCCATCGTTGGCCCGTCCATCGGCTCGGCCAGGGGCCCTGCGTTCATGGTGAAGCCCGTAGTGAACATTTCCGGAAGGACGACGATGTCCGTCCGGGCTGCGGACTCATCCAGCATTTTGTCAAAGGCGGCCAGGTTCGCTGCCTTGTCTTCCCAGAAAAGCCGGGCCTGAACGAGGGTGACGCGGAGGTTTTGCATAGTCGGAAATAGCCAAAGAGGTGTAAAGCTGGCAGGCCATTACACCTCTTTGCGGTATGGAAAGTACAACAATATGATTACTTACCGGAAGCGGCCTTTTCGGCGGCGGCAGTAGCGGAACGCAGGGCGCGCGGGATCTCGATCGTCGCTACGGGAACGCCCGGAGAGCTCATGATCTCGATGCCAGGCTCCTCGATCACGATGTCGCGAACCCGGATAGACTGGCCCAGTTCCAGCTTGGAAATATCAACCGAAATTTCGGTGACCAGGTGCTCAGGCGTCGTTTTGATCTGCACGCGGCGCAGTTTCTGCTGCAGCTTGCCGCCGGCGCGCACGCCGGGAGAAACGCCCTTGAAGCGCACCGGCACTTCGACTTTCACGGGATGCCCCTCAACGAGGCGGAGGAAATCGATGTGCATGATGCTGTCCGAAACCGGATGCCATTGTACATCTTTGAGGATGGCGCGGTAAGTTTTGCCATTTACAGACAATTCGGCTACTTTAAAGTCCGGAGTGTACACGACGCCCCGCACTTCGTTCAGGGTCGTGGAAAAGTGAACCACTTCGTCTCCGCCGTACAACACGCAGGGGATGCGGCCTTCGTTTCTGACTGCCTTTGCTACTTTTTTGCCCAGCCCAGGCCGCGCCTGGCCATTAACAGCAATTATTTCCATGATCTGTGACTTTGCAGTGAATGCTTTTTTCTCTCATTCCAGCCGCGGGATGCGGCAAGCCCAAAAAAGGCACGCAAAGATAGCTATTTTCTATTAAAACAGAAAGTGAATCAGGAAAATCGTTGACAAAAAAGCGGTTCATCCTTCCACGAAGAGCGCCGAGATAGAGCGGTGCTCATGGGTGTTGCGGATAGCGCGGGAAAAGAGCTTGGCCGTTGACAGCACCTTGATCTTTCTTGACTCCTGCCTCAGGGGGATAGTGTCGCAAACGATCAGTTCATCGAGCATGGAATTTTCGATTTTGTCATAGGCGTCGCCCGACAGGACGGGATGGGTGCACATGGCCCTGACGCTGCGCGCACCTTTTTCGATGAGCACTTTGGCGGCCCGGCAAAGGGTGCCCGCGGTATCCACGAGGTCATCGACGAGGATGACATCTGCATCCTTCACGTCGCCGATCACGGTCATTTCGGCCACTTCGTTGGCGCGTTTGCGGTATTTGTCGCAGATGACGAGGTTTTTGCGGAAGTGTTTGGAGTAGGTGCGGGCCCGTTTGGTGCCGCCCACGTCCGGAGAGGCGAAAATGACGTTGTCCAGGCCGAGTTCCTGCAGGTAGGGGATAAAGATTGCTTCGCTCTTGAGGTGGTCGACGGGAATATCGAAGAACCCCTGAATCTGGTCGGCGTGGAAATCCAGGGTCATGATGCGGTCGGCGCCGGCGGCCTCCAGCAGGTTGGCGATCAGTTTGGCGGAGATGGGCACCCGCGGCTTGTCCTTCCTGTCCTGGCGGGCATAGCCGAAGTAGGGAATGACCGCCGTGATATAACCGGCGGAAGCCCGTTTGGCGGCGTCGATCATCAGGAGCAGCTCCATCAGGTTTTCCGTCGGCGGGAACGTGGACTGGATAAAGAACACATAGGCCCCCCGCACCGACTCATTGATAACCGGCTGCATTTCTCCGTCGCTGAACCGGTGCACTTTGATATCTCCCAGCGGGTGCCCATATTGGTCGGCTATACGCTCCGCCAGATATGACGAAGTGGTCCCGGAAAAAAGTTTGACTTCAACCATTTGATTAGTGGCCATTTAATCTATGTTTGATAACGAAGAATAGGAATTTCTGGGCCTCGGCCAAGGATTCAGAGGCAGCGCTCCGGAATGTCAAAGCACAGCAGAAGATGGCGGGAAGCCAGGCTGTTTTACAAAGGAAAGAAAAGGGCTTCGGGCCCGCTTCTCCACTTCTGCAGATTGTGTTACAAGGGTGTCAGGGAAAAACCAAAAGGGCGAATGCGCTGCTTGCTGCCGTGGAGCAAAGGTACAAACTAAGCGGATATTTACCGCCGGAATTTTCTTGTCGCCCGCCCGCCCGCGCCCTTTGCCGAAAAAGGAACCGCCTTGGCCGATAGCATGTGCGCGAGCGGCCAAACTGCCTTAACTTTCCGTGTAGGTTCATCATGCCGGGCCCCAGCCGGGCCCGGTGCATAGACAGTTTCGTATGCGTTTGCCGTTGTTTGGAGATTTGTGGAATGCTCAAAGCTGGATCGAGCAGGCTTTCTGGCTGGCCGCCGCAGTATCCACCCTGCTGCTGGCCATCCTGTTGGTGCTGAGCCTGTTCAGCCCGGAGCGGGATGCGGACGAAGAGGCCGACAAAAAACTTTCCCACATCTTCAACGCGCGGACGGTACTCAACTTTTTTGCCGCTTTTAGCTGGATGGCGCTTATCCTGTACCATCAGGGAATGCCCATGAAAGTGCTGCTTGCCTTCAGCCTGGCCGTCGGGCTGGCTGTGGCTGCACTGGCCAAGGCCGCTACCCTGCTCTTCCTTCGCCTCATTCCGCACCGGAGCCACGACGAAGGCGAGCGCCTGCTCCTCCAAAAGGGCAAGGTGCTGGAGCCGATCCCCCCCCACCGCAATGGTTTTGGAAAAGTCCACCTCGACCTGAGAGGCGCTCCTTACGAACTGGAAGCTATTACGGCCGGAAAAGAACTCCGCCCCGGCGCCGAAATCCGCGTCATCGGCGTTATCGATGAACGCATCCTCCTCGTAGAACCACTCGAGGATGAGGGATACCCTCACGAGCAGGCATTCGGCAGCAGAGGATGATCGCCAGTACGTCAGTTTTTTGCGATTCCGCCCACTGGCTTACTTTTAGCCAACAAACCCCCAAATTGGCAGTTTTCCTTTCCCCGGAGGCTCCGCTTAGCTGCTAACCTGAAACCTGGCCCGTCCTCGCTGTGCTCGGCCGGGTAAAAACATGGAAACTCCTAAGGGCCTGCCTACTGCCTCACCTTTTCCTGTCCGTCACAAAAGTGACCAGTTGGGTCAATGCCTGGCGGCTGGGAGATTCGGGAAAAGTTTCAAGCAGGTCGAAGGCCTGGCTGCGGAAATCGCGCATGGCCTCCCGGGCATACTCCAGCCCGCCGCTCTGGCGGACGAAATCCACGACTTCCCTGACCTTTTCCGGTTTTTCGCTGTGGCGGCGGACGAGGTTGATGATGTGCCGGCGCTCCGCCGCGGTAGTGTTTTTCAGGGCATAAATAAGCGGGAGGGTCATTTTTTTTTCCTTGATGTCGATACCCAGCGGTTTGCCAACGTCATCGGCGCCGAAATCGAAGAGGTCGTCTCGGATCTGGAAGGCGATGCCGATCTTTTCCCCAAACAGGCGCATGCGCTCGATCAGGGTTTCGTCGCTGGTGGTGGATGCGGCGCCGGCGCCGCAGGCCGAAGCGATCAGGGATGCCGTTTTCTGGCGGATGATCTCGTAGTAAATATCCTCTTCGATATCCAGGCGGCGGGCCTTTTCGATCTGCAGCAACTCCCCTTCGCTCATGGCCTGCACCGCATCGGAGACGATTTCGAGTAAGCGGTACTGCTTGCTGCGCAGGGCCACGAGCATGCCCTGTGCGAAGAGGTAATCGCCGACGAGCACGGCGATTTTATTCTTCCACAGCGCGTTGATGGAGAAAAAGCCGCGGCGTTCGTAGGAGTCATCCACGACGTCGTCATGAACCAGGGTGGCGGTGTGCAGGAGTTCCACCAGGGAAGCGGCGGTGTAGGTCGCGTCATTCACCTCGCCGCACAGTTTGGCGGCCAGGAAAACGAACATGGGGCGCACCTGTTTGCCTTTGCGGCGCACGATATAGAAAGTGATCTTATCCAGCAGGGGGACAGGGCTTCGCATGGATTCCCGGAACCGGGCCTCAAAAGCCTTCAGCTCCGCGTCGATGACACCCTGAATTGTGCTGAGCGATTGGGACATACCTTTTGTTTTGCAGCCCAAAGCTACAAAACTTTACCTAGAGCAAAACCGGGAAGTAAGGGCGGCGTCCAAAAGAAAGCGGCTGTTACTTCACCAGCAGCTGGTAGCGGCGCACCAGTTTGCCGCTGCCTTTGACCACCAGCAGGTATTTGCCGGACGGCACCCGGCTCACGTCGAGGCTTTTGATGGCTTCCCCGGCAGTTTGCCTGGGGAATTCGATCCGCGCCATTTCCCGCCATTGCTGGTTGATGAGTTGTACGCTCACATCGCAGGCATGGGTGAGGTTGTACTTGACAAGCACATTGCCCGTTTCATCCGGCGAAAGTTTTGGGAAGGCCGACCAGTCGTTGGGGTCGGAGGGGTTGGGCTGGGGTTCGTTTGCTGCCGGAGGCAGTGCCGCCGCGGCCGTTTCGGGGGCCGGCACGTTGGGGCGGCCCGGCTGAGCTTGCTGGGGAGCGGCGATCGCCGGTTCCGATTCCTTCGGGTGGCGTTTGCGTATGGTTAGCACGTCTCCCGAAGGCGGGTTCCAGATGACGAGCCCGATCGGCGGTTCAAAAATGTTGTTGTGGCTCACCTCCGCAACCTGAAGGGCGCCATCGGTCCGGATCGTCCGGATCTCGATCTTTTCCCGGTCGATGAATATCCAGTTGAACTGGTTGAAACTGCCGCTGGCGCGCGTCCAGGATTTGTTGTCATTCGCTTCCCGGAGGGGAGCTCCCCAGCATCCTTCTCCGATATACACAGTGCCCCTTTCATCGTCCCGGATAAAACCTTCCTCGCTGCCAGGATCCCGCGAGGGCCTGATGGGATAGGTCAGTTTGACCACATGCGCGTCGGATTCCATGGCCAGGGCGACCTGGTATTTGTGGAATAGGGTGGCCCAGTTGAGCAGCAATTCGTCCTTTTCCGGTTTCTTGCTGGTATGAGGCCTGATGGCGTGGTGGTATTGGGCCATTTTCCAGGTCACGTCCTGGTTGGCGCTCAGGTCGCCTTCCAGCCAGATGCGCTGGCTGCCGCCCGGCGGTATGAGGGAGTTGAGGGTATAGATGCGGAAGAGGTTTCCGCCAAAGGTCAATGCATAGTAGACATCGGCGTTGCTCACGTCAAACAGTTCGGTAATGGAGCTGTTGGCGGACTCGTGGTTGCCCCGGGCGGCCAGGACGGGGAACAGGCGCCCGTCGCTGCCAATAGTTTCCTGCCAGTCGTCGAACCAGTCCTGCCATTCCTCAAAAGTATCGCCGGCAGTCATATCGCCATTGAACAGGACGAGGTGGGGGCGGAGTTTGCTGACCAGGCGGTTGGCGTCGCGCCTGGCCTCTCGGTTATTGCGGGAATCGCCGCCGGCAATGACCGAAAAGCGCTCGTTGGGGGTGTCGGGCGCCGTTTTAAAAGACATTCGCTGGCTGGCCCCTTCGCTGTCCCTGATCACGAAGTAGTAAACAGTGTTGGGCTTCAGGCCTGAGAGGCGGGCGAAGTGGTTGTTCATCCCCTTTGCGCTGATGATGCGGTCGGGTTTTTGTTTGAACCGATAGGCGTTGAGCTGCCTGCCGAAGTCCACAACGTCATAGAATACTTCGGGGTTGCTGCCGGCAACCTGATCCCAGCCGATTACCATGGTCGTGGCCGGGTCATCGCGCCACATGCAGCGGTAACGCGCTGAGGCGGCGTTCAGCACGGTGGAAAACAGAGACAGGAAAAAGAGGAAAAGGAATAGCCGGCAGCTTTTTTTCAGCATCAATTGACTTGTTTTTTTATTCCGAAAAGCCGCCTCCAACACTGGCGGCCCATCCTGCAACCTTGGGCGCTTTTGGCCTAACCTGCAATATATACCGGCCATGGGGGGTGGAGGTTTCAAAAAATGCCATCTCTTTGGCCGAAAGAAAGAAATATCTTTTTGAACCCTGTCGGGCGTTAACATCTCCGGGATTAATAAAAGCTTTGCTTCGGGGATTTATTGTATTTTTGCGCCACAATAATCACCTCACACATGGCAAAAGACCGCGTAGTATTCGATTTGATCCGGAAAGAGTTGAACCGGCAACGGCATGGCATTGAACTGATCGCTTCCGAAAACTTCACCAGCCAGCAGGTGCTGGAAGCCATGGGCAGTTGCCTGACCAATAAATACGCCGAGGGCTACCCCGGCAAGCGCTATTATGGAGGTTGTGAAATTGTGGATCGGATTGAACAACTGGCCATCGACAGGCTGAAGGAGCTCTTTGGCGCCGGCTTCGCCAACGTGCAGCCGCACTCGGGCGCGCAGGCCAATGCAGCCGTTTTCCTGGCAGTGCTCCAGCCCGGCGACCCCATCCTGGGCTTCGACCTCTCGCACGGAGGGCACCTGTCGCACGGTTCGCCGGTCAATTATTCAGGCATGGTTTACGAAGCGCATTTCTATGGCGTGGAAAAAGAAAGCGGGCTCATCGACATGGATAAAGTGGAGGCCAAGGCGCTGGCCGTCAGGCCCAGGCTGATCATCTGCGGCGCATCGGCTTACGCCCGCGACTGGGACTACGAGCGCTTCCGAGCCATTGCCGACAAGGTGGGGGCGCTGCTGCTGGCCGATATCGCCCACCCCGCCGGGCTCATCGCCGCGGGGCTGCTCAACAACCCATTGCCGCATTGCCACATCGTCACATCGACCACGCACAAGACCCTCCGGGGGCCGCGCGGCGGCATTATCATGATGGGCGAAGACTTCGACAACCCCTGGGGGCGGGCCACCAAAAAAGGAAGCCCCATACCCATGTCGGCCATCCTCAACAGCGGCGTATTCCCGGGGATGCAGGGCGGCCCGCTCGAACACGTCATCGCCGCCAAAGCCGTCGCCTTCGGCGAAGCGCTGCAGCCGGAATTCAAAACCTATGGCAGGCAGGTGATCCGCAATGCCCAGGCCATGGCCGGCGCTTTCGTCGAAAAAGGCTACGAGGTCATTTCAGGAGGCACCGACAACCACCTCATGCTCATCGACCTGCGCTCAAAAGGCGTGACGGGCAAAGTGGCGGAGAAAGCCCTGGAACGCGCCCATATCACCGTCAACAAAAACATGGTGCCCTTCGACACCCAGTCGCCCTTCATCACTTCCGGCATCCGGATAGGCACGGCAGCCATTACCAGCAGGGGGCTTCGGGAAGACGACTGCCGGAAGATCGCCGGCTGGGTGGACGCCATCATCTCCGATGCCGGGAATGAGGCCCTGATCGCGGAAACGGGCAAACAGGCCCGGGCTTTTATGGAACAATTCCCCCTGTACGAAGAAATAAAAATACACGCCTGACCCGCGCCGGCCAAACCTCAGCTATGGGCGTCGATGACCCGCTCGCAGGCTTCAGTGAGCATCCGGTACACCTGGTCGAAGCCGTCGTCATCCCAGTAAGGGTCGGGCACACTGCGGTTGTGGCCCGGATGGACGTAATTGAGGATCATGGCTACCTTTTGCTGCTGCTGTTCGGAATAGGCCAGGCGCAGGATATCCCGGTAGTTGGATTCGTCCATAGCCAGGATGAGGTCGAAATGGTCCAGGTCGTGCGGTTTGATCTGGCGGGCGCGCTGGCTTGTGATGTCGAGCCCGTATTTGCGGGCAGTGAGTACCGAGCGCGGGTCCGGCGATTCGCCGATGTGCCAGAAACCGGTTCCGGCAGAGTCCACCTCCCAGTTCAGCCCCTTTTCGGCCACTTTATTCCGCATGATGCCTTCCGCCAGCGGTGAGCGGCAGATATTACCCAGGCAAACCATCAGTATTTTCATGGAATGTACAATTTATTGTCAGATTCGTAAACCCATAATCTGGAAAGCAATTTAGAGAAGATTTGTTGCTTGTGCAGGTAGTTTTCCTGCCTGTTTCTGTGTACTTTTCGGTGCTAAACCTTTAATAGCAATGAAAATTGTAATTGCAGGAGCCGGAGATGTGGGGTTCCACCTGGCTGAACTGCTTGTTTGCGAAAACCAGGACATCGTCCTGATCGACTCCAACCAGGAAGTGCTGGATTATGCTTCCACCCACCTCGACGTGATGACTATCCGGGGCGATTCCTCCTCCATCGACATCCTGGAACAAGCCGGCATCGGCCGGGCCAAGCTGGTGCTGGCCGTTACCACATCGGAAAAAAACAACCTCGTGACGGCCATTCTGGCCAAGAAAATGGGCGCCCGGCAGGCCATTGCACGGGTAAACAACCAGGAATACCTGGAAGAAGGGCAGCGGAACCTGTTCCGGGAACTGGGCATTGACTCCCTCATTTCCCCTACCATGCTGGCCGCAGGGGAGATTTACCGCCTCATCCGGGAGTGCACCTTTACCGACCACTTCGAGTTCGAAGAGGGCAAGATCAACCTCATCGGCGTCACTCTGGACGAGAACTCACCGCTGGTCAACAAACATATCGTTGACATCCACGGCATCGAGACGGACCTGACGCTTCGGCCCATCGCCATCCTGCGCGGCCACCGCACCATCATACCGCGGGGAGATACCATTCTCCGGCGAAATGACCACATCTATTTCATCACCCGCAAAGACAACACCGACCGCCTGATCAGCCTGGTCGGCAAAAAAAAGATCAGGGTGAAGAACGTGATGATCCTGGGCGGGACCGACCTGGGCATCGCCACGGCCAAACGCCTGGAAGACGAATACAACGTCACCCTCATCGAAAAGGACAAGGACCGCTGCAAGTGGATATCCGAACAGCTCAACAACACCCTCATCATTAACGGAGAACCCAGCAATATCGAACTGCTGGAAGAGGAGGGCCTCAGCCGCATGGATGCCTTTGTCGCCCTGTCGGACAACTCGGAGACCAATATCATCGCCAGCCTCACCGCCAAAAACCACGGCGTGTACAAGACCATCGCCCAGGTGGAGAACAAGGAATACATTCACATTTCTCAGAATATCGGGGTCGACACACTGATCAACAAAAAGCTCATTGCCGCCAACAACATTTTCCGTTTTGTGCGCAAAGGGCAGGTGGAGGCCATCACCAGCCTGCACGGAGTGGATGCGGAAATTATCGAGTATGTGGTGCACAAATCGAACCAGATCACCAAAAAACCTATCAAGGACCTGCACTTTCCGAAGATGGCCCTGATTGGCGGCGTCATTCGCGGAGAAGAGGCCTTCATTCCGGATGGAGAATTTCAATTGCAGCTAAATGACAAGGTCGTCATTTTCGCACTTCCGGAAGCGATTAACAAACTGGAAAAACTGTTTCACTAGCCCATGATCAACATTCGCCCGATTGCGCGGGTCATCGCTGTGCTCCTCCTCATGATCGGAGGGCTTATGCTGACAGGGCTTCCGGTTTCCTTTTATTTCCGGAGCGGGGATGCGGCGCCCCTGTTGCAATCGAGCCTGATCTGCCTGGGCAGCGGCGCGCTGTTCTGGCTGTTCCCCTTCCGGGGCGAGAACATCATCAAAAAGCGGGAAGGTTATCTCATCGTGGCGGTGGGCTGGCTGGCCATGGCGCTGTTCAGCATGCTGCCTTACCTTTTCAGCGGCGTCATTCCGGACATTGCTGGCGCTTTTTTCGAAACGGTTTCGGGCGTGACGACCACCGGGGCCTCCGTGTTGAACGATATCGAGTCGGCTCCGGAGGGCATTCTGTACTGGCGCAGCCTCACCCAGTGGATCGGCGGCATGGGCATCATCGTGCTGACTGTCGCCATTTTTCCGCTTCTGGGCATCGGCGGCATCGAGCTGTTCGTGGCGGAAGCGCCGGGCCCTACATCCGATAAACTCCACCCGCGCATCCAGGAGACCGCCAAAAGGCTCTGGGTGATCTATGTGGGGCTTACTGCCGTCCTGTCCTGTATCCTCTGGCTGGCCGGCATGAGCTTTTACGAGGCCATCAACCACGCCTTCACCACTATGTCCACAGGCGGGTTTTCCACCCGAAACGCAAGCCTTGCCGCCTTTGACCAGCCCATCGTGCAGTATCCCATCATCTTTTTCATGTTCCTGGCCGGGGCCAATTTTACGGTCATCTACTTCGGATTGAAGGGCAGGTTCGGCAAAGTGTGGAAGAACGACGAATTCCGGGCTTACCTCTTCCTCGTACTGTTGTTGTCGGTTGTCGTGGCCCTGGCCGTTAAAGCCAATACCGGCCTGGCCTGGGAAAAGGCCTTTCGCGACAGCCTTTTCCAGGTGGTTTCCATCATCACGACTACGGGTTTCGTTTCCGCCGACTATACGGCCTGGCACCCCAGCCTGACCATGCTTTTCTTCGTGCTGATGTTCGTCGGAGCCAGTGCGGGTTCCACCAGTGGGGGCATAAAGATCATCAGGCACCTGGTCTTTTTCAAGAACTCTTTCCTGGAGTTCAAGCGCATCATCCACCCCCGGGCCATCGTGCCGCTAAAGCTGAACGGGCAGATCGTCACGGGGCGCATCATCACCCACATCATTATCTTTCTGCTGTTGTACCTCATCCTTTTCCTGGGCGGCTCCATTGTGATGGCCGCCATGGGCCTGGATTTCCTCACCGCCATCGGAGCCGTGGCCACCTGCCTGGGCAATGTGGGCCCGGGCATCGGCGAGGTTGGCCCGGTGGACAATTTCTCCTGGCTGTCCGGCGGGGCCAAGTTCGTGCTCTCTTTTCTCATGTTGCTGGGGCGCCTGGAGATTTTTACCATCCTGGTGCTGTTTACGCCTTTTTTCTGGAAATCGAACTGAGGCGGCGGGCGGGTTTAAATGTTTGTCAATTCTTCAATTTGCCGCCGGTATTGTCCTTAATTCCCGCTACATTTGTTGTGAAACGGCAGCTATTTAGGTTGGAACGCGGGCATGCGGCCCGCGAAGTGATAATCAGAGCGCCTTGGGAGGGGCTTCGCCCGTGTCGCGGGCTACAGGCCCGCGGCCGCTAATGAGCCCTGAATAGTTACGTAAAACGCCTATATATGAAAATAAACGGTACGCACTATCGGACTATCTGGCTGAAGGAAGGCAACCCTGACGTTCTGCAGGCCATCGACCAGCGGTATCTTCCCCATGAGTTCCACATCGAGGATATGCGCACCGTCGAAGAGGTAGCCCGCGCCATCCGGGAAATGCACCTCAGGGGTGCGCCCCTGATCGGCTCTGCGGCAGCCTACGGCCTGTATCTGGCGCTCCTGTCTCCCCCGGAAGGGCTGTCCAACATCTGGGAGTATATTTCCAGTTCCGCCCAATTGCTCCTGGACACCAGGCCCACCGCCGCCAACCTCGCCCATGCCGTCGGCAGGGTGCTTGCCGTTGTCGAAAAGGAGGACAAGCTGGCCGGCATGACGGATGCCGCTTTGCGGGAGGCAAATAAGATCGCGGAGGAGAGCGTGCAACACTGCCGGCTCATCGGCCAGCACGGCCTGGAGCTTATCAGAGACATCAGCAAAAAGAAAAAGGGTAAAACCGTCCATATCCTGACCCATTGCAATGCCGGCTGGCTCGCCTGTATCGACTATGGAACGGCTACTGCACCCATCTACGCCGCTCACGATGCGGGTATCAGCCTGCATGTCTGGGTGGATGAAACGCGCCCCCGCAACCAGGGCTCAAACCTGACCGCCTTCGAATTGCTGCAACACGGGGTTCCCCATACGGTGATCACGGATAATACCGGCGGGCACCTCATGCAACACGGCAAGGTGGACATGGTGCTCGTGGGCAGCGACCGCACCACGCGGCGGGGCGATGTGGCCAACAAGGTCGGCACCTATCTGAAGGCCCTGGCTGCAAAAGACAACGAGGTGCCCTTTTTCGTTGCGCTGCCCTCCTCTTCCTTCGATTTCAGCCTCCGCGACGGGCTCCGGGAAATTCCCATCGAAGAGCGCAACCCCGATGAAGTCAGCTATGTGTTCGGCTGGTTTAACGGCAAGATATACAAGGTGCGCATCAGCCCGCAGGGCAGCCCGGCAGCCAATTACGCCTTCGACGTGACGCCCGCCCGGCTGGTGACGGGGCTGATCACGGAAAGGGGGATATGCCGGGCTTCGGAGCGCAGCATCCTCAAAATGTTCCCGGAGGCCAAGTAAGAAGTTGGACACATTTGTTGTAACTCATACTGCTTTGGAAATACGGCGTCAATAGCCTTGTTCCCGGGGCTGGGGTTATATTGTTATATTGCTATATTGTTATATTGCTATATTGCTATATTGCTATATTATTATATTGTTGAGGCTGGTCCGGAAAGTCCATTGGGGTGGAGTGTTGGATAGATGGAGCTTTGGAGTAATGCATCGCAGCTTACGGAACTGTAGCTTACGCATAGCCCCAATCCACTATTCCAGCCTTATGTGCCCAACTACTTAGCGCGCATCAAAAATCAATTCACGGCTTCTTTTCCGGCAGGTACGCTTTCAGTATTTCCGGGGCGGGAGGCCCCATTTCACCCGATTTGCCCTCATACTCTATCTTGTTGAGCACATACCGCATGGCGGCTATGCGCGCCACCTCGCGGATATTCCCTTTAATGACTACCCAGGGGCTGTAGGGCATGGAGGTGCGTTCGTACATGAGGTTTTTGTATTTGGTGAATTCGTCCCACTTTTCCTGGGCCAGCAGGTCGATCGGGCTTACTTTCCACTGCTTGAGCGGGTCGGTGAGGCGGTCTTCGATGCGGTGGCGCTGCACTTCCATATCGATGGAAAACCAGAACTTGATCAGGATGATGCCGTCATCGATGATCATTTTTTCGAAAAGCGGCGCCTGCTGCATGAACAGCTCGTACTGTTGCGGGGTGCAGAAACCCATCACCGGCTCTACCACGGCCCGGTTGTACCAGCTGCGGTCGAACAGGACGATCTCGCCGGCATTGGGCAGTTCCTGGATGTATCGCTGGAAGTACCACTGGCCTTTTTCCACCTCGGAGGGCTTGCCCAGGGCCACGACCCTGTAGTGGCGGGGGTTGAGGAACTGGGAAAAGCGAAATATGGCGCCCCCCTTGCCCGCCGTGTCGCGGCCTTCGAAAATGATGGCCAGGCGCATGCCTTTCTCAAAAATGTGTTTCTGTAGTTTCAGCAACTCCACCTGCAGGAAATAGAGGTCGTGCACATAGGCAGGGTTGATGCTGTAGTGCTGCAGAACCTGCCTGTCGAATACTTCGTCCTGCCCGGGAACGATGGGGAAATTCTGCTCCATAGTTGTCGGAATTAGCGCTACTTCTTGAATATGAAATACACTGCAAGCACCAGGAAGGCAAAACCTGCGAGGTGGTTCCAGCGAAAGGACTCCGTTTTGAAAAACAGCAGCGCAAAAACCAGGAACACCGTCAGGGTGATGACTTCCTGTAATACCTTAAGCTGCACCAGCGAAAAAGGGCCGCCGTACTGCTGATACCCAAGCCGGTTGGCGGGCACCTGCAGGCAATACTCGAAAAAGGCGATACCCCAGCTGATGAGGACAATGCCGAACAGCCCAACATTTTCCAGCCACCTGATGTCCTTGAATTTGAGGTGCCCGTACCAGGCCAGGGTCATAAAGGCATTGGACAGGATGAGCAGCCCAATGGCCAGCAAAGCGTTTTTCATTTTTTCACAACTACTTTATAAAGGTCCTTGCGGCGGTCTTTCAAGGTGTTCACGCTGCCGTATTCGTGCAGTTCCTTCAGCAACTCGAGGCTGATGTCGGCTATGACGGTCATCTCGGTATTCGGGGTGGCTTCCGCGCGGATGGCATTGGTGGGGAAGGCAAAGTCAGAAGGCGTAAAAATGGCCGACTGGGCGTAGTTGATGTCCATGTTATGCACCTTCGGCAGGTTGCCCACGCAGCCGGCCAGCACCACGTAGCACTCGTTTTCGATGGCGCGCGCCTGGGCGCAGAGGCGCACGCGGTTGTAGCCGTTCTGGGTGTCGGTCAGAAAGGGGACGAACAATATCTGCATGCCCTGGTCAGCCAGGATGCGGCCCAGTTCCGGGAATTCCACATCGTAACAGATGAGGATGCCCACCTTGCCGCAATCGGTATCGAAAACCCGCACCTCTTTGCCGCCCACCATGCCCCAGGCTGAGCGCTCGGAAGGGGTGATGTGTATCTTCTGATATTTTTCCCAGGTGCTGTCGCGGCGGCAGAGGTAGGAAACATTGTAGAGGTGGCCGTCCGGCTCCACCTTGGGCATGCTGCCGGTGATAATATTGATATTATATGAAACGGCAAACTCTATGAATTTGTCGCGCAGGGGTTCGGTGTAGGCCGCCAGTTCGCGGATGGCCCGCGCTTCGCCCAGGTGGTTGTAGTCGGCCATCAGCGGAGCCTCGAAGAACTCCGGAAAAAGGATGAAGTCGGCCTTGTAGGCGCTGATCGCGTCGATGAAATATTCGGCCTGGTCAACCAGCGCCTCGAAGTTGCGGAAGAGGCGCATCTGCCACTGGACAATGCCGATGCGCACCACGTCGCGGGGAGCGTTGATCAGTTTTTCCTCCTCCTGGAAGTAAATGTTGTTCCATTCCAATAAGGTGGCGTACTCCTTGGACTCCTGGTCTTCGGGCAGGTAGTGCTTGATGATCTTTCTGACATGGAAGTCGTTCGACAACTGGAAGGTGAGGGTGGGGTCGTAGATCTCCTTCATCTTCACCTTTTCGATATACTGCCTGGGCGTCAGCTCATCGGAGTGATCCTTGTAGTTGGGGATGCGCCCGCCGGCGATTATAGCCTTCAGGTTCAGGGATTCGCACAACTCTTTGCGGGCGTCGTAGAGGCGGCGCCCCAGGCGCAGCCCGCGGTAGTCGGGATGGACGAACAGCTCGATGCCGTATAAAGTGTCGCCATCGGAGTCGTGGGTGCTGAAGCTCTCATGGCCCGTGATCTGATTGTATGTGTGGTTGTCGCCAAATTTTTTGTAATCGACGATGAGGGACAGGGCGCAGGCGGCGACCTTGCCGTCGACAACTACGCAGAGCTGGCCCTCGGGAAAGATATCGAGCAGCCGTTTGATGCTCCTTTTATTCCAGATCGTGATCCCCCCGCCCGAGTAGGCGCGCGCCATGGCCTCCCTCAGCCCCATGTAGTCTTCATAGCGCAGGTGGCGCAGTTCTATTTTGGTTGCTATCTCCATAAGTATGGCCTTTTTGGATGGTTAAAAATTCAGGAATACGGCTTTTTGCCTCCTGCAATACAAGATAACACAAAAAAATCACCCGCTGTTTGCCGGGGCCGGGTTTGGAAAATCGATGAGCAGGGTATGCAGCCCTTCTCTGTGGAGGTACTGCAGCCCGAGCCCGTACAATTTACAGATGCGCTGCACGATAGACAAACCGAGCCCCAGGCCTTCTTCCGAATCGGGGTCCCGTTTGAAGCGTTCGAACAACGTGTCTGTAGGCCCCTCCAGCACTTTGCCGGGGTTGGTGATCTCCAGCCGTCGCCCTTCCAGCCTGGCCCTGATGAAGCCGCCCCGCAGGTTGTGGCGAATGGCGTTCTGCACGAGGTTCGCCAGCAGAATCTCCGCCAGGCTGGCGCTCATGCTGAACTTCAGCCCGGAAGGCAGCGAGCATTCCACCTCGATTTTCTGCAGCCCGATCAGGTCTTCGAAGTTTTCCAGGATTTCCCGGAGCAACAGCCCTATATCGACGGTTTCCACATCCGGAAACCGCTGGTTGTCGATTTTGGAAAGCAGGATCAGGGCGCTGTTCAGCCTGGACAGGCGGTTGACGTTGCGCAGTATCCCGCCCAGAGCTTCTGCTTCCTGCTCACCCAGGCGGGGCGATTGCAGCAGAAGTTCGATATGGGCCTTGATCACCGCCAGGGGCGTCTGCAGCTCGTGGCTGGCGTCCTGGGTAAACTGTTTCGTCGCCTGGTATTCCTGGCGCATTTGTTGCAACAGGAGGTTCAGTTGTTCGATGGCCGGCCTGAGCAGCGGCGCGCCCGCCGCCGCCAACTGTTCTCCCGGCCTTTGCAGCTTTATGCCGCCCAGGTTCCGCCACAGGCGCCGCGCCTGCCAACGGAATACGGCCCAGCCGGCCAAAGCCCCGGCCAGCACGCCACCCA
This sequence comes from Bacteroidota bacterium, assembly GCA_963169455.1. Classification (GTDB taxonomy): domain Bacteria; phylum Bacteroidota; class Bacteroidia; order Chitinophagales; family Saprospiraceae; genus JACJYE01. The sequence goes on along the minus strand of CAUJDW010000128.1, from coordinate 113,551 downwards.
GCAATGCGATCCATAGCTCCATTCCAATATTTTTACCCGGCGCAGCCCGCAGGGCGGAGGCGGGCCAGTACTCCATCCGGGACTTTCCGAAGCGCCCTCACAAGTATTACAACATATCTACGGCCCGTTTATCCCACCTCGAACTTATACCCGATCCCATAAATGGTTTTCAGGAAATCGCCATAGCCGTGAGCCGCCAGTTTTTTGCGCAGGTTTTTGACGTGGGCGTAAATAAAATCAAAAGACGCGGCTTCGTCCATATAGTCACCCCATAAGTGCTCGGCAATGCTGTCTTTGGTCACGACCCTGTTTTTGTTTCGGGCCAGGTATAGGAGGATGTCGAATTCCTTTTTTGTCAGTTTCAGCATGGCGCCGCCCGCGCTGACGGAACGCTCGTCCAGGTTGATGACCAGCCCTCCGAATGTCATGGCCTTGCTGAATTCCCCCGTTTTGCGGCGCATGACGGCCTTGATGCGGGCGTTCAGTTCCGACAGGTGGAAGGGTTTGACGAGGTAGTCATCGCCGCCTTCTTCCAGGCCGCGCACCCTTTCCTCGACGGAATCGCGGGCGGAAATGATGATAATGCCGGTCTGCGTGTTTTCCTGGCGCAGCATCCGGACAAGCCTGAGCCCGTCGCCTCCAGGCAGGTTCAGGTCGACAAGGGCGCAGTCGTAATCGAAATTATTGGCCTTGCGGTATCCTTCCGCAAAGGTGGCTGCGGTTTCACAGACATAGCCTTCCCGTTTCAGATAGCGCACGATCAGCTCCAGCAGGCCCGTTTCGTCTTCGACAATCAAAACCTTCATGCAGCAAAAATACGACAAAGGCCCGAGTGAGGGCCCGAAATTCCCGCAAGGCCGTTTATCTTCAAATTTCCTTCAGATTTCCATCTCTCTTTTGCAAAAAAAATCGAATCCTACCGGGTTTCGGCTCTATAAGTCTTGCATTGGATGGAATTACTAGTTCAATCGAACGAAGCGGCTTTCGAAGCCATTGTTGAGGGAATTGTCAGGCAGGGTTATGCGGTGGCGGACGGCTTTCTGCCGCCTCAGGAAACCAGGATCATGCTGGAGGAAGCGGGCCGCCTGTTCAGCCAGGGGCAGTTCAACGCGGCCGGCATTGGCAAGGGCGGCATGCATCAGGTCAACCGGGAGATACGCAGGGATCAGGTGCGCTGGCTCGACCACACCAATCCGCCAGAGCCTTTCCGCCCCTTTTTCCGGCAACTTGACGATCTGGCCCGGTATTTCAACCGAACCTGCTACCTGGGTATCCGGGACATGGAGCTTCACCTGGCCGTTTACCCGGAAGGGGCCTTTTACAAGCGCCACCTGGACGTATTCAGGCACACCCGCGCCAGGAAAATCACCGTGGTGTTTTATCTGAATTTCGACTGGGACGAAAGCCTGGGCGGGCAACTGCGCCTATACCTCCCCCGCGAGGACGGCAGCGAGGCTGCTCTGGATCTGGGCCCAATCGCCGGGCGCCTGGTGTGTTTTGACAGCCATGCCATCGAACACGAAGTGCTGCCTGCGCGGCGAGAACGATACAGCATAACCGGCTGGCTGAAAGACGAACCTTCGCTCTTTTAGCCGCAGCGCCCCCCTTGCCCAGGGAAATACCTCAGGCAAGGGGGCGTTTTTTAACAGGATACTCTATTTTACATTCGTCACAAAACCATCACATGATCCATCCACACACCCGCATTCAGTTTATCAACGAGGATATGGGCTACGGCGTCTTCGCCACGCAGTTCATTCCCCGGGGCACCATTACCTATGTTAAGGACAGCCTCGAACTGGAGGTTTTCCCCGAAGCCTATGAAACTTATAGCCCGGATATGCAGGAGGTCATCGAGAAATACTCCTACATCGACGAACGGGGCGTGCGCATCATCAGTTGGGATTTTGCCAAATACGTCAACCACTGCTGCAACTGCAACACGATGAGCACCGGGTATGGATTTGAGATCGCCATCCGGGATATTCAGGCGGGAGAGGAGATCACCGACGAATATGGGATTTTTAACATCCCCCGGGAAATGGAGCTGTCGTGCCGCTACGAAAACTGTCGGCGCAAAGTCCATCCTGAAGATTTTGACCGCTATTTCCAGCAGTGGGATGAGCAGTTGAAACAGGCCCTGGCCTTCTTTTCAGCCGTTGAGCAACCGCTTTTCCCCCTGCTCGACGGCAGGGCCCAGGCGGAAGTACAGGCGTACCTGAAAGACCCCGGCGCCTACAAGTCGGTTTACACCCTGAAATTCCAGCCCCATTTGGCCCTCAACGGAGTCGGAAAAAGAAGGTAAGCGCTCCGGGAAGTAGGCCCTGCTTGCCGCCGGTTTTCCTTATCTTTGCCTGCTGAAAATAAAATGGCAACTGCCGCGGCAAAATGCAAAGCTTACTATGGATAGTGTGGTCTCCCTTCTACGGCTGGACGCCCCTGTAATTCAGGAGCTGAATATTGACGATATTCCCCGCGGGCAATCAATGCGTTTCCTGATGCACCTGGTTACCGATGGCATGGGGCTGCCGGTATTCCTGCCCATCCTCGTCGCCAAAGGAATGGAAGACGGGCCGGTGGTTGGGCTCACGGCCGCTGTCCACGGCAATGAACTCAACGGCATCCCCGTCGTCCAACGCCTCTTCCGGGAAATTAACGTCCGCGAACTCAAAGGGGCGATCGTGGGCGTGCCGGTCGTAAATATCCCCTCGCTGCTGCGCCGCCGCCGCCGCTTCATCGACGGCAACGACCTGAACCACATCATGCCCGGCAAACCCAACGGCAATGTCAGCCAGGTTTACGCTTACCGGGTGGTGAACTGGATCGTCAAGGAATTCAACTACCTCATCGACCTGCATACGGCCAGCTTCGGCCGCATCAACTCCTACTATATCCGCGCCGATATGAACGACCCCGTTACCCGCAAGATGGCGCTGCTGCAGAATGCCCAGATCATCGTCCACAACCCGCCTTCCGACGGCACCCTGCGCGGCGCCGCCGATGCGCTGGGCATCCATGCGATTACGCTCGAAGTCGGCAACCCGAATACTTTTCAGAAAGGCCTGATCCGCTCGGGGCTCACCGGCATCCACAACCTGCTGCACCACCTGGGCATGACGGAGGGGCGGGTGGAGCCCCCGGAAAAACCGCCCGTCATCTGTAAAGACTCCTACTGGATGTACACCGATACGGGCGGCATCCTCACCGTTCAGCCCGCCGTTACGGACTTCGTCCGCAAAGACGAACCCATCGCCATCCTGCGCAATATCTTCGGCGACTCCATACGCGACTACCGGGCGCCCGAAGATGGCATCGTCATCGGGAAAAGCGTCAGCCCCATCAACCAGACCGGCGGGAGGATTCTGCATCTGGGCATCCCGGAATAGCCGCCGGGCAGCAGGCAGTGCGTGGGGCGGTTTCATCCGTCTCTGCGAGCCGGATAATGGTTTTTTACCCGGCTGAACACAGTGAGGATTTATCCGGCTGACTAGACGGACGGACGAACAGGGGTTGCCGCAGGCTCACCTCGTCTCTAATGTCGTCAACTTGACGCTGTCAGCGACTGACTAAGCCTGGACTTAACCTAAGCGAGCCAGCCGCTGACTGACGCGGGAGTAGCCAGCGGCTGGCCCGCGTCGAGTTATCTCTGCTTAGCCAGACGCTGACAGGCCTGCTACGAAAATCTTAATTCTACTTTGGCACTTTAACAGGAACGCGGGCCGGTGGCCCGCGAAAGCCCCCTTGGAGTCCCCAAGAATGATCTTTTTTGGGGATTTGACATTCTAAATTCGCGGGCCACAGGCCCGCGTTCCAAGCCTCCGGCCTAAAGTGCCAAAGTAGAATTAAGTTGACGACATTACACCTCGTCTCCCCCTCTCCCAGCCTCCCTTGGGGTTTCAAAGCCAAACTTCCGAAGTTTCCCCCAAAGCAGCCATATCCCGTCCTCTTCCGACACCTGTCGGAATCAGCCGGGTAAAAACACTACAGCCATGCAGCCATAGAGCCAAGCCATATAACCAAGCCATAGAGCCATATAGCCATATAGCCATATAACAATAAAGCCATATAGCCATATAGCCATATAGCCATATAACAATACAGCCATATACCCATACAGCCATTCGTCAGGCTGCTGCTAGAAAAAGCTTCCCGGGCTGTCCCCCTGCGCATTTTGCCCTTCCACTTTGCCAAACAATAAATTCACCCCCAGCCGCAGGTTGGCGCTGTGGCTGTCTTTGGGGCGGACGGCGGTCAGGATGTTGTCGGTAGCTGCCATGACCTGCAGGGGCCCCAGTTTGATGGCGGCATTTAGCCCGAGGTTGTCATAGTGTTCGCTGCGGAAGGCATAGGAGGCCCCCAGGTTCAGGAACGGCAGGAGGCTGAAGTTGGCGCTCAGGGCTACGGCCGGAGAGAATTCCCCACGATAGTTTTCCGCGTAAAAGAGGGCGCCCACCTGCCACCTGTTGTTCAGCTCGTAAATGCCGCTGAGGTAGTAGCGGGCAGGCAATTGCGTCCTGTAGTGTTCATTGGTTTCCACCACTTCATATATCTCCCGGAGGGTGTCCAGTACGGAGCCCACGTCTGTGGTGTCTTCGAAAACATCCTGGGCCAGGTCAAGGCCCTGGTATTCGAAGACGCCCTGCAGGCTGTAGTTTCGCACTTCCTCATCCCAGCGAATGCCGCCCAGGTCGAGGGCGCTGGCGGCCAGTTGCAGCCGGCCGAGGCGCAGGGCCAGGCCAAGGTCGAAAGCCAGGCCGGTATTGCCGGTAAAGAGCGCTTCGGGGTCGAAGCTGCCGAAGTCGAAGTCCACCGTCAGGTCGTCGAAGCCGTCGTACCGGAGCGAGCCGGCGGAGTTGGCCAGGAAGTCGGCGGTGAGTTGCAGTTGGTAGATGTCGCTGTCGGTGCGCAGGCGCAGATCCCGGCGTTCGGTGTGGATATCAGCCACCCCGGCCAGCAGTTTGGCGCGCCCGCCGAGCGTCAGCCCGGGCAATATCTCGGCGGCCAGCCCCAGGGCGTATTCCTGGTAGCCGTACAGATCGACATCGGGCCCGAAGGACACCTCCTGCCCGATAAACTGTGCGTTGCCCTGCCAGATGAGCTGGGGCAGGGTTTTGGGGTAATTCATGAAGGCGTTGAAACGCAGGCTGTGCCCCAGGCTGAGCGATATGCGGCCCAGCCGCACCCCCAGGCTGATCGTCTCGATGTCCAGGTTTTCGCGGATGAGGTTGTCCGTGCCCAGCTTTTCGATGGCCTCGTCGATGTGCAGCACGCGTTCTCCGTTCTCATCCACCGTGGCCAGGTCGCCGTAGGTGATGTTCGTCACCTGCAGGCTGTTGTGGATGCCCGGCAGCCCGATGACGAACTTGTGTTCGGGGAAAAAAGCCGGGTTGCTGCGGTTGGCCTGCCAGGTGTGGCGCAGGAAATGGGTGGAAAGGGCTTCCTGAGCGATCAGGGCACTGGAAAAGCTCATGCTGAGGAACAGCAGAAAGAATATTCTTGACATAGATGATTTTTTGTTTGGTTTGGTTTCAGTCGCTCACCCCCAGGATCACGCCCAGTTTCACCTGTACCGACTGCTCGGCCAGGACTTTTACCGATTGCTGGCCTTCGTTGGTGGTGGAAAAGGAGGCCACGATGGCGAGCCGGCGCGCGTTGCGAATTCCGTCGAATCGCTCGTCGGGAAAATCGACGAAGGTGACGTCTTCGGTTGGCGCGGTGGCAACGCCATCGCCGTTGACTACGGCCGACTCGATGACCCGTTGCCGGGATTCGAAGAGGGAATCCAGCACGGCCCCCGATTCATCCAGGAAGTAGCCCTGAACGCCCACATCCAGCGGCAGGCCATTGACGGTGACGAGCTTGAATTCGGCATTGCGCACCTTTTCATAGTCGTCAAATGCGATTTCGAAAGTATCGCGGGCCAGGAAGTCGAAAGACCGGCCGTAAAGCGGCAGGTCAACCTCTACGCGGACGCGGTAGTAGCTGCTGTCGGTGATGAATCCGCGGATTGATGTATTTGTATCCGGGTTGGTCACGGCATCGACATCGTAGTCGATGGCCAGCGGGCCGGCGCCCAGTATGAGGTCGATGTTGGAATTTTGCTTGTTGAAGACAAAGTTCTCCCTTTTCGTCACCCCCACTTCGTCGATGGAGGGGTAAGGGAAGGAGATGCCGTTCGTCACGTAGGGGCTTTCCAGGGGCAGCGTCTCGCCCCGTACGGTGAACACCTCAAAGACTTTTACCCGCGATTCGGTAGGAATGCCGAACGAGTTTTCGATATTGAAGACCACGGTGGGGTCTTCGAAATAGATATCGCCCCGCACCCAGTCATCGAAGAAGTCGATGACGATGGTATCGCGCCCGCCTTTGTGCTCCTGGATGCCGAGGTAGCCCTCCATATAGGAAAAGCGCAGGCTATCGAAGGCGACGCCCACCAGAGAGGCCGTATCCGGCTGCCCGTTGGAGCGGATCAGTTCGTATTCGACGTAGACGGAATCCGTCAGCGGGTCGGGAATGACTTCGTAGTTGGCCAGGTCGGTGGGATAGGCGAGGCTCAGCAGGTAGGTGGGCGGGTTTCCGGTGCCGCTGTATCCGGGCAGGCTGGCGCTGAAGGCCAGCGGCTGGCCATCCCGGCTGAGTTGCGGCATGGTGATCTGGAAACTGACGGGGTCGGGATGCCGGTGTTGAAAAGACCAGCGGAATTTGCCTTCTTTGAACACCAGCCGGTCGAAGGAAAGCCCGTCGGGGAATTCCAGCGGCAGCGCCATCCTTTTGCTGTTGACGAAAATGGGCACGCCGCTGAGCGTTTCGTTGATGCGTTTGAAGATAGTGTCGCTGTTCTGGGTGATCACGTCGCCCTTATAGGTAAAGTGGATCAACCCGTCGGGGTCGATAACAATGGTGGACAGGTCTTCGAATTTTTCGAGGGCGTCCTTTATCGACAGGCTGGTATTGAGCAGCGGTATGGCGTATTCTGCGTCGAATTCGGCGCTGTCGATGCCTTCCAGTTCGTCAAAGCGCTGGCAGGCGGCGAACAGAAGGAGCATGAGGACGGGAAATAACAAGGCCAATCTTTTCATAGACAAACACCTTTGATAATGAAGAAAATTGCGATACGGGGTTGATCATTCTGTTTTGTTCCAGAGAGGTGTTCTTTTCAGCAGGGGCCGGAAGGAGTGTAAGGGGTTGCTAGTTGCGAAGCAGCAAAGATAGCCAAATTACCGCATATTACAAACGGCCTGATGCCGGGAAAGTGTTAGCCGGCGTCAAAGCGTGCTTTTTTTCGTATCTTACGCCCCCATGCTGATCCTATGATACAAACGACTTCGGAACAGGCTTTCTCTCCCCTTGCCGGCAAAGCTCAGGCTTTCGCACTGCGGCTTTTCGGGCAGCGGCAGGACGGCCGCCTGCTCGTTCACAACTACAGTTTTGGCGCCGCCCTGGCGGAAAAAGTTGCGGAAATTGCCCGGGAGGCAGGCGCCGCCCCGGAAACAACCGAATGCGCCCTGCTGGCGGCCTGGCTGTTGCCGGCCGGTTATTTGTACGACTACCAGAACCCCGCCCGCTACAGCCAGGAGGTAGCCCGCCAGTTCTTCGCCCGGGAAACGGCTGATGAATCCCTGCAGCAGCGGGTGCTGCAATGCATCGGCGCCGCCCTGAACGGCGCCCCCCCTGCCTCCGAGGAAGAAGGCATCCTGAACGATGGGCTACAGGCTGTTACGTACCTCTCCGGACAAGAAGAAAAAACCGCCTTGCTGCAACTGGAGCGGGAACTGGCCCTCGGCCAGCGCTTCAGCCGGCCGGAGTGGACGCGCCTGCTGCTGGAGGAGCTGCTGCGGGTCCGGCTGTACACCCACTATGCCCAGGCACATCTGCAGCCCCTGCTGGCACAGGCCATCCACCAGACGCGCAGGGCCCTGGAAAAACGCCTGGAAAGAGAAGAGGAGCGGACGGGGCCCTATGCCCAGATCGAAGAAAAAATCCCCCTGCGCGGCGCTCAGACCTTCTTCCGCACCAACTACCGCAACCACATCAACCTCAGCGCCATCGCCGACAACAAGGCCAATATCATGATCAGCGTCAACGCCATCCTCATCAGCGTGCTGATCACTTTCCTGTCCTACCGGAACATCGGCGAGAACAGCCCCGAGATCCTGCTGCCTGTCCTGCTCTTTCTGGTAACCGGGCTTGCCTCCCTCATTTTCGCCGTGCTGTCGGCGCGCCCCAAGGTGACCATGCTCAACGCTCCGGGCACGCCCCCGGCGGATGCGCGCAGGAATATCGTCTTCTTCGGCAACTTCGTTACCCTTCGCCTGGAAGAGTACGAGGAAGCTATGGACGAACTCTTCAGCGACAGCCAGTTGCTGTATGGCAATATGGTGCGCGATATGTACTACCTCGGCAAAGTGCTCGACAAGAAGTACCGCTACCTGTCCATTTCCTACAACATCTTCATGGTGGGCTTCATCGCAACCGTGGGCACCTTCCTCATCGCTCTTTTTACCTGATTAACACCAGCCGGGCCAGTTGGAGCCTCTTTGCGGGGCGTTTCTGGAAAGCGAGGCCGGGCCTCAGGCAGGAGCTTTGGCAATGGCCAAAAAGGTGTCCATTGACAAGCGATGCAGCGCCAGTATGGGGGAGAGGAGCACATTTCCGGCCACGAATTCCGGGAAATGGCGTTCCATGGATGCCGTCCAGTTTGTACCCCGGCCTTCGCGCCAGCTCAGCCACCAGAGGATATAGGGGCCGAGGGTGCCGGGCAGCCCGCTTTTCACCACCTGCCAACCCGAGCGTTCCAGGAGTATGGACAGGGTTTGGGGCGTGTAGATTGCCGTATGGCGGGGCGTGTGGAAGCCCCCCCAATAGCGGCCGAAAAAGCGGCGCGACCAGGCGTTCAGGTTGGGCGCCTCCACCATCAGGATGGCGCCCGGGCCGGCGCAGGCTTTCAACCGGGAAAGAGTCTCCGCCGGCCGGTAGTCATGCTCCAGGTAGTGCCACATGGTGATCAGGCCGAAGGGGCCCTCCAGTGATGCTTCGCGCGGATCACCCTCCACGAGATGAATGCCTTCAAAGCCCTTTCCTCCCTCCCAGCCTTCCACGCTGAAATCGACACCCCAGCATTCGCAGCCGTGTTTTTCCTGAAGCGCTTTGAGGAAAGTAGGTTTGCCGCATCCGACATCGAGCACCCGGGTTTTGGGGGTTAGCCGGGCAAAGCGTTCTGCGGCTTTTACCCGGGCGCGGTCGAGCCGTCGCTGGCCAAGGCGAGCCATGGCGGCGTAGCGCCCCCACGCCTGATCACCCTGGTAGGGCAGGTAGTGCTCGGTGTAATATTTCCCCAGGATTTCAGGCCTGGGGCGGGTGGACAGAAAAAGCAGGCCGCAATCCTCACACCTGGAGAACAGGAAATCCTCCCTGGAAGGATGCATCTGAGCGGGGCTGCTAAAGGCGGGCAGGAACCTCCGGCTTCCACAGGCCAGGCAGGCCTCCACTTTTTCAAGCAAAGGACGGTTTGTTTCGTTCATAGGTGTTCGTTTGGGTGTTTCAGCGTGGGCGGGCCGCGAAGGCATTTTCCGCAGCCCGCAGGCCATCCTTCAGGAATGGGACAACCCATTGGCAAACCGTCCGGTGGTTGGCGTCCACTTCCCGAACCTCGACGTTGGGCAGGCCATCCAGGGCCATCCGAAGTGCAGCGGCCGGCGCAAGAATGTCCTGTTTCCCCAGCAGCACGAGTACCGGCGCACGCAATGTGGAAAGCAGTGAACGGGCGCTGCCTGTATTCAGGGGAAAGTTGCTGAGGGCGTACCAGGTGTTGAGCAGGCGGCGGCGCCTGTCGCTGTTTTTCAGGTGGTGTTTGAGATAGCGGACGACAAAGCCGTCGATCAGCCCCCGATGCTGTAGTTGCTGGGCCAGGGCCAGCCCTTTTTCGGGTTGAGCGGCCAGGCGGCCCACCAGGCGGCGCAGGAAGAGGGGCAGGCGGCCCGCCAGCCCCATCCAGCGCGTTTGCAGGCCGTCGGGCGCCAGCAGGTACAGCGCATCCATCTGCCCGCCCAGCCTGTCGAGCAGGCACAACCACAGGCGCCCCCCCAGGCTGTGCCCCACAGCTTCAAAGCGCTCCCTGCCCTCGCACTGAAGAATGGCCCGCACGATATGCTCGATATGCCCGGGGCGAAAGCCAGGCTCCTTCCAGCGGGTGAGCCCGTGAAAAGGCAGGTCGATGGCATACAAAGTGCATATCCCATGCAGGGATGGCCCCAGGCACTGAAAGTAGGAACTATCGGCCCCGAAGCCGTGCAAGGCGATCAGCAGGCGCGGGCCGCCGCCAAGCTTGCGGTAGTGGACTTCACCGAAAGGGGTGTGCAGGAAATGATGAGGCATGGCTGCCGCTGATTTGGGTTGAAAATACAAAAAAAGCTGGCAGGCTGCCCACTTCCAGGGCCGCTATTGTGCTGAAAAAAGTACCGGAAACGAATACTGCCGGATTTACCAAGGCCGGCGGCATCAAGTTCAAACTCAACCGCCTGTCCACTACCTTCATCCCTGAAGAGATCCGCATCAACGGAAAGCTGACGGGCCGGGGCAGGAAGTGCTGGCGCCGGGTCAAAGTGAAGGTATATTTCCGGGCCGGCATCCGGCCCTGGGTGGATGCGGCGGCCGGACAGCCGCCGGGCAGGAGGAGATGCGGCTGGCAGCAAAGGTGAGTTGAGAACCGTTGTCCTGCTAAAGCATCTGTTACCGTTATGAAAGCAATGCCGCGGGTAGCCCTCCTCCTCACGCTGCCCTTCATCTCCTTCGCTCAATCCATGCCTGCCGACAGCTTCCTCCTGATCAGCCTGCGGAAGGATTTTGAAAAGGCCAGCAAATTCAGCCCGGAGCCGCAGTTGAAATGGGTGGAATTGAACACCGACACGGCCTCAGGCTTGCTCAGCAGCCTCAATGAAGCCGGCCTGGCCACGGCCGTCCGGGGCAAGCGGGTGTTGCTGCTGATCCACGGCATGCGCACGCCTTTTTACCGGGCTAAAAAATATTACCGGGAGGCCGTCCATTGGGCAGGCGAAACGGATTCACCGCCCTATGATATGGCCATCGGGTTGCTCTGGCCGGGGTATGAACCGGGCGGATCCAGGTTGCAGGTGGGGATAGCTTTTCTGAAAGCCAACCCCAGGGCGCGAAAATCGGGAAAAAAGCTGGCGCCACTGCTTGAATTATTGGCCGAAGAAGCCCAGTCACTGGATGTCATGACCCACAGCATGGGGTCGAAAGTGGCTCTGTTCGCCCTGAAAAAACAGGATGGGAAAGTGGATAACCTGTTTCTCATGGCGCCTTCCATTGGGGCTAAAACGCTTGATAAGAACCGCAAATATGGCTTTGCCGGCAAAAGCGTCCGCGAAAGGGCCATCGTGTTTTATTCCAGGCATGACCCGGCTTTTCAGTCCATTGGCAGGAAAATGATGGGCCACCGGGGTATAGTGAGCAAAAATCCCCTGCCGGAGGAGAAGTATGTGAACGTAGATTGCTCAGAGGCCATCCGCTGGCACTCGGCCTACTGGGGCTCCCAACTGGTGTTTGGGATTCTGGAGGGATATCTGTCGGGCGAGGGGATGGGACACTGACTCGGTTATGAAAACCTTATTGAATTTTATGTAAATCCAAAATTAAATCTTAGATTTACATAAAACCTTCATTCGGCCATGTTCATCCACCGCCAAATCGAAGCAAGGATACGGGACATGTGTGGAAAGTTCCCAATTATTTCCGTTACGGGCCCCAGGCAGTCGGGTAAAACAACTATGCTGAGGCAGGTTTTCCCTGACTATCGGTACATCACCCTTGAAAATCCGGATATCCTGGATTTTGCCACAGAGGATCCCCGTCGTTTTCTGGCCACCTATGACCAGTATGTAATTTTTGATGAAGCTCAACGCGCGCCGCAACTGTTCAATTATTTACAGGGAAAGGTGGATGAAGATCAGGTTGCCGGGCAGTATATCTTGTCAGGCTCACAAAACTACCTTTTGATGGAGCAGATCACCCAAAGCCTGGCCGGGAGGGTTGCCTTGTTCAAATTGTTTCCATTTTCATTTGATGAATTACGTACGGCTTCCTTAATGCCCCAAACCGCGGAGCAAGCCATTTTCCAGGGTTTTTATCCGCGCATTTACGACAAGGGCCTGTCGCCCCGGGATTTTTACCCAAATTATTTTGAAACCTATGTGCAGCGGGATGTTCGGCAATTGACCGCTGTTCAGGATTTGCGGCTCTTTCGGAACTTTGTTAGATTATGCGCCGGGCGGGTGGGGCAACCGCTCAACTATCAGACGCTGGCATCCGATACGGGGATATCTCCGGTTACAGCAAAGGCCTGGCTCAGGATTTTGGAGGCGAGCCATCTCGTTTTTTTATTGCCCCCCTATTTCCGGAACTTTTCAAAGCGGATATCCAAGACTCCGAAACTTTATTTTTCAGATGTAGGATTTGCAGCCAGCCTGCTTGGCATTACCTCGCCGGAGGGCCTTACCACCCATTTTGCCCGCGGTAATTTATTCGAAAACCTGGTTATCGCCGAAATCATGAAACAGCAATTTCAAACGGGTTGGGCGTCAGAGTTGTATTTCTGGCACGAAAGCAACCATCATGAAATTGACCTGTTGGCAGAAAAGGGGAACGAAATCACTGTGGCGGAAATCAAATCAGCAGCCACTATAAATTCCTCTTTTTTCGACAACCTGCTTTTTTTCCAAAAACAGGCTTCTCCCGATTTCACCGTACGTTCCTATTTGATCTACGCCGGTGCGGAAGATCAGGATCGAAGCGCCGCAACCGTTCGCGGTTGGCGGCATTTGGAGGGAATGTTCTGATCACTTCACCCACCCGCTTGCCTTACTCCACCTTCTTCTGCATCAGATACAATTCATCCAGCTGCGCCTTATGCACCGGCGAAGGCGCATCGATCATCATATCGCGGCCCATGTTGTTCTTGGGGAAGGCGATGAAGTCGCGGATGGAGTTCTGGCCGTTCATTACGGCGCAGAGGCGGTCGAAACCGAAGGCGATGCCGCCGTGGGGCGGGGCGCCGTATTCGAAAGCCCCCATGAGGAAGCCGAACTGTGCTTCGGCCTCTTCCGGCGTGAAGCCCAGCAGCTTGAAGTTCCGCTCCTGCAGCCCGCGGTCGTGGATTCGGATGGAGCCCCCGCCGATCTCGACGCCGTTGATGACCAGGTCGTAGGCGTCGGCGCGCAGGTTCTTCATGGTTTCGTGGCTGCCGGCAAGCATGCGGGGCACGTCCTCTTTCTTGGGAGAGGTAAAGGGGTGGTGCATGGCGAAGAAGCGCTGCGCGTCTTCGTCCCACTCCAGCAGCGGGAAATCGACGACCCAAAGGGGTTTGAAGTCGCCGGCTTTCATCAATCCGAGGCGGCGGCCCATTTCGAGGCGCAGCTCGTTGAGCTGCTTGCGGGTTTTCTCCGCTTCGCCGGCCAGGATGAGCAGCATGTCGCCGGGTTTAGCCCGCATCTTCTCGGCCCAGCCTTTGAGGGCGTCCTCGCTGAAGAATTTGTCCACAGAAGATTTGAAGCTGCCGTCGGCATTGCAGCGCACGTACACCAGGCCTTTGGCGCCGATCTGCGGGCGCTTCACCCATTCGGTCAGCTCGTCCACCTGTTTGCGGGTGAATTCCGCTGCACCCGGGGCGGCAATGCCGACGACGAGCTCGGCGCTGTCGAACACGCCGAAGCCTTTATTTTGAACCAGCTCATTCAGCTCGGAGAACTCCATGCCAAAGCGCAGGTCCGGCTTGTCGGAGCCGAAGCGGCGCATGGCTTCGTCGTAGGACATGCGGGGGAAGGCCTGGAATTCGATGCCCAACACCGTTTTGAACAGGTGTTTGGTAAGCCCTTCGAAGGTGTTCAGTATCTCCTCCTGCGTAATAAAGGCCATCTCGCAGTCGATCTGCGTGAATTCCGGCTGCCGGTCGGCGCGCAGGTCCTCGTCGCGGAAGCATTTGACGATCTGGAAGTAGCGGTCGAAGCCCGACACCATCAGGATTTGCTTGAAGGTCTGCGGGCTTTGGGGCAGGGCGTAGAACTGCCCGGGGTTCATGCGCGAGGGCACGATGAAGTCGCGGGCCCCTTCCGGGGTGCTCTTGATGAGGAATGGCGTTTCGATCTCCAGGAAGCCCTGCCCGGCCAGGTATTTGCGGGTTTCCAGGGCCAGGTTGCTGCGGAACATGATGTTGCGCTGCACCGGGCTGCGGCGCAGGTCGAGGTAGCGGTACTTCATGCGCAGGTCGTCGCCGCCGTCGGTCTCGTCCTCGATGGTAAAGGGGGGAACCTTGGAGGGGTTGAGCACCTCCATAGCCTTTACTTCGATCTCGACGTCACCGGTGGCGCGGTTGGGGTTTTTGTTGCTGCGCTCGCGCACCATGCCGGTGATGCTGATGACGAACTCGCGCCCCAGCTTGCGGGCGCGCTCGCAGAGCCCGGCGTCATCATCCATATTGAAAACGAGCTGCGTGATGCCGTAGCGGTCGCGCAGGTCGATAAAAGTCATGCCGCCGAAGTCGCGCGGGGCCTGCACCCAGCCGCTGAGTTTTACCTCTTTGCCCACATCGGAGATGCGGAGTTCGCCACAGGTGTGTGTACGGTACATGGGAAAGTTTGTTGGTTGTCAGTTGATGATCGTTGGTTGGGCAAGAATGGCCCAAAAACGGGCACAAAAATACGGTTTTTTGTGGCTTGTTGGGTGGAAGAATTGTTTTTATTGAACCGCAACCCAAAGTCCTCGCTGTTTTTTTGAAACGCGGACGCAAAGACGCAAAGAAAGGCGCGGAGAAAGGGCTTTTATAGTGTAAAACCTCCGCGTCCTCTGCGTCAGCGGTTTTTTACAAACATTATGAGCCGCAAAGCTTTTGCGCTATTCTTTGCGGTTCATTAATTCCCTATTTTTACCCCATGCAAGCCCTCGCCTCCCGCCCCTCCTGCTGGCTCCTCGCGCTGGCCCTGCTGCTGGCCCTGGCCCTGCGCGCGCCCGGCTGGTTCACGCAGGACGTTAAGGCCAAGTTTCGGCTCTTCGAACCCGACGAGCACCAGCATGTGGAGATTGCCGCCTACCAGATACAACGCATGGACACGAGCCGGCTGGCCGGGTGGGATGTGGAGCGGTACATCTACAACGCCCGCGCATTTGGAGTGCAACTGGGGCTGATCGGGTATGTGGCCGGGTTTGAGGAAACAGGGCAATTTGTGATGGCGGGGCGGGTGATGTCCACGGCCTATTGCCTTTTGCTGCTCCTGCTGGTTTACCGGATTGCCGCCTTCTGGGCCGGCGATGGCCGGGCCGGCGCCCTGGCCGCCCTGATGCTGGCCGTTTTCGACCTGAACGCTTCCTACAGCCACTACGCCCTGCCGGAAATCTCCCATGTTTTCTGGGCATACCTCTCGGTATGGCTGTTGGCCCGCTGGCGCCTGTCGCTGGAGGAGTCCCCCCGGCATGGTTTTTTCCAGGGTTTTGCCCTGGCAGCCGCCCTGGCCTTCGCCACCAGGTTTGACTTCTTGCCGCTGATGCTGGGAGGGCTGGTGTGGTTGCTGGAGGCAGCCCGGGGTTTTAGGTTAGAGGTTGGGGGCATGGGGAAAAACTTCCTGAAAAATGCCCGGACACTGGCCTGGCCGGCGGCGGCGGGGCTCTCGCTATTTGCCTTCGGCTTCTTCTCTGCTACCGGCTTCACTTTTTCACCGGGCAAAGCACTGGATTCCTTTCTGCACCTGTATGCGGAGAACAAGGATGTGGCGGCCGGCGGCAACCCCTGGCTGTACAATCCCCTGCTGTACCTTGCCGCCATAACGGCCGGTACGAGCCTGCCGGTGGTGATGGCGGCTGCCCGGGGAAAATTGCGGGCCTTTCGGGAAAAAAGGGGCGGCCTAATGCTCTGGATTTTCCTGGCCTTTGCCGCCCTCGAATTTTTGGCCCTGTGGAGCCTGGACGCCACCTTTGTGCGGCGGGCCAACATCTTTTTGCCTCTTATCGCCATCCTGGCCGCCTACGGGCTGATGGGCATCCGAAAAGGCTGGCCGCGGCGGCTGGCCATCGCTGCGGTTTGGCTCTACACCCTGTCCATAGCCCTGGAAGGGCAGTCGGCCGCATGGTGGGACACACGCTATGCCGCCCGGGATTACCTGCTGGAAAATTTCGGGGGCCGGCGCATAGAGTACAGCCCTTATTCGATGTCGATAGGTGTGCCCGGAGGCGTGCCCCTGGGCGAGCGGGGTGATGTGCTGGTGGCCCATGAGTCCTATTACGGCCGCTACTGGAAAAGCCTGACGACGCCTTTCGGTGTTCCCGAATGCTGCGCAGAGGTGTATCACTGCATCAGCCTGGAAGATTGCCGGCTGTACCAGGCCCTGCTGTCCGGACAGGCGGAGGATTACCGGGAAGTTCAGCGATTTGAAACGCCCGCCCGCTTGCCGGAGCGGCGGCTGTACAAGCAGTGGTTCGGCACCTATGAAACTTTTCTGGGGGATGTAATTATTTTTGAGAAAAGTAAATGACCATGGCGCAGCAACCCACAGCATCAAACAACCACTGGCAATGGCTGGGCCTCGCCCTGTTCCTGCTGCTGTGCTATTTCCCCCTTTTCCTGCACCTCGATACCCTGTCGTTGCGCCTGTGGGACGAATCGCGCCGGGGGGTGAACGCCATCGAGATGGCGGAGGGGGGCTCCTGGCTCGCGCCCACCTTCGAAGGGCGGCCCGACATGTACGGCACCAAGCCGCCCCTGCTCATCTGGCTGCAGGCCGGCTTCATGAAGTTGCTGGGCTACGGCGAGCTGGCCGTGCGCCTGCCTTCCGCCCTGGCCGGGCTGGCCACCGTGCTGCTGTTGGTGTGGTTCAGCCGGCGCCATCTTCAGCAGTCCCTGGCGGGATATTCCGCGGGGCTTATCCTGCTCACCAGCCAGGGCTACATCAACTACCACGGCGCCATTTCCGGCGATTACGACGCCCTGCTCATTCTCTGGCTTACGGCATACAGCCTTTGTTTTTTCCTGTTCATCGAACGGCAGGAATGGCGCTACCTCTACCTGGCGAGCCTGTTCATCCTGCTGGCCGGCTGGACGAAAGGCGTAGCCGGGCTGTTTTTCCTGCCTGCCCTCGGCATCTACGCCCTCTGGCGCGGGCGGCTGCTGTGGGTGCTGAGGCAGCCCCGCCTGTACCTCTGTATGGCGGCTACCATTGCCGGCATCCTGGCTTACTATCTGCTGCGCGAGCAGGCCAATCCAGGCTACATCGCCGCCGTGCTGGACAACGAGCTGGGCGGGCGCTACCTGCGCACACAGGAGGGCGCGGCGCGCCCCTTCGGCTTTTATTTCCGCATTATCAACCAGTACCAGCGCTTTTACCCCTGGCAGTTTTTCCTGCCCCTCGGCATCGCAATGGGGTTGTGGAAAAAAAACCTGCGCCCCGCCCTGGGGCTCATCCTGGCCATAAGCCTGTTTTTCCTGCTGCTCATTTCGCTGGCCAAAACCAAACACGAGTGGTACTACCTGCCTGTACTGCCCCTGCTTTCCCTGCTGGTGGGCCTGGGCCTGGAGCAGGCCATCCGGCCGCTGCTGGAAAAGGCGGAAGGCTGGAAGCGGCATGCCTTCCTGGCGGTTTTCGCATTCGCCCTCTTCGGCGCTCCCTACGCCAGGATAATCGGCAAGGTTTACGCCTTCGAACACGAGGGCTGGAACAGCGAGCAGGCCGTTTACCGCGATTTCATGCGAAGGGTGGAAGGCTATAAGGCCTACACCATCATGACTCCCTCCTACAACGGCCATGTGGCTTTCTACAAAAAGGTGTATAACGGGAAAGGCTATGACATCCGGCAGCACCTGCTGCATTCCCCGGAACCTCATGTGCAGATCGCTCCCGCCGGCCCGCCGGATTTTGAACCAGGTACAGTAGTGATGCTTTGCGAGCCGGAGGCGCGGCAGGCGCTGGAGGGGCGGTTTGAGCTCGAGGTTTTGGAGGAGTGGAAGGGGTGTTGGTTGGTGCGGGTGGGGGAGAGGCGGTAGTGTTGGAGATGGGCGTTTTTGAGCGGAATATTTGAGACTGACCGTAAAGGGGCGCCTTCAAATAACTGCGTCGACACCCCAGTAAAAGCTTGGTTATCAGGGGAACCTGAAACCTGAAACCTGAAACACCCAATGGAGACCGGGAGGCCGGGAGAGGGGGAGACGAGGTGAGCCTGTGGCAACCCCTGAAACATGGAACATGGAACCTGGAACCCTGAAACCTGTAACCTCCAACCTCCAGGGAGACTGGGAGGCCGGGAGAGGGGGAGACGAGGTGAGCCTGCGGCAACCCCTGAAACATGGAACCTGGAACCTGGAACTTTGAACAGCCCCTCATAAAGCCCAGTTTTTTCCATAGCCCTTTTCTTTACCCTTCACGAAATCCCCCAGCCCGGCAACAATCCCCCTCACCCGCCGTTACTTTTTCAGTAAGAAAATTGCATTCCTATGTCCTACGTTCTGACGGCCGCCGAGCTTCGCGAGGAACGGGCCAATGCCTGGACGCATGGCCTGGGTTTCGCCCTTGGGCTGGCCGGCGTCCCCTTTCTGTTGTATGCCGCCGCCTTCGGCGCCGGCCCTGCGCCCTGGTGGAGCCTTTGGGTGTACAGCCTGTCATTGCTGTTGGTTTATGGGGTGTCCACCCTTTACCACAGCGTCCATCAGCCGCAGCTGAAGTACGCCTTCCGGGTAGCCGACCATATCAGCATCTATTTCCTCATCGCGGGCACGCATACGCCCTTTCTGGCGTACTACCCGCTGGGGGGAGCCAGCAAAACCTACCTGCTTGTCATGTGGGGCATGGTTGCTTTGGGCGTGCTTTACAAGCTTCTCTTTTTCGGCCGATGGGAATGGCTTTCCGTGGCCATGTACCTCGCTATGGGCTGGATGGGCGTGCTCACCATCCCATCCATGATGGAACTGATGCCCGCAGCTTCGTTGAACGGCGTGGTTTTCGGGGGGTTGTCCTATACGCTGGGCGTGGTTTTTTACGCCTGGCGCCGCCTGCCGTACCACCACGCCATCTGGCACCTGTTTGTCATCGGCGGCAGCGCATGCCATTTCTGGGCGATCTGGGCCATGGCGGTGGGGAATGGTGGTTGAGGGTTGGCGCCCAACCCTCAACCACAGAACATTTTTAGCCCCTCTCCACAGATGGCTTACTCCTTCACAAAACGCACCGCCTTTTGCTTATCGCCGGCGATCAGGCGGAAGAAGTACAGCCCGGGCCTGAGGCTTTCCGTCGAAACGGTGAGGTAGTGCTTGCCGGCGGCCAGGCGGCCGTAGTCCTGCCGGTGCGCCACCTGCCCGAGGGCATTCACGATCTCTACCTGTCCGTCCACGGTTTCCAGGAGGTTGAAGCTCACCTGGGCGGCGCCGGAGACAGGGTTGGGGAAAAAGCGGAAATTCTCTACGGCCAGTTCCCTGGAAGAGCTGTAGGGCGAACCGACGAGCTGGAACCAGAATTCGCCCGGGCCGGCGTTGGTTACGTTGGAAGCCACGCGCAGGTAGTATTCCGTGGGCTCTCCCGGCAGGCCTTCGATCATGGCTTCGAAGTAGGTTTCGGGGTAGTCGCCCGACTTCACGCAGAATCCCGCGCCGCTGAGGCTGGCCGGCGTGCCGCAGTCGTCGTACAGCTCGATATCGAAGGCCGAACCGTCGATGATGGAGTTGTCGTTGAAGCGGAGCTGCAGTGTGGTGTTTTCACCGGAATTGAACTTGTACCATACGTCCCAGTATTCATTGGCGCCATCGCAGGCAGGCGCCGGGGTGTTGGGGTCGCCCGAACCGTTGAAGGTGAAGCCTTCGAAGAGGTAAATGAAATCGTTGGCGTCGTTTTCCGTCATGACGAAGACGGAATCCGGCGCATCGCAGCCGTCATTGGGCGGAATGATGGGCGGGATGGTGCGGTAAACCGTAAAAGTGCCGATGCCTTCATCGCCCCCCGACCATCCGCCGAGGCGGAAGAGGTAGCTCTTGCCTTCTTCCACGGGGAATACATCCCGCGAGGTGAAGCCCGGGCAAACCACGCCGTTCGGATAGGTGTCGTCATCTCCGCAGCCGATCACGGAAGAGGGGTCGGGCGGGCAGGGCTGGTCGGGGCCGTAAACGGCGATGCGGGAGTCGAAATTGGTCGTACCGCAGAGCGACCATTCCAGCCAGCCCGTGAAGGTGGCCGTCCAGCTGTACCAGATATCATTATAGACGTTTTTCTCGTCCGGTTCAAAACAGGAAATCGGCGTCGTGTGCACCGGCAGCCCCGTGGTGGCGTCAACCGAGGAGAAGGACAACATCAGGGAGTCGTTGTCGCCGAGATCCAAAGGGATGGCGTCGATGCACTCGTCATTGGGCACGGGGGGAATGAATTCCGTCACGCTGAATGTCCCCTCGCCTTCTTCCCCGGGGCTGCCGTTCCCCCATCCGCCGAGGCGGAGCAGGTAGGTTTGGCCGGCCGTCACGTTGAATTCCGTCTGGGAAGTAGAGTTGGCGCAGTTGGCGCCGTCCTCGTTGCAGGCGATCACGTCCTCAACTGCAGGCGGGCAGGCTGCCCCTGGGCCGTACACCATGATCTTGGTGTCGAAATTGGCCGTGCCGCAAACGCTGAACCGGGCCTTGCCGCTCCAGTCAGGCGTGAAGCGATACCAGATATCGTTGAAAACGGAATCCGGCGTGGCGCCTACCGAAGGGCAGTCATCCGGATGCGCCGGGCCATCGGTATTGGCGTTGAGCGTGCTGAAAGCCAGATCGATGGTTTCGCCATCGATTTCAATGGCGTCGGCGCAGTTGTCGTTGGGCGGCGCCTGGGCAAGCAGAGCGGATTGAACAATAAGGGCTGAGGCGATTGCCAGGATCGTACGTAAAAAACTGGTCATAAATCAAAGGTGTTTTGTTGTGGAAAAAATGAAGTTGCAGTTTATTCCGTTCTGGTTTCCGGGAAATTATAAATTTGCACTGGCTTCTTTCGTAAAAGAATAAACTGCAACCCGCCTTAAAGGTAGGTAAATCTATGGAAGTGTTGAAGCCGCCGGCGCGCTTTTGGCAGGGCAGGGTGGCAGCTCCGGGTTTAAATCCTTATTTTTGCAGCGCATAAAGAATGATCATTGTCTCATAATCAAAATTCACAAGCCATGAAAAGAATCATTTTGATGTTCGGCCTGGCTCTGGCGGGCCTTACTGTAGCCAGCGCCCAAAGCGCCTCTTCCTGCTGCGCCGGCAAGGACAAGTCAGCTTGCACCAAAGAAGCGGCTGCGAAAGCGGCCTGCTGCGCCAGCGCCGACAAAGCGGGTTGCGCAAAAACGGCTTCCACAGGCGCCGCCAAAGCAACTACCGTCGCTGATAAAATCGTCGAAGCCACCTTCACCGTTTACGGCAACTGCGGCATGTGCAAGCGCACCATCGAAGGCGCCCTGTCGGGTGTGGCTGCTATCCAGTCCGCCAACTGGGATACGAAATCCAAACAACTGGCTGTCCGCTACGACGCCAAAGCTATCCAGCTTGATGATATCAAAGCCAAAGTGGCTGCCGTAGGCTATGATTCGGATACACACCGGGCCCCCGATGCCGTCTATAACAACCTCCACGCCTGCTGCAAGTACGAGCGCCCCAAAAGCTGATTGCCTAAAATAAATCCGATATGAAAATGAAATTTCCCCTGCTTTTCGCAGCAGCCCTGGCCCTGGCTTCCTGCGGCGGAAATGCGGGCCATGCGCACGAACACAATGGCGAAACCCATTCCCACGAGAATGGGAGCGCGCCCCACAGCCATGATGGCGAAACCGCCACCATGGATGCGGCCAAACCTCATGGCGAAGGCAAGGAATACACCTCCGCCTACATCTGCCCTATGCACTGCGAAGGCAGCGGCAGCGATCAGCCTGGAAGCTGCCCGGTTTGCGGCATGGACTACATAGCGCAGGCCGAACACGTCAAGGACGGGCATTCGCACTAAAAGGACTTGGTGACTTGGAGACTGGGTGAGGGGGAGACTGGGTGACTGGGTGACTTGGTGAGGGGAAGACTTGGTGACCTTATAACCTTCTGACCTTATAACCCTCCCCCCTCCCCCTCACCCTTCCGGCAGCACGTAGCCGTACCTCCTGAAAATCTCGCGCGCGCCTGGAGAAAACAGGAAATCCAGGAACAGCCGGCTGCCCTCCGGGTGGTTTTCGCGGCCATAGCCCGTTATGACGGCCCCCTGGGCGATGGGCTCATACGTTTCCGCCGGCAATTCTATCCACCTCCCTTTCCCTTTCATTTCCGGAGACAATACGACGGATTTGGCCGTCAGCCCTACATCGGCGGCGCGGGTGAGGATGTACTGGTTGGTTTGAGCGATGCTTTCGCCATACACCAGTTTGGGCGCCACTTGCCCGCCGATGCCGTAGTAATCAAAATAGCGCAGGGCCTGTTCCCCGTAAGGGGCATTCCTGGGGTTGGCGATGGCGATCTTCCCGACTTGTTCCTGGAGCAGAAAGCCAGGCCCGGCTTCCGGTTCAAGCTCTGTCAGGGTCCAGAGCACCAGGGCGCCATAAGCGTACACCCGGGGCGGGCCAACAGCTTTCCCGCTGTTTACCAGGGCTTCCGGGTATTTCATATCGGCGGAAACCAGGATGTCATAAGGGGCGCCCTGCTGGATCTGAGCGGTGAGTTTTCCGGAAGAACTGATGGCGATTTCCATCGGTATTCCGTGCTCCGCCTCGAAGGCCGCCTTCAGTTCCTCCATGGCGAATTGTACGTTGGCGGCTACCGCCACCCGGATCGTTTCCTTCCCTTCGCCCGCCGGCCCGCATCCCCACGACAGGGCGGCCAGGGCGCAGCAGAACAACAGTTTTTTCATGAGCTGGATATTTGCTGTTAAATGGAACTCGAGCCTGCGTTCCGGAAAACGCCGCAAAGAATTCCAAAGCAGTTATGTTAAGTAGTTGGACACATTTTTTGTAACTCATACTGCTTCGGAAATACGGCGTCAACAGGATTGTTCCTGGGGCTGGAGTTATTTTGTTGGATTGTTATATTGTTCTGCTAAATGTACCCAACTACTTAAAAACAAGGCAGCCACCCCAAAAGATGGAGTGGCTGCCCACGTTATTGCACAAACTTCAGGCGCGCTTAACGGGCGTAGGAGATAGCCCGTTTTTCGCGGATGACAGTCACTTTGATCTGGCCGGGGTACTGCATTTCGTCCTGTATCTTCTGGGAGATCATGAACGAAAGGTCGTCGGCGTACTGGTCGGTCACCTTTTCGGCTTCGACGATGACCCGCAGTTCGCGGCCGGCCTGCATGGCGTAGGCTTTCTGCACCCCATCGTGTCCCATGGCCAGCTCTTCGAGCTCGCCGATGCGCTTGAGGTAGCTCTCGAGGATCTCGCGGCGGGCGCCGGGGCGGGCGCCGGAGATGGCGTCACAGGCCTGGACGATGGGGGAGACGATGTTGTTCATCTCCACCTCGTCGTGGTGGGCGCCGATGGCGTTGCATACCACGCCATGTTCCTTATATTTTTCCGCCAGTTTCATGCCGAGGATGGCGTGTGACAGTTCGGTTTCCTCTTCGGCCACTTTGCCGATGTCGTGCAGCAGCCCCGCCCGCTTGGCCATCTTGGCCTGTTTGGGCGTCAGGCCCAGTTCGGCGGCCATGATGGCGCAGAGGTTGGCCGTTTCGATGGAGTGTTTAAGCAGGTTCTGGCCGTAGGAGGAGCGGTAGCGCATGCGGCCCACCATTTTGACCAGGTAGGGGTCCAGCCCGTGGATGTCGAGGTCGATCACGGTGCGCTCGCCGATTTCGACGATCTGCTCGTCAAGCTGCTTGCGCACCTTGGCCACCACTTCTTCGATGCGGGCCGGGTGGATGCGCCCGTCGGCCACCAGGCGCTTGAGCGCCAGGCGGGCCACTTCGCGGCGGATGGGGTCAAAGCTGGAAATGACGATGGCCTCCGGGGTGTCATCCACCACGATCTCGGCGCCGGTGGCTGCTTCCAGGGCGCGGATGTTGCGGCCCTCCCGGCCGATGATCTGGCCCTTGAGGTCGTCGGAATCCAGGTTGAAGACGGAGACCGTGTTCTCTATCGTGTACTCGGCGCACATGCGCTGTATGGTCTGGATGATGATCTTTTTAGCCTCCTTGTTGGCTGTCACCTTGGCTTGTTCCACGCTGTTTTTGACGATGGCCATGGAGTCGGTTTCCGCTTTGGCGCGCACGGCCTCCAGCAGTTGTTCCTTGGCCTCGCCCTCGCTGAGGTTGGACACCTTTTCCAGTTCCTTGATGTGGCGCTCGCTGGCCGTGTCCAGCTCTTCCTTTTTGCGCGCTACGACTTTGAGCTGTTTTTCCAGGTTTTCCCGCAGGGCGATGGCGTCGGCTTCGCGCTGTTCCAGCTCGAGCTGCTGGCCTTCCAGTGCCTTGGTGCGTTCATCGAGCTTTTCGTGCTTCAGTTTCAGCTCGCCTTCCATGGTCTTCAGCTCCATTTCCCTGTCCTTGAGTTCGACGAGTTGCTCGGATTTGAAGGTTTCGAACTCTGCTTTCAGACGGCTGAACTTCTCCTTTGCTTCCTGTATTTTCTTCTGTTTGACGCGTTCGTTTTTGGCCTCGGCATTGGAGACGATGTGCTCGGCTTTCATTTCCGCTTCATCGGTGATGCGCTTGGCCGCCAGGCGGGCCTCCTTGACTTCCAGGTCGGTCTTGGCGTTGATCTCTTCCAGCTTTTGCTGGTAAGAACGCTTGAGCGTCATTTGCAAGATAATATAACCCACGGCCGCCCCCACGAGCAGGCCGATGGCGATGCCTATTCCTATTTCCATATAATTGCTGTTTTAGTCATGAACGATTTTCGGTTTAGTAAAAAAATCTTCGCGCACCGGCAGCGGGCTGCGGCGCGGCGGATAGACTGGAGGAAAAAGAGCAGTGAAACGGAAAAAGAAAGGGCGGTTCCGGCTTTTCAGGCCAGCACCGAGTCGAGCAGTGATTCCAGGCCCGAGAGCCGGGAAGAGAGGGAAGGGTCATTACCAGGAAGCTGCTTGGCCTTGTGCAGGTCGACCGCGTAGGTGAGGAGCGCCATGGAGAGGCAATCCTGTTTATCCTTGTTGGTGTAAGCCAACTGAAAGCGGTTTACTTTCTCATTGACTTCCCTGACGATCCTGCGAATCGCGGGCTCATCCGACGCGTTGATCTTGAGCGGATAAGGCCGGCCGGCAATTAAAACGGTAATATTTTTGGTTTCCTGATCCTGCACGCCTCCTTTGCTTTAGTGCCTGTGCAACCACTCGATGCATTTATCTATCTCGTGGATGTATTGGTCAAGCTGTTCCCTCAGCTTTTCTGACTGCTCCGTTTTTCCATTTCGCTGCGAGTCCACTACCCGCTGCGTTTTTTCGAGTTTATCTTTCAAAGCATGCACCGCCCCTTTCTGGCGGTCCAACTCTGTTTTCAAAAGCTGGTTTTCCTCCTGCAACTCGGCGTTTTCCTTCTGGATGCGCTCCATTTTAAGGACGAGCTGCCGGATTTTGATCTCTATGCTGTCAATTTGCTCCGATAGGTTCATTTTGGGATATTGTACCGGTTTTTTTCAACTGTTCAGGCTCCGGTTCCAGGGCGAACGAACTGGCCGGGTTATTCCCGGCAAGCCTTTTAACGCCTGATGGATGCGCCAAGTTGCGCTTCGTAAGCATTGATCAGCTCCTGCACCACCTTGTCCACATCCTTGTCGCTGAGCGTCCTGGCCGGGTCCTCGAAGAGAAAGCTCACTGCATAGGACTTTTTGCCTTTGCCGAGTTGCGCCTCATTTTCATAAACGTCGAACAGGTTGATATCCCGAATGAGCTTTTTGCCGACTTTTCTGGCAATCGCCACAATATCACTAAATTTCACGGAATTTTCAATAACCAGCGCCAAATCCCTGCGCACCGTGGGGAACTTGTTGAGCTCCTCAAACTGGATGCTGCTTTTGGCGGCGGCTTTGAGCAGGGCGTCCCAGTTGAAGTCGGCGTGATAAATATCGCCGCGCAGGCCCATTTCCCGGGATATGCGGGGCGCTACTTTGCCGAACTGCACCAGCACCTGCGCGCCGCGGTGGTACTGCGTTCCGAAGGCGAAGTTCCCGTTCCGGACGGCGCTCTCCTGGTATCCTGCCAGCCCGAGCCTTTTCAGGATGCTGTCGGTAAAACCCTTCAGGCTGTAGTAGTCGGCCGGCCCCTGGCGGTTGCCGAGCCAGCTTTCCGGCCAGCGCTCGCCGGCCAGGAAAAGGCTGAGGCGCTGCTGCTCCAGTATGCCGCCTTCGCCATGGCGGTAAATGCGGCCAAACTCGAACAGCTTCAGCCCCGTCTGCTGGCGGTTCTGGTTGTGCAACAGGGCCTCCAGCCCGCTGAAAAGCATGTCGGGCCGCATGATGTCGAGATGTACGTTGGAAGTGTTGTTGATGTAAACCAGCTCCGCTTCGGAAATTTCCGAAGGGCCTTTTGTGTAGTAGCGCGACTGCGAAAGCGACAGCGCCATCATTTCCTGAAAACCGTTGGCGGCCAGGTAATCGCCGATGGTGTTGCGCAGCTCATTGGGGTCGGGGCTGGGCGCAATGTTGATGCTGGTCTTGACCTGCTCCGGAATGGGCACTTTGTCATACCCGTAAATGCGCAGGATCTCCTCGATGACATCCGCCTCGCGCGTCACATCGGATTTGTTGGTCGGCACGGCCACCGTGAATGCCTCCTCGCCATCCGACAGCACCTTCATCTCCAGGGCATCGAGAATGGCGTGGAGCTCCGGCCGCGGAATTTCAATGCCGATCAGCCGGCCGATGTGCCGGTACTTCACCCTCACTTCCGCCGGCTTTACCGGCTCGGGGTAAATGTCCACGATCTCGCTGGCGATCTGGCCGCCGCCGAGTTCCTTCATGAGCAGCGCGGCGCGCTTGAGGGCGTAAATGACGATGTTGGGGTCGCTGCCCTTCTCGAAGACCTTGGCCGCATCGGTGCGCAGGTTGTGGTGCATGCTGGTGCGGCGGATCCAGACGGGGCTGAAGTGCGCGGACTCCAGGAAAATATCCGTCGTCGTTTCTTTTACCCCGGAATGAACGCCACCGAAAACGCCGCCGATACACATGCCCTCTTCTTCGCCGTTGCAGATCATGAGGTCGGCGCCGGTAAGCTCCCGCTTCACTTCATCGAGGGTGGTGAAAACAGCGCCTTTAGGCAGCGCCTTGACAATAACTTTATGGCCGCTGACCTGCGCCAGGTCGAAGGCGTGCAGGGGCTGGCCCAGTTCGTGCAACACGAAGTTGGTGATGTCCACCATATTGTTGATCGGCCGCAGCCCGATGCTGCGCAGGCGGTTCTTCAGCCAGTCGGGCGATTCGCCGATTTTGACGCCTTTGATGGTTACACCGGCGTAGCGCGGGCAGGCTTCGGGCGTTTCCACCACCACTTCAACCGGCAGGCTGTGGTTGTCCGCTTTGAAGCCTTCAACCGAAGGCAGTTTGACCTGGCCTTTGTGGCCGCGGTTGGCCTTCAGGAAGGCGGCCAGGTCTTTGGCGACGCCGAGGTGGTTGGTCGCATCCGAGCGGTTGGGCGTCAGCCCGATTTCGTAGATATAGTCGGATTCTACGTGGTAATAATCTTTGGCGGGCATGCCGACGGGCGTGCCTTCCGGCAGCACAATGATGCCGCTGTGGTCTTCGCCCAGGCCGAGTTCGTCGGCCGCGCAGATCATGCCTTCCGAAAGTTCGCCGCGGATTTTGGTGCGCTTCAGGGTGAGGGGCTCTTCGCTGCCGAGCGGGTAGAGGGTCGTGCCCGCCGGGGCCACCATCACTTTCTGCCCCTGCGCTACGTTGGGCGCGCCGCAGACGATGCTGAGCAGTTCTCCACCGGCGCCGATGTCCACTTTAGTCAGGGAAAGCTTGTCGGCATCGGGGTGCCGGCCGCATTCCACCACATGCCCCACCACGACGCCTTCCAGGCCGCCTTTGATGGTTTCCACCCGTTCCATGCCTTCCACTTCCAGCCCCAGGCTGGTCAGTATTTCGGACACCTCTTCCGGGCTGAGGTTGATATCGATATAGTCTTTGAGCCAGTTCAGTGAAATTGTCATCGCGCTTGCATTTTCAGCGCCCAAAGATAGGGATTTTTGGGTGAAAGTTACGAGGCGGCTGATCCATACAAAATCATAGAGCGCCATCCCGTGGCTGCCCTACTGAACACTGACTTTCCCCGTCCACCTTCGCCCTTCCGCCGCCACTTCCAGAAAATACAAGCGCTTCGGCAGCCCCACGGCCTCAAATTCCATCAGCGCCTCCGTGCGGCGCAGCCCGCGCCATACTACCCCCCTGCGCGTCCAGCAGGGTGCAGCGCACCTCGCCGGGCGGGCGGCCCGGCCACGACAGGTAAAAACGCCCGCTGGCCGGGTTGGGGAATAACAGCGGCTCCGTATCGGACAGAGCGGGCCCCGCCGCCGCATTCACCGGCTCGCACGGCGCCTCGATGCAGCCGTTGGCATCGGTTTTGACCAGCCAGGGATAGAAATAGATGCCCTGGTTGGCGAAGCCCCCGGCTACGAGGCTGCCGCTGGACAGCTCGCCCACTCCGCCAAACCAGCCGCTGGTGTTCTGGTTCAGGGGGAAGAAAGGCGGGCCCGATGTAGCGCGGCCACAGGCTGTCGCCCTGCAGTTGCGGTATTCCCGCACGAATTCCACCTCAAGCTCCCGGTTCAGTTTGGCCAGAACCGCTCCGTCGCGAACCAGAGGGGCGGAGGTGAGGGCGTAGCCGCCGTCGGAAACCTTCGCCATCTTGCCCCGGCTGCGGTCAATGGAATAGAAATCTCCCAAAGAATCCACTATTACATTATAGGCAAGTAGGTTGCCCGAGGAGTCAAACTTTGCCACAAGCAGGCTTTGCTGCCAGTACTCCGTATTATATACATCAGCAAGCCCCAACCCAACTAATGTATCATTGTCGACAATGAAATCACGGAAATGATGGTCTATTAACCCCAGTTCCACAGCGATATTAAACCCATTTTTGCCCTTTTATGGAAAAGGAGGTGAAAAAAGAAACTATAAGGAAAAGCACTATTTTTTGAACCGGCATTGCAATACAATTTGAAGATTAGCAAGGAAACTCCAGCCTTTTTGAACAAGGCATCAGGATCGTTAATGAGCACGGAAAATTTTTTGCCGGAAAACCTTGCCCTGGCAAGAGCGGACTCCCACCACGTAAAGGCCGGATGGAAAGCCCTGCTGGCTGAGGGAAACGGCATAGGGGAAGCCCGGGTGAGAAAGCGCGTTTTCCATGGCGGTAGTGATTGTAGGAGTATGGAATGGTTTAAAGATAGAGAATATTAATGGTTTTGGATCCCCATAAATGATCACTTTCGAAGGAATAATGTTGTAAATTTGTTAAAGGCGAAATAGGGCTATGTCAACTTTTGAGGAACTAAACACGGCTTTCCGGCATCGAAATTGAGAATTGGGTTTTACAGTAATCGCTTTCCACCCGATGAATGTTCCCCCTATTGTACCCTCTTCTTTTCAGACCCCCAGGCCTAAAAACGCCTCCACTTCTAAAGACGTCCACCTCCTTCCTTTTCTCCCAAATTTAGCGTAATTTCGCTCCCGAAATTTTTCACGGTTTTTAAAACTAAGTAATTGGACACATTTAGCAGAACAATATAACAATCCAACAATATAACCCTAGCCTCAGGAACAATGCTATTGACGCCGTATTTCCGAAGCAGTAATGGGTTACAATAAATGTGTCCAACTACTTACCACCAGCCTTAACCAAATAAATTACTCATGTTTTTTGAACTGACCGAAGAACAACTGGCCGTGCGGGATGCGGCCCGCGAATTTGCCCAGAAAGAACTCAAGCCCGGCGTCATCGAGCGCGATTCCAAAATGCAGTACCCCGCCGAGCAGGTCCGGCAGATGGCGGAGCTCGGCTTCCTGGGGATGATGGCCGCCCCCGAGTATGGCGGCGGCGGGATGGACACGCTGTCCTACGTGCTGGCCATGGAGGAGATATCCAAGGTGGACAGCTCCTGCTCGGTCATTATGTCGGTGAACAACTCCCTGGTCTGCTGGGGCCTCGAAACCTACGGTACGGAGGAACAAAAGGCCAAATACCTGACCAAACTGGCCGGCGGCGAATGGATCGGCGCTTTCTGCCTCTCCGAACCGGAAGCCGGCAGCGACGCCACCAGCCAGCGCACCACTGCCGTGGATATGGGCGACTACTACCTGCTCAACGGCACCAAGAACTGGATCACCAACGGCGGCAAATCGCAGCTGCACATCGTAATGGCCCAGTCACATCCCGAAGCCGGCCACCGCGGCATCAACGCCCTGCTGGTCGAAACCTCCTGGGATGGGGTAACCATCGGCGCCAAGGAAGACAAACTGGGCATCCGGGCTTCCGACACGCACACCATCATGTATTCGGATGTAAAAGTGCCGAAAGCAAACCGCATCGGCGAGGACGGCTTCGGCTTCAAATTTGCCATGAAGACCCTCGCTGGCGGGCGCATCGGCATTGCCGCTCAGGCGCTGGGCATCGCCGGCGGCGCTTACGAGCTGGCGCTGGAATACTCCAAACAGCGCGAAGCCTTCGGCAAGCCCATCAGCAAACACCAGGCCATCGCATTCAAACTGGCCGACATGGCCACCGAGATCGAAGCCGCCAAACTGATGGTTTACCGCGCCGCCTGGCTCAAAGACCAGGGCATGGACTACGACACGGCCAGCGCCATGGCCAAACTCTACGCATCGGAAGTGGCCATGCGCCATACGGTGGAGGCGGTGCAGATACACGGCGGCTACGGTTATGTAAAAGAATACCACGTGGAGCGCCTGATGCGCGACGCCAAGATCACGCAGATCTACGAAGGCACCTCCGAAATACAGCGCGTCGTCATCTCCCGCAGCATCCTGGAAGGGCAACTCTACCTGCCGGTTTACAGCAGCTCGATGGAACACAGGATCTGACCGCGGCCCCGGCGCCGGAACAATGGGGCGGCCTTCGGCGTTTGTTAGAAAAGTTGCAACGCAAGTAGTAGTGATCAAAAAAAGTTAGATGAAAGGAGTTTTCCAGGTTGCTAAACTTTTCGGCATCCCTGTTCAGATACACTGGTCCTTCCTCCTGATCTTCGCCTGGGTGTTTTACGTGGGCTCAGAAGAATCCCTCGATTGGTGGGAGATGGGAGGTTACGCGCTTCTGGTGCTGGCGCTGTTCTTCTGCGTAGTGCTCCACGAATTCGGGCACGCCCTGACGGCGCGCCGCTACGGCGTGGAAACCAGAGACATCATCCTGTCGCCCATTGGCGGGGTGGCCCGGCTGGACCGGCTACCGGAAAAACCCTGGCAGGAATTCATGGTGGCCATCGCCGGCCCTCTGGTCAACGTCGGCATCAGCCTGTTGCTGGCGCTTTTTCCCATGTTATCTTCCGGTGAAAGCAGGCGGCAGTTCTTCGACTACTTCTACCTGCTGTTCAATCCCGACAGCAATGCCTTCGCCCTGAATGTCTCTCCGGTTTACGAATTCATTTTCCTGCTGATCATCGTCAATATCGTGCTGGCCCTGTTCAATATGCTGCCGGCCTTTCCCATGGACGGAGGCCGGGTGCTGCGCGCCCTGCTGTCGGCCCGCATGGGGCGGCTGCGGGCCACCCGCATCGCGACTTTCGTCGGGCAGGGCTTCGCCATACTCCTGGCGGGCTACGGCATCTGGAGCTGGAGCCCCATAACCGCGCTTATCGGGGTGTTCGTGTTCATGGCGGCGGCGAGCGAGTACCGCATGGTCAGGCTGGATGGGCTGCTCAGCCACTATACCGTCGGCGACGTGGCCCGCCGGCAGTTCACCCGCCTGTATGCCAGCGACCCGCTGGCCCTGGCCCTGGAGCAGTACCGGCAGGGCATGGAAAAAGGCTTTCTCGTCTTCGATGAGTGGCAAAACCTGGTGGGCGTATTGCCGGAAAAAGAACTGGTGGAAGCTGCCGGAGACAGCGCCGCCCACAGCCTTCCCGTCGGGCGGCTGGCCCATGCCCGCTTCGAGGCCCTGCTGGCTTCCGACTCCCTGAAAGCCGTCATTCCGGGCATGCAATGGGAACAATACCAACTGCTTCCCGTCTTCGACAAAGGGCAATTGGTGGGCGTTGTCGACCAGAATTCGGTGAACAGCTTCATCCGCCTCAGGCAGAAATCGGGCGGCGCCAAAACATAACAGGCTTCTGCCGGACCATACCGCCAGAAGCCTGCCTGTTTTTGCCGCAGTAAATACGCCTACTCTATCCCGAGTTTCGCCTTTACCTGCGGCAGCACATCATCCGTATCCTGCGCGAACAGGATGGAGTTGAAAACGCTGGTGTCAAAGATCATCAGGTAGCCGTTCTCCTGCGCCACTTCCTTGATGGCCGCCTCCGCCTTGTCGATGATCGGCTTCAGCAGCTCCTGCCTTTTTTGCTGCATCTTGGCGTTTATTTCCTCCTCGTACCCCAGTATTTCTTCGCGTTCTTTTTCAAGCGCAGCCTGTTGCTTCTGCTGCTCGACGGGCGCCATTTCGCCCGATTGCGCCTTTTGCGCGAAAGCCTGCGCTTTTTCCTGCCAGGCCTTGGCCATTTCTTCCCCTTTGGCCGTCAGTTGTTTTTGGTAAGCCTCCAGTTCCGTATCCGCTGCCTTTACCTCCGGAAGGCCGGAGACGAGCAGCCCGAAATTGAGATGGCCGTATTTCTGGGCCGGAGCCGCAAACACCGCCAGAGTGATAAAGGAAAACAACAAAAAGATCTGCTTCATCATTTGTTTGCTTTTTTTGAAAAACCATGCAAAGGTAGCATACGGGCCTTTACTATTCCAACTTTTTCCAAATTTTATAAGGCTTCACGGCTGTTAAAACATTGTTATAAGCTTTTGATTTACAAAACACTACCAAAGCAGCACACACCGGAGGGGAGCCCGGCGACGGAGCTTTTGAAAAACAAAAAGTTGTTTTTATTTGTAAAATAAACAAAGTGTTTTATTTTTGAAGCAGCTAATCATCTTTTTCAAACAAAACAGGACACAATGGCCGAAAGATATCTACCCGCCGCACGGGCCATGGCGCAGGAAGCCGGCCGGCAAATCAGCGAGGGGCTGCAGAAATACTGGCTGAAAGCAGCGCTGCTGGGGGCTGCGGCCTATCTGGTTTATAAAAAAGACCTGGCTATAGACCTTCAGCTCAGCAATATTCCGGCCGCTGCTTTCCGGCTGGCGGCGCCTTTGGAGGAACCCCCACCCTATTCAGGCTTCCCGGCAGGCGCAGCGCTTCATGAACCGCAGCCCGGGGAGGCCAGGCCTCTGCCTGCCAGCTATGAACAACCGGCCAATGTCAGCAACCTGGCCAATACCTATTCCAACCTAACCGACGAAAACAAAGGCCTCGCCGCCGCAGAATCATCGGCCCTGAAGGCCGAAAAACGCCGCAAGCAACTGCAGTATGTCAGGCGCTTTCACAAAGTCGCCCAAACGGAAATGGAAAAATTCGGCATTCCCGCCAGCATCACCCTCGCGCAGGGCCTGCTGGAGAGTAATGTAGGGGAAAGCAGGCTGGCCACCCACAACAACAACCATTTCGGGATCAAGTGCTTTTCCCGAACCTGCTCCAAGGGGCATTGCTCCAATTTCACCGACGACAGCCACAAGGATTTTTTCCGGAAGTACAAAAGCGCCTGGGAAAGCTACCGCGCCCACAGCCTGCTGCTACAGCGCAACAGCCGGTACAAACATCTGTTCAACCTGAAACACGACGATTACAAAGCCTGGGCCCGGGGCCTGAAAAAGGCAGGGTATGCCACCGACAAACAGTATGCCGAAAAACTGATCAACCTGATCCAGGACCTCGGGCTTCACGAATATGACGAATAAACGGCCCTGCCTTACCGCCGCGCCCACCAGCCGATGAGGATCAGGGCGCCGACCGCTACTGCGATCAGGTAGGGCGGGATCGGCAGCTTTTCGTGAATCGGCCGGGGAGCGCCTACCTGCATGTAAGCCGCCCAGTAACGGGGATGCGCCTTTTCGGGGCTTGACTCCTGCAGGTAAGCCGTCCGGGCCGCCAACAGGGCGGACGGTATGGAAGCGCCGGGCAGATAAGCTTTCAGAAAAAAGGGCAGCAAGCCTTCCGAAGGCGCCGGCGCCGGGCTGTTCCAGCGCTGCAGCACCAGGCTATTACTGCCGCTGTACGCCCATGCCTGCACCAGTTGTGGCCAGGCCGCATTCAGGGAAAGGCCTTCCGATGGGGCTTCAGGAGGGCCGAGGAAAACCAGCCCGGCCTCTGTCTCCATTTCGTATAGCTCCTTAACATCCAGAATGTTGTCGTACAGGCTGTCCGGTGAGGCCGAAAGCGCCAGGTAAGTTTCCAGAGGGCTTGCCGCCAGTATGGTTGGAGTAGCCATCAGGAGCGCGCCGTTTTTTGGCATACGCCGAAAGCTAGCCTCTCCGGACTGCCCGCCTTCCCATATTTCCCCATCCCGGGCCTCCGCCCAAAGTGCGGCTAGGGCAGAAAAGAAGCGAAGCCTGTCGCTGGCCTCCCCTGCTTTGCCGGCGGGGTGGCTGTCGGGAGGCGCCGGCCGGGTAGCTCCGTTCCGGAAAACGAAAGCCCGGAAAGGGAAGGGGTGGGCAATGCTCTGCTCATAATCGGCCTCCAGCAGGGCATTGGCCGTGTAATTATAAGTGATCACATACTGCCGGCCCAGATATGGCAGAGTGGAGAAATTTTCCCCTCCCGTTTTATCGGTTGGCAGCGACTCGAAGGGAAACAGTGCGAGTGGGCCATGGGGGAGAATGCAAAGTTGAGGCGGCCCGCCTTCCCCCTCAGGTGAAGGCAACAGCGGAAATAATTTGCTGAAGAGAAATTCCCCTGTTCCGGCGAACCCGGCAGGCTGCGCCTCTTCCGCTTCGGATGGGAAGCCCTTCGCATGAAAACCTGCGAAACGCGCGAGCTGCTCCGATAGTTCTTCGTCCGCCGTATGCCGGAAGAGGAGCAACTCCTTGTCATCTGCGAAAAAGACGTAAAGATGCTCCTGCCCGGCGAAATAATCATAG
This sequence comes from Bacteroidota bacterium, assembly GCA_963169455.1. Taxonomy (GTDB): domain Bacteria; phylum Bacteroidota; class Bacteroidia; order Chitinophagales; family Saprospiraceae; genus JACJYE01. The sequence goes on along the minus strand of CAUJDW010000128.1, from coordinate 78,466 downwards.
AGCAAAGTGTTCTGCCTGTTCAGAAGGCCATGAAGCCCGCTGATATCGGGAGCTAATAAGCCATATTTCATCTGGTAGTAGGCGGGCGCTTCGCGTTGCAGGTTTTGCAGTAAGGCCTCGTAGCGCTTGTGCCAGTCCCCGGGGGCCGGCTGCTCTTTTTCAATGGCCGCGCCTTCCAGCACAGCAAGTTCCCCGCGCCTGGCAAGGCGGGGCATTTGGCGCCTGCATATTTCCTCCTCCTGAAGCAACGCAGGGGGAACACCATGGAAGGCAATATCGCCGGTGAGCAGCAGCGGCAAGGCGATATCCAGTTGCTTGCTGCGCTCCGCAAAATGGAATGCCCGCTGCCGGTATTCCGGGGAGGGATTCTGGATGTTGAGGCCAAAGCAAATGTGGAGGGCCGATTCATACCAGTCGCTTTGCCTTTCCCGGATTAACACGAGTTGTTCGGAGGAAAGGGGTTGCCTGAGTAGTTCCGCGAGCAGCCTGTCTGCCGCCTCCGCTGACCGGAGGGCTGCTTCCAGGTTGTCGAGGGCGTGGCGGTCCTGGGCGGCCAGGGTGCTGTGGGCCCTGGCCATAGCCTGCAGGCCCAGCATTTGATGAAAAGCCGATGCCCCCTGTTGCTGCCCGGCCGCGCTGGCCTGATGCAGGGCAGCAATAGCTTCTTCTTCCTCACCCAACGCCAGCCAGGCCTCGGCAAGGGCGATATAGCCGGCTTGCCGCCAGGCCGGAGGCGACTGCTCTTCAGCGAGGCCTTCCCGCAGATAGCCTGCCGCCTGTTCGTATGCTCCGAGCCTGAGCAGGCTCTTGCCAAGCAGGAGGTTGGCGTCGGCCAGCGCCAAAGCCCCGGCTTCCTTTCGGCCCGCAAAGGCCAGGTATTCCTCCGCCCGGGCTACGGCAGCCCGGGCCTGCCCTGCTGCAAGGTGTGATTCCACCAACTGGTGGAAACAGGCGGCCGGCGCCGGCTGGCCTTCCTGCCTGAGTGCTTCTTCCAGATAGCGCACTGCTTCTGCGGGGGCGCCGTTCAACAGGAAGGCGGAGCCAAGCATATAGGCGCCGGCGGGTGAAAGGCCTGAACCAGCGGGCATGCCCGAAGCCTGGCGGGCCAGTTGGGCGGCTTCTTCCACCTGCCCTTTCTCCAGTGCGGCGGCCGCCAGAAAATGAAAGGCCTCCGCCATGTATTCACGCCTTACGGGGCTCCCTTTTTTCCAGATTGCCACAGCTTCCCCATATCGCTGAGCGGCGGATTTTTCCGCTCCGAGCCGGGCATACAACGCACCCAGGCGCAGCAGCGACTGCACAACATCGGGGTGGCGGGGCCCCAGGCTTTTCCTGCGGATGGCGAGCGCCCTCCGGTGGAGCTTCAGGGCTTCTCCGAATTGACGCCGGGAAGTGGCCAGTTCCCCCAGCAGGAAATAGGAATCCGATACCTCGGCATGTTCCGCGCCGAGAACGGACTCCCGCAGCGCCCGCGCCCGCTGAAAGTAACTTTCTGCCTCGTCGTAAACCTCCATGGCGGCGTAGGCCTTGCCGATCCAGTCATAGGAGTTTGCCAACTCCGGATGCTGCGCTCCGAACAACTTCCGGCGGATCATCAGGGCCAGGCGGTGAGACTCCAGGGCGCTGTTGTGGCGGCCGGCGCTGCTGTAGGCCTCTCCCAGCTTGTGCGCTGCCCTGGCTGCTGCGTTGTTGTCCCTGCCGAGTTTTTCAATGCTTTCCCAAAGGGCTTTTTTCGCCATTCTTTTGGCATCTTCCAACTGCCCGAGCTCGAGATAAGCGGTGGTGACCTGGTTAAGGCAGGAGAAGTATTGCTCCCATTCGGCGCCCTGCCTGTACTGCGCAGCAGCGGCCTGCAATAGCGGAATGGCCGCCGCCGGCTCGCCGTTGAGCAACAGCGAGGCAGCCTGATTCTGATGCTGGGCCGCCGTCTCGGACAGCTCCGGCTGAGCACTGAGCAGGCAGGCAAAAAATGCGAAAGCGAGCAGCAGGATGTTTTTTCTCATAGTACTTTACAGTATATGCACCCCCATGGCTCTGGGCGGCCACTGCAGGTTTGCCGCCCGGGCGGAATCGCGCAGGCGGGGCAGCTTGGCCCGCAAAGGGCGCCAATCAGAAATTTTCAAGGATTTTAAAAGCAATGAGGGATATGCTCAGGGAGGGGGGCTCTGTGGCAGGTAAAGTTAAATATTTTCGCAACTATTTAGGCCTCCTTTGGGGCAATCCGGAACGCCGGCCTGTGCCCCGCGCGCAGGCATAGCCCCTCCAAAGGCTCTCTGATTACCATTTCGCAGGCTGCAGGCCGGCGTTCCAACCTGAATAGTTACAAATTTTCTTTCCTTTTCAATTTGCAGGTTCAACCGCCGCTGACCGGAGGAATGATGGCCACCTCGTCGCCGGTGCTGATCGCCTGGGAATCGGAAGCATATTCCGCATTCAGCGCAATAGCCAGAGAGGCCAGCTTCTCAAAGGAAGGGTAGTCCCGGCATAAACGGGCCTTCAGCTCGGCGACGGTCGCCCCCTGAGGAAGGTCGAGGCTTAAATTGCCGGCGCCGAGTATATCCCGGGCAATGCCGAAGGCGAGTATTCTGACCTGCATGTTTCAGCGTGGTTTAAGGCTAATAATTGCGGCCGCCCAAGGGCCGTTTTCTGGTTTCGGAAACAAAAAAACAATGCGAAAGAGCGTGAAGTTGCCGGCAGTAAACTTATTTTTAACAAAACTTTAAGAAAATTTTAACACTTTGAGCTAAGTGGATTTTGCCGGGAGTGCAACAGACAGATATTCGGCGATTTCCTTTTAGCGGGGCAGAAAAATTTTCCTAACAATTAAAACTATGGCCCATAGGCTTTTCCCGGGCTGGTGAAAAGGGATAGGCAAGTTGCGAATGGCTTCCTTCCTGCCCCATAAAAGGGGGGCCCTGGGCTAAAATGGTTGACTTTTACGCCAAAAGCCTATAGCTTTGCTTTTGAAAAATAGATGTAAAGGGCTTATTACGCCCTGATTTTTAAGCACTTGTACGAAAAAAAAGAAGAGTAGAAACCCGATTGTTGCATTACCCCTTGCTTGACGTGGGTATTTTCCCACTTGGAGCACGCATAATGCAAAAACCGATATCTGATGCAAATCCCATGGACATTAGTTGCGTTGACGGCAGCCTGCTGCCTGATGGCAACGACAAACAAAGCCGCGTTTCCCCTCGACGCACGCACAGAAACTGAACTCCCCACGCCCGCCCTCGATGAAGGGGACATCCAGGAGCGGCTGGCTCAACTGAAAATCCCGTTTGAGCCGAGGTATAATGAGGAAGTACGCGACCTCATCAGGGAGTACACTACCAACGGCTTTCGCGATACGGAAGCCATGCTCGGACGAACTTCCTTTCTCTTTCCCATTTTCGAACACTACCTGGCTTTAAACGGCCTTCCGGAAGAGTTGAAGTATCTGCCTATTGTGGAAACTTCGCTGAATGCCGATGCCCGCTCAGGTGCAGGCGCCGCAGGCCTGTGGCAGTTCATTCCCGCCACGGCCAGGCAGTACCGCCTTCGGATCAACGAAAATCTGGACGAACGTTTCGACCCGTACCGCGCTACCGAAGCTGCGGTGGAAATGCTGACGGCCCTCTATGGCCAGTACAATGACTGGCAACTCGTGCTGGCGGCCTATAACTGCGGCCCGGCAAGGGTCAACAGCGCCATCCGGAACTCCGGTTGCCGCAACTTCTGGGAGATCAAGGATTTCCTCCCTTACGAAACCCGGAATTACGTGCCGCGTTTTATCGCTGCGGCCTATATCGCCAATTTCTACGCCGACCACGGGCTGCAGCCACGCCTGCCCGGCATGGAAGGGGGCATCCGCGCGATCAAGGTTTTCGACGCCTTCTCCTTCAGCGATGTCGCCTATGCCAGCGGCCTGAGCCTGACGGAGATCCGGTCGCTCAACCCCAGCTATCGCAGCTCGTATATCCCGGAAAGCTCCCGGGGTAATTTCCTGCTGCTGCCGGCGCCCGCCATGGAAAAATTCCGCGATTTTCTCAGCGCCCGCCGGATGCGCCGCAACATCGACCCGGCCCTGCTTTATCCGAACTTCTACAAAGTCAGCTACGTCGTCAGGCCGGGCGAAACCATCGATGGGCTCGCCCGCAGATTCCGGGTTTCCGTTTCCGACCTGATGCGATGGAACCACCTGCCATACCAGGAAATCTTCGTCAACCAGGAACTGGTGGCTTTCCTTCCGGACAAAAATTACATCGCCACACCCTGAGCGGTTCATTAGATTCTTCTCCGTACAGGCCCGGGTGCATCGCGCGCCCGGGCCTGTCCATTGTTGCCCGGGCCTCCCTGGCGTGTCCCAGCCACCCGACCTCCCTCACCCCTTCCCCATCTGCACCAGTCCGAAGTATTTGTGCAATTTTTTGTTCAATTTGTCCACGATGCGCAGGGCGTCTTCCGTTTTCTGGTTGGGTTTTGGCAAAAAGCTGCCGATGAAGGCGGAAAAATCGTTGAGGCGCTGGTAAAAAGGGAAGGGCTTTTCCAGCCTCTTGAACTGGCCGTCCAGGATGATCATAGCTTCCACGCCATCAGAAGTTTCGCTACTGGTAGAGCCGAAGTGCAGGATGAAGACAGGCGCTTTCTCCAGCCGGATGCCGGCTTGGGCCTGAAGGCTGCTGTCCAGGAAAATACCGCTATGGTTTCCGGTTTTGAGGAGGGAAGTGCTGGTGTCGTAGATAAACAGGACATCGGAAAAGTCATAAGCCTCCCGAAAAGCCTTCATCATGTTGAGGTTGAATTCCCGTTGGCTGGAGATGGCCGTTTCGAGCTGTTTTTCAAGCCTTTTCCGGGCCGCTTCGCTGGCGCCGGGCGTGCTGATCACTTCCCGGATAGCGTCGGTTTTGGCCTGTTGTGAAGGCAGGCGAACGATGAGAACGCCCTCTTTAAGGCCGTTGATGCTTTCCCTGGCGCGTTGTTCGGGTGAATAGGCTGTTCCGCTCTGGGCGCCTGCGAGGCAGCTGCTGAGCAGGGCAAGGACAAGGGCTCCGCCCCGGGCAAGGGCAAAAACGTTTGGCATAGCGTTAATTTTCTGTGCACGGCCCCCTCCTTTTTTTCACCGCCCGGCGGATAAAATAAAGGCAAAGGCCGTTGCATTGTGTTAATATTCAAAAAAATAGCAAATTTGTGGGCCTGTCCGGCCCCTTTTGCAAAGGGCAGGACAAATTCGATCCCTAAGCAACTGACGAAAGATATGCAATCACTTGACATCGAAGCACTCAACCAACAGATTTATATCGACAGCGCCTTTATTGAAAAACTGAACGCTGCCGCTTCCCGGATCATCGTTGGCCAGAACAACATGATGGAACGCCTGATACTGGGGCTGCTCTGCCGCGGCCACGTGCTGCTGGAGGGCCTTCCCGGGCTGGCGAAAACCCTCGCCATCAAAACGCTTTCCCAGGCCGTGGACGCCAGGTTCAGCCGCATCCAGTTTACGCCCGACCTGCTGCCGGCCGATATCATCGGCACCATGATCTATAACCCGAGCACCAGCCAGTTTACGGTGCGCAAAGGGCCCATCTTCGCCAACTTCATCCTCGCCGATGAAATAAACCGCGCACCGGCGAAAGTGCAGAGCGCCCTGCTGGAAGCCATGCAGGAAAGGCAGGTGACCATCGGCAGCGAAACCTTCCAGCTCGAAGAACCCTTCCTGGTGCTGGCCACCCAGAACCCCATCGAACAGGAAGGCACCTACCCGCTGCCGGAAGCCCAGGTCGACCGCTTCATGCTGAAGGTTAAAGTGCCTTATCCCTCCAGGGAGGAAGAACAGGAGATCATCCGGCGCAACCTGTCGGGGGAAGTGTTCGCAAAAGTAAACCCCATCGTCCACCCGGCCGACATCCTGCGCGCCCGCGAGTCGGTGAATAAAATATATATGGACGAAAAGATCGAGCGCTATATTCTCGATATCGTGTTCGCCACCCGGCGGCCGGGAGAGTACCGGCTGCGCAACCTCGAGGCGCTCATCAATTACGGTGCTTCGCCCCGCGCCAGCATCAACCTCGCCTTGGCCGCCAAGGCCCACGCCTTCATCAGGCGCCGGGGGTACGTCGTGCCTGAAGACGTGCGCAGCGTCTGCCACGATGTTATGCGCCATCGCATCGGCTTGTCGTACGAAGCAGAAGCAGAAAATATCACCCAGGAGGACATTATCAATAAGATTCTGGACACGGTGGAAGTGCCCTAAAGGTAGTTGCAGAAGATGGAAACCAGCGAGCTGCTCAAGAAAGTCCGGAAGATCGAGATCAAGACCAAAGGCCTGAGCAAACACCTGTTCTCGGGAGAATACCACAGTGCGTTCAAAGGCCGGGGCATGTCATTCAGCGAAGTGCGCGATTATCAGTTTGGCGATGATGTGCGCAATATCGACTGGAACGTGACGGCCAGAACCGGCGACCCTCATGTGAAGATATTCGAAGAGGAACGCGAACTGACGGTGATGCTGCTGATCGATATGAGCCAGTCCTCTTTTTTCGGCACGGCCAACCAGCTCAAGAACGAGATCATGACGGAAATTTGCGCTGTACTGGCTTTTTCGGCAATCAATAATAATGATAAGGTCGGCGTGTTATTCTTTTCAGACAAGGCGGAAAAGTTCATCCCCCCGAAAAAGGGCCGGCAGCACATCCTGCGGATCATCCGCGAGCTGATCGACTTCGAACCGGAGGGGCAGGGCACCGATATCGGGCGAACCCTGCGGTATTTCAACAACATGATCAAGCGCCGCAGCATCTGCTTCATCATTTCCGATTTCCTGTCGATGGGCTATGAGGCCCCGCTGCGCATAGCCGCCCGCCGCCATGATGTCGTTGGGATCAATATTATCGACCCGCGTGAGGAACAACTGCCCCGTGTCGGCCTTATCCGCGCCCAGGATGCCGAGTCGGGGGAGATCCGCTGGGTCGACACCTCCTCCGCCCGCCTCCGGGAAGATTACGCCCGATGGCACCGGCAACACCTGGCTTATTTCGTCAGCACTTTCAGAAAGAGCGGCGCTGATGCCGTAAACATCCGGACGGATGAACCCTATGCAAATGCCCTGTTGAAATTTTTTCAGCAGCGCTCCAAACAGCCCTGACAAACGGGCGGAAAGAATGGAAAACGCCGATTTTCATGAAGCAGACAGGCCGCAAACGACAAATATCTTCAGTATGGCCGGGCCCGGCCTGGAGCGCCCTGTTCCTTTTCCTGCTGTGTGGAACCTTGCTTCCCGGCCAGGTGAGCGTTTCCGCCGAGCTGAGCCAGGATGAGATACTCATCGGCGACCAGCCCAGGCTTACCATCCTGTCCTTCTATCAGGATCCTGCTGAAATTACCGATGTAGGATTCGCTGTGCTGGAGGAAACGGCCGGGCTGGAAATACTCCGGGCCGAACGCTTCGAAAAGGACAACGGGCAGCAGGGCAAACTGCTGGAAGTACAGCTCACTCTTACGGTTTTCGATTCCGGGTTTTACCGCATTCCCCCCATCCCCGTGGCATACCGCCAAAACGGGCTGCCGGACACGGCCTGGACGGCCGAGCTCAACCTGAAGGCCAATACCATGCCGATCACTGTGGATTCGGTGCAGCTAATGCCCATAAAAGACATCATCGGGGAGCCGATGAACGTTTGGGATGCCCTGCCCTGGATGCTGGGCCTGTTCCTGCTGATCGCTTTGGGGCTCCTGGCCTTTTTCCTGGCGCGCCGCCAGCCGCCGCCCCTCCCGCCGCCCCCGCCGCTCAGTGTTCCCGCCCACCAACTGGCGCTTGAGCAACTGGATCAGCTGGAAGCCCGCAGGCTATGGCAGCAGGGCCTGGTGAAAGATTACCACAGCAACCTCGCCCATATTATCAGGGAATACCTGCAGCACCGCTTCCAGCTTGCCGCTCTGGAATCGACTACCGATGAGATACTGCTTCAGCTGGCGCAGGCTGCATTGCTGCCGGCACAGCAGGACATCCTGCGGCGCCTCCTGCAATCGGCTGACCTGGTCAAGTTTGCCAAAGCAGCCCCGCCGGCCTCTTACCACACTGAAGCGATCGAAGAAGCCCGGTCTTTTATCCTGCAGACGGGGGATGAAGAGGCCGCCGTAGAGATTCCGCGCGAAATTCCCGGAATGAAAGCCGAAGTGGCGGGCCGGAAAAGCGCTGCCCCTCCACCCTACATACTGGATGCCGGGGGCTGGCCCATACTACTTGCCGGATTCTGGCGCCGCTTCTGGGCCCGCCTGCTCGATGTCTGTGTCTTCCCTTTCCTGGTGCTGCTGGCCGCCTGGCTGGCTTTGGGGCGGCCGGAAAACGCACTGGCTTTCGGCCTGTTTTACCTGGTGGGGCTGGGGCTTTACCACGTGCTTATGGAGCACTATTTCCAGGGCACCCTTGGAAAACTCCTGCTCGGGATACAGGTGGCGGATGAAAAAGGCGCCGCGCCCTCGCTTGGCCAGGCTGCCCTGCGCTTTGTGGGGAAACTGATCTCGGAATCGGTCCTGGGGCTGGGGTATTTGTTTTATTTTCTGAACAGGAACCGCCGGCAGGCGCTTCATGATATGATGGCGCGGACTTATGTCATTCGTAAGCTAGCGCAAAAACAGGAGTAGAATGCTTGATTTTCTTTTTGGCGAAAACATCCAGTTTCTGAACCCGGAGTTTTTTCTGTTGCTCCTGCTGCTGCCCGTGGCCGGCTTTTGGTATCTGGGGCGCCGCCGCCGTCATTACCCTACCCTCCGCATGCCCAGCCTGGCAAGTGTACGGGGTATCCGTTCCTGGAGGGGGTGGGGGCGGGCTGCCCTACCTCTTCTGCGGGCCCTGGCCTTTGCCGCACTGGTGGTGGCCCTGGCGCGCCCGCAGGAAGTGCTCAGGGAAGAAGAAGTAGATGCGGAAGGCATCGACATCATGATGGCCATAGACCTGTCGAGCAGCATGCTGGCCCAGGATTTCAAGCCCGACCGGCTGGAGGTCAGCAAGCGCGTGGCCGGCCAGTTTATCGACAAGCGGCCTTATGACCGCATCGGGCTGGCCGTTTTTGCCGGCGAAGCATTTACCAAGTGCCCGCTCACCACAGACCACAGGGTGCTGAAGGCATTCCTGGCCGAGCTATCCTGCGGCATCCTCGAAGACGGCACGGCCATCGGCATGGGGCTGGCCACTGCGGTGGGGCATCTGGAAAAGAGCGAAGCTAAAAGCAAGGTCATCATTCTGCTGACGGATGGCGTCAACAACGCCGGCTATATCAACCCGCTCATGGCCGCCCAGATTGCACAGAAACTGGGCATCAAAGTGTACACCATCGGCGTCGGTTCGACAGGTGATGCGCTGACGCCCGTCAACCGGCGTTCCGACGGGCGGTACATCTTCGGGCTGGCCCGGGTGAAAATTGACGAAGCCTTGCTGCAGGAAATCGCCGCCATGACCCAGGGCGAGTATTTTCGCGCCACCTCCGCAGAGAACCTGGAACGCATTTATGCACAGATTGACCGCCTGGAAAAAACGAAGGTGGAAGTGGCGGTGTTCAAGCACTACAGCGAGGCCTTCCACCCCTTTGTGTTCTGGGGTATTTTACTTTTATTGCTGGAGGCGCTGCTGCGATATACCCTATTGCGGACGATCCCCTAGAAAGTGGAATTATGCTGCGATTTGAATATTCCGAACATTTGTATGCCTTACTGGCCGTACCCCTGCTGCTGGTATTTTTCGGGCTTGCCTGGCGCGCGCGCCGGCAGGCGATCCGCCGTTTTGGCGATTCCCGCCTGATGGCGCAACTCATGCCGCAGGTGTCGCGTTACCGCTATTTCCTGAAATTTGCCCTCTTGCTGCTGGCGCTGGCCTTATTGGCCATAGCCTGGGCCAACCCCCAATACGGAGTACGGCTGGCGAAAGCCGAAGCCAAAAGCGTCGATATCATGATCGCTTTTGACATTTCGCAGAGCATGCTTGCTGAAGACCTGCCGCCCAGCCGGCTGGTGCGGGCCCGCCGCTTTGCCCAGAACCTGGTGGAGAACCTGAAGGGTGAACGGGCCGGGTTGATCCTCTTCGCCGGCAGCGCTTTTGTACAATCGCCCGTCACGATTGATTTCAGCGCCATCCTGCAGGCCTTGCGCAGCGCCAGCCCAAGCATGATCCCCAACCAGGGAACGGCCATCGGAGAAGCCATCGGGCTGGCGGCGGAATCGTTTGAGCAAAACAACAAAAACCACAAAGCGTTAATTATTATTACCGACGGGGAAAACCACGAGGAAGATGCCCTGGCGCAGGCCCGGGCAGCACGGGCCGACGGGCTGCTGATCTTCACCGTTGGAGTCGGAACGGAGGAAGGCAGCTTTATTCCGGTAGAGGAAAACGGGAGGCAGGCCTACAAACGAGACAATGCCGGCCAACCCGTGGTAAGCCGCCTGAACGAAGGCATGCTCCGGGAAATAGCGCAGGCCGGGGAAGGAGCTTATTTCAACCTTTCTACCGGCAGCGGGCAGGTGCTCGATGCACTGGGGGAAGCTATAGGGCGCATGGAAAAAAGAGCGCTTGAACACCAGGCTTTTTCAGAATACAACAGCTATTTTCAATGGTTTACGGGCCTGGCGGCGCTCCTGTTGCTGCTGGAGTTCCTGCTCCCGTACCGGAGCAGCCGGCGCCTCACGGGTAAAGATATTTTTGATGTGTAAAGCTTCAGCTTATGCGATGGCAGCTTTTTCTTACGGTACTTGTTTTTCTGGCCCTGGCCGCCCCGGCAGCGCCGGCCCAACCCGCCCACCGCAACCTGCGGCAGGGCAATAAAGCTTACGAAGAACAGGATTACGCCAACGCAGAACGCCTTTACCGCAAATCGCTGGAAAACGAAAGCACAGCTCGCGCAGGGTACAACCTGGGCAACGCCATCTACCAGCAGGGGCGCTATGAAGAAGCCGTCCGGCGCTATGAACACGCCGCCCGCCATCTGGAGGATATGGACGCCAGAGCATCCGCCTTTTACAATCTGGGCAACGCCCATTTTCAACACGGCGAGACGGAGAAAAGCATTGAAGCTTACAAAAACGCACTCCGGCTGCGCCCCGCTGACCAATCGGCCAAGTACAACCTGGCCCTGGCCCAGCGTTTGCTGAAACAACAACAGGAAAAGGAAAAACAACAACAGGAAAAAGAGAAACAGCAGCAGGATCAGCAGCAGCAGAACCAGGAGGAAAAAGAACAGGATCAGAGCCAGCAGGGGCAGCCTCAAAACCAGAACCGGGAGCAGGAGCAACAGAAACAGGACAAAGGTGAAAGCCAGCAACCCAATCAACCACAGGATGAAGCCCGGAACCAGGAAAACCAGGCCCGCCAAAACGGGCTGAGCCCCCTGACTGAAGAAGAAGCCCGCCGCCTGCTGGAGATCATCCAGGAGGAAGAGCTCAGGGTGATGGAAAAAATGAAAAAGGAAAAAGGAAAAATCACCAAACGAGATAAGGATTGGTAAAAAACCTAAATTCAGGCATTATGAAAAAGTTCCTCCTGTTAGCCGTAGCCGGCCTTCTGGCCGCAGGGTGGCTTCCCGCTCAAGAGGAAAGCCCCCGATTTACTGTGGAAGTCAGCAGCGACTCCATCCTGCTGGGGAATTATTTCAAAGTGGTTTTTACTCTGGAAAACGCCAGCGGCGGCCAGTTCGAACCGCCTCTTTTTCAGGAGTTTGACGTGGCCGGCGGCCCGAATTTCTCATCCAGCGTCAGCATCGTGAACGGGCGTACAAGCCAGAAGGTGTCCTACACTTATTACCTGAAACCCAGGGATATAGGAAATTACTATATCGAACCGGCCAGCATCGCCGTAGGGGAGAAAATTCTGGAAACCGCACCGGTGGAAGTGATCGTGGCGCCCAATCCCGAGGGGCTCATCCAGGAGCCGGAAGATAAGGCGCAGCCGGCTCCCCGGAGCCTTGACAACTGGAGCTGGCCCGATTTCAGCCCCTTTTTCGAACCCCGCCGCCCGCAAAGGGAGGAACCGGCGCCAAAAAAGAACCGGAAAACCTATAAACTCTAAGTACGCCTCATGTTCAGGCCACTCTGCATATTGCTGGCGCTCCTCGCTTTCCCTGCTCTGTCCAGTGGGCAGGAAAAGGTTTCTTTTGAGGCTTTCGCCGATGCGCGCAAAGTGGTCAGAAGCGGCTATTTTGAGATCACCTTCACCCTGCTCAACGCGGAGGGCAGCGGCTTCCAACCGCCTTCATTCGAAGGCTTCAGCATCCTTTCAGGCCCTTTCCACAGCCTGGGCACTACGGTGGTCAATGGCGTGATGAGCAGAGAGGAAAGCTATGTTTACCGGCTCCAGCCCCGCCGCACGGGCAGCCTGACGGTCGGCAGCGCTTCCATCACGGCCAATGGCAGGGTTTACCGCTCCCTCCCGGTCACCATCCAGGTGGTGGAGGGGTCGGAAGACGACGGAAAAGCCCAGGAAATATTCATCCGCGCCGAACCGGCCACCGACAAAGCCTGGGTGGGCCAGCAGATACTGCTCGACTACAAATTGTACACCACCATTACCTATAAAAGCCCCACGCTGCTGGAGGAATCCGATTATCAGGGCTTTTATGCCGAAGATGTCCGCCAGTACGATGCCCGCGACATCCGGGAAGTGGTCAACGGGGTGCAGTACATATCAAAAATTTTAAAGCGTGTTGCGCTGTTTCCCCAGCAGGCGGGGGAACTGACGGTCGGGCCCATGAACATCCAGGTGAACGTCGTCAAGGAAGGCGGCGGGCGGCAACGAAGCTTCTTTTTCTCCCCGGAAATGGAGCGCCTGCCCCTCAGCAGCCAACCGGTTTCCATTCAGGTTGACCCCCTGCCCCTCGGCGCCCCGGCTTCTTTCACCGGCGCCGTGGGCCGCTTTGAAGCCACCCCCTATCTCAACCGAAACATGGTAACTACCGATGACGTCCTCGCGCTCAGGCTCACTGTCAGCGGGAATGGAGATATAAAAAGGGTGCAGGCCCCGCCCCTGAAAGTGCCTGCCAGTTTCGAATTGTACGACCCCACTGTGGTGGAGGAAGAAAGCTACGAACTCAACGGCGATATCGTGGGCAAAAAGGCCTTTGAGTACCTCATGCTCCCCAAGGAAGCCGGGCATTTCACCCTCCAGCCGGCCTTTTCTTACTTCGACCCCGACAGCGCGCGCTTCATTACTTACGAAAAAGCCGTTTATGAGGTGGAAGTGCGCAAAGGTTCCGGAGCAGGCAGCGGGAAAAGGCGCGGGCAACAGGAGCAAAGCGCCGCCCCTGAAGACATAGCCCCGCTCAAAGGGGATTTGGCGCTGTACCGCAGGGGAAAGCCTTTCCCGGAAAGGCCTCTGTTCTGGCTGCTCCTGGGCTTCCCCTTCCTCGGCCTGGGCGGCCTGCTGGCCTACAAACGCTGGCAGTCCCGGCAAAAAAATATCGACCCGCTGCTCCTGCGCACCCGTCATGCCCGTAAAGTGGCGCAGGAGCGGTTGGCCAGGGCCGCACAATACATGCAGGCAGCCGACAGCCGGGCCTTCTACGATGAAGTGTCCAAAGCTATGCTGGGCTACGCCGGCGACAAGCTCCACATTCCCCGCTCCGAACTGTCTGAGGAAAAACTGCGCCGGCGCCTGGAAGAAGCCGGGCTCGATGCCGGCCTGGTAAAACAATTCCTGTCCATCCTGCAAACCTGCGAACTGGCGCTCTTTGCCGGAAAAGGCCAGGCTCATGCCATGCAGGATATCTACGGGCAGGCCGTTCAAACGATCTCCCGCCTGGAAGAGGGGGTTTAACGCTCAGCTAAAGAAAACCATCCAGCGGGACGCCTCCCCGCTCCCAGTCGCCTTCTGCCTTGTAGGGATGGAAGCGGGCAAAGAGCTCCTCCTTATACCAGCCGAGCTGCCGGGTGCGCCTGATCACTTCCCGGTGGTGCGGGCTCTGGTAGGCGTACTTTTTCATCAGGTGGCTGTTTTCCCAGAGGCTGAAGGTAGCCTGCTGCACGATCGGCAGCTCGCCGATGCCCACGGAGAAGAGCAGCCCCTCACTTCCCTCCACCGCGCGGCTCACCGAAGGGACGAACCGCCAGAAGCGCCAGAGATGCCGGGGATGGATCGTAGCCCGGGTGATAACCCCCAGCAGGCGGTTCTCATCAAAGGCTTCCGTGATCGGAAAAGGGCTCTGGCCGTCCCATTGCCCGTGTGATTGCGCCGCACGCAGATAGGCCGTCCACCATGCGGCGCAGCGCTGCCGGAAGGCGGCAAACAAGGGGTGGGAATCGAAAAAAAGGCGGGCCTCGGCTTCGCTGTCCCAAACGCCGAGCAGGCTATATGCGCCGAAATCAGGCCAGATGCTGAACCCGTTGCCGCCGCCGCTGCCAAGCATTTTGGAGAACCGAAGGCCAGGAACCTGTCGCAGCAGCGCCGGCGCAAGGCCCATTTGCCGGAATGCCCACCAGCGTGCAGCGGGCTTCCTGTAGCGGAAAAAAGAGAAGGTAATGACAGGATTTGACATGGTATCTTTAACAGAGCCCGGCCGCAAATGTTTTTGTTGGCTTTTCGTTAAAATAGCTGGCCCGGCCGTTAAATGATCGTTAAACCAAAGGGGAAGGCGTCAACCAAACGAATGCTTTAAGTATTTGATTTTTAGCATTTTGCAAAACAGCTAAAAACCTGCGCCTATCTGCCCGCCCGTGGCCCGCCAGCCCCGCGCACGTCGCAAGAAGGGAAAACGGACAAGAAATCGTAATTTTGAAAGCAGGCAAACAGGTATTTTTGCCCGGTACAAGCCAAACATTTTCAAAAACTAAAACCAAGTAAAATGATTTACAAAAGCATGTTGAAAATCGCAGCCGCTCTTTTCCTGACTGCTGTGGTTGCCTTTTCGGCTAACGCGCAACGCATCGCCTATGTGGATGTAAACGCCATTCTGGAGAGCATCGATGAATACAAAGCCGCCCAGGACGAACTCGACAAGCTCGCCTCCCGCTGGCGCCAGGAAATTGCACAGGAATACGACAAAATCAAGGGTATGTACAACCGTTATCAGGCCGAACAAGTCCTTTTAAGTGATGATGCCCGGCGCCAGCGCGAAGAGGAGATCATGGAAAAGGAAAAAGAAGTGCGCGACATACAGAAAAACAAATTCGGCCCTGAAGGTGAGTTGTTCCAGCGCAGGCAGGATCTCGTCCGCCCCATTCAGGAGAAAGTGTACAGCGCCATTGAAGAATACGCCAATGAGCGCGGTTACGATTTCATATTCGACAAGTCGGGCGCTACGGGCATGATCTTTTCCAACCCGCAGTACGACAAAACCCAGGACATAATGGATAAGCTGAAGTAAAAACAATGTTTGGTTTTTACTTCGCGCCAAATCAGCTATTTTTGCAGCCGTTTTACGCACTTGTGATAACCTAAATACAAAATGCAAATGAGAAAATTGGTCAAAACCGGCGCCCTCCTGCTCCTCTTGTCAGGCCTGACGGCGGCCGTGCAGGCCCAGAAATTCGGCTATGTCAATTCTGCTGCTATCCTTGCGGAAATGCCGGAGGTGAAGCAGGCCGACGCCAACCTTGAAGCCCTGCAGAAGCAATTGCAGAAAAAAGGCCAGGGCATGGTGGAAAAACTCCAGCAGGATTACGCTGCAGTGCGCCAGAAGGTCGACAGCGGCGAATTGTCTCCCATTCAGCAACAGCAGGAATCCCAGCGCCTGGAGAAAGCCCAGGCCGAGATTGCCCAGTTTGAACAGGACATGGTCAAGCAAATCCAGGATAAGCGCGAGGAACTGCTCCAGCCGATTTACGATAAAGTGAACCAGGCCATCAAGGATGTGGCCTTAGAAAACGGCTTCCAGTTCATCTTCGACCAGGGCGTATTGCTTTACGCCGAGGAATCGCAGGATGTGGGCGCTATGGTGAGGGCCAAACTGGGCATGTAAATTGTCGCAGGCCAGCCAACCTATAGGCCTGTTCGATTCTGGCATAGGCGGCCTGAGCGTCGCCTATGCCATTCTCCGCCAGCTGCCTTCAGAATCCATCCTCTATTTCGGCGACACCGCCCGCATCCCCTACGGCGCCAAGCCTGCCGACACCATCCGCCAATACAGCGAAGACATTACGCGTTTCCTGCTCGCCGGGGGCAGCAAGCTCATCGTTGTTGCCTGCAATACCGCTTCGGCAGCAGCGCTGAACCACCTGCGCCACCTTTGGCCTGATGTGCCCATCGTCGGCATGGAGCCGGCCGTGAAGCCCGGCGCGCTGGCCACCCGGACGGGCAAGGTGGGCGTGCTGGCCACAGCGGGCACCTTCAAAAGCCAGCGTTACGCCAGCCTCATGCACCGCTTTGCCAAAGATGTCGAGTTGCTGGAAAACCCCTGCATCGGGCTGGTCGAACTGATCGAAGCGGGGAAGCTGAACGAACCGGAGACGGAGCAGCTCCTCCGCCAGGCCATCGGGCCCATGCAGTCGGCCGGAGCGGATACTTTTGTCCTGGGCTGCACCCATTACCCATTCGTTCAGGGGCTCATTGAAAAAATCGCCGGGCCGGGCGCCGCCATCATCAACCCCGCCCCTGCAGTCGCCCGGCAGGTTGAACGCTTGCTGCGCGAACGTGGCCTGCTGAACGAAGGAACCCAGCCCCGCCACCGCTTCTGCATTTCGGGAAAGGACGAAGGCGGGCACTTCAGAAAAGTGGCCGCCGCCCTGCTTGGCTTCGAACCGGAACTAGAGGAAAACGTGCTCGCCTGAAAGCTTTCCGCCCCTGCTATCCCAGCCTGAACCGCACATATTTGATCGATTTCCCCTCCGCCAGGTGCATGCGTTCGTAATAGGTTTTCAGCTCCAGCTCCTGCATGGGCAGGGGGTTGGCGTAGATGTCGGCCTCCTGGTAAAGCACCTCCGCCCCCGGGTATCCGGCCAGGGTCTCCAGCGTAAATTCATAGAGCACCGGCTCGTCCGTTTTGAGGTGCACCAGGCCTCCGGGGCAGAGCACCTTGCGGTACTCGTCCAGAAAGCGGGGAGCGGTCAGGCGCCGGTTCGATTTGCTTCGGCGCAGGAAGGGGTCGGGAAAGGTGATCCATATCTCGCTCACCTCGCCCGCTTCGAAGAAAAGGGCCAACTGCTCGATCCGGGTGCGCAGGAAGGCGGCGTTGTGGAGTTTTTCTTCCAGTGCGGCGCCGGCGCCTTTCCATATCCTGGCGCCTTTGATGTCCACACCGATGAAATTGCGCCCGGGGTTCTGCCGGGCCAGGCCCAGGGTGTACTCCCCCCGGCCACAGGCCAGTTCCAGGGTGATGGGGTGATCATTGCCGAAATGCCGGGCCGCCCATTTTCCTCTCAGGTCCACAGGCTCCCCGTTCAGGCCGCAGAGCCTGGGCTTTTCGTGGTTGAAATTTTCGAAGACATTGGGGAAAGCCAGCAGTTCTGCGAATTTCTGAAGTTTGTTTCGCTTGCTCATATTTGCTTCGTGCGCGATCGCCAAATGGAAAACAAAGATAGGGATTTTAGCGGCGGCCGTTATCAAGAATGCGTTGCAATTGCTCCCGGAAATGGGGGAAGGCGCTCAGATTGTGGTGCTCGCCCTGCCTGATGACGATGAAGTGGGCAGGGCTCGGCAACAGCGGCCTGAGGCGCAGGGAAAGCCGGAAGGGCACCAGTTGGTCCTGGGTTCCGGCGAATACGTAAACCGGGGCGTTCTGGCTTTTTAAATAGTGGTCGTTGCGAAAATGCAGGCGAAACAGGCAGGAAGGAAGCGCCAGGCCCGCCTGGGCCCTGATGACGTTGGGGATGTTGTCGTAGGGCGTTTCCAGGGCCAGCAGGCGGGGGTGGTGGCGCATGCCCAGCCAGGAAGCCGCTGCAGAACCCAGCGAGCGGCCGTACACGACGATGCTGTCTTCCGGATATCGCTCTTTCAACCAGAGATAGGCTGTTTCCGCATCTTCGTATATGCCCTGCTCCGACGGCAGGCCCGTGCTCTTGCCAAAACCCCGGTAATCGATCACCAGAAAGTCGTAGCCCAGGGGTGTGAAAAGGGAATATTCCTCTGCCCAGCCCTGCAGGTTGCCCCGGTTGCCATGCAGATAAAGTACAACACCCCGCCGGGCTTTGTCCGTTTTGAATAAAAGGGCATTGATCTCGCCTTCAGGCCCTGCCTTTAGCCAGTGTTCTTCAAAAGGCCCCTCGAAGCGGAACTCATAGCCCGCCTCCAGTTTCCAGGGCTTAAAAACGAGCCGCTCCTGAAGCAGGTAAATAACCGCCAGAATAATGGCGTACAGCATCAGGAAAAGGAGGAAAAACGACAATACCAGTTCCATAAACGAACATTTAGTGCATCGGAAACTCAATACGGGGATATATCTTTCGGGCGCAGGCTGCTGAAAAACAGCCCAACGAGGCCCTGACCGCTGCGCACTGAATCGCTTCTGCATCAGGCCCCTGCGGCGACATCAGACAAAAGCCCTTAAAACATATCGCCGGGAAAAATTATTTTATATTTCGAATTCCGGCGAGAAAAAGTAACTATTTAGGGCTCCTTGGCGGCCTTATCCGGAACGCAGGCATACAGAGCCCCTCCAAAGGCGCTCCGATCATCGCTTTGCGGGCCGCAGGCCTGCGATCCAGCCCAAATAGTTACGAAAAAAAAATGCTATGAAAAAATATTTTCTCCTTGTTTCGGGCCTGTTGCCCATTATTGCTTTCAGCCAGAAAATCACGGTTTCGGAACAGATCACCCTGCGGTCCGATATCGCATACGAATTGATCGGAAGCCTCGGAGGGCGTGTCCTGCTGTTCCGGGATAAAAATACCACTTTTGAGGCCGCCGCTTTCGACCAGAATATGCAGGAAGCCTGGAGCAAGGAACTGGAACTGGACCCGCGCCAGCCGAGAACGATCGGCGTAGTTGGCAGAAAACTGGATTTCTCGGTCATCTACCAGTACCGGATGAAATCGCACACCCTGGTCAAAGTCCACAAATACGGCGCGGGGGCCAACCTGGTTGACTCGGCAACGGTCATGGACCTGGGCGCTCTTTTTTATACCCCCAATTTCGTGTTCGTCCGCTCGGAAGACCGCTCGAAGGGGCTCATCTACTACATCGAAAAGCAAAACCTGATCAAGGCCTTCGCATTTGACCTCGACGAGGTGAAACTGCTTTGGGAAACGGCGCTGCAACTGGACGATTTCAACATCTACCAGAATTTCCGCCAGATGCTCGTGGACAACGAAGGCAACATGACCCTGATCCTCGAACAGGACAACTTTCGCTCGAAACGGGATGCGCATCTTTTCGAAGCCTACACTTACAACGGCCGGGCCCGGCAGCTGCTGAAGTACGAGCTTCCCATGAACGGCCGCCTGACATACGATGTGAAGTTCACCTACGACAACGTGAACGCCCTGCTGGTGGGCGGCGGCCTGTATTCGGACAAGAACCTGGGGCGCGCCGACGGCTTTTTCTACCTGAGCGCCGACCCCTACGCGCCGGAGAACTACCGCTTGTCGTTTTCTGAATTCGACGGAGACTTCGTCGCCGCTGTTCTGGGCAAGGAGGCCGACCGGACCCATGGAATTGCCGAAGCGGAGGTCACGGATATCGTCCTGCGGATGGATGGCGGCATCCTGCTGATCAACGAGCGCAACAGAACCTTCGAGCGGCGGGCTGCCAGTGTGAACCGGACGTTCTACGACGTAAACGGCCGCTTCGCCGTGGACTATTACTACGACGAGGTTTTCGTCATCTCCATCCACCCAACCGGAGAGGCGCACTGGAAAACGGTGCTGCACAAAAAACAATACTCCCAGGACGACAGCGGCATGTATTCCTCTTATTTTCTGTTCCGCACACCCACCAGCCTGCGTTTCCTGTTCAATGATGAGATCAAGTATGAGAACACGGTCAGCGAATACGTACTGAAGGGCAACGGCGATTTTGAGCGCAACAGCCTGCTGAGCACGGAGAACCTCAAGCTCCGCCTCCGCTTCCGCGACGCCCTCCAGGTGAGCAGCACCGAGCTTATCGTGCCGAGTGAGCGCAGGAACCGGCTGCGGCTGGTGAAACTCGAATTTTAAACAGGCCTATCTGGCTGCGGCTTTCGCTTTCTCATCCATCACCCGGAACCAGAGCGGCGGCGCCAGCGACAACAGGATGGCTGCCGGATAACCTGCCGGCATCTGGGGGCTGTCGTCAAAATGCCGGAGCACCTGATATTTGCGGGTTGCTTTGTAGTGGTGGTCGGAATGGCGGGTCAGCTCATAGAGGAATATGCGCCCCAGTTCGTGGTCGGAATTCCAGGAGTGGCTCGGGCTCACCCGTTCGTAGCGCCCGTTGGGCAGTTTCCGCCTGCGCAGCCCGTAGTGTTCGATATAGTTTACGGACTCCAGCAGCAGAAAGCCCGTCGCGGCGATGGCCAGGGCGTAAAGAGGCATGTTCCGGCCCCAAATCAGGCCGATGGCCAGCAGGTAGCTCAGTTGGAATACCGTGAAGCGCACCATTTCGTTCTGCCAGCTCCAGGCCTTTTTGCCTTTCTTTTCGAGGCGTTCCCGTTCCAGGCGCCAGGCATTGCGGTAGCTTCCCGATACGGATCGGAGCCAGAAGGCGTAGAGGGTTTCACCCAGGCGGGCCGAGGCGGGGTCTTCGTCGGTGGCCACATTCTTGTGGTGCCCGCGGTTGTGCTCGATGAAAAAGTGCATGTACTGGGCGGTGAGCAACAATATTTTGGCCGCGCCTTGTTCATACCAGGTATCGCGGTGGCCCAGTTCATGGGCCACATTGATGCCGATTGTGCCTACGATGATGCCCACGCTGAGCGTCATGCCCAGCACTTCGTAGCCCGCCAGGCCGCCTCCGGCGATGGTGTTGAAATAATAACCGATCAGCCCGAAAAGGATGGGGATGTTCAGGTACAGGAGGAGGTCGAAAAAGCGGTTGGACAGGCGGGCGCTTTCCTCTTCGGGGCTGTAGTTGTATGCCGATTTCGGAGCCAGCGCATCCAGGGCGGGAATTAGCCCGAAAGCCACGTAAACGGCGCTGAACGACCAGGCGCCCTGCAGGTATATGCCCAGAAAGGCCGCCAGTGGCGCAATATAAGCGATCAGGTATTTAAGGTCTTTCCACATAAGCTGCAATATTGAATGTAAACTGTTGAACCGAACAGGACGGGAAGTGTTTCCATATCGAATTTCGCAGGCAGCCGGGCGGTTTTCATCATTCAGGGGTTTGACAACTCCGGTTCCCGGGCCCTGCCCACCGGCAATCGCCCCGGTTTATGCCCGTTTAAAGCAAAAATCCCGTACGTTTGCGGTCAAAAAATAATGCATTTTCGAATGCCCAGCAAATTTCAATAAAAGCAATGAGCAATCAATTTCACGCGCTGAAGGTTCGCGATCTGAAACGGGAAACGGCCAATGCCGTCACCATTTTTCTCGATGTCCCCGAAAACCTGAAGGAAACCTTCCTCTATAAGCAGGGCCAGTACCTGACGCTTCGCTTCTCTTTCCAGGGAGAGGAAACCCGCCGGGCCTATTCCCTGTGCAGCAGCCCGCTCGACCCCTACCTGGCCGTAACGATAAAACAGGTGGATAACGGGCTGGTGTCGCAGTACATCAATGCTCAGATCAAGCCTGGCGACACGGTGGAGGCCATGCCGCCGGAAGGCCGTTTCTTCACCGAACTCGGCCCGGACAACCGCAAGGACTACTATCTCTTCGCCGCCGGCAGCGGCATCACGCCGCTGATGTCCATCCTGCGCACCATCCTGGAAGTGGAGCCTCAGAGCACCGTTTTCCTGCTTTATGGCAACCGCGATGAGGAGAGCATCATCTTCCGCGAACAACTTGCCGAACTGGCGCGCCGGTACGAAAACCAGCTGATCGTGGAACACATCCTCAGCCAGCCCAGAAGGGAAAAGGGGAGCGGCCTGCTCGGGTTCATGAAGAAAGGCGAGGCGAGCTGGCAGGGCGAAACCGGGCGCATCGACGGCAAACAGGTGAAGCGCTTCCTCAAGGAAAACCCCATGCGCAGCCGCCAGGCCGAATACTTCATCTGCGGCCCCGGAAATATGATCGACGCCGTACAAACGGCACTACTTGAACAGGGCGCCGACAGGAAACAAATCCATGCCGAACATTTTGTCAACGCCCATCCTCTGGAAGGAGAACGCATGAAAGGCGCCGCCGGCGCCCACGTCAGGGTTCACCTCGACGGCGCGGAATTCGAAGTGGAGGTGCCGGAGGGAAAAACCATCCTCGACACCCTGCTCGACCAGGGCTACGACCCGCCCTATTCCTGTACTTCGGGCGCCTGCTCCACCTGCATGGCCAAGGTGCTGAAGGGCAGCGTCAAAATGGACGTCTGTTACGCGCTCGACGATGAGGAGGTGGCCGAAGGCTATATCCTCACCTGCCAGTCACACCCCACCGAGGCGGCGGTGGAGATCACGTACGATGTCTGAGGAATGTAAAATGTAAAAGTATCCTGGAGGCGGCGCAGGCGCTCCCTCAGCCCCTTTTACATTTTACATTTCCTATTCCACCACCCCCACCTGATGCGCCTGCAGCACTTCTTTGCTGGTTCCGCCCAGGTTGACGAAGGCCACTATGTGGCATTTTTCCGGCTTCCAGGCTTCCGGCAGGGCCATGGAGAAATTCTTTTCGATGACGGCATCAGCAGCCAGGGGCTCGTTGATGGGGTCGCCGTCGAAGCTGGACAGCATATCCCGGAGCACGTGTTTGTGTTTGTAGGCCGGGTCGGGCGTGCTGGATGCCGGGGTGAGCTGCAGGTCAACGACGTCATTTTCGGTAAGCGCCACGCTGAGCCGGACGTCGCTTTCGGTAATCGTTTCCTGAACGTATAACCTCACCTTCACGTCCAGTTGGCGGGTGCTTTCTTCGTAGGTGCGCTGGATATCGATCTTGACCCTGGGCGCTTCGAGCAATTCCTGGGCGATAAATCCCGCCCACTGCTGGCGGCCCAGTTGCAGGTCGAATTCGCCGTCGAAAAGTTTGCGGTTCACCACGGCGGTGGGGTAGCCCAGCGGCTCGCCGAGGTAACTCAGCAGGCCGGTTCCCTCCGGGATCCGGAAATCGTACAGGCTTTCCGGGTAGGGCGGCGCGAAGGAGCCGGCATGAATGGAAATGGCCACCAGGCGCTGGCCGTGAATACTGATGAGGTCTTCAATGGCCTGGCTGCCCGCCGGGCAGTTGACGCAGCGCACCCCCGTAAATTCCTCGATGATCACCTGCCGTTCCTGCTCCTCCACCGGGGTCGGTTCGTCGGGGTTGTTGCCGCCCATATTGGGGTCGATCACCGGGGGGATTTCTTCGCAGCCCAGCCAGAGCAGGGGTAGTAGTATCAATAGGAAGCCAAGCCTTTTCATAGCTGATGAATTTTAGAAAGTTGAATTTACGGTAAATTTCACACCGCTGAAAGCGGGTTCCAGGCGGCAGATGCCGCCGGTGCAAACCACCCCTTCCACCTGTTTGATGTAGCTGAGCGAAAAGCGGTTGGAGCGGTGGGTATAAAAGACGTCGAAGCGGGGGTAGTGGAGGGCAAGTTTTTCGCCCGTATCCACATCCGAGGGGGAATTCTTGCCCGGGTTTATGTTGTACATATCCGAGGCGGTAAAGGTCCAGTTTGGCGCGATGCTGAATTCCACCAGCCCGAACATCCAGTCGCCGTAGTCGTGCAGCTGGCCTTTGTCGTCTTTGCCCACCTTCATGTACTGCCCTTCGAAGCGGATGGCTTTGCGGCGGTCGAATTTGTAGAGGAAGTCGAAGTAAGGGATGAGCGTTTCCACGATAGGCGCTTCGGGTTTGAATTCGAAGACTTCCTGATTGTAGCGCTGGATCTGCAATCCCCCCAGCAGCGTCCAGTTGCTTTTGTGTTTGTAGGAAATTTCGGTGTACAGCTCCCGGTACAGGAGTTCTTCGTCGAGGGTGGTGATGTTGGAATAATTGATATTGAAGCCCAGTTTGCGCTTGTAATTATAGCGCACGTCCACCTGATAGGCCAGTTCGCCGATGGTTTGAGTGGCTGCGTTATAGCGGGCGGTCAGGCGGTAGGTATTGACGCGGGCCATAGGGGGCAGGAAGTTGATCAGGCCGCGGTTAAGCTGCTCCTGGGGCCGGGTGCGGAAGTCGAAGTTTTCGGTGCGTTTCCCTTCCAGCGTAATGCCCAGCCCTTTGTTGGCGTAGCTCAGGCTGCTGTAAAGCACGGAGCCTTCAGCGAGGAAGAGCTTGTCGCCCACGATCACCGCCGTATCGCCCAGGTTGAATTCGCCGAAGGGGTCGTTGAGGTTGTCTTCGGTTTTGTAGGCGCCTTCCACGTACCAGGCAAAGCTGCCGGCCGTCAGGGTGTTGTAAAGGGAGAAGGCGTAGGTATTGTACTTCGGCACAAAGGCATCATCTTTTGTATAGGTATTAATGGTGGCCACCATCGAGTTCATCGCGCCATCATCCAGGGTGCGGTTGACGGCGCCGAAGCCCGGCGCAAGGGACCAGTTGGCGTTTTCCCCGCCGCTGAGGAAGCCATCGACAGCGGCGCCTTTGATGACGGAGCTGTAGATGTCGAACTGCTGTTTCTGCCGCCCGGTAAACGCCTTGATCTGCCAGTCGGGCATTATTTCATACGCCAGCCGGGCGCCCAGCAGGGCGTTGTCGATCAGCAGGGGCCGTTCCTCGAAGGCGCGGAAAATGATGCCGCTGCCGACCTGGTCGTAGAGGTAGCCCACGGCGATGTCCAGCTTTTCGATCTTTTTGTGGATGGACCAGCGCCCGATCCCCTCATCGGTATAGGAGCCGGTGGGGTTGAGCAGGTTGGAGTTGTTGAACAGGTCGAAGCGCAGCACGAAATCGAAGCCCCAGTTGCTGTAGCTGAGGTTGAGCCAGGCGTCGGCGCCGTACAGCTGGCGGTCGTACTGGGGCGTATTGGCCGCGCCGATGAGGCTGTCGCGCATGAAGAAATTGGCGTTGGCTTCGAGGTTGCCGGAGATCTGGCCGCCGTTGTTTTCCTCCTGGCCGACAGCCAGCCGGCTTAAAATCAGGAAGCAAAAAAGAAAAAGCAAACGTGCACTTAGGTTTTTCATTTGTTCTTAAATTTCCGTTAAGGGCATGGCCGGCTTGCCATTCGCAGTTCGTTTTTGCAGTATCTTGGGGCGGCGTTACCCGCAGCAGGTTTTTACGTCCAAAAGCGGGTTCAGTTGCTCAAAAGCAGTACAATAATCTCTGGAATTTCAGGGAAAAAGAAATTTTTCCGCAAAGTTAGTCATTCACCCAACAAAGCAGGAAACCGGCGGGCAAGACTTTTGATGGTTGAAAATCATTACCTTTGACATCATTTTTTTCATCACAAAGCCATACTCCATTATGAAGTTGTCCCATGTATTCACCACTGCCCTTTTCCTTATGCTGGGCAGCCTGGCCTTCGGGCAGAAATCCCTCCCCTCGGTTGAAGTAAAAACCCTCGACGGCCAGACTATCGATATTCAACAGTATGCGCGAAACGGCAAGATCACCGTCATCAGCTTCTGGGCTACCTGGTGTTCTCCCTGCAAAAAGGAACTCAGCGCCATCGCCGAAGTGTATGAAGAATGGCAGGAGGCGTACGACATGGAACTGGTGGCCATCACCATCGACACCCAGCGCGCCCTGGCAAAAGTGAAGCCCATGGTGGAAGCCAGCGGCTGGACGTACACCATCCTCTCCGACGCCAACCAGCAACTGCGCAACGCCCTCAATTTCCAGACCATACCCCAGACCTTTCTGATCGACAAAGAGGGCAACATCGTTTACAGCCACTCCGGTTATGTGCCGGGCGATGAGTTCGAACTCGAAAAAAAGATCAAGGAACTGGTGCAATAGCCGACAGGGCAATCGCATTTAGGGCCCGGAGAATAAGCTTTTTGCCGGATTGCGAAGGGCGGGCGCACCCTGGCCAGTCGTCTGACGGCTTCGCGCCGCCGGACGACTCAACCCGGCTCCCCGGACTTTGGGCTGGAAAGTATGCAGGAAATGCTTAAATTTGTAAGGTTCAGGCTACCTTCGGATCAAACCCGGCCTGGGCCTTGCCATTATGCTCGAGAAAGCCCACTTCCTCTCTCCTTTCGGCTGCCTGGAGATTCAGGGCAGCAGCCTCGGCATCAGCTCGGTAAAGTTGGTTGAGAAAAAACCCTGCCCCGCGGGGCCCATCCCGGATGTGCTGCGCGGCTGCGTGTTGCAGCTCGACGAATACTTCAGAGGCAGGCGGCGCGCGTTTAACCTCAAACTGGACTTCGGCAACGCTCCCGCTTTCTATCAGGCCGTCTGGGAGGAGTTGCTCAAGGTGCCTTACGGGCATACCACCACCTATCAGGCCATCGCCGAGAAACTGGGCGACCTCAAGGCCGTGCGCGCCGTGGGCCAGGCCAACGCCCGCAACCCCATCGCCATCATCGTGCCCTGCCACCGCTGCATCGCCAAGAGCGGCGACCTGCAGGGCTACTTCTACGGCCTGGATATGAAACGACAGCTGCTGGAACTGGAGAACCCTATGAGCTTCGCGCGGCAGGGGAGTTTATTCTAGTTCCGCCAAACTCCAGGTTGTCGTCCCTTAATAACCACTGCCATCACTGGCCCTAATGATTTTATTCAAGCGATTAATTGTGATATGAGGGCGAGGCTCCATGAACTCCACCTCCCACTCCAACTGTTGCTGAGCATCGAGTTTGTATATCAGGCCGCTATGCCAGCGCCGCCAGGCATAGAAAGATATTTAAGATTTTTTACAAAAACCAGAATCACTACCTTATTCCCTATCTTTAACCCCCGGTTTCGGGGGCTCTTTCCCATCGGGATATGGGAAATTTTCACACCCCTTTGTTTCAAAAATCACATTTTACCAGCCCGTGCAAGCACCATATCAGGCCACCCTCGCCTTTGCCCAGCAGCAGGACCACAACGACCCGCTGCGCGCCTTCCGCGATCAGTTTTATTTCCCCCAACACAACGGCCGGGATACGCTGTATTTCACCGGCAATTCCCTTGGGCTTCAACCCAAAAGCGCCGAAGCAGCCCTGTTGCACGAACTGGAACACTGGAAAACCCACGGCGTCGAAGGCCACTTCCGAGGGGAGATGCCCTGGATGTATTACCACAAATTCCTGACGGCACAAACCGCGCATGTTGTAGGCGCCAAAGAGGAGGAAGTGGTGGTAATGAATACCCTGACCACCAACCTGCACCTGATGATGGTGAGCTTTTACCGGCCCTCTTCAGAGCGCTACAAGATAATTATGGAAGCGGGAGCTTTCCCTTCCGACCAGTACGCCGTGGAAAGCCAGGTGTGCTGGCATGGCTTCGAGCCGGAGCAGGCGATCGTTGAGGTGGCGCCCAGAGCAGGGGAAGAAACCCTGCGCACCGAAGACATCATTGCCGTCATCGAAAAGCACGGAGAGGAAACCGCCCTGGTGCTATTCGGCGGCGTGAATTACTACACCGGGCAATTCTTCGATCTGCCGGCTATTACGGAAGCAGCCCACAGGGTGGGCGCCTATGCAGGCTTCGACCTGGCCCACGCGGCAGGCAATGTGCTGTTGCATTTGCACGACTGGAACGCCGACTTCGCCGTCTGGTGCAGCTACAAATACCTCAATTCCGGCCCCGGCGGCCCCAGCGGCGCCTTTGTGCATGAACGGCATGGCAATAATCCGAAGCTGCCCCGCTTTGCCGGCTGGTGGGGCCATGATGAAAGCGAGCGCTTCCTGATGCACAAGGGCTTTAAGCCCATGCAAGGCGCCGCCGGCTGGCAACTGAGCAATGCCCAGATATTCAGCTTCGCCGTTCACAAAGCCAGCCTCGATATTTTCGAACAGGCTACTATGCCCGCCCTGCGCGCCAAAAGCGAACGCCTGACGGGCTACCTGGAATTCCTCATCCGGGAGCTCCATAAATCGGAAGAACGATACCATCTGCTCACGCCTTCCGATCCGGCAGCCAGAGGCTGCCAACTGTCCATTTTTACTCCTCGAAATGGGAAAAAGCTCTTCGATTACCTGTCCGAAAACGGAGTGGTAGCCGACTGGCGGGAGGACCACCTGCACGGCGAACCCACGGCGCCCGGCGAGGCGGGCGTCATCCGGGTGGCGCCCGTACCGCTGTACAATAGTTTCCAGGATGTCTTTGAGTTTGCGGAGTTGCTGAAGGCGTATTCCTGATATACTTCGGGCGCTCGCAAAAGAGCCTGGAAATGGGAAGCCTGCCAGATACTGAACTGCAGAGGCGCAAAGGTATGCGCAATCATATAGTGAACCGAATATCTCGCTTCGCAGGCCGTTGAGCGGAGCCGAAACGGCCAATCATCATCGAACCCACAAAGTAGGGTATTCTCATTCCAAATCGTTTTACCAAAAAAACTCCTGGCCTATGCTACCAACTGTCAACTGCGCTACCGGCACACTGGCCCCTTATGTGCCGTCCGGAGATGTGCCCTGGAACAGGCAGCGCATCATGCACCTGTACCGCCGAATGGGCTTCGGCGCTACGCCCGCCCAGATAGAAGCGGCCCTTCAGATGAACCCTTCCGAACTGGTGGACGCTATCATCGATGAGGCCATCGCCCTGCCGCCGAGCCCGGAGCCGGAATGGGCCTACTGGATCATCGACGACTATCAGAACTTCAATGAGCAATCGCAGGAACAATACGTGAGCTGGCTCGTCCGCTGGCTCAACGATATGCTCGCCAATGGCTTCCGCGAGCGGCTGGCCCTGTTCTGGCACAACCACTTCGTCACTAAACTGGAAACCTACTTATGCCCCTCCCACCTCTACCAGTACCACAAGCTGCTGCAGCAGCATGCGCTGGGCAATTTCCGCCAGTTCACCTACGACATCGGGAAAACCCCCGCCATGCTGATCTTCCTCAACGGGGTGCAGAACACGGTGCTGGAACCCAATGAGAACTACGCCCGGGAACTTTACGAGCTCTTCACCCTGGGCCAGGACAATGGCTATACCCAGCAGGACATCGTGGAAACGGCCCGGGCGCTCACCGGCTGGAACGACCCGCTGCCCTACTGCGGGCCGGTCAATTACGTAACCTTCCTGCACGACAACGGGCAGAAAACCATCTTCGGCCAAACCGGAAACTGGGGGTATGACGAGGTACACGAAATCCTCTTCACCCAGCGCGCCGAACAGGTGGCCGCCCATATTTGCACCAAAATCTACCGCCATTTCGTACACCCTGAGGTGGATGCGGAAATCGTCGCGGGCCTGGCGCAAACTTTCCTCGACAACAATTTTGAACTGGCGCCCGTTTTCCGGCAACTCTTCAGGAGCGAGCACTTCTTTGACCCTTATGTCATCAGCACGCAGGTCAAAAGCCCCGTAGAACATTTCCTGGGCTTCATCAAAGAAGCGGGCATCCCCTATAATGATGATTTGATAACCATTGTCGGCTACCTGTCCTACGACCTGGGGCAGCAGCTTTTCAGCCCTGTGGATGTGGCCGGCTGGCCCGGCAACCGGAGCTGGATCGACAGCAGCAGCCTCGTCGGGCGCTGGCAGGGTATGGATTACATGATCTTCCTGCTGTATCAGAATGCCCCCAACCTGCTGGTGCAGCTGGCCAAAAACCTGAGCGGCAACTCCAACGACCCGGCGGAAGTTACCCAGGCCCTGGCCGACCACTTTCTGCCGAATGGCCTGGATACCGCAGAAGCTTATGAACGGGCCACGCTGGTTTTCCAGTGGGAAGTGCCCCAGAATTATTACGACACCGGCCAGTGGAACCTCGACTGGGAAACGGCGCCGATACAGGCCGTCTTCCTGTTGCAGCACATTGCCCGCCTGCCCGAATTCCAATTGGCTTAACCCTCAAAATCAGCAATCCATGTGCAATCACGATAAGAAATCCCACCAGCGCCACGGCAGCGCCATCGAGCACGGCCAGGCGCACGAACAGGACCACAGGCAGTGGAGCCGCCGCATGTTCATCCGCAACCTGGGCATCGCCGGCAGCGTCTCCCTGATGCTGGGAAGAATGCCCGTCACGGCCATTGCCAGCTCTCCCCTGGCCATGGCCTTATCCAACTCCGACAACGGCCGCATCCTGGTGCTGGTGCGCCTGAAAGGCGGCAATGACGGCCTGAACACCATCATCCCCGTTTTCGACTACGGAACCTACCAGGCCAACCGCCCGGGCATCGGCGTGCCGCTGGCTGATATTACCAACCTCAACGGCGAGTTCGGCATCCCCAACTGGATGGGTGATGTGCTGCCGCTCTGGCAGGCCGGCAAGATGAAGGTCGTCAACAGCGTCGGCTATCCGGATCAGAACCTGTCGCACTTCCGCTCTTCCGACATCTGGGCGTCGGCCAGCGATGCCGATGTGGTTCAGGACTCGGGCTGGCTGGGCCGCTTCCTGGAAGGGCAGTTCCCCGATTTCCTGTCCAACCCGCCGGCCGTTCCGCCCGCCATACAGATCGGCGGTTCGGGCAACCTGATCTTCACCAACACGGATGAAGTGAGCATGGGGGTGGCCGTCGATGACCCCAACACCCTGTACGAGATCGCCCAGAACGGGGAATTGTACGACACCACCAACCTGCCGGAATGTTATTACGGCGAACAGGTGGGATACCTGCGGACAGTGGCCAACAACACTTTCCGCTACGCGGAAGCCATTTCGCAGGCTTACAACGCGTCCACCAACGCCGTGGGCTACGACAACGGCTTTGCCCAGCAACTGGCCCTGGTGGCCCGCCTGATCAAGGGCGGCCTGGGAACGCGGCTGTACATGGTCACGCTGGACGGCTTCGACACCCATGCCGGGCAGAACAATATTCACCCCAACCTGCTCAATACCCTGGCCAAGGGCATGAAGGCCTTTTATGACGACCTTGCCGCCGGCGGTTTCGACAAGGACGTCCTCAGCATGACCTTCTCCGAATTCGGGCGCCGCATCGAGCAAAATGCCTCCGGCGGCACCGACCACGGCGCCGCCGCGCCGCTGATGCTGTTCGGCGAAGGCCTCAACGGCAA
This sequence comes from Bacteroidota bacterium, assembly GCA_963169455.1. Lineage (GTDB taxonomy): Bacteria > Bacteroidota > Bacteroidia > Chitinophagales > Saprospiraceae > JACJYE01. The sequence continues at coordinate 47,479 of CAUJDW010000128.1, read as the reverse complement.
TGGCTTCGCCGGCGACAACCCCGACCTGCACAACCTCGACCCCAACGGCAACCTGCAGTTCGGCACGGATTTCCGGCAGGTCTATGCGACTCTGCTGGAGTATTGGCTATGCGTGGATGCAGGCACTGTTGATGGCGTGCTCGGGCAGGCCTTCCCGCGCATGCCGGAACTGGGGCTAGACTGTGCGCCGACGCCGGTTTTCGAGCCGCCGGCAATGCAAATAAAGCACTGGGCTACTTACGAAGGCGGGCAGGTGGGCATCCACTATGTACTGCCGCAGGGCATGCCCGTGCAGGTGCAGATTTACAACATGCTGGGGCAGCCGGTGTCCACCCTGTTCAAGGGCTACCAGCCTGCCGGGCAACACCGGCACATCTTCCATACCGACCGCACAAGGGTTGCGGCCGGGTATTACGTGTACAGCATTCAGGCGGGCAGGCAGGCCTTCAGCCAGAAGCTGAGGGTGGCGGGGTAAGAACATGAGTCATCCCGAATTTTCAAAGGATATCCCGGAAGATGCCCGGCCCCGGCCCGAATGGGCTGGGGCCGATACTACGCCTCATCGGCGGAGGATACTAAGTATCCTCCAAGCCCGAATGCGGGTTTGGAGGAGTATCAATAGAATCACTAATTAGCGGCTCAAAATTCGGGATGATCCATGTTTCTTCAGGCTCCTTACTTTGCCGAGGGGCGAAAAACGAAGTACAAGCCAGCCAGGAAGAAGGGGATGCACAGCAACTGCCCCGTGCTCAGCACGTTGCCGAAAGCCGATTCGAAGCCGCCCTGGCTGTCTTTGAAGAATTCGAGGGTGAAGCGCACCACGCCCAGCACCAGCATCAGGAAGAGCCCGAACATCCGGCCCAGCTTTTCCTTCGCGGGCGTTTTCCAGTAGGCCCAGTACAGGATGAAAAAGGAGAGGAGATAACCGATTGACTCGTACAACTGCACCGGATGGCGCACCGGCGCCTGAGCGATATCGACGCAATAGATGTCCCTTGCGGTTTGGGCCACTTCCAGGCATTGCTGGCCGGCCCGTTCGATGCAGGCCTGGCAGCTTTCCCAGAGATCGGTTTCATTTTTCGGAAATTTGAACCCCCACGGGAGCGTGGTGGGTTTGCCGACGATCTCCGAATTCATCAGGTTTCCCAGGCGGATGAAAGCGCCGGCCAGTGCGGTAGGCACTACGACTTTGTCCAGTATCCAGAGGACGGAGCGTTTGGCGCGGCGCGCCGACCAAATCCAGAGGGCAATGATGATGCCGATGGCGCCGCCGTGGCTGGCCAGCCCGCCTTTCCAGATCGCGGGTATTTCGGCCAGGTGTTTGGAGTAGTAGCCCCACTCGTAGAAAAAGACATGCCCCAGGCGCGCCCCCAGCACTGCTCCGATAACCATGGTGATGAAGACCTGGTCGAGCCAGGCTTCCGGCGCCTTTTCCGCCCGGAACATCGCCCGTACCATGTAGAGGCCCACCAGAAAGCCGGCGGCGAAGAGCAGCCCGTACCAACGCAGGGCCAGTGGCCCGATTTCTACGATTTCGGGGGAAGCATTCCAGGTGATGTAGGATAGGATTGTCTGCATAGTACTGGTTTTTCCGGCGCCCCCAATATTAGGCATTGTTTGCCGGAAAACCCGTTCCTGCGGGCATTTTTTTCATCGCCCTGCTCCGCTCAGATGTCGCCCCCGGGCTGCTGCAGCGCGCCGGCCAGCAGCTCGCCCGCCTGGCCGGGCGCCCGGCGCAGGCGCGAATCCAGCACGGCGACGGCGATGCGGGGCCTGTCCTTCCGGCTCTTTTTGATGATGTACTGCTGGAACCGGGCATAGGTTCCTTCAGGCAATATGAGGTAATGAGCCGCACCCTCGTAGGGGATGTAATCCTGCAGATAGCCCGGGTTGAGCCGCTGCAGTTCCGAAAAGGAAAGCTGGCAATGGCGGGCGATTTCGTCGAGTTGGAGCGCGCTGTGCACCCGGAACACCTGAAAAGGCCTCTGGTAAAGCGCCCCGGCCCGGGGTTTCAGCCCGTAGCGGGCATAGTCGCGGGCGACATAGACGGTGGCGATCAGGGCGGGCAGATACCGTTGTGTTTGCTTCGGCAGCAGGTGCTGTATATCCCAGTAGCTCGTGCAACCACTGCGCCGCAGGGCGGAGCGCACCCTGCCCGGCCCGCAGTTATACGCGGCCAAAACCAGTGTCCAGTCGCCAAAATCATCGTAGAGTTGCGACAGCATCTTCACCGCCGCTTCGGTCGAGCGGAAGGGGTCCATGCGGCTGTCCAGATAATCATTGCGCTGGAGTTTGTAGTGTTCCGCCGTCGAGGGCATGAACTGCCAAAGCCCCGTGGCGCCGACAGGCGATGCCGCTTCCGGCCGTAGCCGGGATTCCAGCAGGGGTATGTATTTCAGTTCTTCGGGAAGCCCATTGGCGCGCAGGTAGTACTCGAAGATGGGAAAATACAGGGCGCTGCGGCCCAGCATCCGCTCCGTCTCGCGCCGTCCCGGGCGCAGGTAGTTGTCGATTTGTTTCTGCACCTCGGGGTTGTATTCCACTTCAAAAGGGAGGTCCATCCGGAGCAGGCGCACCGGAATGTCGAAAGAGAGTTGGCAGGCCCAGCCTGCCTTGTCAAAGGGGAGGGGGGCGGAATGTAAGGGGGGGGCTTCAAACCCGAGGGATAGCAGGCTTAATGTGGCGGTAGTCCATAAGGCTCTCATAGGTGTTCCATTTAAAAAACTGAGGTTTAGTATTGCTGGTTTGTACGGAGCCCCCCGGAATTTGTTGGCCTTTTCGGGGTGTTTTTTCAAAAAAAACGCCTGAAAATAAACCGATAGCCAAAATAAAAATATGAAAACCCTTGCCGGGTATGGCTTAACAAGGGTGCACACGTAACAGAAGAAAAAGAAGGAAAAGGCCTTTGCGGAAGGCGTGGCAGGAACGCGTTTTTCCGGCTATTGCGTGCTGTCGGCGGGTGTGGTATCCCGGCGCCGGGGGCCGAAAAAGGGCTGTATGGGGGTCGAATCGAGCAGGGATTTGATCTCCGGTTTTTCCGGTTTTTCCGGTTTGGGCGGTTTGCTGAGGGTATCCCGGCTCAGGCGGGCCTCTTCGAGCAATATGGAATCCGCGAGTTTGCTGGCCTCGGCCAGGGCCTGTTCGCGGCACAGTTTCAGGCGCGACTGGCGGTAGGTTTCCACCCGTATGGCCACTTCCTTATCGATGACGGCCTGAATATCCTGCTGATCATGGCTTTCCCTGACACAGGAAGCCAGCAGAAAGAGTGCCCATAGGAAGAAGTGGAAGTATCGCCCGGTTTTCATTGTTCCTGGAGTTCCCGTTGAATTCTGGCTCTGAGGATTTCCTCTTCCGCCCGCCGCAGTTTCAGCAGCGAATCGAGGGCCCGCCGCATGATGCCCGGATAGTCGGTGATGCAAACGCTGTCCATGACGTACCGCAGGCTGTCGATCTGCCGGGTGGCGATGGTGTCGATCTGAATGCGCTCCCGCGAGGTGAGGCGCACGCTCGTTTCGGGCTCCTCGCAGGCCGCCAGGCCAACTGCCAGGAGGAGCGCCGACAGTGCGCCCAGCCATTTGAACCTGGCGCAGCGGTGACAGGATAAGGGGACGTGCCTTTCGGGCGCAACCCCTTTGAAGGCAGCGTCAGGGTGGAACTGATTGCCGCTGGCTGGATTACTGCCCACTGTACTAGCGTTCATCAAGGTCGATCACTTTTTTGCGCAGCTCAAAATGTTTGCCCAGATAAACTTTCCGAACCATTTCATCGGCCGCCAGTTCCTCTGCGGTGCCTGCTTTGAGGATGCTGCCTTCGAACATCAGGTAGGCCCGGTCGGTGATGGAGAGGGTCTCCTGCACATTGTGGTCGGTGATGAGGATGCCGATGTTTTTGGTTTTCAGTTTGGCCACGATGTACTGAATATCCTCCACCGCGATGGGGTCGATGCCGGCGAAGGGTTCGTCGAGCAGGATGAACTTGGGGTTGGTAGCCAGGGCCCGGGCGATTTCCGTTCGGCGGCGTTCGCCGCCGGAGAGGGTGTCGCCGCGGCTTTTTCGCACCCTGGACAGCCCGAATTCATCGATCAGTTCTTCGAGGCGCTCGCGCTGCTGGGCTTTGCTGAGGGTGGTCATCTCCAGCACGGCCCGCACATTGTCCTCCACGCTCAGTTTGCGGAAAACGGAAGGCTCCTGCGGGAGGTAGCCGATGCCCAGTTGCGCCCGCTTGTACATCGGCAGGGTCGTGATGTCTTCCTGTTCCAGGTACACCAGCCCTTCATTGGGGCGGATGAAGCCCACCACCATGTAGAAGGTGGTCGTCTTGCCGGCTCCGTTGGGCCCAAGCAAACCGACGATCTCTCCCTGGTTGACTTCCAGGGAGACGTGCCGGACGACTTCGCGGCGGCCGTACACCTTCACCAAATTTTCACACCAAAGTCTTGCTGTTGAGTCCAATATCCGGATTTTTATGCTGAGAACGCCTCTGCGCTGCTTTCTGTTTATGGCGGCCTAGTCGATGTACTCGATCTTGTTCAGGAAGCGGAAACCAACCGTCAGTTCGAAGGTGAGGTTGCGGATCTTGCGCTCGGGGATGTTCACGTTGCCGGTGAAGAACTGGTTGTTGACGAAGACGGTTGCGCTGGGCTGCACGTACTGGTAGGAGAAATCCGGGTTGACGGAAAACTCGATGATGGTGCCCACCAGTTCGGAAAAGGGCAGTTCGATGCCGCCGCCCAGGCTCAGGCCGTAGGTGATTTCCCGGATCAGCTCCTTGCTGTCGTCGGGATAGATGGGGTACACCATATTGGCCTCTTTGTATTCGCTGAGGTTGGTGCCCAGGTTGTAGTCCCCCCGCAGGCCCAGGATGTAGTAAGCGCGGGAATCGTTGCCGAAGGCATCGAATTTCTGTTTGGCGGCCAATACCAGGGCGAGGTTGCGGAAAATGAATTCCTGGGCCGGCGCCCTGAAGATGTCGCCGTTGAAGCCGAAGGCGTTGCGGCTGCGGAAGGCGCTGCCCTTGAGGTGGTAGCCCAGTTGGGCCAGCAGGGCGAATTCATTGCTTTCCGGCAGGGATTCGATGTAGGCGATGCCGTGGTATTTGAACAGGGGGTCCTGTTCGAATCCTTCCCATTGCTGCACGCCGATCGTCAGGCCGCCCTTCAGCCCGAACGCATATCCCTGGGCCCGAAGCCCGTATCCCGATGCCAGTACCATCATCAGAGCCAATACAATCCGGTTCATGTGCTTTCCTGTTTTTCCTGCAAAAGTGGGGCTTTTTTTGCAAAAAGTATGCGTTTGGCTCACTGCACCCTCAGCTGCTGCCCGATTTTAATGGTATTGGACGTGAGGTTGTTCAGCTTTTTGATCTCGTCCACCGTAGTGTTGTAGCGTTTGGAGATGTTGTACAGGGTGTCGCCCGCGGCGACGGTGTGGTACTGAGGAGCCGGCGGTTCAACTTCGGCGGGCTTCTCCGGTTCGGGCTGCGGCTCGGGCCGGGGCTCCACGACGGGCGGTTGTGGGGGGGTGGGTTCGGGGCGGGGCGCCGTATCCACCGGCGGCGGCGGCGGAACCGTTTCTTTCGGAGGCTCGGGTTTTTCCGCTTTGGGCTCTTCCACTTCCTCCATATCCAGGAAGCCGTCGTTGTCTTCATCGGGCGCATTGACCGCGGGCTGGGGCTTCACAGGCGCGGCCTCGCTGGCCAGCCTGGGCTGATCCTTCACTTTGCAGCCGCGGATTTTGATGCGCTCGCCGACTGCGGGCTGGCTTCCCTCCTCCAGCCTGTTGCGCTTGTACAGGGCGGCGAGCTGAATGCCGTATATCTGGGAAATGCCGTACATGCCCTCGCCTTCCTTGACGTAGTGCCAGGTGCGTTTGCCGCGGAAGCTTTTGCGTTTCGGCTGCAGGTAAACCACCGTGCCTTCCGCCAGTTTTTCGTTGCGGTTTTTCAGCCCCTCGTTGTAGCGCAGCAGGTCGCTGAGGCGCACACCGGCGCGGGTGGAAATCTCCTCCGGCGATTCATCCGCTTTGGCCAGGACGTAGCGCACGTCGTTGTTCTGGAATTCCAGCCCCGGCCGCACCACGGCATCCTCCCCCTCGTTGTCCACGCCGGAGTCGGCGATGATCTCCACCGAGCTCATTTCGTCGAAGCGGTGCAGGTCGTAGCGCTCGATGATGTCGATGAGCTTGTGGTGGTAATTGGCGCTCGTGGCGTAGCCCGCGCGGCGCAGGCCCTCGGCCCAGCCTTTGTAGTCGGAGGGTTCCAGGCGGAAGAGGAAGCCGTAGCGGTACTGCTTTTTCGGGTCGCGCAGGAACTCGGAATGCGCGATAAAACTGGCTTCGGGATTCTTGTAGGAGCGGAAGCAGGACTCCACGAGCTTGCCTTCCTCATTGTAGTCGTCGTCCTTTTTATAGACCTTTTTTCCGTCCCAGTCGTTGCCGCATTTGATGCCGAAGTGGTTGTTGGCCTGGCGCGCCAGCCAGCTCTGGCCGGCATTGGACTCCAGGATGCCCTGGGCCAGCTTGATACTGGCGGGGATGCCCGCGCGCTCCATTTCGCGGATGGCGATCTCCTTATAGCGTTCGACGTATCGCAGGTTTTCGCTTTCCTGAGCTGCGAGCGCGCCCGCCATCAGGAGTATAAGGCTTAACAGTTTCAACGTTTTAGAGAACATGGCGGATCAGATTTTAACCGGGGTTCTTCAGGCCCGTATTCAGAGGCGCCCGGCTTGTTCAAAGGGAAAATGGAAATTCCCCCTATCAACGCCGGGCAGGGCGAAATTATGATAACAGCCCTTCGACATTAAAGATATGAAAACAGCCTTTATTTTCCTCGCCAAGCCTGCGGCGAGGAGTGACACCGGCTGCCTGGCAGGGCGCCCCGCTCTATGGCATTCCGGTTAATGCCGCCCATCAGGAGCCGTTGAGTTCTTCGGCCTTCTTGGCCATAGCATTGGTGTATGGCTACGGCCTTTGGGAAAAGGAAGTGTTCCGGGCGGCCCGGGTTAGCCGCATTGCCAGGCTGTCCGAGCCCTTCCCCGGCACCCTCTGCATTGAAACCCACGGCCATGCCACCACGGAACAACTGTTGGAGGCCATCCACCTGGCTTACCTGCCCTGGCAGGCCACGCACCATTCAATTTATCCATAACCCACAAAACCTTTTTCAACCATGAGTAACACAACTAATTACCTCCCCATCACGAAGCCTAACGGCAACCTGCTGAACAAGGAAACCGGCGAACTGCTGCCCATCACCTTCTTTCCGGGCCGCCCGCTCCAATATCGCTTTGACGCCAGCCGCGCGAGGCTTTCGAGATCATCCCGATGGCTTACCGCATCTTTTCCGACGACATCCTCGGCATGGGCCGCAGGAAGTGGGCGGAGTTCTTTTTTCTCAACGAGGAGCGCATGCTCTGCAACCTGCTGCTGCACGGCTACAGCGTCCAGAACCTGATGCAGGTGATGGCCGGCCGCATGTTCTACGACAACGTGAAGCTGACCGAGGTCCGCCTGCGGATTACCCCGGTGCAGAAGGAGAGCAAGAGCCCCGGAGTGGAGGGCAAGAAATACCACATTGCGCAGTTTGACTATGAGCCTATCACTCCGGAAGAGGCGCCCCCCTGCAGAACGCGGTAAAGGGCCTGCTGATCTGGCGGGAGGATACCAATACCGGCGCCGGGGAGATTCAGTTTTCGGAGAACTACTCGCCGCCGGTATATGAGAAAGTGCCGGAGGGGGCGGCCTTTCGGCCGCTGGCTGGGGAGGAATGATGTTTTTGTTTTGCGTTGGTGAGCCATTCCGGGCTTGTACGCGGTTTCGGAGTGGCTCATCCAATGCCTTCCGGCAAAACCCCCTGTACTTTTGGCCCAAAAGTACCAGAAACCCATAAGGCCGAATTCCCCCGCTGTGGCAGCTAAGGAGGCGGCAGCGAAATCCTGGAAAACTATCCGAGGTTGACGAAGGATGGCCTGCAGGCTGTGTTTTCCTATACTTATGAATGTATGAAAGATGGCATGCTGTATTTCCCTAAAATGAACAGAGCATAGCCACCAAGCGTAATTTACCTGCGGTGGAAGGAATTTACCCCTGAATTTCCGGCACTTTATCTGCACGAGCTATTTGAAGCACGCCAAATCCAGTTTGATGGGCTATTTACCGTGATTGACGAAAACCAGATCCGGCAACGGAAAATACAGGCCTGTCAGGTATTCCCCACCGGAAGCCGATTTATGGCAGCCAGGGCGCCCTCTCTTAAAACAGCAAAATTCACCCCGTTTCAACCCTAATTTCCTATATTTATCCAATCACAAACATTGAGCATAACCAACTGAAAATTCTGCGGGAAATATGCAGGCCCCAAGCATTTTTATCAACTACCGGAGGGAAGACAGCAAATGGTTTGCCGTACTGCTGAAAGAAAAGATCGAAGCGGCTTTTGAGCATGTACGGGTTTTCCTCGACACGGAGGATATTGAACCGGGCGCCGATTGGCCGGATACCCTGGAGAAGGAACTGCAACAGGCGTCCGTTGTGTTGGCCCTGATTGGAGACAAGTGGCTCTTCTGCCAGGATGAATATGGGGTGAGAAGGCTGGATGACAAGGGGGACTGGGTGCGCAAAGAAATCGAATTCACCCTGAGTTCAGGCAAAAGCCTGCTTGTTATTCTGGCAGACGTTAAAGACAAAAAAAAGCAGCCATCAGAAGCAGCATTTAAAAAAATCCCCTCGCTGAAAGGCTTGTTCAGGAAACAGCACCTGGAGATCCGCTCCGGAAACTTCTCCAATGACTTCCTGCCTCTTAAAAACCAGTTGGCAAAACTGCTCAACCAAATACCGCTTGACCCCCAAAGCGCCGCCAAACGGGAAAATATCCTCCGGGAATATCCGCTCTCCAGGGCTGTCCTGAAGAAAATGCCGAAGCGCCCTCTGGCTCCGGGCGCCGACCCCAAGTGGGCGTATTGCCCTTTTGTCGGGCTGAACTACTTTACCCGGGATACCACCAGGCTGTACTTCGGGCGCGGCCAGGACCTGCTGGAACTGATCCACATCATCAAAAACCGGAATACCCGGATCATTTTCCTGCATGGCTATTCGGGCGTTGGCAAGTCCTCTATGTTATCTGCCGGCCTGGTTCCCAGGCTGGAGGAGAAATGGCTGCCTTTGTACCACCGGCGCAACAAGGAACTGGGCCTGGCGCAGGGCTTGCGCGGCCTTCGCAAGGAAGCCGCCAGCGCCAACCGCCCGGCCCTCTATATCCTGGACCAGGTGGAGGAAATGTTCACCGATACAAGCATAAAAGAGGAGCACCCCAGCTTCATTCAGGAGTTGAGCGCTGCGGTGGAGGAAGAACCGGAGGCAACTTTCCTGCTTGGCTTCAGAAGCGAGTACCTGCCAAAAGTGGGGCATCTGTGCTGGGATATCAGTTGTGGCAAAGCCGAAAAGGAAATCCTTCCCCTGAGCTGGGAAGGCATCGTACAGGCGGTAACCGGGGCCTGGAAAGATGAAACGCTAAACAGCAGCTATAAACTGGACATCGAGGAAGGCCTGCCGGAAAAGATCGCGGATCACCTGAGCCTGCACCAGAACCGGGATTACGTAGCCCCCATCCTTCAGAACCGCCTGGAGCGGCTTTGGGAAAAGGCGTTTAAGGGGGCTGGGAAGGAAGTGAAGCTCACTAAGGCGCTATATGAGGAACTGGGCGACACTAGTGAAAAGGAACTGCTGAACAGCCGCTTATCCAAGATGCCGTTTGATGGCAATTGGGATGAGGAGAAAGCTATTGAAGTATTAAATGCCTTTGTAGTTGACCTCCCCAGCGCCGGAACAATTGCCGAAACGCAGCTCAAAGATTTTTTTTCCGGGATCGATACTTACCATGAGATTATCGAAGAGCTCCGTAAAGTTGACCTTTTGATACAGTATTCCGGAAGCAGGTCTATCCGTCTTTCCCACGACTTGCTGGCTAAGTTTGTGCGAAACCGGTACAACGATAACCTGGCGAACCAAAACACCCGGTTACGCCTTGAAAACTTCAACCTGAACATAAAAAAGGCCGAAGAGTTCCTGAGGTTGCATGATTATAAAGAGGCGTCAGAAGCATTGGAGAATGCGTTGTCTCTCGGGGTGCAGAAAGAGCGTTTGCAGGAGAAAATAATGGAACTCATTTTTGTATACAATGAAACTGGCAAAGAGATAAAAGCCTTGGAATGGCTGCATAAGGTTAGGGACGAGGAGGTTTTTGTTTCATTATCAAATCTTCATGCTCGTTTAGATGCTTTAGGGCACAGTAGTGAGAATTTTCGAGATAATTGTAATTCGATACTTCAGGAATTAGATAAGGAGTCTTTTGATAGATTGAAAAAAAGATATTACCCAGAAGTTGTCAAGGTGGAAGGTGGGGCTTTTGAAATGGGTAATGAAGAAGGGGGGGAAGATGAGAAGCCGCCTCATAGAGTTGTACTGAGTAGCTTTTTAATGGCAACAGCTCCGGTCTCATTTTGTCAATACAGTTTATTTTGTGCAGCTACAGGCAAGGAATTCCCCGTCGAAGATGATGTCTGGATTGATAACCAGCCTGTGATTAACGTGAGCTGGTTTGATGCTGCAGAATATTGCAACTGGTACAGCAGACAAGAAGGGTTAGATAGCATTTATACTATAAGCGGGACTTATATCACCCCGAATTGGGGCGCAAATGGTTACCGCCTTCCAACTGAAGCTGAGTGGGAATATGCCGCGCGCCAGGCTGTGCCAAAATTGCGTTTTGGCAATTGGAAGGGTATCCAGGAGGGAGATCAGTCAGCTGTGAACCTTGACCTGCACACAGCGCCAAAAAAACACAGAGCCACTGAGGAAGAAGAACGGCAAAAAGCCATGGTGAAAGAGAGCGCCTTGCCAAACACTCTTTACCTATACGATATGAGTGATAACGTATGGGAATGGTGTTGGGATTGGCACGACAAAGATTATTACAAGAAAAGCTACGATGCGCAGAACCCTGAAGGCCCTGAATCAGGCTCTGGCCGTGTCTTGAGGAGGGGCTCCTGGGATATCCACACTAATCAAGTGTATTATTCCCGCCGTGTCAGTAGCCATCCAAATACCCGGAATGAACACTTTGGGTTCCGGCTTGTAAAAAATACTGCTTACAAAAGCATATTTACCCCTTCAGAATCAGTACCAGTCAAAGAAAGAGGTTTATATCCTGAAGCGCCCTATGGCCCAATCCAGGAATTACCATCTTATGAACTTCCTGTAGCCACCTTACTCGACGATCATTCAAAAAAACAGGATTTCGAAATTGACCGGGCCGAATTGGAAGCGAATAAAGACATTATTATTGAAACCTTGCTGAATTACAAAATAGAAATCACCAAAATACGAGCTACCATAGGCCCATCAGTAACCCTTTACGAGATCGTGCCTGCCCCTGGGATACGCATAACCAGGCTCAAAAACATCGAAGAAGATATTGCTTTGAGCCTGGCTGCCCTGGGCGTTCGTATCATTGCACCCATTCCCGGCAAAGGTACGATTGGGATAGAAGTGCCCAATAAGACAAAATATACCGTATCTATTCGGGAAGTACTGACGGATGAAAAGTACATGCTTGCCAAAATGGAACTGCCAATTGTTTTAGGGAAAACTATCTCTAACGAAATTATCGTGGCAGACCTGGCCAAAATGCCTCATTTGCTCATAGCGGGAGCTGCAGGCTATGGGAAATCAGTAGGAATTAACGCCTTTTTGATGTCCATCCTTTATAAAAAACATCCTTCAGAGGTTAAATTTATACTTATAGCCCCAGAGGATCAGGAATTTTCCTACTACGGTAACTTGAAAAACCATTTCCTGGCTTTTCTGCCAGGCCAGGCTCAACCTATCACCTCGAAGGCCCGTGAGGGGGTACAAATTCTTAATTCTCTTTGTGCTGAAATGGACCAGCGTTACGAACAGTTAAAGAAGGCTTCTGCTGGAAATATCAGGGAATACAATGAGAAATTCATACAGCAGTTGGTTGCCCCTTCTGAGGGCCACAGATTTATGCCATATATTATCCTTGTCATTGATGAATTTGCCGAAATAATCATTTCGGCAGGGAAGGACGCGGAATTGCCGATTGGGAAACTGGCCCAGCTGGGCCGTGCAGTAGGTATCCACCTCATCATCACCACAAAGCGCCCTTCACCAAATATCATCACCGGTGTAATCAAGGCCAATATTCACGCCCGTATTGCTTATAAGGTAACCTCTAAAGCAGATTCCCGCACCATCCTTGATGCCGATGGCGCTGATCAGTTGGCCGGCAAGGGAGATCTGCTCCTTGGCGTTGGAAGGGACATGATACGCCTGCAGGGCGCTTATGTCGATACGGCAGAAGTGAAACGTGTAGTCGACTTCATTTCCCAACAACCGGGTTACCCAGAACCTTACCTGTTACCCAATATTAAAAATGATGAAATTTGATTTCCGTATTTGTGATCCACCAGAAAAGCCTTTTATTTTACTGGGCCCGGAGGATTGGGTGCGTCTTTTTAAGGCCTCTCCTCCCCAACCGGCTACCATTCTATGCCTTTCTCTGCCTTTCTAAAAAAAACATATATACAAATATGTTTTTACAGAAGTATATCATATATTGCAGGAAATATCACCGATATGGCAAGCGAACCGAGAAAAACAACCACGATTAAGGTAGACAAAGACCTCCACCGGGAATTGAAAATCAAAGCGGCGAAAGAAGACCGTAAATTAGAGGAAGTTGTCGAGGAAGCTCTTAGAAAGAGCCTGGAGAAATCCAACTAGGAAGAAAAAAGAAAGGGCCCCCAAAAGGGCCCTGACTCAACAAAAAATTAGCTTCATTATGGCTATTCAGCCAAATTTCTTACCCCTCCGTTACCCCTCCGCTAGTTGCAAAAAACGCAAACCATTGGTTTTAAACGGGCTTTTGGAAGAGTTGGAGGTCGGGAGCGGATTCGAACCGCCGTACGAGGTTTTGCAGACCTCTGCCTAGCCACTCGGCCACCCGACCATTTTGCTGTCCGCCGCGGTTGTCGGTTTGGGGGGGAAACCGCGCCCGGCAAATCGGAAGGCAAATATACAGGAATTTTCTTTTCGATGCACCTCTTTAACGAAAAAGATGGCCCATGAGTTCACCCGGTGTTATTGATGCCTGCCTGGAGTATCGGCAATAGCGTCCGAAGTACCTACCGCAGCAAAGACACCTCCCCGCTTTCCTCGATCACCGCGCCATTGGCCTGTTCGATGCGGATGTAGTAGGCGTACAGGCCTACGGGCACGCGTTCGCCCCTGGCTTTGCCGTCCCAGCCGATGCTGATGTCTTTGGAGCTGAAGAGCTGGTTGCCCCAGCGGTCGTAGATTACCAGGAGGTAATCGGCCGGGGCGCCGAACTGCAGGTAGGGCAGGAAGGCGTCGTTGCGGCCGTCGTCGTTGGGGGAGAAAGCGTTGGGGATGAATATCTTCGCCTCCTGCTCGGCGCAGGCGGTGTTGGAGCGGGAAACCACTTCCACCTGGGTGGTGTCGCTCGTGGCTACCAGGGCGCGGGCTTCGACATAATAGCAGGCCCGGATCTGGCTGGAGTCGGCCAGGTCGACCTCATCCGAGCCCTGCAGGGCGTTGGGGCCGAAGGTGTTCACCAGCCCGGGCGCACCGCCGCTTCCCAGGCGGTACAGGCTGTACTCCTGCACCGTGCCGAGGGCGTTGAGGTAGGGCGTCCAGCGCAGGGAGTTCACGCCCGACTGGGCGGAGGCGCGCAGGTGAATGGTGGCCACAACGTTGGACGACACTTCGTCGCCGCAGTTGTCTTTGGTGCGCAGCTGGTAGTAGAGCACGCCGGCATCCGGGTTGGCCTGGTTGTCCGTATAGCTGTTGCCCGCCATGAGGGGTTGCTGGGGCGCGCTGCTTTCCACGACTTCAAAATTGCTGTTGTTGGCGGAGCGCAGGATGGCTACTTCCGCCAGTTCGGCGTTCGCGTTCCATATCCAGTCCAGCCGCACGGCGCCCCCGTCGCTGATGGTGGCGTTGGTGGCCGCCAGGGTGCGCACGGCCTGCACCACGTCCACCGACAGGCATACTTCGTTGGAGGCGGCGGACACTTCGGCATCGCGTTGCAGGGCGCGGACGGTGAAACAATATTCCACCCCGTCGTCCGCATTCTGGAAGAGGTAGGAGGTGGCGTTGCCGTCGATGGTGGCCGCCCGTTCCGGAGCCGCGCCGTTGCGCGACACCCATATTTCGTGGCTGGCGATGCCGCCGGGCCAGTTCTGGTAGAGGTTCCAGCTCAGGGAAATGCTGCGCTCGCAGGGGTCGGAGGCTTCGGAGCTGAGCAGGATGGTGTTGTGGGGCGCCGCCACCAGGCTCTTGTTGCCGCAGGCGTCGATGGCTTCCAGGAAATAGGTTTCCGAGCGTTCGCCGGGCGATGCCTGGCCGTCGAGGAAAAATGTTCCGCCGAATACGGTGTCCAGAATGGTCGTGCCCTGGCCCGGCACGTTGCGGGAGATGATGTAGGCCACCACTTCGGGCGAAGGGCTGGGCGTCCAGCTCACCTCTACGTTGCCGCCGCTCACCGACACGGCTTCCAGCAGGCCGGGCTCGGGGATGAGGTTGTCGAGGGTGTCCGACTGCAGCACCGGTTCGCCGGGGCAGTCGAAATCGCTCTCCAGGTAGTAGTACCAGGCGCTCATGCCGGCATCCTGATGGAAGTACCGGTTCTGCGCCGGGTTCGTGATCGTGGCCAGCACCGCGTAGGGGCCGCCCGGCTGCTGGCTGGCGTAAACGACATAAGCGTTGAAAGGCCCGCAGTTGTTGACGGGAAGTTCCCAGACGAGGGTGTCATTGGCCACGCAAAGGAATGTGGGGGGGGCCACTTGCCCGGACAGCGCCCATCCGAGGCTCAGAGTCAAACCGAGAGTAAGTGCAAGTTGCTTCATTCCGTTTCTGAAATTTTTTGTTCAATTCGTTGCTTAAAAGTTTCTTCCAGGCGGCTCATGGGGTAGCGGGCCTCCAGGCGGTAAGCCCATCGGATATCTTTCGAAATTTCCTTCTGAAAATAAACAAGCCCCAGCCCTTTGGCGTACACTTCGCGGCCTTCGTAGGCCTGCTCGAAAACGCCGTCCTTGTCGTATTCGAGCATTTCCCGTACGTCAAACACTACGGCATCGTAGCTTTTATCGTCAAACCGAATGCTGGTGTCGCGCAGGTACCGGCGGTTCTTGATGAGGGTGATCACCGCTCCCGAATCGGAGGGCGGTTCCCATCTGACTTTGTAGAGGAACACCCCGCCGGAATCGGAAACCTCGAAGGGAAAGGCCGTGCCGGACAACACTTCCGCCCGGGCCTGCCGCTGGCTGCCGGTGCTGTCTGCTTCGTAGAGGTACAAATCCTGAAGCAACATGCCGTTGCGCACCAGTTCTTCACGCACCAGTTGCAGGGGTATCAGGCCGTATTCGTAGTAGGTTCCGGTGAGAAACACGCCGTCCTCCTTCAGAAAGGAGCGGTAGTACCAGTACACCGGAGTCAGAGAATCGGGGAAAAGAGGGCGGTATTCGTACACCAAGCCATCTTCCAGTTGCCTGAGCGGAAAATAGTAATCGCGGATGTCTTTGGGGCCGCCCTCCCGACAGGATGTCAGGAGCAGCAGGGCCGAAACCAGGGAAACCGGGTATAAAAAAACGCGCATAATCCAAAACCGCTACTGCGGCCAATATAGGGTCGTGATGAAAAGCCTCACAAAATCAAAACGCCGGTATCAACCGGTAATTATTTCATGCTGTTACTTTTACGTATGCCTCCTCCGCCCGGCCGCAAATGCCGTTCCGAAGCATCCGAAGCGCCATTATGGCAGGGGCGGGGCTTGTGGTACGATATATGTGTACCGATGTGTAGCGATTATCCGTATCTTTGTGCCGCCTTCTGGAAAGCCTTGTCTGGGCGTTGCAAAACGAAAGAACAAGCCTTCTGCCAAAGCCTGCTTTTCTCCGGCTCCGTACCAGGCTTTTTCCGGGGCCTGGATAAAACGGCGCCTCCAGGCCTCTGCGGTGAAACCGGATGCAAATATATTTATCTTTGCCGCACCATTTCAGATAACATTGGAAATTTTTTTATATATGTTTAAAGGAATAAGTGACTCTTTCAAAAAGATTTTCGGCAGCAAGCATGAAAGGGATGTCAAAACCTACATGCCTCTTGTCGAGGAGGTTAACGAAGCCTTCGAACAGCTCGAAAACCTGAGCAATGACGAGCTGCGGAACAAAACCCTGGAATTCCGGGAGCGGATCGCCGCCTACCTGTCCGAAATAGACCGCGACATGGAGGATATCCACCGGGAAGCAGCGGAAGCCGAAGACCTCTTACATAAGGAAGAGCTCTTCGGCGAAATGGACAAGCTGAAAGAGGAGCGCGACAAACAGCTCGAACAGGTGCTCCGGGACATCCTTCCGGAGGCCTTCGCGGTAGTCAAGGAAACAGCCCGCCGTTTCACCAACAACAAAACCCTGACGGTAACGGCCACCCAGCACGACCGCGACCTGGCCGCCACGCCGGGCAAGCCTTATGTGGCGATCGAAGGCGACAAAGCCATCTGGAAGAACCAGTGGGTGGCAGCCGGCGGAGAGGTCACCTGGAACATGGTTCACTACGACGTGCAGCTCATCGGCGGCATGGTGTTGCACGACGGCAAAATCGCCGAAATGGCCACGGGGGAAGGTAAAACCCTCGTCGCCACCCTGCCTGCCTACCTCAACGGCCTCTCCGGGCAGGGCGTCCACATCGTGACCGTGAACGACTACCTGGCCCGCCGTGACCAGGAGTGGGTCGGGCCCATCTTCGAATTCCTCTTCCTCACCGTTGACTGCATCGACAAGTACCGCCCGCATTCCGACGAGCGCAAGCGGGCCTACAACTGCGACATCACCTACGGCACCAACAACGAATTCGGCTTCGACTACCTGCGCGACAACATGGTGCGCTCCACCGAAGAAATGGTGCAGCGCAAACACCACTACGCCATGGTCGACGAGGTGGACTCGGTTCTGATCGACGACGCCCGGACGCCGCTTATCATATCCGGGCCTGTGTCGCAGGGCAGCGAAGACCAGGAGTACCTCGCCCTGCGCCCCGATGTCGAACGCCTCATCGCCGCACAACGAAAGCTGGCCACCCAGTACCTGGCCGATGCCCGCAGGCTATTCGCCGAAGGCAATACCGGCTTCCAGGAAGGCGATGCCGGCATGGCCCTGCTGCGCGCCTACCGCGCCCTGCCCAAATACCGGCCCCTCATCAAATTCCTCAGCGAGGAAGGCGTCAAAGTGACGCTTCAAAAGGCCGAAAACTTCTACATGCAGGAGCAGTCCAAAAATATGCACCTGGTGGACGAGCCGCTCTACTTCACCATCGATGAAAAAAACCGCAGCGTAGAACTGACCGATAACGGCGCCGAATACCTCTCCGGCGGCACCGACGACCCCGACTTCTTCATCATGCCGGACATCACCTCGGAGATGGTGGAAATCCAGAATAATAAAAACCTGACTGCAGAGGAGAAACAGGAGGCTAAAATCAAACTCTCGCAGGACTTCGCCATCAAGTCCAAGCGCCTGCACTCCATCAACCAGTTGCTGAAGGCCTATACCCTCTTCGAAAAAGACCAGGAATACGTCGTTATCGAAGGCCAGGTGAAGATCGTCGACGAGCAGACCGGCCGCATGATGGAAGGCCGCCGCTATTCCGACGGCCTGCACCAGGCGCTCGAAGCCAAGGAAAATGTGAAGGTCGGCGACGTGACCCAGACCTACGCCACCGTCACCCTGCAGAACTACTTCCGCATGTACCACAAACTGGCGGGCATGACCGGCACAGCCGAAACGGAAGCCAGCGAATTGTGGGAGATATACAAACTGGACGTCGTCGTGATCCCCACCAACCGGCCCGTCATCCGGGACGACCGCGAAGACCTCGTCTATAAAACGGCCCGCGAGAAATTCAACGCCGTCATCGACGAGATCGTCAGCCTGACGGAACAGGGCCGCCCGGTGCTGGTGGGCACCACTTCGGTCGATATCTCCGAGAAGCTTAGCCGGATGCTGCAGCTGCGCAACCTCAGCCACAATGTGCTCAACGCCAAGCAGCACCAGCGCGAGGCGGAGATCGTGGCAGAGGCCGGCAAACCCGGCAGGGTGACCATCGCCACCAACATGGCCGGGCGGGGCACCGACATCAAGATCAACGATGAAGTGAAAAAGGCCGGCGGCCTGGCCATCATCGGCACCGAACGCCACGACTCGCGGCGCGTCGACCGCCAGTTGCGCGGCCGCGCCGGGCGCCAGGGCGACCCCGGCAGCTCCCAGTTCTACGTCTCGCTGGAAGACAACCTCATGCGCCTCTTCCAATCCGAGCGCATCGCCAAGCTGATGGACCGAATGGGCCATAAAGAGGGCGAAGTGATCCAGCACTCCATGGTCACCAAATCGATAGAGCGCGCTCAGAAAAAAGTGGAAGAGAACAACTTCGGCATCCGCAAACGGCTGCTGGAGTACGACGACGTCATGAACATCCAGCGCGAGGCCATCTACAAAAAACGCTACAACGCCCTCAGCGGGGAGCGCCTGTCGGTGGACCTCAACAACATGTTCCACAACCTTACGTCTAACCTCGTGCTCAACCACCGCGCATCGGGCGATTTCGAATCCTTCCGCCGCGAGTCCCTCAGCCTGCTGGGCTTCGACCCGCAGATCGACGCGATAGATTTCGCGGAAGGCCCCGAAAAGGAGATCGTCGGCCGCTTCCAGCAGCAGTTCGAAGAATTCTACGGCCGCAAGATGACCCAGATCACCGATGTGTTGCTGCCCTACATCCGCGATGTGCACGAGCACCAGGGCCAGCAGTACAAACGCATCCTGATCCCCTTCACCGACGGCCGCACCAACCCCCTGCCCATCACCGCCGAAATCGAGGATGCGGTGAAGACCAACGGCAGGGCCATCCGGCGCGATATCGAAAAAGCAGTGACGCTTTCCATCATCGACGACAAGTGGAAGGAGCACCTCCGTTCGATGGACGAACTCAAGGAATCCGTGCAGGCCGCTTCCTTCGAACAGAAAGACCCCCTCGTGATTTACAAAATGGAGGCCTACAACCTCTTCGAGCAGCTCATTTTCGAGATCAATGAGGAGGCCACTTCCTACCTGTCGAAAGGCACTCTGATCTTCTCCGACGGCCGCACCCTGGAACAGGCCCGCGAACAACGCACCGACATGAGCAAAGTGCGGACGAACCGCACGGAACAGGACGCTGCCCGCGCTGCAGCGGAAGGCGTGAGCCAGCGGGCGCGCCCCCAAACCTTCAAACGGGTGGAAAAAAAGGTGGGGCGCAATGACCCCTGCCCCTGTGGCAGCGGCAAAAAGTACAAACACTGCCACGGGAGATAGGAAAAACAGGGCCATCCGGCACACAGTCGCCCATCCAAAAAGAGCACGGGTAAATAGTGCTTGGATGTGATTTTTGTGATATATTGCAGCGTTTTGGAAGAACGGCGCCTCTCTGCCCGCCCTTCCCCCAACAAGCTAAACCCGAGAAGAGGATGAATCTGGCGAGTTACATTGATCACACGATCTTAAAGGCGGATTGTACGGCCAAGGATATCAAGAGAGTCTGTGACGAAGCGGCCCAGTACGGCTTCGCCGCCGTGTGCGTGCCGCCCTTCTACGTCAAATACGCCGTTTCCGCTCTGGAAGGGAAATCCGTCAAAGTTGCGACCGTCATCGGTTTTCCCATGGGGTACACCACCACCCCTTCGAAAGTGGAGGAGATCAAGCGCGCCATCGACGAGGGCGCCGATGAGGTGGACGCCGTCGTTAACCTCTGCGCCGTCAAAGACGGCAACTGGAACTTCGTCACCAATGACGTGGACAGCATGTGCACCGCCGCCCACATGAAAGGCAAATCCATCAAGATTATTCTCGAAACGGGCCTGCTGACCAATAAGGAGATCGCCAAACTCTGCGAGATCGCTCTGCAGACCGGCGTGGATTTCGTCAAAACCTCCACCGGCTTCAACGGGCAGGGAGCAACCCTGGAAGCCGTTCAGCTCATCAAAAGCCTGGTGGGCGACAAGGTCAGGATCAAAGCTTCCGGCGGCATCCGCACGCGCTGGGACGCCGAGCGCTTTATCGATGCCGGCGCCAGCCGCATCGGCAGCTCTTCCAGTATCGCCATCGTCAGTTAAGCGGCGCCGCGCCGCCACCCTCCCGCCTAATACCCCTTTTCCCGCTTCACTTCAAATAACAAAGGCCTGCCTGCTTTCATCCGCCGGTAGTTTTCGGCTATGATCTGCGCTGCATTTTCCTGTTTGGTGATGCTGGCGATATGGGGCGTGACGACGATGCTGTCATACAGCCAGAACGGATGGCTTGGCGGCAGGGGCTCCTCCCGGAACACGTCCAGCCAGGCCTCCCGGATATGGCCTTCTCTGATGGCGGCCAGCAGCCCCTCTTCATCCAGGTGAGCGCCGCGCCCCAGGTTGATGAGGTAGGAGCCCTGCGGCAAACTCCGGAAAAGCTCCAGGTTGAGGATGCCTTCGGTGGCCGGCGTGTGCGGCAAGAGGCAGATCAGCAGGTTGACATTCCGGGCAAATTCAGCCGCGGAAAGCTCGCCGGAATGCAGGCAGCGCACACCCTCCAAACGGCGGCCCCCCCGGCTGTAGCCCCATACTTCGAAGCCCAGGCCAGCCAGCGCCCGGGCAATACTCCCACCCAGTTCGCCCAGCCCGAGCAGCCCGATGCGCAGGGGTATCTCCACCGGCTCCGGCCTGATCCACTGCATTTCCCGCTGGTTGCGCTGGTAAAAACGAAACTGCTTCTGAATATTCAGCACGGCCATCAGCGCGAAATTGCGCATGCTCGTTGTGAGCGCTTCTTCCACGATCCTGGTGACAGCCACCTCCGGCGGCAGGGGCGGCCCGGCGAGGATCTGCTCGACACCCGCCCCCAGAGAACTCACCAGCTTCAGCCTGGGAAAGGTTTCCAAAATGCCGGGCGGGTGCTTCCACACCACGGCCATTTCCACCGCTTCCGGTTCGGGGATGTCCGGATAAACCCATACCTGGCTCAGGCCGGAGAGCTGCTCTTCTGTTTTCTGTTTCAAAAGGGATGTATCCCTGTCGGTTACAATGATGGCGATTGACATAGCGGCATAAGTAAATGGCCCAAGGAGAAGATTTTTTGTAATTTTAGAAAAACAAACCGAAAAACAGTTTCCCTGCGTATGGATTTCCGGCGGCTTTTTGACATTCTGCCCTACCAGCAGGCCCGTTTCCCCCGGCAGGTTGCCCTGGCGCGATGGCTTGGCGGGCGTTGGGAAACCTTTTCCACGGCCGCCTGCGCCGGGGAAATAAACCGCGTGAGCGCCGGGCTGATGCGGCTCGGGCTGGAACAGGGCGACAAGGTCGGCATCTTCAGCCACGGGGGTAGCCCGCGCTGGATTTTCTTCGACCTGGGCGCCCAGCAGGCCGGCTTCGTTCCCGTCCCCATACACGCCTCGGCCAGCCGGGAGGAACTGGCCTTCATCCTCCGGGAGGCCGAAGTCCGGTATTGCCTGGTGTCCGGGCAGGAACAAGCGGAAAACCTGCGCGCCGTTCAGCCCGGCCTTGAAGCTTTCAGAGGTTGTTTTTCCATGGAACCCCTTGAAGGCGCCGCCGGCTGGGAGCAGCTCACCGCAGAGCCCTCCCCCGCCGAATTGGAGGAGCTCGGCCGCCGGCGCGAGGCCATTTCCGAAGAAGCGCTGGCCACTATCATCTACACTTCGGGCACTACGGGCGAGCCCAAGGGCGTAATGCTTTCGCACCGCAACATCGTCAGCAACATCAAAGCGACGATAGCCCTGCTTCCGGCCGACCATACGAAAAGAGCGGCCAGCTTTCTGCCGCTCAGCCACATTTTTGAGCGCATGGTGGCCTATGCCTATATGGCCGTGGGCACATCACTTTACTTTTCCGGCCACACCGGCAACCTGCTCGAAGCAGTCCGGGCGGCGCGCCCCCATTACTTCACGGCCGTTCCCCGTTTCCTGGAAAAGGCCGGCGACGAGATAGTGGCGCGGGCCCGCCGGAAGCCGGCGCCCGTATGGGCGCTCGTGCGCTGGGCCATAGCCGTCGGCGAACAATACCGGAGCCGGCAGCGCTTCAGCCCCGCCTACCGGATAAAGCTGTTCTGGGCCCGGCTGCTCGTCTTCCAGGCCTGGCGCCGCCTGCTCGGCGGCAGGGTGGAGGGCGTATTCGTGGGCGCCGCCGCACTCCAGCCCCGCCTGGCGCGCCTTTTTACCGCTGCAGGCATCCCCGTTTATGAAGGCTACGGCCTGACGGAAACCTCGCCCGTTATCGCTTTCAACCGCTCAGAACCCGGAGGGCGCCGCTTCGGAACCGCCGGCATCCCCATCCCCGGGCTGGAACTGAAGATCGACACAACGGAAGGCGGGGAGGATGGCGAAATACTGGTCAAAGGCCCCGGCGTCATGATGGGTTATTACAAACGGGAGGAAGAAACCCGGCAGGCGTTTACCGCCGACGGCTGGTTCAAAACCGGCGATGTGGGGCGCCTGGTTCACAAACGCTTTCTGCAGGTCACAGGGCGGAAAAAGGATATTTTCAAAACTTCGGGCGGGAAGTACGTGGCTCCCCTGGAAATCGAAAACCGGCTGAAAAGCTCTCCCTTCATCGGGGAATGCCTGGTAATAGGCTTCCAGCGCCCCTTCCCCACAGCTCTGCTGCTGCCCAATTTCGAAGCACTCAGGCAGTGGTGCGGGGAGAACAACATCCACTGGACCGCTCCGCCCTATATGGTGCACAATCACAAAATTCAACAGCTGATAGATGGCGAAGTGCGGCGGGCCAATGAAGAGATGCCCGGCCACAAGCGCATTCGCAATTACCACCTGCTTTCCGATGCCTGGACGGTGGAAAGCGGCGAGCTGACCCACACCTTCAAAGCCAGGCGGGAGGCCATTTACGAAAAATACCGAAAGGAAATAGAAGCCGTTTACGAGCAGGGCGCACGCCTGTGACGGCCCACTGCTTTTCAAAACGGAACCCGGAACAGGCAGGAAAGCGGCGCTTTCCGGATTTTTTTAGCCCGGAAGGCCCTTGAAGTTCAACTGGTAGACGGCTACGACCAGAATGATGAACAACAACAGAAAGATAAAAAAGTACATCAGACAGTAGCCTTTTCCACCAGCATTCTTTATCTCAGACATGCCTTTTCTTTGTTTTAGATTGCTGTAAAAAAAATGAAACCTGAACGCATCAGGTTTACGGGACAAAGGTTATGCCCCTTGCCGGAGGCCGGGGCCGGAACGCTGCAAAGATGAAGAAAATTATAAAAACGGCAAAGCACAAAAGCAAAACGGGCCGGCTTTTCACAGCCGGCCCGTTTTGCCAGAAGCCCCTTGGGCCGGATCAATAGAACTTGGAACGGTAATCCTCGATATCCGCATTCTTCTTCATCGCCTGGATCAACTGGCTGCCGACCTGGCCACGCACTGCCTGAGCCATGACGCGGCGCATCTGCGGAATGTTGTTTGCCTGCCCGACAGCCGGCTTGTTGATCACCTGGGCAACGTAAACGCCCGCATTGCCGACGACCGGTTTGGACACCTGGCCTTGTTCCAGGTTGAACACCTCACCGATGAGGGCCGGTTCGGAACCCAGCGTCGGCACAAAGGAAGAGGCAAAGTTTACGTTGGTGGCCGTATCGACCTGAGCGCTGAAACCGGCGGCGATGGCGGCCAGGTCCGTACCCTGGATGCGCTGTTTGATGAGCTCGCCCTTCTTGCGGTTGATCACCTGCTGTTCGATCTCATCTTTGATATTCTCGATGGAGGGCAGCCCGGCTTTCTGTACGCTGCGCAGGGAAGCCACCACATACTTGTTCGTGTAGTAGGACACGGGGTCCTGGTAGGTGTAAATTTCCGGAGATACTTCCCCTTTGTTGGCGTTGAAAGCCCAGCGCACCATATCGCGGGAGGCCTGGGCGGCGCCGAGGCTGCCAACGGCGAAGTCATTCTTTTTCAGGCTCGGGGATATTTCGACCTCCATGCCGTCCATTCCCTCCACGGATTTGCGGAATTGCTCGATGTCGCGGTTCTGGCCGACAAATGCCTGGGCGCGCCGGTAGGCCTCGTTCTGGGTGGCTTCCGACGGCACGATGGCTTCGCGGATAAAGGCCACCTTCACGCGTTCCGTCTTGCTGGCGCTGCGGCTAAGCACTTCGATGAGGTGCCAGCCGTAGGAGGTGCGCACCTTGTAATATCTGCCCGGCTGGCCCGTCACAAAGAGGACGTCGTTGTATTCCGGCACGAACTGGTTGGGGGTTGTGTTCTCATATTTACCGCCCTTGCCGGAGCTGCCGGGGTCCTGGCTGAATTTGAGCGCCAGGGTATCGAAGCTGGCACCGGCGAGCAGCAGGTTTTCCAGGCTATCGATGGTCTTCTTCGCAGCCGCGAAGGCTGTCGGGGCAGCGGCCTGGATCAGGATGTGGCGGCTGTCGGCGGAGTCGGCCATCAGTTCGCGGCCCAGCACCTTAACGGCCTGGAAACTGCCCGCATCCGCATAAGGCCCGTACACGGAGCCGACAGGAATGCGGAAAACCGTATCGGCGATAGCGGCGGGCAACTCTTCTTTGGTGAAGTACATGGCGCTGATGTCGCCGTAATTGCGGGCGACGAAGGCGGAGTCATCCTCCGTGGCCTCGAATTCCGGGATGAGCCCGGCAATCTGGCCGCGCAGTTCAGCGGAATCCTGGGAGGAAGGAAGGATGTCGAAAACGACGTACTCCAGCTTGCGCGTTTCCTCTTCCTGCTTCAGGCGGGCTTCATTTTCCCGGATATACTGCTTGTAGTCCTCGTCGCTGAGGGTCACTTCCGTGTTGTCGATCTCGTCGAAGGGAATTTTCACATAGGTGAAGTCGATCGTCTGGTTTTGCTCCACAAAGCCCATTTCCGCCATCCAGGTAGGCGTGTAGACTGCCTTGGCGATCATGTTGTTGATCTTGCTCTGGAGGCGTTCCTTGACAATCTCCTTCTCCTGCTGCGCCCAGTAGGAACGCATGCGCGGGTCGGTGAAGGTGCCTTCTTCTATTGCTTTGCGGATTTCATTCAGCTGCTGGAAGTTCACCTGGCGGGTCGCGGGGTCGGCGAAACGCTGCTGGATGATCGGGCTGGGGTTGGGGCCGAACTGCAGGTCCAGGAGTTCCGCCTTGCTGACGCCCAGGCCCAGTGCCTCGGCCTCTTCCTGCACGATGGCTTCCTCCACGAAGTAGTTCCATAGGGTCTGCCGGCGGCTGTAAACTTCTCCGCCGGATTCGCCATACAATATCTGCTCCACGCGGTTGAACTGGTTCCAGTCCACCTTCTTCCCGTCAATGCTGCCCAGCGTGAATTGGGAGCTGCCAAATAGACTCTGCTGGCCGGAAGTCATGTCCATCACAATAAAGCCGATGAGGCCCAGGGCGATCAACACGACCAATATCCAGGAGTTCTTCCGAATTTTACTGATCAAAGCCATCTCTACAACTGATGTTTTAGAAAATCATTATTCTGTTGCGTGTGCTGCGCCGCTGCTGTTTTTTCAGGCGGCACAGGGCCTTAGCCGGCTCCTGCCCGCTAAGGAGACGCAAAGATATAACTACATTTTAAAAAATCCATACAAAAGCTTCGCGCTTTAACAGCTAATTTCGGAAAGCACAAGGGGTTATATATCTGGCGTTTGAGGGCGGCCCGGAGGGAAGGGAATGGCCTGGTGTGTATGTCTCGCGGCGGCTTTTGCCTATTGGCGCACATGTGGTGGTTTTCCTTCCAGTGAAGGCTGCAGCGGGCCCTGGCCTGAACCCTGAAGATGGGGTGAGGGGGAGATTGCGTTCAGGACGGGACACCGGATGAAACCTCCTGAGGCTCTGCCTACTGCCCCTTAAACCCCCGCAGGTATTCCGTCATGTGTTCGATGGAGCGGTCGAAGTACTTCCGGTCCTGGAAGGCTTTGGCCAGGCTGAAAGCGCCCAAAAGGTTGCACATGACAAAATTGGCGATCTCCCCGGCCTCGGCCTCGGCTTTGATGAGCCGGGATTTCTGGCCCCGTTCCACTGCGCCCCTGATGGCCATCCGTATCCCATCCAGTATGCGCTGGAGGCGGAGCCGGAAGCCTTCGTCGAGCGGGGCCATTTCCTGGATCAGGTTGTTCAGTTCGCTGCCCAGCCGAAAGTAATCACCCTTCAGCTCGATGCGCAGGGCCTTCAGCCGCTCGATGATGCCCTCGATGGGGTGCCCGAAGTATTGGTTCAGCGCGCCCCAGTACTGCAGGTGTTCGGGAGCGATGAGCTCGTCCAGAATGCAGTAGGCCAGTTCCTGTTTGCCGGAAAAGTAGTGGTAGTAAGCCCCCTTGGTGATGCCCAGTTCATTGACCACCAGGTCGGCCCGCAGGCCCTGGTAGCCATGGAGGTGCATGGCTTCGCGGTTTTTTTCGAGGATTTGCCTCCTTACGTCTCTCATAGGTTTGGGAATATAATTCGTACCAGCAGGTATGCTTAAAGATAGGAAGCTTTCCGGAGGATTCCAAATGGAAGGCGGGGCTTTGCCCCGGCCTGGAGGCGCCGGCCGTTGAACGAACCGTCACAGGCAACTCCGGGCACAGCCAGGACTAAAAGCCGGGACACATCTTTTGGGCGCGGCCCGTTGAAAACCAGCATAGCCCGGCCCACTTAGAGCAGGATTGGAGGCCGCTTTTGGAGATAAAAAGCGTCAATTTTTTGGTGAAACGAGGCGCTTTTCGAAAGGCGTACCCGGGGGTACGGCTGAGGAAAGCAACGAAGTGTCACCGAAAAAGCGACCTTTTATAGCCCAAAGGGTGGCCTCCAAACATGCTCTTAACTAACAAATCCCAAATTCGGCAGCCCCTTGTTATCGTGGGGGCTGTTCCGGGCTCCCTGGCCCTTCAACCCGTGTGTTCATCCCGGTAAACCTTGGCCTGCAAATATTCTGCTTACTGTCATACCGCAGCACCGGGCTCCGGTTCGGGCTCCCGGTAGAACCAGCGGATGAGCACAGGCAGGAAAAGCAGGTCGCTGAACAGAGCGCTGGCAAGGGTCAGGCTGATGAGCAGCCCGATGGTCACGCTGGGCGGGTGGATGGAGAACAGCATTACCAGGAAGCCGAAAAACAGGAGCACCGTGGTCAGAACGATGGCCTTTCCGGTTTCCAGGAAAGTGATGCGCAGGCTGTCTTCCACATTGTGGCCGCGGCTTCGCACCAGCTTGTACTTGCTGAGGAAATGGATGGTGTCATCCACGGCGATTCCGAAAATGACGGCGAAAACGATGGACACGCCGGCTTCCAGCTCGATGCCCAGGAAGCCGAGCAGGGCGCCTGCCAGCAGCAGGGGAAAGACATTGGGAATGATGGAGATGACAAGCATTTTCAGGTTGCGAAACAGCATGGCCATCAGGAAGCTGACGATGAGGATGGCCATGCCCAGCCCCTCTATGAGGTTGCGCCGCACGTACTCCGCGTTTTTGTCGATGATCAGGCCGGTGCCGGTGCGCTGGAATTTCACAACAGTGGTGTCCGTATTTTCCAGTATCCATGCATCGAGGCGGTTGCCGAACTGCTTGATCGAATCGGCGCCGATGTCCTTGATGCGGGATGTGATGCGGGCTTTTTTTTCGTCTTTGCTCAGCAGCACGTTGAGGTTCAGTTTGGGTGTTTGTTCGGCCAGGCGCCTGTAACGCAGGAACTCCGATTTGTTGTCCGGCATTTCAAAAGCTTCCGGGTTGTTGTTGTGCATCATCTGGTTGATGCTTTTATAGACGGTGGTAATGGAGCCGATGGCCTGTACGGCCGGCGACCGATGCAGGTAATTTTCCACCTTGTCCATTTCCCGCACCACTTCGTAATCGTTGGCCTTGTACCCATTCTGCGCGAACACGGCGAATTCGAGGGGGCGAAAGCCCGTCAGTTCCCGTTCGAAGAACTGAAAATCCGTAGTGATCTTCTTGCCGCTGGGCATGTTGGTGATGATGCTGTAATTGGTAGTGATGCGGGAAATACCCCAGGCGCTGAGCAGCAAAACCGCCAGCCCACCGATGGCTATGGGCCCTGGCTTGCGGCGGGTGAAGTGATACAGCCTTTCCATCCACTGTTCCCACAATGCCTGCCCCCGCCCCAGTTTGATGATCTGGCCGGCATGAAACCAGGATATGACGGAGGTGGTGAAAAAGATGACCGTCAGAAAGGCGATGGCCACCCCGATCGCGGCATTGACGCCAAAGTCCCGGATGGGGCCGATCCGGCTGCTCAGCAGGGAAGCGAAACCTATGGCGGTAGTCAGGGAAGTGAGCAGCGTGGCCAGCCCGATCTCCCGGATCGTAGTGACGATGGCTTTTTCCTGGTGATGGCCTTTGCGCAGTTCATCGATGTATTTGGACATGATGTGGATGACGTCGGAAGTGCCCACGATGATCATCAGCACGGGGTAGAGGGCAGCCATGGCGTTGAGTTCGCGCCCCGTGGCGCCCAAAAAGCCCATGAAGAGCAGCATGCTCAGCCCGATGGAAAAGAGAGCCAGGGCGACGCCCCAGGCCCGCCGGAAGATGAAAAACATCACGATGGTGACCAGAATGCCGGAGATGATGGCGGAAACCGCGATCTCCCGCTTCTGCATATCCACCAGTTCTTTCTGGAAATAGGGCCGCCCCAGGTAGTGAAATTCCCCGAAATCGTAACGCCCGATCAGCTCGTCCAGCGCAGCCATGAGTTCCCGGGCCTGGCCGAGCTGAATGCTGTTGACGGTTTTCAGAAATACGACCAGGGTGGTGGCGTCTTCCGAGATGAGGTTGTACACGAAGCGCTCATCTCCGAGGATGCGCTTTTTGTCCGCCTCATACCGCTCCGGCTGATCGATGTGGATCGCGGGAATGCTGGTGATCGCAAAAGGGGTGCGCACGGGGTAGGAAAACTTGGTCAGGGACTGGCTTTCCACCACATGCGGCAGTTCGCGGCATTTCAGGGTGAAATCGTGGAATTGCTCCAGAAAGCGTTGTTCGAAAACGCCGCTGTCGCGCCGCACGGCAACCAGCAGAAAGTTGTCGTCGGTTTCAAATTCCCGGATAAATTCCCGGAACAGTTCCAGGTCCTCGTCCCCATCGGGGAAGAATTGTTCGAAGTCGAAGGAAAACTTCAGCTTCCCCAGCTGAAATGCACTGAGGACGCCGAGCAGTAGAAAGAGCGCTACGGAAAAAGTCCGGAGGTTGAAGATCATATTTCAGAGGGCCCCGTGCGGGCTTTTTTATGTGGCATTCAAAAAAATCACTGTCATAACCATCCTGGCAAAAAGTTGTTTAGTAATTTCCGCACAGGCCTGCCGGAAAAAAGATTTGTTACCTGCTGAATGCCTGTCCGTCAAATAAACACAAAAAAACGGCATCTCACCCAAGGGGGATGCCTGCAGCCGCTTATGGAATTCATCGTGACACTCCCCCCCGAACTGGAACCCTTTCGGGAAAAAATTCTGGAAAGCAGGAAAAACTATGTCCGTGTCATAGCGGAGGAAGAACGCCCTACCCTGCCCTGGGAAAGTAAAATCGGCGGGCTGCCCTACCTGCCGGCCGGCGCGCTGCATCCGGCAGCTCCCGACGGCAGCCCGCTCACATTGCTGGCACAGGTCAACTTTGAAGATTTGCCCCCCCTGCCTCTGTTCCCAACAGAAGGGCTGCTGCAATTCTTCATCCATGACGACTCCTCCTACGGGCTCAACTTCGACGACCCCTTCGACCAGAGCCGCTTCCGGGTTCAATACTTCCGCGAGCCCATCCGCGATGAAGATGCCCTCGAACCCGGGCGCCCCATGCCTGGCCATTACCAGTACCTGCCCATAGACCCGTATAAAAGCTTCCCCATCCGCTTCGAGCTGGCCGAGGAAGTAGTTCAGCCCCAGGACTTCCACTTCAACCAGATCATGGGCGCCGATTTTTTCGGCCGCTTCGGCCAGAAAAAATGGGAGCTGATGCATCAGCTCGGGCAGGCTGTGCGCAGCCATCCCCACAAAATCGGCGGTTACGCCCATTTTGCACAGGATGACCCGCGCAATCCCGAGCTTCCCATGGAACTGCTTTTCCAACTGGGCTCCGACGAAGCCATCCAGTGCATGTGGGGCGACATGGGCATCGCCAACTTCTTTATTTGCCACGAAGCACTGGAACGCCGCGATTTTTCCAGGGTGATGTACAACTGGGATTGTTATTGAGAGGCTAAAAATAGAAAGCCGTGCCGAAGCGCAGCCCGAAGCGCGTTGCCTGGGGGTTGTCCAGATAGCTCAGGCGCCAGGCCAGTTCGACCTGGAATATTTTCAGGATGTTCTCGATGCCGATGCTGGCTTCCATATAGGGGCGTTTGGCCGGTGCGCGGAAACCGGCGTAAGTGTCGGCATCCGTAGGTGTAAAAGCGTTGAGCCGGTTGGCGTCCCGGTTGAGCCCCGACATGCTGCCGATGACGCCCTTGAAAGTGGCGTACTCCCGGAAGTTGAGCTTTCGAAGCAGGGGTATCTTGTTGAGGAAAAAGCCGTCGAAGTGGTGCTCCAGCAGGATGGAGGCGTAGGTGTCGCTGGCGAATTCGTAGCGCGTCATCATGTTGAAAATCTCCCGGCCCGTGAAGTAGCCCTCGTTGCCGGGGTGTACTTCGAGGAGCAGGAAGGGCGCCGTGCCGAAGACTTTGCCCGCATTGATGCGGTAAGACATCCAGCCCACGGGGTTGAGGTAGAAATAATGCCGGTAGCCCAGTTCCAGCTTGTGGTAGTGGTAGTCGCTGCCCAGCACGCCTTCTACGCCGAGGGTATATTGCAGTTCGACGATCGGATGTTTGGAACCGAAACTGGTGCGGTCGAACTCTGTGTCGATGATCATTTCGTCTTTGGTGAAACGGGCTTTCAGTATGACCTCCGTGGTGTTGATGGTGGTGTCGACGTCCGTCAGCGTGGCCGGGTTGGGCAGGAAGGCGTAGTTAAACCCCCTGCCGTCTTCCGTGACCAGCCCGTAGGGATCCATGGTCCGGTTCAGGACGGTGATTCGGTTGGAGAAGCCGTTGCGCCAGTAGCGTTCGTAAAAGAACTTGCCTTCCTGCACACGGATGAGCTTCTGCATGAGGTCGCGGCGCAGGAAGCCGGTGAACAGGTCGCCCTGCACGAATGATTCGCTGTTCTCGCTGTTGAGGCTGATGTCGTTGATGTAGGCGGCGCCCAGCAGGGTGCGGGGCCGTTTGCTGGCCAGCCACTTTACATCGAGCCCGTATTTGAAGTCTTCATCCTGCAGGCCGTAGGCCAGAAACCCGCCCAGGCGCAGCTCTTTACTGAACTGCTCGCTGGTGCGCAGCCCGAGGCGAAACCGGTCGCCCTCCACCGGGTTGGCGCTGTAAACGGCGGAATAGGGCCCGATCTCGACGGGGCCCAGCTCGAAATAGCCGACGAAAACCGCCTCGATGATCTCGGAATAGGTTTTGAAAATGGGCACGTTCTGGATGCTGTCCACCACGGCATAGATCGTTTCCTCCGTTTTGGACAAAGGCTCGTGGCGGGCCTGGGCCCAGAAGGCCTCGTCGTTCTGCCGGACGTCATCCAGGATGTAGAATTCGTCCTTTTCAACAAAACGCTGTTTGGTGCCGGGCTGGTTGGCGAAAAAATCGCGGAAGGTTTCGGTGCGCCGGGCGATCATGCCGGGCGCGCCTTCGGTGGGTGTGAAATCCACCACCATCTTTTTCTTCACAGGCGCCCACAGCCCTGCTCCGGGCTGAAACTCTTCATAGATAATGATGCGGCTCACCAGGTTGATATTCACGTCGGGGCTCATGCGCATATTGGCCCTTTGCACGGCAAAAACCGTATCGGCCACCCAGAAATCGCCGAAAAAGGTCGGTTCCTGTTTGCGTTTGGGCTTGAACTTGAGCTGGTAGCTCCAGTGCCCGTTCATGGATGTGCTGTCGATGATGTAGTATTCGTAATAACTCAGGCCCGCTTTGGCGAAGGGGCTGATGAAGGGCTTGTCGAGCACGTAGATCCAGTCGTCGTAAATGCTGTAATCCTGATGGATGCGCTTGATGTAGTCGATCACCGTCTGGTTGTTGATGCCGGAAGCGCGCTGGGCTTTGACGATGGATTTTGGCTTGCCGCCGCCCTGGACGTAGTACACATCCGAGAGCGATTCGTTGATGTAGGCCGGCAGGAAGGGCTTCTCGTCGGAGGTGCTGTCGATGTTTTCGAAAACGAAGGCGAAGGGCTTCATCAGCTTGCTGTCCTGTAGTTTGGGGTTGATGTTCTCCAGGTCGAGCTCTGTTTTGGCGTAACTTTCGTACTGGTAGGTATTGAGCCCTTCGATGCGGTTTTTGTCCTTGTTGGCGATGATGCCCCGCACGATGGCGTTGGCGGGGTTCTCACCGGCGATGACGACCACTTCCTCCAGCGTGAGCCCGGCGGCGGAGAGGGAGAAGTTGATCTCCTGTTCGGGCAGGTTTTTATCGATGGCTTTGCTAAGCGTGGAATAGCCGATGGCGGAAACGGTGAGGGAGTCGTGGAGGGCCTTTGTGGTGAGTTCGTAGTAGCCGTCCACATCGCTGGAAGCGCCGGTGGTGGAGCCCTGGAAAAATACGCTGCAAAAAGGAATGCCCTCCCTGGTGTCGGCGTCCACCACGCGCCCGCGGATGACCGCCTGGCTCCAGCTCAGAGACAGCCAGCAGCTGGCCAGCAGGAGGATAAATAACCTTTTCATAGCTGAATATTGAGTTCCGGCCACTTTTTCAACCAAATTACAGGCTTAAAGAATGACGATGATCAATTGTGACTGAATCTTTTGTTTCCGGCCACCTTGCTTGCGGCGCCATGCCTTTTCTCTTCCGGCGGCAGCGATCAGGCGGGGGTTCTTCACCGGCGCGTTGGATTTGGCGATTCAATCTAGCCGTTTCGGAACAGAATTGCAATATATTTGCCTGCATGTTAACACCGTATCTGGACGAAAAGATCATAGAGGCCGGTTGTGATGAGGCGGGCCGGGGTTGCCTGGCCGGGCCCGTTTTTGCGGCTGCCGTCATTCTGCCCAAAGATTTCCGCCACCCCCTGCTCAATGACTCCAAACAACTCACAGAAAAGCAGCGTTTCCAGGCCCGGGCCATCATCGAGCAGGAAGCCTTGGCCTGGGCCGTAGGCCAGGCGGGGCCCGAAGAAATCGATAAAATCAACATCCTCAATGCTTCCTTCCTGGCCATGCACCGCGCCATCGCACAACTGGAGCCCCAGCCCGGGTGGCTGCTCATCGACGGCAACCGCTTCCGGCCATACCGCGATATTCCACACACCTGCATCGTCAAGGGCGACGCCAGATTACTTCCTATCGCCTCCGCCTCCATACTCGCCAAAACATACCGCGACGATTATATGATGCAACTGCATGCCGATTACCCCTATTATTCCTGGATTAACAACAAAGGCTACCCCACGGCCGCACACCGGGAGGCGATAAAAGCACATGGGCTGTCGCCCCACCACCGCCGGTCTTTCCTGGGGATGGAATCCCTATAGGGATTCCATCCCTAAAACAAGCTCACATAGCCGAAATGCACCTTGGGCGCGCTGAAGTCGATGGGGTTGCCCAGCCGGCTGCCGTAGGCAAGGCTGAGGCCGAAAAGCCCCGCCCCCGTTTCGAAGGTGATGCCGGCGCCAAAGCCGTAAGGGCGGTCCGTGATGTCCCTGATGTTGGTTTTGTCCTCCAGGTAGGTGTAGTCGAAGAAGGTATAAAGGTAGGAGTTCTGGCCGATCAGCAGGCGGTACTCAATGGTGGCCAGGGCGTAGGTGGTGGCGAAAACGGACTCCTCGTCGAAGCCGCGCAGCAGGCGGTTGCCGCCGAGGCGGAACTGTTCGTTAAAGTACACCGGCGCCTGACCGATGAGGGCGCCCCCCTGCAGGCTGCCTTTAACGGCGCTGCGGCTGAATGCCGGCAAATAGCCCTCCAGCCGGGCGCCGAGTTTGTACTGAAAGCTGCGCAGCACAAGGGTGTCATACAGCTCGCCGTAGCCCAGCTCCAGAATGCGGTTGTTGCGCTCTATGCGCTTCAGCCCCGCCGCGGCGCGAAGAAAGGCCGTCCAGCCTTTGCGGGGGTTGAAGCGATAGTCGAGGCGCTGCAGGGCGTACTCCAGGCCGAAGAAGGCGTTGCGCACGTCCAGGTTGGCCGGTAGCCGACCCTGCTGCGCCAACTGCTTCTCATTGACGGTGAGCAGCGTGGACGAGCGGTCTTCCCAGAAAGCCTTCAGATAATTGCCGCCTTCAAACAGGTATTGTATGCCGAGGCCGGCCTCCAGGTCGAGGTAGGAGGTATCGCGTTTGTAAAGGGCAAAGCTGAGGTCGGCGCCAAATGGCAGGCCCAGCACATAGGGGTAGCTGAAGGCCAGATCCAGTTGTTGTGTTTGGGGGCGCAGTTGCTCGAATTCGGCAAAAATGCGCTCGCCCAGGCCAAACTGGTTCTGCAACTCGCCTCTGAAGGTTCCCGTCACCAGCAGGCTGCGGTTGTTCTCCTGGCGGCCTGCGGCGTTCTGTGGCAACACCCCGATGACGAAATCGAAGCGGCTGGCACGCTTTTTGTCTAACAACAACTGAACGGCCGCCCGGCTTCCCAGAAAGTTGACCAGCGGGTCCTGGCTGAGTTGCAGAAAGGGCAGCTCCCTGATACGGTTGCGAATGCGCAGCACTTTGCCGTTGTCATAGGGCTCGCCTTCCTGCAAGCCCAGGTAGTTGCGCAGGTAGCCGGGGCTGATTCGGGCGTCGCCTTCCACCTCCAGGGCGTTCAGCAGGATGAGCGGCCCGCGCTCCAGCTTCAACCGGGCCCGCGCCAGCCCGGCCCCGGCGTCGATGCTGTCCAGCCAGACGGCTGCAAAAGGGTAGCCGTGGTTTTCGAGGTATTCCAGCAGGCGCTCCTGCAACTTGCGCAACTGGGCGTAACGGAAGGGGCGCCCACGGTACAGGCGCTCCCGGAAACCTGCTGCGTCGAGCAGGGCTTCTTCTACATTGCCGCGGCTCAACTCCAGCCATTCGTAAAAGGGGCCCAGGTGCAGGTAGGCAGTGCAGGCGCCGTCCTGCCAGGCCAGGCTGTCGGCGGAAGCTTCCAGAAAAGCCCCGGCGTGCAGCTCGTCCAGCGCGCCGTCGATATAGCTATACAGGGCCGCCGTATCGGCAAATGCAGCAGGCGGGGAAAGGCGGCGCTCCACAAAGGCGGGCGTCGTATCGAGTGGCGCCCACCGCAGGGACAGCTGCCCAATGCAGGCAGGCACAATAGCCAGCAGCCCGATGAAAAAGGCCAGGAGCCGGTACAACAGTTCTCGAATGTGCGTGTTGGCCATAATTCTCAAACGCTCCAATATGCTCCAAAAGCAGCCCTTTTTCAAAAAAAATGTCCTTACTTTCATCTTTTCCCCCCCACAGCGACGTTTACTGTAAATATAAAACCAAGAGCTCATGAAGCGTATCCTCAAAGTCCTGGGAATTGCCGCCGTCCTGCTCGCCGGAATGGCCGCTTCTTTCCAGCCCACGAACAAGTACTTCGAGATCATCAAAAACCTGGAGATCTTTTCAAACCTCTACAAAGAGATCAATACTTACTATGTCGATGATGTCGACCCCGGCCAGTTGATGCGCACCGGCATCGACGCCATGATGGCCTCCCTCGACCCTTTTACAAATTACATTTCCGAGTCGGAGATCGAAGGTTACCGCTTCATGACGGAGGGTAAATACAACGGCATCGGCGCCGTCAGCAAAAAGATGGGCAGCTACGTCACCATCACCGACCTCTACGAGGGCCAGGCAGCCGACAAGGCAGGGCTCAGGCCCGGCGACCAGATTATCGCCATCGACGGGCAGGACGCGGCCGACAAGGACCCCGACGCGATCAACAACATCCTGCGCGGCTTCCCCGGCACCACGGTGGAACTGACGATCCGCCGCCCGGGCCGCACCGACGACTTCAAGGCCACTCTGGTGCGCACCGAAGTGCAGGTGCCCAACGTGCCTTTCTATGGCATGGTGGGCAACGACATCGGTTATATCGCCCTGACGACCTTCACCCGCGATGCCGGAGCCAACGTGTCCAACGCCCTCAAAGAACTCAAGGAGCAAAATCCCGGCCTCAAAGGGGTCATCTTCGACCTGCGCGACAATGGCGGCGGCCTGCTCAACGAAGCGGTCAACGTCTCCAACGTGTTCATCCCCCGCGGCGAACTGGTGGTGACCACCAAGGGCAAGGTCAAGGACTGGGACCGCAGCTTCAGCACCATGGGCCAGGCCGTCGATACGGATATCCCCCTCGTCGTGCTGATCAATAAAAACTCGGCTTCCGCCTCCGAGATCGTCAGCGGCGTCATCCAGGACTACGACCGCGGCGTGCTCATGGGCCAGCGCTCCTACGGCAAAGGGCTGGTGCAGAATACCCGCGATATCGGCTACAACGCCAAGCTGAAACTCACCACCGCCAAATACTACATCCCCAGCGGGCGATGCATCCAGAGCGTCGAATACAAAGACGGCGAACCCGTCCACATCCCCGACGACAAACGCACGCCCTTCAAAACGCGCAACGGGCGCACCGTGCTCGACGGTGGCGGCGTCAAGCCCGATATCCTGGTCGATGAGTTCTCCGGCAAACCCGTGTTAAAAAGCCTGCTGGAACAGGACCTCATCTTCCATTTCGTCACCGAGTTCTGCCTCCGCCACGACAGCATCGCTTCCGTCGAGGGCTTCCACTTCACCGATTTTGAAGGCTTCCTGAAATTTCTGGATGAAAAGCAGTTCAGCTACGACACGGAAAGCGAAAAACTGCTGAAGGAACTCCAGAAGAAAACCACCGAAGAAGGTTATGCGCTTGACAGCCAGCTCCAGGAGCTGGACGGCCGCATCGAGGCCACCAAAAAGGACGAGCTTACGGAGAACAAGGATGCCATCATTGACCTGATCGAGAAGGAGATATCCAGCCGCTATTTCTATCAAAAAGGGAAGATACAGATGGGCCTTCGCAACGATGCCGAGATCGAACAGGCCAAGGCGCTGCTGAATAATCCCCAGGAATACCAGAAGCTCCTGAAAGGATAGCGCACAAGGCTGCACATTTGTAAATGCGGAGGCGCGCCGGACGCAAAGTGGTTTGGAAAACCTTCGTCCGGCGCGCCTCCGCATTTTTATTTATCCAGCCCCCGCCTATTCCTTGTTCGCCAGTTGCCCGCAGGCGGCGTCGATATCCTTGCCGCGGCTTCTACGCACCGTCACCATGATGCCCTCGTTGCGCAGGTATCGGGCAAAGTCATCGATGCGGTGTTCGGTTGATTTGCGGAAAGGCGCCCCGTCGATGGGGTTGTACTCGATGATATTGACACGCACGGGAAAGCGCCTGCAGAGCCGGGCCAGGTTGGCGGCATCCTCAAGGCTGTCGTTGAAGTCCTGGAAAGCGATGTATTCGAAGCTCAGGCGGTTCCTGGTCTTGCGGTAGAAATATTCCAGCGCCTCCATCAGCGCCTCCAGGTTGTTCTGCTCGTTGATGGGCATGATCTGGTCGCGCTTCGCATCGTCGGCCGCGTGCAGGGAAAGCGCCAGGTTGACCTTGGACTGGTCGTCGGCCAGTTTGCGGATCATCTTGGCGATGCCTGCCGTGCTGATGGTAATGCGCCTGGGTGAGATGTTCAGGCCGTTGGGAGAGGACAGGTGTTCGATGCTTTCCAGTACGTTTCCATAGGCCAGCAGTGGTTCGCCCATGCCCATGAAGACGATGTTGGTGAGCGGATGCCCGAACACCTCCTCCGACTGCCTGTTGACCAGCACCACCTGGTCGTATATCTCCGCCG
Organism: Bacteroidota bacterium; assembly: GCA_963169455.1. Taxonomy (GTDB): domain Bacteria; phylum Bacteroidota; class Bacteroidia; order Chitinophagales; family Saprospiraceae; genus JACJYE01. The sequence continues at coordinate 9,575 of CAUJDW010000128.1, read as the reverse complement.
CGTCGAGGTTGCGCACGCGCTTCATGCGGCCCGTGGCGCAGAAAGTGCAACTCAGGCTGCAGCCCACCTGGGAAGACACGCAGGCCGTAAAGCGCTTCTCTTCCGGCACCGGAATGAGCACCGACTCGATGAGGCGCCCGTCGTACAGCCGGAAGCGGCTTTTGATGGTGCCGTCCAGGCTGTGCTGCACCTTATCAACAACGATGGCGTTGATGGCGAAGCGCTCGCCGAGCTGCTGCCGCAGCGCCTTCGGCAGGTTGGTCATGGCTTCAAAGGAAAAGGCGCTTTTCTTCCACAACCATTCGAATACCTGCCTGGCGCGGAATTTGGGTTCCCCCATTTCCCCAAACACTTCCTCCAACCCGGCCAGGCTGAGTTGCCGGATATCTTTTTTCTGGCTCACGGAAATCATACTGCAAATTTAAATAGCCCGGCACTTTGCTGCAAGCCACTCCCGCTCTTCTTCATTCAGCAAAGGCGCCAATTCGAGAAACACTTTGTGGTGATAATCGTTGAGCCAGGCCCGTTCTTCTTCCGTGAGCAGGGCCAGCTCGGCCAGCCCGAGGCTGATGGGGAAGAGGGTCAACGGCTCAAAGCGGAAAAAGCGGCCTTCTTCGGTGGTTTTGTCTTCTACGCAAAGCTCCAGGTTTTCAATGCGGATGCCATAAGCGCCGGCTTTGTAAAAACCAGGTTCGTTGGAGGTGAGCATACCAGGCAGGAAGGGCGTTTCGCCGCGCTCGCCCCTGGGGTTGGGCGTAAAACCCTGGGGCGGTTCGTGTACGTTGAGGAAATAACCCACCCCGTGGCCGGTGCCGTGGCCGTAGTTCAGGCCCTCGCGCCAGAGGTGCATCCGGGCCAGTATGTCGAGCTGCACCCCCGTGGCGCCTTCGGGGAAAACCGCAGCCGACAGAGCGATATTCCCCTTGAGCACCAGGGTGTAGTGCCTGCGCTGTTCGGCAGTCGGCTCGCTCAGCGCAATGGTGCGGGTGATGTCGGTGGTGCCCTCCAGATACTGGCCGCCGGAATCGAGCAACAGAATGCCCTCCGGGCGTATCTGTGCGCAGCTGTCTGCTTCGGGTTTGTAATGGACGATCGCGCCGTTGGGGCCGTAACCCACGATGGCCGCAAAGCTTTCCCCGAAATAGTTGCCCTGCTCCCGCCGGAATGCCGCCAGCTGCTGCGCCAGCTCGTACTCCGATACTGCCCGCTGCTTCAGCTCCGCTTCCAGCCAGCGGAGAAGCCGCAGCAACGCGACGCCATCCTTTCGCATGGCCTGCCGGATGTTTCGGATCTCAGTTTCATTTTTTACTGCCTTCAGCGGGCGGATCAGGTTTTTACTCTTTTTCCACTGTTCGGCATCCAGCACTTCGTATAAGCGGATGCTGGTGCTGGCCGGGTCGAACAAAATGGGCTGCAGGCCCGCCAGGCCCTCGAGGAATCCTTCGATGGCCTCGTATGGGTGTATCTGCACGCCGTCCTGCTCAAGCACCTTGCGCAGGGCGGGCGCCACCTTCTGCTCGTGGACAAACCAGTGCGCCTTTTTCTGCCCGATCAGCAGGTAGCTGATGCAAACCGGGTTGTAATCCACATCGGAACCCCTTACGTTAAGCACCCAGGCGATATCGTCGAGCGTGGACACCAGGTAAAAGGGTTGGCCGTTCATGCCCTGGCGAATGCGCGCCAGTTTTTCTGCCCGGCTCTGGCCGGCATAGGCCACATCAAGCTCAAAAGCTTCATTTCGGGGAAGCAGCGGGCGGCCTTCCCATATCCGGCCCACCAGGCCTTCCTGGTGAACGAGCTCGATCTGCCCGGCCTCCAGCCGCTGAGCGAGGTGCTGGATCTGGGAAACGGAAAAAACGCTGCCGTCACAGCCCACCGTGCTGCCTGCCGGCAGAGCCTCCAGCAACCAGTCGATGTGCTCGGGCATGTGGGGAACCTTGAGCTTGTGCAAAACCACCTCGCTGCCCGCCAGCTCCGCTTCGGCCTGCAGGAAATAACGCGAATCCGTCCACAGCCCGGCATGGCCCGCCGTGATGACGGCCACCCCGGCCGACCCGGTAAATCCCGTTATCCAGGCCCGCATTTTCCAGTAATCCGCAACGTATTCGCTTTGGTGGGGGTCCTGGCTGGGCACGATGTAGGCATCCAGCCTGGACTCGGCCATCTCCCGGCGCAAGGCCGCAAGGCGCTGGTTGATGGAACTTATATTAAAATTTTCTGGCATATTATTTGTTATAATTTGATTCGGAAATTCTATTTTTACAAGGCGCCTGAACTCCCCCCTGTCAGACGAGCGTTTTCGGTTTGCAAAAGATAGGAATTTTGAGTAAATAGATTCCTGTTTTAAACATATAACTACGATGCTGAAGCAGAGCTTAAGCCAGAAGATGCTCCAGAAGCTGTCGCCACAGCAGATACAGCTCATGAAGCTGCTGCAGATCCCGACCGCCAACCTGGAACAACGGATCAAGGAGGAACTGGAGGCCAACCCGGCTCTGGATGAGGGAGGGGAGATGGAGGAGTTTGCCAGCCTGGAGGGCGACGAGGCCCCCTTTGCCGACGAGGCCGCTTCCGGCGATGGCGAAGGGGACGACTACCGCGAAGATAAATTCGAGCTGGACGATTACCTGAACGAATACATGGATGACGACCCCGCCTCCTACAAACTCCGGGCGGAGAACTATTCGCCGGATGAAGAGGACAAAAGCGTCCCCATTCCCGTGGAAAGCTCCTTCCACGAATACCTGGAGCAACAGCTCGGCATGCTGGAACTCAATGATGAGCACCAGGAGGCTATCGCCCTCCAGATCATCGGCAGCATCGACGACGATGGCTACCTGCGCCGTGAGCCTTCGGCCATACTCGACGACCTGATGTTCGCCCGCAATATCTTTACATCCGAAGAGGAGATATTGTCCATCCTCAAAATGATCCAGCGTTTTGACCCCCCGGGCATCGGCGCCCGCAACCTGCAGGAATGCCTGCTCATACAGCTGGAATCAAAGGCCGAACTGGACGACGAGGAGGATTTCCTCGATTTCGGGGAGCGCGAAAACCTGGACCTCGCCATCGAGATCGTCCGGAACCACTTTGAGGAATTCACCAAAAAGCACTACGACAAACTGGTGCGCAAACTGGAGATTTCCGAAGACGATCTCAGGGGCGCTATCGAGGAGGTCATCCGGCTCAACCCCAAGCCGGCCAGCGGTTATACCGGCAGCGGCGCCAGCTCCACACAGTACATCGTCCCGGATTTCATCGTTTACAACCGCGACGGCGAACTCGACCTCACGCTCAACGCCCGCAATGCTCCCGACCTTCGCGTCAATGAACAGTACCGCGACATGCTCCGGGCTTACAAGCGCAATACGCAGGGCCGGCGCCCCGATAAAAAAGAGCGGGAAGCCGTGCTGTTCATCAAACAGAAGATAGACTCCGCCCGCTGGTTCATCGACGCCATCCGCCAAAGGCAGGAGACGATGTATAAAACCATGTACGCTATCCTACAGTACCAGTACGAATATTTTCTCACCGGCGACGCTCGCAAACTCCGCCCCATGATCCTCAAGGATATTGCCGATATCACCGGGCTCGACATCTCCACCATCTCCCGCGTGGTCAACAGCAAGTTCGTACAGACGGAATTCGGCACCAAACGCCTGAAGGAATTCTTCTCCGAAGCGCTGTCCACCCAGGAAGGGGAGGAAGTATCCACCCTGGAAGTCAAAAAGATCCTGGAAGAAGTGATTTCCCAGGAAAACAAACGCAAACCCCTGTCCGACCAGAAATTACAGGAAATCCTGGAAAAGCGCGGCTACAATATCGCCCGCCGCACAGTGGCCAAGTACCGCGAACAACTCAGCATCCCCGTCGCGCGGCTGCGCAAAGAACTGTGAAATGTAAAATGTTGAATTTCCAAGGTAAAATGTAAAAGGAGGCAAGCCACTTTTTAATTTTCCCGTCTGCAAAGCAGCCGGGCAGGCAATACGCATTTTACATTTTACATTTCTCAATCCCCGCCACGATCACCCCGCAGGCCCAGCGGATCTCCTCTTCCGTAATAATCAGGGGCGGGGCGATGCGCAAGGAGCGCTCATTGAAGAGGAACCAATCCGAAATGAGCCCCTCATCCAGGCAGTGCCGTATTACTGCCCTGACGGTTTCGAAGCTTTCCAGTTCGACGGCCAGCCACAGCCCGGCGCTGCGCACTTCGACGATGGCGGGGTGCTGAAGCAGTTCCAGAAAGAGCCTTTCTTTCGCTTTCACCTGCCCGATGAGGCCGCTTTCCAGCAGCGTTTCCAGGGTTGCCAGGGCAGCGGCGCAACAAATCGGGTGCCCGCCGAAGGTGGTGATATGCCCCAGGACGGGGTCGAAGGACAGGCTGCTCATCAGCTCGCGGGAGGCTATGAATGCACCTAAGGGCATGCCGCCGCCCATGCCTTTGGCCAGAAGCAGGATGTCGGGAACGATACCGTACTGTTCAAAAGCAAAAAGGCTGCCGGTGCGGCCATACCCGGCCTGTATCTCGTCCAGGATGAGCAAGGCGCCAAGCTCGTCGCAGCGGCGGCGAAGCTTTTGCAGATAGCCATCGGCCGGCGCGCGGATTCCCCACTCCCCCTGGACGGTTTCCACAACCACGGCCGCAGTCTGCTCCGTAATCTGCTGCAGGCTCCATTCGCAATTGTACTCTATGTGGCGAATGCCGGGCAGCAGAGGCAGGAACGCCTGGGTAAAATCTCTGGGATACATCAGGCTGGCGGCGCCCTGGGTGCTGCCGTGGTAGGCTCTTTTGCAGGCCACGAATTCATATCTGCCGGTAAACCGCTTGGCCAGCTTCATGGCGCCTTCGGCTGCTTCGGCGCCGGAGTTGACGAAGTACACGCTATCCAGGGGCCCGGGCAGCAGGCTGGCCAGCAGGCTGGCCAGGCGAACCTGGGGCGCCAGTACGAACTCCCCGTACACCAGGGTGTGCAAATATTTGTCAAGCTGAGCCTTCACCGCCTCCACCACGCGCGGATGGCGGTGGCCCAGGCAACTCACCCCGATACCCGCGATGAGGTCGAGGTAGGCCCTGCCGCCGGGGCCGTACAGGTACATGCCTTCCGCCCGCTCAATTTCCAGCATGAGCGGCGAATCGCTGGTCTGAGCGAGGTGCTGGAGGAATAGTTGCCGAAGATTGGCCATCTTTTTTCCGTCTTTTTAAAAAATAGTTGTTCGGACGCCATTTCAGTTCCCGAAAAAATGTATCCTTTGCTCGGAAAGAACCGTTATAATATTAATGCCGCCCGTTCATTTTATGCCGTTTACTACCTGAAAAAAAGAAAAAATTGCCGATTTTAGTAAGGTAAAATAGCCGGCGCCTTTTGCGGGAAGAAATAGGAAGAAACATGCGATACCTGCTGAGCTTTTTAGCCCTCGCGGCCGCGGTGCTCTCCTGCACCCACCAGACCATCCGGATGGATGGGTTTGAGGTGCATGGTATCGATGTTTCCCACCACCAGTCCCGGATAAACTGGGACTCCGTTGCGGCCGAACAGGTTCACTTCGCCTTTGTCAAGGCCTCCGAGGGCGTAAGCCTCAACGACAGCCTCTACTGCTTCAACTGGGCGGAAATGAAGCGCGTGGGCATCAGGCGGGGCGCTTACCACTTTTTCCGGCCTACCCTGCCCGCAGAAAAACAGGCCGAAAATTTCGCCTCCCTGGTGGAAATGGCCTATGGCGACCTGCCTCCCGTACTCGATGTGGAAGTGCTTGACGGCGCCTCAAAAGTGCAGCTCATCACCGGCATCCGTACCTGGCTGTACCTGACGGAAATCCGCTACGGCGCCAAACCTATTCTCTATACCAACCTCAAATTCTACAACCGCTACCTCGCCGGCCATTTTGACGAATACCCCCTATGGATCGCCCGCTACAACACCCGCCAGCCTCGCCTGGCCTGCGGCCGCGACTGGCAGTTCTGGCAATACGGCAACCGGGGCGAACTGAATGGCATCAGCGGGCATGTCGATTTCAACGTATTCAACGGCAGCCTGTCCGAGCTGGATGACCTGTGCATGGCTCCTCCCGTCATTCTAAGCCAGCGCTGAGCCGGGGGCGGGCCTGGTGCAGTGGGCATAACCTCAGGCGATTTCAGGGTTTTACCCGGCTGAGCGCAGCGAGGGCAGGACAGGGGTTGCCTCAGGCTCACCTCGTCTCCCCCTCTCCTGGCCTCCCAGTCTCCCTGAGGGTTTCAGGGGTTTTCCTTGCTTCGGAAGCAGGCGAGGCCAGGCAAGTGCTGGTTGCTGCCCGAAACAAAAAAGCCCACCTGCAGCTGTGCCTGGGGTGGGCTTTTTTGTTTCGGGGGTGGGCGCCCTTCCTAGAAAACCACGTTATACTTCAGCAGCAACTGCTGTGTCAGGCTGACGCGGCGGGCGGTTACGGGGTTGCCGTCGACATCCACCTTCACCCCGTTGGGGGCATTGCGGTCGGTGACGAGCATGCGCATATCATCATCGTAGAAAACGTTGGCCGTGAGCGAAAGCTGCAGCCCTTTGACGATCTGGAGCGCCAGCTCGTTGGTCCAGTCCACGTCAATATTCTGCGGGTTGTTGAGGTAGTTGGAATAGAGGGTCAGGGCCGAAGTGTAGGCCATGCGGTCATTGAGGAATTTGCTGGCGTAATTGGCGCGCAGCAGCGAGCCGAGCTGGGAATCCACATTATCCGTATTTTCCGGCAGGTAGAGCCCATCGGGGCCCTTATCCCCCTCCACGGGGTTGCCGTGTACACCCTGGCGGGCGATGAGGTCATTGAGCACCATGATGAACTTCGAGCCTATCGGGGAGAAGAAGAAGGACAACTTGTCAGTGGGCTTGAAGTCGATACCCAGGGAGAAGGTGGTCGTTGCCGGCGAGAATATTTTGGAAAGGGGATTCTGCCCCTGGCCGGAAATATCAGACAGGAAGAAGCCGGGATATTCGGCCGTTCCCTTGTAGGTGGGGGTCAGCTGGCTGAGCAGTGAGAAATCGGCGGCGTAGAAGAACTTCGAATTTTTGGCGACCCTATAGCCGAATTTCGAATTGAGCCGTAGTTCATCGATCGCTTTCTGGAAGGGTATCTTTTCGGTGGATCCCTGAGCTACGACGCCGGAACCCAGCCTTTGTATGCCGAACTGAAGCCCTCCGAGATTATCCCAGGCGATCCGGCCCTGGCTGTATTTGATAAAAACATTGACGGCGCCGCCCAGGCCGAGGCGGTTCTGCCCTGCCCCCTGCCGGGGGTTGAGCTGGAACAGTTGGGAAAAGTCCATGCCGAAGCCGGCGCCGGTTTCCCAGGGCCCTTTGGGTTCTTCGGGGGCTTCCTGCCCCTGGGCAAACAGGGCGAGGCCCGCCAGCAATGCCATAGTCAGCGTGTAGCGCAATACTTTTTGCATTTTTCGTCTCATTTAGTGAAAAAAAAGGGAGTATGTTCCAAGAAGCCTTCCGCAGAAGGCCATTCAGGCCTCCTGATCGGCAGGGGCCCGCTCAAAGATCTCGATGTTCTCGCTGGCCAGTTTGCTGAGCGGGATCAGCACCTCCCGCCCGTCAACTTCAAGGGTGATTGTAGCATTGTCGATATCCAAAACCCTGCCTTTTACCCCGCCGATGGCGACGGTATCGCCGGCTTTCACCTTCCCTTTGTTGTAAAAAGACGCCAGGAAATTGGCCACGATGTTTCGGGAGGCAAAGCCGTATCCGATGGCAAAGGCCAGAACGATGCCGGCGAAAAGGATGGAGAGGTTATCCTGAATAAAGTCCGTATCGATGCGCGCCTGCGATAGGGCGATCATAGCCACGTTCAGAAACAGGAAATAGAAAACCACGTTGGATATCATGCTGGCGGCGGGAATACCCAGGGAATCGCAGGTTGTTTTGACGATGTTTTTCAGGAAATCGGCCAGCAGCAACCCGATAATAAAAACGGCCATGGCGGAGATCAGGATGGGTACGTAATTGAGAATATCACCCATCAGTTTGGAGATGGCCGGCATATTCAGCACATCGGTAGCGGCAACCACGAAGATGAACAGCAGGAAATAATAAGCCACTTTGGACAAAAGCGCACTGGGAACTATGCGGATGTTGCTTTTGTAAACGATCTCGATTTCGTTGAGGCGCTCGGCCACCCTGTCAGCCCCGATGGCCACCAGGATGCGCCGGGCCATTTTGGCAACCAGTTTGGCGACGACCAGGCCTATTAAAAAAATGGCCAGGGCGCCCAGCAGGTTGGGAATGACCGAGGCGAACTGCGTGAGCAGGTCCTGGAGCAATTTCCAGGGGTCGATCCCGGAGTTGGCTGGAGTTGTCGGAGTTGTTTGTAAAGGGATAATCATGGCGGGAAATTTTCGGGTTGTCAGATCGAAAGCCTCAGCGGAGTTCATCCAGGCTACCGGGAAGTTCGGGGCCCGTTTTTCCCGGGTGGTCATCCCCAAGGGAGGGAGGCAGGTTCCGGGAAACCGTTTTTTTCTCATTGTCAGCCCCATCCATCTTACCCCCCATGGAAGAGACCAGTACATCCACCATGGCCGGCAGGTACACATCGATCAACTGGCCTACGAACTTGAAAATCCCGAAAGTCTGCAGGAGGCTTTGCTCAACCTTCCGCTTTTTGTGCCCTTCGAATTGCCTGGCATGCTCCTCCTGCAGTCTTTCAAAGTTATTCATAACCGCTATTGTTTAAACAGGTTGTTCTTTGAATAATTCTTCCCGTATCTGCATTGCCCGGGCTTTGGCCCGCTTGATCTTCATTTTCACCGCGCTTTCCGTTTTGTCGAGCACCTCGGCGATATCCCTGATCTGCATGCCGTCCTGGTATTTCATCAGGAGGATGGCCCGGTCTCCGGGGGGAAGATTTTCCAGCACAGTTTTCAAACGGCCAAGTTCCAGTTCCAGCAGTACTTTATCCGACACTTCATCCTCCGGCACATCAGGTGTTTTTTCCATTTCATCGGAGAAAATATCCATTTGTTTCTTTTTGCGCCGCAGGAAATCGATGCAGTAGTTGTAGGTGATCGAATATACCCAGGTAGAAAACTGGGATTTTTCGCCGAACCGGGCCAGGTTAAGGAATATTTTGGTGAAAATTTCCTGAGTCGCGTCCTCGGCCAGCACCTCGTCTTTCAACAGGGAAATGCACTTGCTGAAAATCTTGGAAGCATACCGGCGATACAGCAGGTCAAAGCACCGGGAGGCCTGGGTTTCGAGGTAATTGTGGATTACCTCGCTGTCTTTCATGGTCTTGTCGCACGCTTTTCCCAAGGGAATGCATTTTTATTGAAAAACGGCGCCCGGCTGTGGAATTTCATTGCTAGCAAATCCATTCTTTAGACGCGTTTCAGGCAAAAAGATACGTTTCCGCCGATAAAAATAATCAAATTTGAAAACAGAGGAGATGTAATGTAGTTGGAGGTTTCAGGTTTTTACCGGCCACTGGATTATGGCGTGCTGGGCCCCAAACGAAGAAAGCCCCGCTGCGAGGCAACGAGGCTTCTTCTTTGTTGTATTGAGCTGGCAGCGGCCTACTCTCCCACCTTTACGGCAGTACCATCAGCGCTGAGG
>CAUJDW010000127.1 GCA_963169455.1 Bacteroidota bacterium | reverse complement strand
GGGCATAGGCATATATGCCCTGCGGGGCCTGTTCGCCCTTGAATTTGCCGTCCCAGCCGAAGGCGGGGTCATTGGGCGGGAAGGCTTCCCGGCTGAAGACCATATTGCCCCAGCGGTCCATGATATGCATACTAAGCACCTGCCTGAATTCCGGGCCGGCATTGGGGAAGAAGATGTCGTTTCGGCCGTCCTCATTGGGCGAGAAGGCGTTGGGAATGAAATAGCGGAACACCCTTTCGACGGACACCATCAGGCTGGCCGAAGCGGTGCAGCCATTGATGTCGGACACAGACACCGTGAAGGTTTCCGTGCGTTCCGGGCTGACGAAGGCCTGCAGGCAGCTGTCGCAGTCAACGGCCGGGGCCCAGCGGATATCGGCCAGTTGGCTGGCGGGCAAGTTGATGATGGCCTCCAGAAGCAGGCTGTCACCGAGGCGGATCCTGGTATTGCCGCCATTGGATTTGGCTACCAGGTTGACGATGATCTCTTCGGGGTCTTCCAGCGACACTTCAGCCGTGCCCAGGCAATTGTTGGCGTCCATCACGGTGAGGGTGTATGTGCCGCCGGGCAGCCCCGCAAACTGCGGGTTGGGGCTGAAGTTGGCCCCGTCGATGCTGTAGAGGTAGGGCTCCTGGCCGTTGCTCACCGACTCCACGGTGATCACCCCCTGGTTCTGGCCGAAGCAGGCGCCGGGAATGGCGGATACCTGGGCTTCGGGAAAGGTGATAGCCTCCACTACGGTAACCGTATCCCGCCCGGAGCAGCCTGTAGCCTGGTCGAGCACCGTAAAAGCAAAGGAGCCGGGCGAGCGGGCGAGCGGGTTGGCAATGTCTGTGCCCGACAAGCCCCCGCCTTCGATTACCGTCCAGGAGTACAGGATACCCGCGCCGGAAGTGGTGCCCGGGCCGCCCAGTTCAACTTCCGTCAGTTCGCAGTCGAGGGCCTGCGCCGGGCCTGCATCTGCAGTGGGCGGGGGGCGCATGTCGACTTCAACCAGCGCGCTGCTGGCGGGGCAGCCTGCCGGGCCTGGTATATTGTACTCGAAGCTATACATGCCGGGCGGGAGGTTTCCGGTGGAAAGGCTTGCGTTTGCCGGATTGAAGGCGCTGCCGCTGGAAGAAGCCGACACATCTGACCACTGGCCGCCGGCGTCGGCGCCCTGCAGCAAGCCATTCAGCTGGATGAGGCTATCTACTCCGGCGCAAAGCAGGGCCAGCCCACCTTCGCCCGCATCGGGAGGCGTGTTAACCTCCACGGAAAGGCTGGGCGGCGGGCTGATGTTAAATGCGCAATTGGATGCGCTCAGGTCTGTCAGTGACAAGAGGTTCAGGGTAAAGGACTGGCTGGGCTGGAAGGAAAAACTGTACGTTCCTGCCCCGATGCTGTCAAGCGGAATGGGCAACGGGCCATTACCCAGCGTCACATTGAACGGCCCGGCGCTGGTGCTGTTGATTTCCAGCGAAATGAGCGCTTCATCACCAAGGCAGAGTGCTTCAGGGCCCTCGAGGCTGACCGATATTTCCGGGCAGGGGGCAGCGCTGCAGCTCAGCACAGTAAGGGGGTTGCCGCAGGGGTTGTCCGCCAGGGCCACTACTTCGATATCCACTTCCTGCCCGGGAGAGAGCCCGCTGATAAGGTAGCTGGTATCGGAAAGCATGACAGCCGGCGGGCCGTTCAGCACATTAACCTGATAGCCTGTGGCGCCCGGCACAGGCGGCCATTCCAGGCTGATGGAACTGGTTGTGCTGCTGCAGGCCACCTGGGGGGCAGCCAGGGGTTCGGCCACCACGACGGTAACCGAATCCACATATTCGCAGACCTGTCCGAAGGATAGGTCGTCGATGGCGAAGTCGTTGCCGGAGGCGATATTATTCACATTGGCGATGCATATCTCTACAGAGGTGTTGGAGGCGGAGTTCCACATTTCTGCAAACTGCAGCCACTCGCAGGTATTGGGGGTAGCCTGCAGTTCATTGCCCAGCAGTACTCCATTAAAGGAGAAGCGCAGGCGCGCCGGGTTGGTAGGGTGCACCGAAGTAACCCAGGCGCTGAAGAAATAGTTGGTGTTGGGGCTAACGCTGATGGTTTGGCACCACACATCGGCCGGGTTGGGCGAGCTGTTCACCACCATCATATTGCCGTTGCCCGTGTGGTCGGTGCAGTTGGCGAAGTCCTCGTGGGTGTCGTTGGCGTTGTTGTCAATGGCGTAGCGCCCTTCGTTGTGGAGGATGCCGTTGGGCCCGCCGTTGCCATAGCTGTAATCGGTGGAGAACCCCACGTTGCCCAGGCTGAAATTGCCGTTAAAGATGAGGTTCTGGGTGGAGGTCGACAGCACCCTCACCACATAAGTAGTAGTCACGGCCGGCGAAGCAGTGGTGGACAGGCTGTTGGGCGCGCCCAGCCCCTGTGCCGGCGTCCAGCTTGCGCCGAGTACGGGGCCGTTGAATGCCGGAGACAGGCTTACACTGCCATTGGGTTCGCAGATGGCCTGATCAGGCCCGGCATCGAGCGTAAAGGTGTTGCAATTCTGTGCGTGGAGGGTGGGCGGCAGGTTGAGCAGGGCCACCAGGCTCCAAAGAGCAATCAAAAGCTGCTTCATGGACACAAATGGTTTTACTGGCCGCTTATCATTCCGGAGGATTCGGAGAGAGCACAGCGGGCTCCATCCGGATAACAGGGTGTGCGAAGGGCGGTGTGCCTGGAAAAGGGCTGCGGCGGCTAAAGGCCGTCCGCGAGCCCAAAGATATTAATTATTGGAAAATATTCCGGCAAAGTGTGGGAACAAAAGCACAAGCGAATTTCACCTCACAGCCGGCCGTGGAAGCGCCGGGGCTGGGCTTCCTGCATGATCCGGTAAACGGCCTCCACCACGTCTTCCGGGTTGGGTTTGCTGAAGTAGTCGCCGTCGGAGCCGTAAGGGGGGCGGTGTTCCTGTGCCGTCAGGGTGGCGGGAGGAGAGTCGAGGTAGGCGTAGCCTCCTTGTTTCTCCAGTACTTCCTGCATCATGAATGCCGTAGCGCCGCCGGGCACGTCCTCATCCATGAAGAGGATGCGGTTGGTTTTTTTCAGGGATTCCAGGATGCGGTGCTCCAGGTCGAAAGGCAGCAGGGTCTGTACGTCGATGAGTTCGACGGAGATGCCCAGCTTCTCCAGGAGTTGGGCGCCTTCTTCGGCAACGCGCACGCAGGAGCCGTAAGTAGCCAGGGTGATGTCCATGCCTTCGCGCAGTACTTCGGGCATGCCGAGGGGCACGGTATATTCGCCGATGTTGGCCGGCATTTTCTCTTTGAGGCGGTAGCCGTTGAGGCATTCGATGAGGAGGGCCGGGTCGTCCGATTGCAGCATGGTGTTGTACATGCCGGCTGCCTGGACCATGTTGCGCGGCGTGAGGACGTATATGCCGCGCAGGCTGTTGAGGATCATGCCCAGCGGCGAGCCGGCATGCCAGATCCCTTCGAGCCGGTGCCCCCGGGTTCGGATAATGGCCGGCGCATGTTGCTGGCCGTTGCTTCGATAGCGCAGCGTAGCCAGGTCATCCGTCATGGGTTGCAGCCCATAGATGAGGTAGTCGAGATACTGTATCTCGGCGATGGGGCGCAGCCCCCGCATGGCCATGCCGATAGCCTGCCCGATGATGGTCCACTCTCGGATGCCCGTGTCGAACACCCGCGCCTGGCCGTATTTTTTCTGCATTCCAGCGAAGCTCTGGTTGACGCCGCCGATCTGGCCGAGGTCTTCCCCGAAAGCGAACAGTTCGGGATAGCGCTCCAGGGCTTTGTCGAAAAAGGCGTTGAGTATCTCGAAGCCGTTTTTGAGGGGGGCGTCGGGGGCATAGCGGGGCGGTATGGCCGGCACTCTCAGGGCGGCGCGGGGCGAATCGCTGTACAGGTGGGTGTGGTAGCGGTGGTGCGCCACCTGCCTGCTTTCGGCGATCCATTCTGCCAGGGGGCCTTCCGCCGGCAGGTTTTTACCCATGATGTGGAAATACATGCGCCGGGCGTTCTGCATCAGCTCGCTGAGCAGGGGGTGGGCCATGGCGTCGAAGCTTTGCCGGATGGCGTCGGCATCTTTGCCGGAAGGGATAGCGGCATAGATGCCCTTCAGTGCTTTTTGGGCTTTCAGTGCAGGCTCGGTGAAAGCTTTCCAGGCCCGGTCGCGGCACTCCCTGACGTACTTTTTGGCTTCCGACCGGATGCGGTTGGCCTCTTCCTGGGTGGCGATGCCCTCCCGGATCATCCACTGTTCCATGCGCAGGATACAGTCGTGTTCCTGTTCCCACTGGAGGCGTTCGCGGGATTTGTAGCGTTCGTGCGAACCGGAGGTGGAGTGGCCCTGCGGCTGGGTGACGTCCTGGATGTGCAGCAGGGCGGGAGTGTGGGTGGAGCGCACTTTGGCTATAGCCTCGGCGTACAGGCGGGCCAGGCCGGGGTAATCCCAGGCCTTGGCGGTATAAATATCCAGCCCGTTGCTTCCCGGGGCGGCCTGGAAACCGCTCAGCACCTCGGAGATGCTGGACTTGGTAGTCTGAAATTCGATGGGCACGGATATGCCGTAGCCGTCGTCCCATACGGAGATAGCCAGCGGGGCCTGGAGGACGCCGGCAGCGTTCACCGTTTCCCAGAAGACGCCCTCCGAGGTAGAGGCGTCGCCGATGGTGCAGAAACAGATCTCATTGCCCTGGCGGGAGAAAAGCCCGCTTTCATCCAGGGCCGGGTTTTCGCGGTATTTTTTGGAAGCCAGGGCGAGCCCCAGGGCCCGCGCCATCTGGCCAGCCGTGCTGGAAATGTCGGAACTGACATTATAGGAAGCGAGATGGTTCGTCCAGTTTCCCGCTGCGTCAATGGTTGGGGTGGCGAAGTGGCTGTTCATCTGCCGCCCGCCGGAGAAGGGGTCGTTTTCCGCGTCGGCGTATAGCTGGGCAAAAAAATCTTCGACAGTTGACAGGCCCAGGGCGAACATGAAGGTCTGGTCCCGATAGTAACCGCTGCGCCAGTCTCCTTTGCGAAATGCCCGGGCCATGGCCACCTGGGGCACTTCCTTCCCGTCGCCGATAATGCCGAACTTCGCTTTGCCGGTGAGCACCTCTTTGCGGGCCAGCAGGCTTGCCTCCCGGCTGATGCAGCAGATCTCGAAGTCCCGTAAAACGGATTCCCCTGACAGGTCTTCCCCGGTATTTGCCCGCTCTTTGAGGGTTGGCTTGTCAATCATAAGCATGGCGGTTAATTTGGTTAGTATTTGGCAGGAATTCGCTTTTTTGCGAAATAAAATTTCATAAGGCAATGCAAAACAAGTGCGAATATAAAAAATATTCGGCAAAACTGCCCGTCATTTCTATACAATTATGCCTGCTGATTGTTCACAATTATGCCCCTGCACGGCGGGAGATGCGCCGGGCCGGGCAGGCAGGATGGCCGGCGCACTTTGCCTGGTTTAACGAATCATTAACCCGACAAGGGAGATTTAAGCTTTTATTTTGGTTTGGATAACTGTATTTTTGCCCACAGACTTTAAAAACTAAAAAAGATTGTGATGAAAAAAGTACTTTCTGTAATGGCAATGCTGCTGGTAGCAGCCCTGGGATACAGCCAGAACGTTCCTCAAGTGGCTGCCGAAGCGCCGAAAGACGGCCCGATTATGGCCTTTGAGAGCGAGACAGTCGATTATGGTGTGATCGAGCAGGGGTCCGAACCCTTGCGCGTTTTCAAGTTCACCAACACCGGCAATGCCCCTCTGATCATCACCAATGCGAAAGGCAGCTGTGGCTGCACCGTGCCTACTTACCCGAAAGAACCCATCGCACCGGGTGAATCCAGCGAGATCAAAGTGCGTTATGATACGAACCGCATCGGCAAGTTCACCAAGCGGGTCACTATCACCAGCAATGCAGGCGCCGAACAGAAAATGCTGACCATTACCGGTGAAGTGGTGAAAAAGCCGGAAGAACCTGCCGGCCTGCCTTCCAATGAAGGCAATATGTTCAACAACAACTGATAAGGTTTCACGCGCGAGGCCTTGGATGGCCCGGCATGGCCTGCGCCAGGCCGGAAGAATAAAAAAAGGGCCGCTCCGGGATTTTCCCGGAGCGGCCCTTTTGCTTTCAGGAGTAAAACTGAAAAAAAACCCTTGCTTACCAGAAGCAAGGGCCTCTAACCCAAACAAATAAACACAAAAACTACTTTTTAAGACGTGGTACAAACATAGTAACTTTTGTTATAAAAGACAACCAGTAACACTTTTTTTTGTGACATAAACCAAGCTCATGTTTTTTATATACAACGATTTTTTAAAAGGTGGTATGCATAAAATGTGTAACATAGATTCCGGGAAAAAATCGAATTTTTATTGTCACAAATAACCGCACTTATCAAATTGTTTTCCAGCCTTACTTTTACTGTGTATTTGTGACTTCGTTTTCATGCAAAATTATTTTTTATATAATTGATTATCAATTTTTAATTTTGATTAATTGTTTTAAAATGCAACTTAAATATACTGAAACAGAAGGCGTGGCGCCTGCGTTTTTCAAAAGATGGCTTTCCTGGGGAAAAAAAGAGCGCCCGGCGGCCGCCGTGCCCTTCGCCTCCAATAAGCTGTCACAAGCCCGATTTTTTGTGGCGCACTCGCAGAGAAACCATATAATGGCAAGCAATTTTTCATAATTTGGTGCTTTTTACCGGCCTTTGCGGCGATTCCCGCAGCTGGCCGATAATCCGAACGAAATGCAGTTTCTGAAATTTGCATCCGCAGCCGCAATTGCGGCTTCCCTGGCCTTGCTGGCCAGCCTCCATCAGCCGCTGGGCTCTTCCCTGCCGGCCCTCGGGCCCCTGTTCAGCCCTTTCACCGGCTTTTGGCAAAACGCCGAACCCGTTGGCGCCCATGCGGACATCTCCCTGGCTTTTCCCGAGCTGAAAGGCGAAGTGGACGTAGTTTTCGACAAGCGGCTGGTTCCCCACATTTTTGCTGAAAACCTGCAGGACGCAGCCTTCGTGCAGGGCTACCTGGCAGCCAAATACCGCCTCTGGCAGATGGACATCGCCATACGCGCCACCGCCGGGCGCCTGGCAGAGGTGGCCGGCGAACGCGCCCTGGAGCGCGACCGCCTGCAGCGCCGTAAAGGCATGCTCTTTGCCGCAGAAAATGCCCTGAAAGGCTGGCAGCGCAACCCGGAGGAAATCGGCCTGATCGAAGCCTACACAAGAGGCGTAAACGCCTATATCGAAAACCTCCGCCCGGCTGATTACCCCATCGAGTTCAAACTGATGGGCTACAGCCCGGAGCCCTGGTCGCCACTCAAATCGGCCATCTTCTTCAAATCCATGGCCGAGACCCTCAGCTCGGGCCATGACGACCTGCCGGCCACCAACTCGCGGCTGGTGCTGGGCGACAGCCTCTTCTACTTCCTCTTCCCGGAATACAACCCCAGCCAATCGCCCGTCATTCCGCCCGAAGTACAGTGGGCCTTCACCCCACTGCCGCTCGAAACCCGGCAAAGCCCTCCTCAGGAAATGATCGGGCAACTGATCCCGCACCGGCAGTTCCAGCAGCCGCCGGCCAATCTCGGCAGCAACAACTGGGCAGTGGCGGGGAGCAAAACGGCCACCGGCCGCCCCATGCTCTGCAATGACCCCCACCTCAAACTCAGCCTGCCTGCCATCTGGTTCGAAATCCAAATCCATACGCCGGAGATCAATGCCTACGGGGTCTCCTTCCCCGGCGTGCCCGGCATCCTGATCGGATTCAACGATTATGTGGCCTGGGGCGTGACCAACGGCTCGCACGACGTGCTCGACTGGTACCGGATCGACTGGGCGGATGAGCAGCGGGAAACCTATTTCTACGACGGGCAGGCCCGCCCCGTTGACAAAGTGGTGGAGGTGATCAGGGTGAAAGGCCGCAACCAGCCTCTGCTCGACACCGTGCGCTATACGGCATGGGGGCCGGTGGTGTATGAAAACCCCGGCCAGCCATATTTCGACATGGCCATGCGCTGGGTCGCCCACGACCAGCCCGCACCGAAGCCCTTTACGGAGATCGGCACCTTCTGGAAGCTCATGCAGGCGCGCAGCTACGACGATTACCGGGCGGCCATGGAAGGCTTCGACAACCCCATACAGAACTTCGTCTTCGCCCATAAGGATGGGGATATCGCCATCACGGTCAATGGGCTGCTCCCGCTGAAACGGCCTGAACAGGGGCGCTTCGTCCAGGAGGGCTCCAGCTCGGCGAATGCATGGTACGGCTCCATTCCGCGAAGCCAGGCGCCCGCGGTGCACAACCCCTCCCGGGGATTCGTCTCTTCCGCCAATCAGCACAGTACGGACCCCTCTTATCCCTACTACTACAACGGCAATTTCGACGACTACCGGGGCCGGTTCATCAACCGCCGCCTGGAAGAGATGGATAATATTACCCTGCAGGACATGATGGCCCTGCAGCTGGACAATTACAGCCTCAAGGCGGAAGAAGCCATGCCTGTCCTGCTGGGCATGCTCGATTCCACGGCCACCGCGCTGCTATCCCGCCCGGAAGTGAAAGGCCTGCAGGCTTGGGACTACCGTTATGAAAAGGGTGCCCGCGAACCGGTGCTCTTCGAGCTGTGGTTCAAGGAAGCCCACCGCGCCACTTTTGACGAGCTTCTGGCCCTCCAGGATTCCCTGGAGGTGCTGCTGCCGGAGCCCTGGCGCTTCCTGGATTTGCTGCGCCGGCATCCCGATCACCCGGTTTTTGCCCGCCGGGGCAGCGGGCAGCCAGGGCAGGCTCCCGCCATCGTCACCGGGGCGCTGGAATCAGCCTTGTCCCAATACGAGGGGCAAAGCTGGTCGGATTATAAGGATACGGGCATCAACCACCTGGCCAATATCCCCGCCTTTTCGCGCCTGCACCTTCCTGTAGGCGGATGGCGCGACGCCCCCAACGCCATATCCGAACAGAACGGGCCATCCTGGCGCATGGCCGTGTCGCTGGGAGAGGAGATGGAAGCCTACGGCATTTATCCCGGCGGGCAATCGGGCAACCCGGGCAGCCCCTATTACGAGAATATGGTGGACAAATGGCTGGATGGCGGGTACGAGCGCCTGCTATTTCTGAAACAGCCCGGCGGCGCGGGTGAACAACTGCTCTTTACCATGTCTTTCGGACCAGAACAATAAGCGGCCGGAGGCCAAAATGCCAATCAGATGAAAGTGACCCTGTACATCATTGCCCTGATACTCATCGGAGCGGGCCTTCAGATGGTTTTCCCCTGGTGGATGATGCCCCTGGCGGCGGCCGTGCTGGCCCTGGGCTTCAACCTCAAAGCCTGGCCGGCTTTCCTCGGGGGGCTGCTGGGCGCCGCACTGCTCTGGGGTGGCTACGCTGCCTACCTGAACACCCTCAACCAGGGTGTTATGGCCGGGCGGATCGGCGAACTCTTCGGCGGGCAGAGCGCTACAGCCGTGGTTTTGCTCACAGCCCTTTTCGGCGGCTTTTTCGGCGGACTGGGCGGCCTGGCGGGCAGCCTGGCGCGCAATATCCTGCCTTTGTCGGATTAATTTGCACGCAGGGCGCCCGGCTCTTATCTTTCGGGGTAAAACCGACAAACCATGCCTACTGACATGCACCGCGAGGCCCGAAAACGCGTGGAAGAAAAGCGGAAATTCTACCGCCAGCTGAGCGTTTACCTCACCACGAGCGTGTTCCTTTTCCTGCTGAATGCCTTTACCAGCCCCAGCCACTGGTGGTTCATTTATCCCATGCTGGGTTGGGGCGTGGCCATTGCGGCGCAGTATTTCCAGCTATTCGGTTTCCCCGGCGCCCGCATGGCTGGCGACGACTGGGAAGCCCGGGAGATGGAACAGGAAATGCGCCGCCTCGAGGCGGGCTCCGGCGATGAACAGGATGAAGACGCCCTCCGGCTTCCAAACATGGAAAAACCTGCCCGCAAAAACTGGGATGAAGACGAGCTGGTATGAGCCTCCTTCTGGTTAACCCAGGCCTTCCAGTTCCCCTCCTTTTGCAAACAGCCGGTTTACCCGCTCCTGCACGGTTTTGTCCGGAATGAGTGGCGGCGCATGATGCGGCTTGATGCGGGCGTCGATGATCAAGGCCCCCCGGCAACCCCAATGCTTGTGTTCGAAAAAAGCCCCGGCTCCGTGGATGTCGTGGGAGGGGTTGGCCCGCGTAAAGGTAGCCCACAGAAAGTTGTTGAGCGTAGCGCCCAGGAAAGCGCTGTCATCGCAGAGCACCACGAGCGGGATGCCCGGCATATCGAAGCGCTCCAGGTGCTGGCCCAGTTCCGCTCCATCGGCATAAGATTCCGGCCCGGCAAAGGGCGGCCCTTCGATGGCCAGGATGCCCGGCCTGGCGAAGCGGGGGTTGGAAAAACCCGCCGGCAGGGAAAATCCGCCCGGCAGTTCCGTGGCCAGCTCCCGCTTTTTGGCCCCGCAGCAGGCCACCACCACTTTGGAGCCGGCGTTCCAACCGGAGCCTGAATAATCGAGGGTGTCGATGGTCGTTTTGGTTTGGAAGTGCAGGTCGCGCGTCCAGTCCACCCGTTCGAGGACGTGGTGGAAAAAGCCGGCTATGTCATGGGTTGTGAGCCCCGGGGCGTCGCCTTTGGCGGCGATGAAGAGGAATTTGGCCAGGGAAGTCTGCCCGGACCCGAGGATGTGGTTGGCCTGGGTGAGTATCTCCTCCGGCTGTCTTTCCCGGAAAGGCATGTATCGTTCGCTGCCGATGGCCAGCAGCAGGGGGTGCACCCCGGCGGCGTCGACGGCCTGGATTTCCACGATGCCGGGGAATTCCTGCGGCGTCAGCGGCTCCACCAGCTTGTGGATGAGGTAGCCGAAACTGGAGTCTTCCTGCGGAGGCCGGCCCACCACGGTAAAGTGCCAGACGGCATCTTTGCGGTGGTAGGCCTTTTCCACCTCCATCACCGGAAAGTCGTGCGCCAGGCTGTAGTAACCCAGGTGGTCGCCGAAGGGCCCTTCCGGTTTTTTCTCCCCTTTCCTGATAATGCCCGTGATGACGAAATCGGCGTCAGCGGAGAGCAGGTGGTTTTCATGCCACAGGTAGCGAAACCGGCGCCCGCCAAGCATGCCGGCGAAGGTCAGCTCCGAAAGCCCCTCGGGCAGCGGCATGATGGCGGCAAAAGCATGGGAAGGCGGCCCGCCGATAAAGATGGATGCCCGGAAGGGTTCTCCGCTTTCATTGTACATGGCGTGGTGCACCCCGATGCCGCGGTGTATCTGATAATGCATGCCCACCTCTTTATCCGGCACATAATCGTTGCCCGACAGCTGGATGCGGTACATGCCCAGGTTGGATTGCATGATGTTGCGGCTGCCCGGCGGCAGGGTGAGCACCTGGGGCAGGGTGACGAAAGCGCCCCCGTCCATCGGCCAGGATTTCACCTGCGGCAGCTGGCTCAGCGTGGTGCGGCCGTAGAGGATGGGCGCGCCCAGCCGCTGCTGCATGGGCAGGGCGGACAGGGCGGTAAAAGGAGCCGACAGA
This sequence comes from Bacteroidota bacterium, assembly GCA_963169455.1. GTDB lineage: Bacteria > Bacteroidota > Bacteroidia > Chitinophagales > Saprospiraceae > JACJYE01. The sequence continues at coordinate 3,464 of CAUJDW010000127.1, read as the reverse complement.
TAGCGAAGGGGGCTTTTGAAAAAACTGGCGGGATCAGCTTTGAGCTCGATCACCTTCTGCACTTTGCCGATGGTGTGGCGGAAGAGGAAATCCGTCCGCTCAAAAGTGCCGTACAGATTGGACACAGCGGGAAAAGGGCTGCCCTTTACCCGCTCGAAAAACAGGGCCGGCCCGCCGGCTTCGAACACGCGGCGGTGTATCTCCGCCATTTCCAGTTCGGGGTCCACTTCCGATCGTATCCGTACGAGCTGGCCGTGCCTTTCCAGGTCTTGAACGGCCTCCATCATGCTTTTATACGCCATAGGACGAGTTTGTGAAAATAAAATTCAAGACAGCGTGGCTGGCTTTGATTCAGCTTGGGCAAAGCCCTGTTTAACAGCTTTTGAACAAAGATAACAAAAGAAGGTTGGCCGGGCGCGGCGCCCGTTTCCTTCCCGTGCCCGCCGGAAATGAAAATCCGCCGCCCCGATTTTTCCGGGCGAAAAATAGCGGGGCGCTTTGCTTTAGTCTTCAAAAATATTACCTTTGCATCCGCTTTTTACAAAATAGAGCCCTGCACTTCAAAAGTGGAGGCTGGCCGGGCTTCAAAGAAGGTTAAAATGGATCCGTTAATTCATTATTCAATCCCTGTGAAGGGGTTGCGCAATGGCATCCATCAATTTGACTTTCAGATTGATCGCTCCTTTTTTGACAATTTTGAGCAATCTCCGATTTCGGACTGCGACATTCGGTTGCACCTGGAATTTGACAAGCGGCCCGACATGTTCGTGCTGCAGTTCGACTTTCAGGGTTCCGTGCGGGCCGAGTGCGACCGCTGCCTGGCAGAGATCAACCTGCCCATTGCAGACAGCCAGCGGCTGCTGGTGAAGTTCAGCGAGGAAGTGGAAACCGACGAGCCCGACATGGTTTTTATCAGCCCGGAAACCGTGAAACTCAACGTGGCGCAGTACATTTACGAGTTCATCTGCCTGGCCCTGCCCATTATCAAGGTGTATGCCTGCGAGAAAGAAAACCCGCGGCCATGCAACCAGGATATGCTCCGCTATCTGAGCGGAAGCGAAGGGGAGGATGAACCGCGCCCGGCGGAGGAAGAAAGCGGAGAAGAAAAAGGGGCGAACCCGATTTGGGACGAATTGAAGAAGCTGTCCAACGACAATTAAACGCCGCAACGGCATTCGTGTAAACATCCTTTTAAATTTCAATAACGATGGCACATCCTAAGAGTAGAACTTCGAAGCAGCGGAAGCATAAGCGCAGAACGCATAAGAAAGCCACGGTTCCCAATGTCGCTATCTGCCCTACCACCGGGGAGAAACACCTGATGCACCGCGCCTACCGGGATGCGGACGGCAACATGTACTACCGCGGCAACCTGCTGGTCAAGGCAGAAGAAGAACTGTAAAGCCTTTGGCATGTACGATAAAGGAAGCTCCCATCCGCTGCGTGGATGTGGGGCTTTTTGTGTTTTCCAGCTTAGCGATGGCAGCTTCTTAGCGATGGCAGCTTTAAAAAAGCTGCCATCGCTAAACCACGATAATCATGAAAAAAATCGTCAAAACTGACAAGGCGCCGGCGCCGGTAGGGCCCTACAACCAGGCCATTATCCATCACGATACGCTCTACGCCTCCGGGCAGATCGCCATCAACCCGGCAACGGGGGAACTGGTAACCGACAATATCGAGGCGGAAACGCGGCAGGTCATGGAAAATATCGGCGCCATCCTCGAAGAGGCCGGGCTTTCGTTCGCTGATGTGGTAAAGTGCAGTATCTTTGTCACCGACATCAACAACTACGGCCGCATCAACGAGGTGTATGCTTCCTACTTCGATGAAGCCACCGCTCCCGCCCGCGAACTGGTGGAAGTGGCCCGGCTCCCGAAACTGGTGAACGTGGAAATCTCCGTGATCGCAGCCTTTGACTAAGGGGCCAGGCCTGCAAGGCGTATCAGGCCCACAAGACACGCCAGAAGCACCATGCCAAAACGCCTCTACTTCGCCTTGTTTTTCCTCCTTACGGCCGTCAGCTGTACGCAGGAGGCCGGAAAGGCGGAAAAAAAGCCGCAGACAGCCGAAGAGATCACCCGGGCCATCATCCAGGAGGTCCGGCAGGTGATCCGCCTGACGGATGAGCAACTGGCGGGGCGGCAGCCCCTGAGCCGGGAATTGCCTCCCGCAGAAGGCCGGGAAACGGGCGCCAGCCTGCAACTTTGGATGGAAAACGGCCAGCCGGTGCGGCTCACCGCCATCACGGGGAGGGGACAGGAAGCCAACTTCTACTTCGCAAACAGCGAACTCTTCTTCGCCCGCCAAAACGACGGCCAGTTCATCTTCATCAGCCGGGAACTGAAGTACTGGCTGGATGAACACTGGTCGCCGAAAGAGGCCCCGGAAACCGACAGAGTGGCCCGGGAAGCGGCCCTGCTGGGGGAAGCGGGGCGCTACCTGGGGGCTTTTTGAATGGCGGCCTGCCTTCGCATAAAGCTTCGGCGGGCCATAATGGTTGGATGCTAAATCATGGCTATATGTTAAGAACACTCCTTACCTTCGCACTCATGATCAAATTCTTTTTTCCCGCCCCCGGGCAGGACGCCCGGCCTCAGACGGAGGCCGAACTGGCGAGCTGGGCCATCGAAAGGGTGCAACGCATCGTTGCCGCCACGGACGAACTGCTGTCCGGGCAGGAACCCATCGTCGATACCCTGGCCAGCGAAGAAGGAACGCGTATCCTGCGGCTCTGGATGCAGGACGGCAAAGCCATCAAACTGGCCGTTTCGGAACCCGATCAGGCCGGGGAAATGTCCGGGCAATCCTCCTATTATTTCTCCGAAGACGAAATGTTCTTCGCCTCCCAGCCCTTCGCCAAATTCATTTTTATGCACGGCAAACTGGAATACTGGCTGGACAGGCAGTGGGAGCCCACCCCCGCCACCCCCGAACTGCTGGACGCCCGCGAGGCATTCCTCTACGACGAGGTGAACAGGTACCTGAGCTGGATATACAGGACGGAGTAGGATTACAGGTTTTTATCCGGCTGAGCGTAGCGGGGAAGGGCAGATTACAGGGTTACAGGTTTCAGGGGTTGCCGCAGGCTCACCTCGTCTCCCCTTCTCCCGGCCTCCCAGTCTCCCAGTCTCCCAGTCTCCATTGGGTGTTACAGGTTTCAGGTTTCAGGTTTCAGGTTTCAGGTTTCAGGTTACAGGTTACAGGTTTCAGGTTTCAGCGGCCTTTCGCGTAAGGCAAAGGAGGCTTCTCAGGGCTTTGCGCCCACTGAAGGCGGCGCCCCCGAAGCAAAGCCGAAACCGCCACACCCCCGCCAACGATCCCAACGGGATCGAACATCTATAGCAAAGCCGAAACCGCCACACCCCCGCCAACGATCCCAACGGGATCGAACATCTATAGCAAAGCCGAAACCGCCACACCCCTGCCAACGATCCCAACGGGATCGAACATCTATAGCAAAG
>CAUJDW010000126.1 GCA_963169455.1 Bacteroidota bacterium | reverse complement strand
TTCCACTCTTTTGCGGAATCCAAAGGCATCGGGCTGCACTACCAGAGCCCGCTGGAGGAGTTTGTCATGGACTATGATGAAGACAAACTGCTTAAGATACTTTCCAACCTCCTGTCCAATGCCATCAGGTTCACGCCGGAGGGAGGCCGGGTTTACGTGCTGGTGGACAGCCTGAACCGGAAAGGCGAAGAACTTCTGGAAATCAGGGTAAAGGACACCGGCATCGGGATTCCCGCCGGCGAGCAGGGCCGGATATTTGAGCGGTTTTATAGCCTCCCCCCAACCCCCTCCAAAGGAGTGGGAGGGAGCCTCCCTCAATCCCCTCAAAGAGGGGAAGAAGGCTTGGGCAGGGCTGCTTCGGGCAATGCCCCCCAATCGGGGGGGCTGGAGGGGGCTGGAGCAGGCATCGGGCTGGCGCTGGCCAGCGAGCTGGTGAAGCTGCTCCGGGGTTCCTTCGCGGTGGAGAGCCGGCCGGGAGCAGGCAGCACCTTCACCGTCTTGTTGCCCGTCAGCCGCACGGCTGCCGAAAGGCACACATTCCGGGAAGAGAAAGTGGAACAGTTTGCCGGGCAGTTCATCGCAACAGATCCCGAACCGGACGGGGAGGCGGAGGCGCTGCTCGGCGGTGATTGCGAGGGCAAGCCGATGGCCCTGGTCATCGAAGACAACAGGGATGTCGTCCATTACCTGCGCAGTTGCCTGGAAGAGGGATATTGCGTCCAGGCCGCCTACGACGGCAAGGTGGGCATCAGAATGGCCATCGAGCTCGTACCCGACATCATTATCAGCGATGTGATGATGCCCGAAAAAGACGGTTTCGAAGTGGCCGACACCCTGAAAAGAGACGAGCGCACCAGCCACATTCCCATCATATTGCTCACCGCCCGGGCTACTATGGAAGACCGCATCATGGGCCTGGAGCGGGGCGCCGACGCCTACCTGTCCAAACCCTTCGACCGCGAGGAACTGCGGGTGAGCATGCAAAAGCTGATCGAGCTGCGCAGGCGGTTGCAGGAACGGTATAGCCGCCTGCAAAGCCCGCCGGCCCCGGCGCAGCCCGCCCTGGAGATGGAAGACAACTTCGTCCGCAAAGTGCGCGAGCTGGTCGAAGCCCGGCTCGACGACCCGGACTTCAGCATCGATGAGGTGTCGGACGCCATCTTCCTGAGCCGCACCCAGGTGCACCGCAAGCTGAAAGCACTGACGGGATTGTCCACAGGGCACTTCATCCGCTCCATCCGGCTGGCTCACGCCCTGAGGCTTCTCCAAACCACCTCCAAATCCGTCACCGAGATCGCCATGGATGTCGGCTTCAAAGACCACGCTTACTTCTCCCGGGTTTTCGCCGCCGAATACGGCAAGGCGCCTTCGGAGATGCGGGGGTAGGCCGGGGGAAGCCTGGTAATATATATGGCTATATTGTTATATGGCTGGCCTGGGAGGCTCTTGCATTCCAGTACGCCAGTATGCTCGCATTTTCGCATGCAACCATTATCCATAAGAATGCAACAATAGTGCAAGCACGGCCGCGGGCCTTTTGCTACATTTAAGCCGTAAAAGATTCCAAAAAACTAAATATGAGGATGGAAGCCGGGGGCGGCTGAGCCCCGGGCCTTCTATTCGCATTCTTCTTCCTATACTCCCCTTTGGAACAACCTATCTGAACAGAGATTGGCCGACAGTATTTCAGCCTGAATCGTGTATTGCATAGCCCGCATGGCGGGAAGGCCTCGATGCCAGCAATAAACCTGAACTACGCGACGGAACGCGGGCCGCGGGCCCGCGTTCAAACTGGCTTTATGGCCGGGGCGCGGGTTATGGGCCCGCGTTTCCGGGAATGATAAACCAAAAATTTCGGCCAATGAAAAAGCTTACTGTCATTCTCGCCGTTTTGGGCATTTTCCTGTTCATGAACAGCTGCCAGAAAGACGAGCTGTCTTCGCCGGCACAGCAACAGGAGAGCGCCGCACAGTTCACGGAACTGTCCGAAAGCCTGGGCCTCGACGTTTACGGGATTGCCAAAGAGCTGGCAGCCACCGCCGGCTGGCCCCTCGAAGCGGGGCAGGCCGACGGCGAAGTGGAAACCCGTGGGATTGGCGTGCACAACTACTACCGGCAGGTTATTGCCGACGACATCGCCCACTACTGGTTTACGGTGCGCATCGGCTCGGGGCCCTACAGCCGCATCGGCATCCACCGGGTGGTGAAGGAATGGGCCCCCAACCGGCCGATCAACACCTCCAAAGCCCTGTTCTTCCAGCATGGCGACGCCAAGGACTTTGTCGGCATGATGCTGCCGGGGCTCAACTCCCCGAGCACGCCGAGGGACTTCGGCATGGCGGCCTACCTGGCCAAGAACGACGTTGACGTCTGGGGCATCGACCAGGCCTGGAACCTTGTTCCCGACGAGGTGACGGACTATTCCTTCATGGCGGACTGGGGCCTCGACAAACAACAGAAAGACCTGCGCCGCGCCATCGGCATCGCCCGCCTGGCCCGCTACCTGACCGGCAGCCCGAATGACCGGATGATACTGGCGGGGTATAGCAGTGGTGTAGCCACAGGCTTCGCCGCCCTGAACGCCGAAACCCAGATCGGGCAGGGGCAGCGGAATATCAAGGGGTTTGTTCCGATCGATTTTACGATCAAAACGGATGACCCCGGGATGAATGCGTTTTTCATAGCGGAATATAACCGTACAAAGGCGCTTCTGGATAATGGAGAATACCAGGATTTTGTACCATTCAGGCTGCCTGCCCAATTGGGGCAGAGCGATCCGGACGGTGAATCTCCTTATTTTCCCGGCTTTACCAACATGCAGGTTGTATTTTTCTTCGGCGTCCAGCCTATTTATGGAGAACCGCATTCCCATTTTCTGGCCGGCGTTTGGGAAAATGGAACTCCAGTCGGGCTGCAGTTCCTGACAATGGAACAGTGGTTCGACTTCATGAAAGCATCTCCGCTGTATGAACCATCCCTGTTTATCTATGACTACAGTGTCATGGTTTCCGAGATCGTGGACTCGCCTTTCGACGACCATTTTGCTGACATTACCGTTCCAATCCTGAACCTGGGTGCTTACGGCGGCTTTGGATATCTGTCCGAATACGCCTTTTCCCTTATCGGCAGCACCGATGTGACCCACCACATCATCCAGTTGCTGCCTGACGATCAGGGCCTGTACGACTTCGGGCACATCGACATTTTCATCGCCAGCAATGCCGAGGAGCTGGCGTGGGCGCCGTTGCTGGAGTGGGTTAGCACGCATTAGGGATATATTTGGTGGAACAATGGAATAGTGGAGTAGTGGCGTCACGGGGTGGCTGAACCTTGAAAAAACTGGGGGAGCCACCCCGTGACTGTCGTAGAAGCCGGCTATATCACCCGCACCGTTTCCATGGCGTTCAGATGTTCCATGGCGGTGTTGCAGGCGTACTTCAGTTCCTCCAGTTTTGGGTCCTGGTTTTGATTTTCCACAGCCTGAATGATGATGCGCATCAGCGTGGAGCCGCCTTTAAGCAATTGGATTTTCTGGTTCATCTCCAGGAGGTTCCTGCGGGCTTCTTCCTGGGCGGCCCGGATCGTTTCAATGGTTTGGGCGTTTTTGGAGGAATGAGCAGCCGCAAGTATCAGTATTTCGACATCCTTTTCAAATGTTTCAACTGCCGCATTGAGCGATTTGATTTTCTCGTTGATGGCCTGAGCTTTCTGGTCAAAATCCCTGATAAAAGGAAGCAATTCCAGATAAGATTCGCCGGCGCGCGGGCCTGTGCTATCCGGGGCAGCCTGGATGGTGCTGAGGCCCAGGTTGGCGGCGTTTGAAATGTCCTGCGCCGCGGAAACCAGTTCCAGAAGCTCATTGTTCTCCTGGATGACGCGTTTTCCGCTTTCGATAGCTTTGGTGCGAACCAATTCCAGCCCATTCATCGCAGCTTCCTTTTGGCCGTCGATCATGTCCCATACGCCATAGGAAACAGTCGCCAACAGCAGCAGGGCCGCGATGATAAAACCGGCATTGCGGTATCGGGCCTGATGCCGGATCAAATACCACAAATGCGCCAGATACCCCAGCGGCGAGGCATACACCACCCGTACCGACTGGGCTTTCAGGCTTTTGAAAAACTGATGCGCGGGGTTTTTCCGGAAAGCATGCAGTAGGTAAAAAGCCGCCTTGTTCGGCAAAATGGCTCGGATAATCAGGCTCCCTTCCCGGATGCCGACGATCACGACCTGCTCGGGCGAGATACCCGTAAACTGGGCGACCTGTTTCCGAAGGTTTTCTTTGAACTCGTGGCTGAATTCCTTCAGGGCCCGGTCGAGTTCCAGGGTCACCAACTGCTGGCCGGCCTCGGCGCGGGGTTTCTTGAATTCCAGTTCGGGGGGCAAGGCATCAATGTAGTGGAGCAGGGCATTAAGGATTTGATTTTTCCTGAGCTGGTATTCTTTCTCGTCAATGATAATATTCCTTTCCGTTTGCAGGTTGGAGTAATTGTTGTACATCAGGATGCACTTATTGCACAGATCCGGATTTTTGTCAATGTACTCGTTGGCCAGGATCAGGCCGAGCACGTTCAGGACCTTCTTTTCGTCCTTCAGCATTTTTTTGAGTTCCAGGGGCCCCATGCTACGGTTTAATGTGGAGGCATTGCGCCTTTGGGGAGTAATATAGGGGTTTTGGGGTAACAATTTACCTCCGTTCTTTTCGCCGGAGTCGGGATTCGTTGGGATGGCCAATGTAAAACCCCGGGCTTAAGACAGGGTTGCTGGGATGTGGGGAGGCGAGGTAAGCCCCGGCCTGAGGCGAAACCCCTGCCGCGGATAAGTCACGGGGTGGCTGAACTTCAGCAAAATCAAGGCAAGCCACCCCCTGACTGCCCCGCCCCGCCCTACAAATCCGCCTCCATAAACGCTTCCCTGCTGCGGAAGGTGATCTCCGGCAGCCCCTCGGCCGCCAGGGCCTTGTTCAGCCCCTCCAGTTGCCCGAGCAGGGCGTCCATGCGGGACTGGGCGGCATCCAGCTGGGTGGACAACAGCTTCAGGTTGTCCAGCTGGGCGTTGGAGGGGCGCCCGGCATAGCCGGCAACGCTGCTGTACAGGCCGGATATCTTCTCCCGCAGGCGGGGCTCCGCCTGGCCGACGTAGTTGTCGCCGGTGGTGACGACCACTTCTTCGTACAGGGCGGTAAGGCTTTTGCCAAAGGGGCCGAGTTGTTTCAAAGCCTTCTTTGAGGGGTTTTTCGCCCGCGCAGCCGCTATCCCTTCCTGGATGTGGCCGATCTGGTCGACGAGGTAGGCCAGGTTTTCGTTCATGCGGTAGAGCTGCATGGCGGCATCGTGCTGGGCGGCCCGGTCGGCGTCCGAGTGGATGGATGCCGGGTCGGGGGCCAGCTCCAGGCTGGTTTCATAGACGTCTTTGCCTTTCGTCAGCCGGACGGTGTAGGTTCCCGGGGGCAGGGTGGGGGTGGTGAATGCGCCGGTGGCCAGCGTCTTGGCTTTGGCCACCCTGGGCATCCGGTAGCGGTAGTTCCACGACACCTGGTTGATGCCCTTGCTCTTGCCGGGGGCGAGCTCGCCTACCAGGTCGCCTTTGGCGTTGAATATCTCCAGCGCCATCTTGCCGAAGGTGTGGCGGCTTTTGAGGTAGTACGTGATCTGCGCGGCGGATGGGGGATTGTCGCCGGTGAATTCCCCGAAGGGCGCGGTGCTGCCGAAGTCGGGCGGTTCGCGGATGATGGCCGGGGGGCGCTCGAAGAAGTGCACGGGCTTGGCCATCACCTCGGGCGTCAGCTGCCGCAGCGGGGTGATGTCATCGATGATGATCAGGCCCCTGCCGTGGGTGGCCAGCACCAGGGCGTGGTCGCGGGGGTGTAGAGCGATGTGGTGCACAGCTGCAGCGGGCACGTTGCTGGTGAATTTCGACCAGTTCCGCCCGCCGTCGATGGTGATGAAGAGCCCGAATTCCGTGCCGAGATACAGCAGGTTGGGGTTGACATAGTCTTCCCTGATGCAGCGGGCGAAGCCTTCGATGTCGGCCGTGGCGATGGAGGCCCAGCTTTTGCCGCCATCGGTTGTCTTGTACACATAGGCGGCGCCGTCGTTGCGGGTATGGCCGTCGAAAACGGTATATGCTGTCTGCTTGTCGAAGTTACTTGGTTCGATGTGGTAGGCCCAGGTGTTTTGGGGCAGCCCGGGGATGTTGGCCGTTGCCTTGGCCCAGGTTTTTCCGCCGTCGAAGGTCACCTGCACATTGCCGTCGTCGGCGCCCACCCAGATGGTGTTTTCGTCCAGGGGCGATTCGCCGATGGTGAAGATGGTGCAGTGGTTCTCGGCGCCGGAATTGTCGGCGCTCAGCCCGCCGCTTTCTTCCTGTTGCTGTTTGGCCGGGTCGTTGGTGGTCAGGTCGGGGGAGATTTTCACCCATGTTTCGCCCCGGTCGTCGGAGCGGTGCAGGAACTGGCTGCCCACGTACAGGCGGTTGGGCCGGTGGTGGCTGGTGGTGATGGGGGTGTTCCAGTTGAAGCGCAGCTTGGTGTCGCCGGCTTCGGCGTAGGGCTTGATGTTCTTGATCTGCCCCTTGGACAGGTCGACGCGCCAGAACCCTTCGGCGTTCTGCATCTCGGAATAACAGATGTTGGGGTCGCTGGGGTGGGGGTAAACGCGGAAGCCGTCGCCGTAGCCCACTTCGATCCAGTCGCGTGCTTCGATGCCGCCGGGGCTGGCCGAGGGCCCCACCCAGGAGCCGTTGTCCTGCAGCCCGCCGTACACGCGGAAGGGCTTCTGGTTGTCGAGGGTGACGTGGTAAAACTGGGAAACCGGCAGCCCCTTGACCATTTCCCAGACGTTGCCGCCGTCCCAGCTCCGGTAAACCCCGCCGTCGCTGCCCAGGTACAGGCGGTTGGAGTCGTTGACGTCGAACCAGAAGTCGTGGATGTCAGCGTGCACGCCGCTGCCGATGGCGCGGAAGGTGCGCCCGCCGTCCTTGCTGATGGAGCCGCTCAGCCCGGCCTTGCAGACGATGTCCGGATTCCTGGGGTCCACCACGATGCGCGAGAAGTAGAAGGGGCGCACGGCCAGCTCGAAATCCTTGTTGCGGTGCTCCCAGCTTGCGCCGCCGTCTTCGGAGCGGTACAGGCCCTTGTGCTCGTTCTTCTCGGATTCGATGACGGCGAAGAGGATGTTGGGCGAAGAGGGCGCCACCGCGATGGCGATGCGGCCCAGCTGCCCGGCGGGGAAACCGTTGTGGATCTTCTTCCAGCTTTTTCCGCCGTCTTCGCTTTTGTACAGCGCGCTGTTGTCGCCTCCCGAGCTGAAGGAGTAAGCCGTGCGCCGGAACTCCCAGAAGGCGGCATAGAGGACATTGGGGTTGCGGGGGTCCATAGCCAGGTCGGAGCAACCAGTGGAAGGGTTGACGTACAGGATTTTCTCCCAGCTTGCGCCGCCGTCGGTGGTTTTGTAAACGCCCCGGTCTTCGCTGTCGCCCCACAGGGCGCCGAGCACGCCGGCATATACTTCGTCCGGGTTTTCGGGGTTGGCCTGTATGCTGCTGATGCGCTCCGATTTTTCGAGCCCCTTGCGCTCCCAGCCCTTGCCGCCGTCGGTGGATTTGTAAATGCCGTTGCCTACGGAGACGCTGTTGCGCACCCAGCACTCGCCGGTTCCCACCCACAGCACCTTGTCCGGCTGTTTGGGGTCAATGGCGATGGCGCCTATGGACTGGGGGTGGTCGTCGAATATGGATTTGAATGTGGCCCCGCCATCGGTGGATTGCCAGACGCCGCCGCCGGCGGTTCCGACGTAAACGATCCTTGAATCTGTGGGGTGCCCGTCCAGGTCCGTGATGCGCCCGCTCATCAGGGCCGGGCCGATATGCCGGCCGCGCAGGGAGCCGAAGAGGGCGTCGCCTTTCAGGGGGGCATTTTCCTGGGCGAAAATAGGGGTGAGGAAACCTATGGCCAGAAAAAAGAGGAGATGTTGTTTCATGTTTTGAAGGTTTGGTGGAAGGCGGTGGTTTTAAGTAGTTGGACATATTTAGCAGAACAATATAACAAGCCAACAATATAACCTTAGCCCCAGGAACAATGCTGTTGACGCCGTATTTCCGAAGCAGTATGAGTTACAATAAATGTGTCCAACTACTTACCTGAAGGCGAGTGTAACGAGTGGGCGGGCGGAAGTGGGAAAAATCCGGCGTTTCCCGGCATTTCCCACTTCCGCCTTCCGGCGTTTTGCTGGCGCCCTACTTGGCGTCCACCGGCGCGTCGGCAGCCGGGAATGCGAAGAGGGAATCCTCCATGTCCACGTCCAGCTCGATGTTTTCCACGGCCATGGAGAACACGGTCTGGCCGGCCATTTTCTGGGAAATGCTGAATGGGAAATAGATGCCGTTCACTTCCTGGTAATCGCTGTAGTACACTTCGGTAGGCTGTCCTTTCATCGGGCCCGTTTTGGCGAATTCGCGGGTCATGATCGGAACGTTGGATTCCTTGTCGAAGAAATAGAAGCTGATGTTCTCTTCTTCCTTGCCGTCCACCGTTACCGGCTTTTTGGTTAGCTTGACCTTATAACAGTCCGTGCCTTCCACCGTTTCCTCCCCTTCCAGGGCAATGGCGTAGCCTTTTGCGGCATAATCGAGGAAGGCGTTCATGAAGTCCATCTCGCCCTTCATCAGTTCGGACTGTTCGGCGTCCCACTTTTCAGCTTCCATGGTCATGAAGTTGGTGGACCAGCCTTCCTGGCCGTCGAAGGCCATCTGGGTGATGGTTTTGCCCTGGAAGATGATGTCCATCCGCTGCAGGCCGGGAGCTTTCTGGTACATGGCCACGGGAATGTCCATGCCCTGGGCTTTAGCGTTGCCGCTCATCTTGACCGTTTTGACGGCTGCCAGTTTTTCCTTGCCCCCGATATTTTCCAGGTAGGCGCCGACGATATCTTCGGCGGCCTGGGCCGCCAGCTGCTGCAGCCCGGTGAGCATGAAGAACAGGGAGAACAACAATAGCGATTTTTTCATGGATGCTTTGGTTTAGGTAAGTATTGAAAATAAATCAGGTGTGAAAATAGGGCCTTTGCTGATGAGGCGTGCAAACTTTTCGACATTCGTCGGGCGGAATACCACGAATGGGGTCGGGGAGCATAGGGCAATAAAGTAGCACGCAAATTTATTTGCGCTGCTTTGCGCTGCAATTAAAGTAGCACGCAAATTTATTTGCGCTGCTTTGCGCTGCTCATAAAGTATCCCGCAAATTTATTTGCGCTTCCCGAATCAAAACGGGTAAGTATCCCGCAAATTTATTTGCGCTTCCTTTTCGATTTCAGCTGCTCAAATAAACTTGAGGGCTACCTTCAGCATCCCTAATCCAGGCAGCGGAGCTGGCTGATGAAAAAGCCCAGGTCATACACCTGGTATTCCTCGTAGCCGCTGCTCCAGGCCACGAGGGCTGTATCGGCTTCGCTGCGTTTGAGGATGTTGATCTGGCTCTGGTCGATGGGGTAGTGGACGAGGTAGGTGAGCAGCCCGGTTTCCGTATCGACGGCGCCCTTGTCCATTTTACCTGAAAACAGAGTAATGAACTGGCCGTTGATCAGCTTGATCATGAGGTAACTGCCCTTTTCGATGAAGCCGTAGGCTTCGCGGGCGTTGGGGTAGGCGAAGGTGAACTGCAGGCTGAGGTAGCGGAAGCCGCCGAGCTGGGTGAAATAGCCTTCGCAGGTGAGGTAGTTTTTGTCTTTCAGGAAGGGGCGCAGGCGTTCATCGGTATGGGTGAAGAGCACTTGCTTGTGCAGGTCGCGGCGGAAGCGCCCTCTGTCGTCTTTGCCTTCGTAGGCGAATTCGCAGGCAGGAGCGGGCGGGTTCAGGATGACGTCTTCGCTGTGCGTGAAAGGCAGGTAGTTGTCGTCGAGCAGCAGGTTGCCGAAGTAGCCGGAGGAAGTCAGGCCGATGTTTTCGTACTGGCGGGCCTGTTGTTTTTTGGCCTGCTGCTTGCGCTGGTATTCTTCCACGTAATTGCCGCGGCGCACGATCTCTTCGGCGCGCCTGGCCTCGTTCTTCGCCACCTGGGCTTCATTGGCCGTTTCCACTTCCGCTTGCCGGGCGGCTTTCAGGCGGGCGGACAGTTGCTCCAGGGTTTCGGCGCCGGCATTGCCTTCGGCGGCCTGCCGGTAAGACGCTTCGAGCCGGTTGCGCTGGCGGGTGGCTTCCTCTGCGCGCTCCTGCGCGATGCGGGCTGCGTCGCGGTATAGCTGGGATTGCCGCTCCGAGATGCGGCGCAGGTCTTCGGATGTGACGGGTATGCCGCCTTCCAGGGGCTCGATCTTTACATCCAGGATGGGGTACTTGCCATCGGCGGGCTTTGCGTTCGCAGGGGGGGCTGCGGGTTCAGGCTCCTGGCCGAACTCAGAAAAAACCTGAGTCCTCCCGTCCGGGAATACGATGATGGTTTCTCCTTTTTCGTTGGTGCGCATCACGAGCTGGGGCTGGCCCTGAATGGGGGCAATGCCCAGCGCGAAGGCCAGCAACGGCAATATGTAGTATCCCTTTTTTGTCATCTGATGTGCCGGTTTGGGTTTCTGGAGCCTGTTCCAGGATTTAGCCGCAGATTTGCAAAAAAACAGGCCGCTTTTTCGTTTTTTTATTGTCTGGCGAATCCTTGTAATAAATACGCAGGAAACGGCGCTAAGTTTCGAAAATAATCTTTGCCGCCCGATATTGGGGCTAATTTATAAATACCAGAACCAATGATGAGAAAAAATTCCTGGCTGCTCCTGCTCCTTCCCTTGCTCGCCTCCTGCGGGGATGGCGGCAGGGGCGAGTCCGGCCTCATCCTCCCCGAATTCAGGGACATCAGGGTGAAGTACCCCGAAACCTTTCGCGATACCACCGTTGTGGACGATTACTTCGGTAAAAAAGTGGCCGACCCTTACCGCTGGCTGGAAGACGGCAGTTCGGAGGCCGCGGCCCGCTGGGTGCAGCAGCAGCGCTCGCTCACGGAAAACTACTTCAGCAACATTCCCTACCGCGAAGCCATCCGAAACCGCCTGGCCGCCCTGTGGAACTACGAGCGCTATTCGGCCCCGATGAAACGGGGCAATTATTACTATATTTTCAAAAATGACGGGCTGCAGAACCACGACGTCCTCTACCGCATGGCTTCCCTCGACGGCCCCATGGAGCCCGTGCTCAACCCCAACAACTTCTCCCCCGACGGCACGGCCTCGCTGGGTGAATACGGCTTTTCCAAAGACGGCTCCCTGCTGGCCTACCAGGTTTCGGAAGGGGGTTCGGGCTGGCGCACCATCTTCGTCAGAGACCTCTCCACCGGCGGGATGCTGAAAGATACGGTGCGCTGGGTGAAATGCTCGCCGGTATCCTGGTACCGCGACGGCTTTTTTTATTCGCGTTATCCCGAACCCCGGGCAGGCGAGGGCCCGTCGGCCAGGAACGAGTTCCACCAGGTTTATTACCACCGCGTGGGCACGCCGCAGTCAGAAGACGAACTGGCCTACACCGACCGCCGCAACCCTCAGCGGTACGCCTCGGCCGAGGTGACGCAAGACGAGCGTTTTCTCATTCTCTACACCTCCGAATCGACAAGCGGCAATGCCCTCTATTTTCGCGACCTGAGCACCGGCGACCCCTTTTTTACCCCGGTTGTGGAAACCTTCGACTACGATTTTACCGTCGTGGGAAACGATCAGAACGCGCTCTATGTGCTGACCAACCACAAGGCGCCAAAGGGGCGGCTGATCCGCATCAGCACCCTGCAGCCCGATGTGCGCTACTGGCAGGAGGTCATTCCCGAATCCGCTGATGTGCTGCAGGAAGCCTACCTCTTCGGGCGGAAAATCGTCGCGCATTACCTGCACGACGCCAGCAGCCAGGCCCGGGTTTTTTCACTGGACGGCGCGCCCGGACAGAGCCTGAAGCTGCCCGGCATGGGCGCCATCCTGGATTTCAGCGGCAGGCCGGACAGCTCCGAAGTGTTCTACGAATTCACTGCTCTAACCCAGCCGCCCACGGTGTACCGGCTCGGCCTGAACACCATGGCCCAGTCGGTGTACAAGCAGCCGGAGACAGGCTTCGACAGCCGGGCTTATGTGGTCCAACAGGTGAAATACAAGAGTTATGACGGCACGATGGTTCCCATGTTCATCGTGCACCGCAAGGGCCTGAAGCTGGACGGCGCCCGCCCAACCCTGCTGTACGGAAATGGCGGTTTCGGCATTCCGGTTCTGCCCGTTTTCAACCCCACCGGCTACATGCTCTTCCCGGTGGTGCTGGAAAACGACGGCGTCTGCGCGCTGGCCAACATCCGCGGCGGCGGCGAATTTGGCAAAGCCTGGCATGAAGCCGGCGCGAAGGGCCGCAAACAGAACACTTTCGATGACTTCCAGGCCGCCGCCGAATACCTCATCGCCAACAATTACACCTCGCCGAAGAAGCTGGCCATCCACGGCGCCTCCAACGGCGGGCTGCTGGTCGGCGCCTGCCTGGCGCAGCGGCCCGACCTCTATGCCGTAGCCCTGCCGTCAACCGGCGTTTTCGACATGCTGCGCTATCAGAAGTTCACCATCGGCTGGGCATGGGCCGATGACTACGGGGCCAGCGACAACAGGGCGGGTTTCGATTACCTCATGTCCTATTCACCCCTGCACAACATCGGCAGGGAGGCGTATCCGGCTACCCTGATCACCACGGCCGGCCACGACGGCATTGTCGTTCCGGCGCATTCTTTTAAATTTGCCGCTGCGCTGCAGGCCCATCAGCAGGGCAATGCGCCCCTGCTGATCCGCATCGAGCCGGGCGCCGGCGCATCCACCGGCAAACGCATCGCCCAAGGAGCGGATATGCTGGCTTTTTTGTTTTACAATATGAAAGAAGGGTTCTGGCATCCGGGGGGAGGAGAGTAGGATAATGGAGGGAACTCCGGGGGGCTCCAAGCATAAAGGTTGCTATACCTGGCTGCAATAGGTTTTGTGCATTTGTGGAAATTTCACAAATGCACAAAACATTTACCGTTGAGTGTAGTTCGTCAGTATCATTTGCTTTGTTTGTTCAAAACCACCGCTAACCAGGAGTTTGCAGAAATAAATTCCACCGGGTAGGTTTTGGGCGTCAAAAATAACAGCATATTCTCCCGGGGTGTGAAATCCATTAACCAGTGTCTGCAGTTCGTTGCCAAGCATGTCGCAGATTTTGAGAACGACATAACCTGATTTATTCAGGGAGTAAACTATGTTGGTAGAAGCATTAAAGGGATTGGGATTGTTTTGCCTTAATTCAAATGGGGATGGCATTTCTTCATTAACTCCTTTGACAGCAGTCGTTGATTGCGCACTCCGGTACACCCCCCCGCCACCTGTCCCGGCAAAAACAAGCCCCCTGGAATTGATGGCAAGAGACCAGATATGAGGATTCGTCAGGCCGGTATTGATTGATGTCCAGTTATCCCCGTTATCAGTTGAAAGCAAAACTCCATTATCGTATGTTCCGGCAAAAATATGCCCGCTGGAGTTGATGGCAAGAGAAGTGGCCCAGGTATTTGCCGGGCCGGCTGGCGTCCACTCATTCCCATTATCGGTTGAGCGGAAAACTCCCCCGCTATATGTCCCGGCAAAAATATGCCCGCTGGAGTTGATGGCGAGAGACCAAACCGATGCATCTGTCAGGCCGGTATTGATTGATGTCCAGTTATTCCCGTTGTTGGTTGAGCGGTACACTCCCTCGCCATTGGTCCCGGCAAAAATATGCCCGCTGGAATTGACGGCAAGAGACAAAACCCCAATATTTGACGGGCCAATTGATGTCCAGTTGCCCCCGCCATTGGTTGAGCGGAAAACTCCCCCGCTATATGTCCCGGCAAAAAAATGCCCGCTGGAATTGATGGCAAGAGAAATAATCCATGTACTTGCCGGGCCAACTGGTGTCCAGTTATCTCCATTATTGGTTGAGCGGAAAACTCCGCTGTCATCTGTACCGGCTAGGATATCGTCATTGGAATGGATGACAAGAGATGTGATCTCCAGGCGAGTCAGGCCCGTATTGGTTGGGGTCCAACTATCCCCGTTATCGGATGAACGGAAAATCCCGGCTCCTGTCCCGGCAAAAATTTGATCACTGGAATTGATAACAAGGGATTTTATATATCCCGTATTCGGCCCGTTGGTTTGTTGCCAGAAATCCTGAGCATGGGATAAGGAATACACCAGAATAGCCATTGATAGGAATACCTTTCTCATTTTATCCTCTGTTCATTTTTAAGATGATGAAAGACTTTTGTCTAACGCCATTTCCTGGTAGTGCAAAGGTTTTTAAAACACCTTCCCTTCGAAAATGAACAAAGCTTGACACCCCCCACACTCCCTCGTATTCCCCTGCGGAAAGGTGTTCGCAAACTAAATTGGCCCCATCTCTTATAATTACAATTTTAATATGTAAGTTGTTCTGGTTGGCCGGCTTTTTATTCCGGAGTATCTGGCTAAGTGCATGATAAAAGATGCCTGACAGGCGTATTGATTTCCCCCGGCCTCGCTGCCCTTGGCCGGGAGAAAAACTTGTAACTTATAACCCGTAACCTTTAACTTGCAGCCCTGAAACCCCAACCCAAATACACTGATATCTGCATGCTCTACCTGTTCGACATAGGCTTTCTGCCCGTCCGCATCTGGGATGTCCTGGACATTCTCATCGTGGGTTACCTGATCTACCAGATATACAAGCTGTTGCGGGGCAACATCGCCTTCAATATCTTCATCGGCGTGCTGATGATGTACGTGGCCTGGTGGCTGGTCAACCAGCTGAACATGGACCTGCTGGCGGCCGTGCTGGGGCAGTTCGTCAGCGTGGGGGTGATCATCATCATCATCATTTTTCAGCCGGAAGTGCGGCGTTTCCTGCTTTTTCTCGGCAAGACGACCCTGCGCCACCGCTCCAATTTCGTGGGGCGCATCATCGACCGCAACCTGGAGGACACCGAAGAGAAGGCGCGGCAGCTTCGCGCTATCCGCTCGGCCCTGTTGCGCATGAGCAAGCAGAAGACGGGCGCCCTCATCGTGCTGGCCGGCAACCTCAACCTCGACGGGCTGGTCAGCTCGGGCATCACCCTGAATTCCGAGATCAGCGAACCCCTGCTGGAGAGCATTTTCAACAAGGAAAGCCCCCTGCACGACGGTGCGGTGCTGATTGTCAACGGGCGGATACAGTCGGCCAGTTGCATCCTGCCGGTATCGGAGAACCCGCACCTGCCGCCTTCCGCCGGGCTGCGCCACCGCGCCGCCGTCGGCATCACCGAACGGGCCGACGTCGCCGCCTTCGTGGTTTCTGAAGAAACCGGCTCGGTCTCGTTCGCCATCGAAGGAAAACTGCACCGGGAAATAGAAGAAGAAGAACTGATGAAACTGCTGGATGAATATTTCTGAACAGGAAAACTACACGACAACCCCAATCCTATGAAACTGGAACGCCTGGAGGAATTTCAGATCGACGCCCAAAAGGAAGGCCAAATCGCCGAACTGCTGGGCCAATGTTTTCCGGACTATCCCGGAGGCCGCATCCATTTCAAACAACTGCCCGATTTTCGCTATCTCTGCTGGGAAGGCGACGGCCTGATCGCCCACATGGCCGTCGAACACCGCCTGGTCAACAACGACGGCGAACTGTTCCGCATTTTCGGCATCGTGGACCTGTGCGTGGCCGAGGCCTTTCAGCACCGCAAGCTGGCCAGCCGGCTTATTTCGGAGCTTTCCATCCTCGGCCTGCAACACCGCGTCGATTTCCTCGTGCTGATGGCCAAAGACCACGGGCTCTACCTGAGCAACGGCTTCCAGGCCGTTTCCAACAACTGCCGCTGGCTGATGATCCAGGAACACCAAAGCCTGGGCATCGCCCAGCGCCGGGTGCAGTCGAGCCTCATGGTGAAAGCCCTCGGCAAAAAAAAGTGGCGCCCGGGCCTGGTCGACCTGCTGGGGCATGTGTTTTAGGTTTATTCGTTAATCTGAGGATAGTTTCGTACTTTAGCAGGCCTCGATCTCTGAGCCAAAACGTATCACAATATGCAAGCTGTACAGGATTTTATCCAACAAAACAAAAAGCGCTACCTGGAGGAGTTGTTCGAATTGCTGCGCATCCCTTCCATCAGCGCCGACCCCGCCTATAAAGGCGATGTGGAACGGGCGGCGGAATACGTCGCCGAAAGCCTGCGCAAGGCCGGCGTCGACAAAGTGGAGGTTTGCCCCACGGCGGGCAACCCCATCGTGTACGGGGAGAAGTTTATTGGCCCGGATAAACCGACCGTCCTGGTCTATGGCCATTATGACGTCCAGCCCCCCGACCCGCTGGAACTCTGGGAATCCGGCCCCTTCGAACCGGTGGTCAAAAAGACCGAACTGCACCCCGACGGCGCCATCTTCGCCCGGGGCTCCTGCGACGACAAAGGGCAGGTGTTCATGCACATCAAGGCGGTGGAGGCCATGCTGGCCAAAGGCAGCCTGCCCTGCAACGTCAAATTCATGATCGAAGGCGAAGAAGAGGTGGGCTCCGAACACCTGGGCATCTTCTGCCGGCAAAATGCCGCCAAACTGGCCTGCGACACCATCCTCATCTCCGACACTTCCATCCTCAGCAACGAGCATCCTTCCATCACCGTCGGGCTGCGCGGGCTGAGCTATGTGGAAGTGGAAGTCACCGGCCCCAACCGCGACCTCCACTCCGGAGTGTACGGCGGCGCCGTGGCCAACCCCGTCAATATCCTCTGCCGGATGATCGCCTCCCTTCAGGACGAAGACAACCGCATCACCATTCCCGGCTTCTACGACGACGTGCTGGAACTCAGCACCGAAGAACGCGCCCAGATGAACAAAGCGCCCTTCGACCTGGAGCACTACAAAAAGGACCTGGGCATCGCCGAGGTGCGGGGAGAAAAGGGCTACACCACCCTGGAAAGGGCCACCATCCGCCCCACCCTGGACGTCAACGGCATCTGGGGCGGCTACACGGGCAAGGGCGCTAAAACCGTGCTGCCCGCCAAGGCATTCGCCAAGATCAGCATGCGCCTGGTGCCCAACCAGCACCCGGACAAGATCACGGCCTTGTTCCAAAAACACTTCGAAAGCATCGCGCCGCCTTCGGTTAAGGTAAAAGTGACTCCCCACCACGGCGGCGAACCGGTGGTGACGCCTACCGATACGCCGGAATACCAGGCGGCGGCCCGCGCCATGGCGAAGGCTTTCGGCAAACAGCCCATCCCCACCCGCGAGGGCGGCAGCATCCCCATCGTCGCCCTCTTCGAAGAAGTGCTGGGCGTCAAATCCGTCCTCATGGGCTTTGGGCTGGACTCCGATGCCATCCACTCGCCTAACGAACACTACGGCCTGTTCAACTACTACAAGGGCATCGAGACGATCCCGTATTTCTACCAGTTCTACGCGGACGGGAAAAACGGTGGAATGTAAAAGGGGCCGTACCCGCAGTGGGCCGGCAGCCCGAATGGGCGCCAGCCCGCTGCGGGGAAAAGGCCGGAAGGCCCGGCGCTGTAGCGCCGTGGGTAAAAAATTTATCGAAGCCGTTCGCGAGGGGCTTTGTCCCGAAGCGGGAAAACAAGCCAGTCTATAGCGCTGTCGGCACTAAATACCGGGATATCAAATGGGGAAGTTATTCTTCTCCTGGCCCTTAAGTTGACGCCATCAGGCTTGGCGGCTGCATGCTACACCCTCACCCTGTGATAATGACGGCGTACTCGAAGCCGGGCGCACCGATGGCGCCGGCATTACCCACCTGCTAGTGCCGACAGCACTAATGGTTTCCCCCTTCAAACGGAATCTTATCCGTCTCCCTTTTAAAGAAGTACAGCACAAATAGTATGATGCCCACCGGGATCAGCAGCAGGTAGAAGGCGATCTGTTCCCTGCCTGCGTAAAGGCCGAAGAGGTTGCCCGTGATGATGGAGCCGGTGGTGCCGCCCAGGGCGGAAAACACGACGATGAGCCCCGACATGGGGGCGTGCTGCTGTACGGGCAGCTTGCTGAGGATCACAGAATTGATGGCCGGGTATATCGGCGCCAGGCAGATGCCGATCAGGGGCACCAGGTAGGCGGCGAGGGGGGCGTTGCTCCAGCCCGTTACCACGTGCTTAACCTCATTGCCTGCGATCGACAGGCTGATGAGCATCAGGATGGCGGCGGCCACGATGCA
Organism: Bacteroidota bacterium; assembly: GCA_963169455.1. GTDB lineage: Bacteria > Bacteroidota > Bacteroidia > Chitinophagales > Saprospiraceae > JACJYE01. Next base: position 12,887 of record CAUJDW010000126.1, on the reverse strand, counting down.
GAAGGACAACACCTTGAACCAGTGCAGCTTCTTCAGCACCAGCCCGCCGGCGAAGCGCCCGGCGGCCAGCGAAAGGGCAAGTATGCTCGTCATCTGTATGCTCAGCGAAGTGGGCAGTTTGAAAACCCGGCTGTTGAAGGACGGCAGCCAGCTCATCAGCCCCTGCTCGATCAGCACGTACAGGAATACGCTGGCGATGAAGATGAGCACCAAAGGCCGCAGGGCCAGTTTCAACATGCCGCCGAATTCCTCCGCCAATGTTTTCTTTTCCTCCTGCTGCACCCGCGATTCATCCAGCCGGGTGCTCAGCAACAACAGGAAAGCGAGCAGGGAAACCGCGGCCAGCAGGTAGTACACCCGGAACCAGGCCGTGGACTGAGGGTCGCTGTCGTCCACAAAGGCGCTGAAGATGAAATAACCCGACAGGACGCCCACCATGAAAAAGGATTCCAGGAAATTCATGAAACTCACGTGCTCCTTCTCATCGTCGGTGACCAGCCCAATGGTCGCGAAAACCGACACCTTGATCAGGGCGAAACTGATGCCTGTGGCGGCGAACAGCAATTTGGCGGCCCAGAAGGAAGGAAGGGAAGGCATGGCCAGGGCAACCAGGGTGATGAAGCCCAGCGCAAACAGCATCGCCCGCTTGTAACCGATGCGCACCACGTAGGAGGCGATCAGGAAAGAAGTGATGGCGATGCTCAGGTCCTTGAAAGCCTCCAGGGTGCTGGCAGCGGCCTCCGAAACGCCGAAGTTGTTCTGCACCTGCAGGATGACCGTGCCGACGCTGTTCAGCAAAATGGCGAAAACGAAGTAGTTGAGAAACAGGGAAAGCTTGATCCGCAGGTTTTTCATGAAGTGCTTTTTATTGGGTGTCTGAATGCAGCGGGAACTCTTTTTTTTCGCGTTTCCCGTAAAAATATTAATTTTCTCCATTCTGCTTACTCAAAATCCCCTGGATATGAATCCATACGCACCCCCGGATATACTCTTCGGGCCCCTGTTCGAGGCCGTTCAGGCAGGGCGCATTTTTCCCGATTCCAAAACTTTTGCCGACTTCACGCCCAAACTGCCGGCGGAGCTGATCCTGGAGCGCTATCTGGCCGGGAGGAGCGAAGCCGGCTTTAGCCTGAAGGCTTTCGTGCTGGAGCATTTCGAACTGCCCCACCATTTCGCCGGCGGCTTCGAGGCGGACAAAAGCAGGCCCGTGGAAGAGCACATCAACGCCCTCTGGCCCGTCTTGTCCAGGCAGGCGGATCAAAAAGCAGCGGGCAGTTCCCTCATCCCCCTGCCTCATCCCTACATCGTGCCCGGCGGGCGCTTCGGCGAGATTTACTACTGGGACAGCTACTTCACCATGCTGGGGCTGCAGGCCGCCGGGCGGGCGGACATGATCGGGCAGATGGTGGACAACTTCAGCTACCTCATCGACACCTTCGGCTTCATCCCCAACGGCAACCGCACCTATTTCCTGAGCCGCTCCCAACCGCCTTTTTTCTCCCTGATGGTGCGCCTGCTGCTCGAAGAAACGGGGGAAGCCCTGATCGGCAAATACCTGCCATTTCTGGAAAAGGAATACGCCTTCTGGATGGACGGCGCCGGCGGCCTGGGCAATGAAAAAAAGGCGGAAAAACGCCTGGCCCGCCTGCCCGACGGCAGCCTGCTGAACCGCTACTGGGACAGCAGCGACAAGCCCAGGCAGGAATCGTACGCGGAAGACCTCGAACTTGCCGAAGCCTCCGGCCGCGACAGCCGCCTGTTGTTCCGCAACCTGCGCGCGGCCTGCGAGTCGGGCTGGGATTTCAGCGCCCGCTGGTTTCGCGACGGCATCACCTTTTCCACCATCCGCACCACCGAACTGGCGCCGGTTGACCTCAACGCCCTGCTATACCACCTGGAGGCCATGATCGCAAGGGGCTACGCCTGGAAAGGGGAGATGGAGATGCTGGAGTTCTACCAGCGCAAGGCGGAGCAGCGCAGAGACGCCCTGTTGTACTATTGCTGGGAGGAGGAGAGCGGTTATTTTCTGGACTACGACTTCGTGCACGGCCAGCCTACCGGCATTCCCACCCTGGCCACGGCATTCCCCTTGTTCTTCCGCCTGGCCACAGATGAGCAGGCCGGGCGGGTGGCGCAGAACATCCGGCAGTATTTCCTCAAGGCGGGCGGGCTGGTGAGCACCCTCATCCACTCCGGCCAGCAGTGGGACGCTCCCAACGGCTGGGCCCCGTTGCAGTGGGTCGCCATCCAGGGCCTGCGCAATTATGGCCATTTCGAGCTGGCTGAGGAGATCAAAAAACGCTGGGTAGCGCTGAATGTCCGCGTTTATGAAAACACGGGCAAAATGGTGGAAAAGTACAACGTGGAAGACATGAGCCTGACTGCCGGCGGCGGCGAGTACCCGGTGCAGGATGGGTTCGGGTGGAGTAACGGGGTGTTGCTCAGGCTGCTGAAGGAATAGAGGGGGAGGGTGGTTATAGGGCTATAATGTAATATTGCTGTACGGGGCGCTGCTTCGGCCGGCTTTGAACCAACAGGCCCCGAATTTGGAAGTTCCTTGTTCCCGCGGAGCCTTCGCATCAACCCTAAACCTGGAACTTCCAACAGCCCCCCCTGAGCTGAGCCTTCTAAGGCGCTGCCGGCCGGCCTAAGCCTCCACAAAATACATATCCACCTCCCCGATATTCTTGGCCGGCACCTTGCCGCGGTGGCTGCATTTGAACAGGTCCTTTACCAATTCGAAGGTGCTGTGTGAGACGTTCACGCGGCCGGGCTGCCCTTCGGATTCCATGCGGGCGGCGATATTCACGGTGTCTCCCCAGATGTCGTAGGCAAATTTTTTGGAGCCGACCACGCCGGCCACTACCGGCCCGGTGTGGATGCCGATGCGGGCGCCGGAGAAGGGGATGTCTTTGTGCTGGTTAAGCCAGGCCTGCATTTCCAGCCCGGCGGCAACGGCCTCTGCCGGGTGGCTGCCATCGGGCTGGGGCAGCCCGCCGGCGCACATGTAGGCGTCGCCGATGGTCTTGATCTTTTCCAGCCCGTGCCGTTCCACGATCTCATCGAAAGCGCGGAAGCATTCGTCCAGGGCGTTGACCAGTTCCTGGGGTTCCAGCTCGCTGGCCGTGCGGCTGAAGTTCTGGAAGTCGGTAAACAGCACCGTCACCTGCTGGTATTGGCGGGCAGGGGCTTTGCCGCTGGACTTTAGCTCTTCGGCTACCGCGGCGGGCAGGATGTTGAGCAGCAGGTCCTCCGAACGCCGGCGCTCCTCTTCGATGATGCGGTTTTTGCGGCGGGAGTTGAAATACAGCCAGGTCAGCACCCCGGCGATGGCCAGCACCGCGCCGGCGATGACGAAGAGCAGGATCATGCGGTTGCGCTGGCGCGCCAGCTCGGTTTCCTGCAGCTGCAGGTCCGTCTGGGCCTGGGCGACCAGCAGGGAATCCTGGAGGCGGGCCATGGAGATGGAGTCGATCACCTGCTGCTTGCGGGCCAGGATCAGCTCCTGCTGCGCCTGCCCGAGGTTGAGGGCGGTAATCTCCGACTTGTACTTCTTCTCCAGGCTTTCTTTTTCAAGTTTCAGCTCGTCGAGCTGTTTGTTGAGGGCTTCGTTGTGCGTGTTGAACTCGAAGGTTTTCAAGCGCGCCAAATCCCGGAAGTTTATTTTGAGGTCGGTGGATGCGGCTGTGCCGCCTTCGGTGGGGAAAGGCGGGGGCGGGGGTGGGGGCGGGATGGGATTTTCCATGAGGTTTTCCGACCAGAAAGCGACTTCCTTCAGCAGGGAGTCTCTGCCCGCTTTTTCTGCAAAGCGAAAGGCCTCCTTGAGTTTTCCTTCAACTGCCTTGAGGGTGCGGCGGTTTTCGGCATTGGCGCCGTCTTCGGAAATGGCCCGGGCTTCGAGCACCAGGGCCTCCGCCATGATGCCGATGTCGCCGGTGCGCACGCCATTGCGGTAGGCCTCGCGGGCTACCAGCGCCGCCTGCTTGTAGCGCTCCTCTTCCAGGAGCTTTTTCGTGATTTCAAGTTGCTCGGCAGCCTGCCCGCTGAGCAGGGCCGGGGCGAGGAAGAGCAGGAGGAAAAAAAGTGAGGCAGTGAAGTTTTTCATAAAATGAATGGGTGCAGGTTGTTCCTGTCGGTTTACGCAATTTCAGGGGGGAAGTTCGGGAAAAATCGGAAGATTTGAAAAGGATTTTCCCGGGCTATCCCCCCTGGCTGAGGCGCTAATTGCCTTTGGTAATGTTGATGTTAAGGAGGAAGGTGAAATCCGCAGAATTCAAATAGATTTCATGCGTCCCCCACATGTCGTCGCCTATGAGCTCTATTTCTTTCCAGCTTTCTTCGTTGTTGTTAAAAGGTGGGTTGTCATAGTCTCTGGCATAGGCCTTTATCCGGAGTTTGGCATAGTTGAAATCAAATTCCTCCGTATTAAAAATGACGGTGCTGGTTTTATTTACCAAATGTTCCATGCCGGGGTCCATATCGATTTCATTTCCCGCGTAATAGTATATCGCTTCATTTCCGGCATTGGTTTGCACTCCGGGGTCAGTTGCGTCTTTTCTGTTGTAGGCGTATGCCCAAACCCCGAAGCGGTCCATATCTACGGTGTTGGTAGGGCCTTCGTCATCCGCCATTATACAGGTAAACTTATCCACGTTAATAAGCACCTCCTGAAACATCTGAAGCGGCTTAACCAGAGTGTATTGTGAGGTCAAAGTGACATAGGCCAGCGTGTTGTCGATGACATGGCGGAATTTATAAACCAGGGGCACGCCGGGAGAGTCAGAAGAGAACTCCCTGCTGGCGTTGATCACCTTTTTAAACCCTTCAAGGCTGGTTTCCAGGTCGTTCAACCCTGCAGTGGATCCTCCGTAAACCATAATGGTGTAACTGGCGCTTTGTAATATTTCATTGGCGGTATAACCAAAATCAACTTCTGTTTCCAGGTCGGCGCCATTATAGGCCATATCCAGTGCAGTGGACATCAGGCTGTAGCTCAGGTTTGTTTCAATGCACATGATGGCCATCATGCCGTAGTTCACTCCGGCTACATAAAGCGGCATGGATCCGGGCGGAATGGCGGTTTTTAACTCATCCATAGTAACTTCGGGGTCAAAAAAGCCGGCAGGGGTCTGTGGGATGTCGATGTCGACGGAATAATACAGCTGCCAGTACTTGGCCATGATCTTGGTGCTGGTGTTCCCTTCATCCCAGTTGAACTGAGAACTGAAACTGGCGCCGGCGTAGGACAAATCCGCCCCAATGGCCAGGTTCATCTGAGACTGGCTGAAGACTTGCTGCACCCTGAAATCTGCCTTGGCGGGAACTTTGGTATCCGCTACGATAGCTTTTTTCAACAGGTCGGATATGCCTTGACGGATGGTGGATAACTTGGGGTTAGCAACTTCGTGGTAAAGGGAGGGGCCTGTAGAGGAACTTTCCAGGTTCAGGGAAAGCGTAACCGGCGCACGGCCGGCCAGAATAGGTTCGTAAACGAAATCATGAAGCCGGTTTCCCTTCACAAGGTTGCCCGGCCAGATGACGTCATCGTTCAGCCCGAGGTAGGTGACGTTTTCCAGGTTTTCAATCACATCGTGTTTTTCGTAAGTGTACCGATAGCCGCCGCTATCCTCGGTCCAGGTTTCCAGGATGTCATCTTTCTGATCGCCAAGAGGTTCTGTTTTATCGGCCAGGGCCAAAAGCTCCATAAGGTCTGTAGGGTTCACCAGTACTTCGGAATCTTCCTTTCGGCAGGTTGCAAATAGCAGGATGCCCAGTAAGCACATCAGGGGTTTGAATTTTGGTTTCCACAATTTCATGACTATGGTTTTAAACTTGACAAAAAGCCAGCCTAAAGGACAACTGTGGAAGGAAAGAATAGGGGGGCGCAACACATCCCTCTTTCTCAGGGCAGGGTATCACATTGCACCATTGTGTTATAGCCGGAGTGTGACTATTTAGGTTGGAACGCGGGCCTGCTGCCCGTGAAGTGATAATCAGGGAGCCTTTGGAAGGGCTTTGTCTGCACCACGGGCCGCAGGCCCGCGTTCCGGATAAGGCCGCAATACGTCCTAAATAGTTCTGCCGGAACGCTATTTAGCAAAGGAGGAATTCGGGATTAAATCCGGCTTGAAGGGCGTCTTCAGTTTTTAAGCTGCCATTAATTTATACATGTTGCAATGACTTTTATCATTGTTTTGTCAACCCCACTTTTCCGGAAAACAGCAGCCAGGTGTCCGGGTCCAGCACCAACTCGAGCGGTTCAAAGGGTAAGTCTATGGAGGTTTCCAGTTCAACTGTTTTGGCCTCCACCGTCCAGCGTTTACTTTCCCCGCGGGGCCCTTTGGCTTCGATGTCGAGCGGGAACTCAAAGGGCCCGCCTGCCTGCACCTGCCTGATGGAGAGCTGCAGCTTGCCCCCGGCGTATTTCCACCCTCCCTCCAGTTGGGGATGCCCCGGGCGGTAGAGCCACTGCCGGAAGAAGGTGGAAAGCTCCTGCCCGCTGAGCTGCTCCATGACGCGCTGGAAATCTTCCGTCAACGCATTGCCGCCCCGGAACCGGGCATAGTACTGCCGCAGGCCCTGCCAGAAAGTTTCCTCGCCCACCTGCCGGCGCAGCATGTGCAGCACGAAGCCCGCCTTCTGGTAGGAATTGGGGTTGAGCAGCTCGTTCCAGTCCGTCACCGTCGTATCCACGATGGGCGCCGGATTGCGGCGGAAGTAGGCCACCGCCCGCTGCCGCTCGGATTGCAGGCGCTCCACCATCTTTTCCCGGCCATGGGCATGCTCGATGTACAGGTTGGCGCCGTAAGTGGCAAAGCCTTCGCTGAGCCAGACGTGGAACCAGTTCTTCTCGGAAGCGGAGTTGCCGAACCATTGATGGGCGATCTCGTGGGCGATGAGATCCTCGTGTTCCCGCCGGCCCGTCACCGATTCTTCGAAATAGAAGATATTGCCGGCATTCTCCATGCCGCCGTAGCGGGTTTTGGACTGCACATTGGCCAGCTTGCCGTAGGGGTACGGGCCGATCTTGTCGATGAAGAATTGCAGTACCTGAACGGCCTGCGCATAGTCGTGGAAGCCGGCATCCCGGTCCTGGTAATAAACCCAGGAAGAAACGGGCGCGCCCCCGGCCTGCCCGGCGTACTGCACGGCGAATCGGGCGGCGCCGATGACCATGACCTTGGTGGGCAGCGGCGCTTCCTCCCGCCAGTGGGTGAGCGTGGTTGAGTCGTTGAGGTTGGTTTCCTCGATCAGGACGCCATTGGCCACAACCTGATAGTGGTTGGGCGCCCTCACGATAAATTCGACGGCGGCTTTGTCGGAGGGGTGGTCCACGCAGGGCAGCCATTGGTGGGCGCGGTTGGGCCAGTTGTCGCCGAAGAAGGTGCGGTCGCCGTGTTTGTTCCTGTCGATGATGAGCCCGTCGGCGGGAATGCCGGCGTAGCGAATATGGAAAGTTCGTTCGTCTCCGGCTGCTGCCGGTTTCGGCAGCCGAATGCGGAGGGCCTCCCCTTTGTGATCGTATGGGAGGCTTTCCGCCCCTTCGGTTACGGCTGCCACCACCATGCCTGTTCCGGCGCCCCCGGCTTTGGCCGCCAGGTCGAGGGTGAAGCTTTCCATGGGCTGAAGAAAACGGATGTGAACGCCGGCCAGGCCCCTGGCCTCATCCGTTTGATCCGATAATTCCAGTTCGAAGGTGTAGCGCACTACATCCAGTTGCTCCAGCCTGGGGATGGAGGGCTGGGCATGGAGCAGGGTGGAAAGCAGCGCGAAAGCCGCAGACAGAAGTGCGTGAAGGGGTATGCGCATGGCAGGCAATCTTTTTTGATGGGGCAAAATAAAGAATTGTAACAACAATTCTCCCATTCCTTATCTTGCACCACAAACCGTTAAGCATGCGTTTTTTCCTCTGCTTCTGCATAACGCTGATCCTGTTTTCCTGTTCCGAACCCAATACCCGCCAGGACATGACACCAGAAAAAGCTGCTTCCTTCGACTGGCAGGGCCACCGCGGGGCACGCGGGCTGCTGCCCGAGAACACCCTGCCCGCCTTCCTCAAAGCCCTGGAATTCCCACAGGTCAAAACCCTGGAACTCGACCTCTCCGTGAGCGCCGACAGCCTGCTGGTGGTTTCCCACGAGCCCTGGATGTCGCACCACATCTGCAGCCATCCCGATGGCCGCCCGGTGCTGGAGGCGGAGGAGGGCAGCCTGCTGCACTTCCGGATGCCCTATGAGGAGATTCGAAAATTCGACTGCGGCAGCCGGGGCAATGCACGCTTCGCGCAGCAAAAAGCCATGCCGGCCTTCAAGCCTTTGCTGAGCGAAGTGGTGGAAGCTGTGGAGGCTTACTGCGCCGAAAAGGGCCGGGAGAAACCGCGTTACAATATCGAGATCAAAAGCGAACCGGCCTACGATGGCGTCAAAACCCCCGCACCCGCCGAATTCGCCCGCCTGGTGCTGGAAGAGGTAACCCGCCTGGGCATAAAGGAACGCGCTTGTATCCAGTCATTCGATGTGCGCCCCCTGCAGGCCCTGCACCGGATGGACTCCACCCTCTACACCGCCCTGCTCATCGACAACCCCAATGGCGTGGACGCCAACCTGGCCGAACTGGGCTATCTGCCGGATGTGTACAGCCCTTACTACCAACTGGTGACTGCCAATGTGGTGGCAACCGTTCACGCCCGCGGTTTGAAGCTCATCCCCTGGACGGTCAACGATACAACCGGTATGAAGGCGCTGATCGCCCTGGGGGTGGACGGGATCATTACGGATTATCCGGATCTGATTGAGCTGGTGGAGGAGTAAGCGCCTTTATTTTTCTCTTTCTTTGATAAATATTTCCCTCGCCGGAATGGAAAAGCCCGACAAGGCCGGGGCGGCGATGGTGTTCCAGGAAAAAAAGGCCGGCTTCGGGTATGAATTCTCCGGAGATCACCCCTTTTGCGAGGAGGTTTCGAAACCATGTAAGCAGGTTCCGCACCGGGAGCTTCCCCCGTTTCTCCCGCTCCAAGTCTCATCGGCGCGCCTGGGCCCACAGCCGGGCAGGCGCCGTACACATCAGGACGGCAGGGTTAAACTTCTGAAGTTTAACCCTGGCTATTCCCAGGGAAACTTCGGAAAGTTTGCCCGGGGCTCACCTCGCATCCCCCCCCTCACCCGGCCACCATGCCTTGCCGTTTTCCGTATGCCAGCGCCAGCCGTATCTGGTGGTAGGGCACCTGTTCATCCAGGTATTCGTAGATGTCTTTGAGCAGGTAGGGTTCCTGGAGGTAGCGGAGGGATTTGAGCACCTGGCTCACGACTGCGGGGCTGACCATTTCCTCCAGGGCGATGTCGATGCCCTGTTCGTAGAGGATGGCGAGGTGGGAGTAGATAGTGGTTATATTAACCTGCCGTTTTCCGGCGATCTCCTCCACGCTCAGCCCCCGCTGGTACATGTCGTGGGTCACCTGGTAAGTGGAGGCCTTGCCGCGCCTGCTGGCCGGCCCTGTGAATTCGATGATGGCGTCGATGAAATAGCTGCCGTAAAGGTGCAGCTTGCGCTCGCCCACGCCGGAGATGTTTTTCATCTCTTCGTCGGTCATGGGGCGGGTGGCGGCCATCTCTTCGAGGGTGGCGTCGTTGAAGATGATGTAGGGCGGCACGCCGCGCTCGCGGGCCAGCTGAATGCGGAGCTGCCGCAGTTTTTCGAACAGCTCGTCGCGCACGCGCTGCGGTTTGGCCGCTTCTTTGGCGCGGGCCTTTTCGGCTTCCTGCCGTTCTTTTATGGTGGCGAAGCGTACCAGTTGCACTTTCTCGCCTTCAAACAAAACCCGCCTGCTGGCCGGCGTCAGTTGCACGGCGCCGTGCTGGTCGTGGGCGATCTCGATATAGCCCAGGTTGAGCAGTTGGTGGAAATAGTGCTGCCACTCCAGGATGGGGATGTCGCGCCCGGCGCCGTAGGTTTTGATGTTCTGATAACCGCGGTCCAGGATTTCCTTCTTGCCCGAACCGCGCAACACGTCGATCAGCATGGCCATGCCTGCCTGCTGGCGCAGCCGGTGTATAGCCGAAAGCGCTTTCTGGGCGATGACCGTGCCGTCGAAGGCCTGGGGCGGGTTTTTGCAGATGTCGCAGTTGCCGCAATCCTGTTTGACGTCCTCCCCGAAATAGCTGAGCAGGATGCGGCGCCGGCAGCCCACCGCCTCGGCGTACTGCCGCATGCGCTCCAGCTTGGCCATTTTGATGTCCAGCATGTCGCTCTCGTTCTTCTGCAGGATGTCCTGCAGCACCATCACGTCATTGAAGCTGTAAAAGAGCAGGGTGTCGGCATTGGCGCCGTCGCGGCCGCAGCGGCCGATCTCCTGGTAGTAACTTTCGATGTTCTTCGGCAGGTTGTAGTGGATCACCCAGCGCACGTTGGATTTGTCGATGCCCATGCCGAAGGCCACGGTGGCGCAGATCACTTCGGTGCGGTCGTTGATGAAATCCTCCTGTACGGCGGTGCGTTCTCCGGCCTCCATGCCGGCGTGGTAATGGGCGGCGCTGATGCCCCGCTCCAGCAGTTTTTCGGCCAGGTCCTCCGTGCTTTTGCGGCTCAGGCAGTAGATGATGCCCGGCTGCCCGGGGCGCTTTTTGATGAAGGCGGCGATCTGCTCCAGGCGGCGCTGGCCGGGGCGGACTTCCAGGCTGAGGTTGGGGCGGTCGAAAGAAGCGATGAACAGCCCGGGCTGGCGGAGCTCCAGCTGGGCGATGATGTCCCGGCGGGTGAGCTTGTCGGCCGTGGCGGTGAGGGCAATGATGGGCGTCTCGGGGAACTCCTTTTTCAGAAAGCGCAACTGCGTGTATTCCGGCCGGAAATCGTGCCCCCAGGAGGAGATGCAGTGGGCCTCGTCAATGGCGAAGAGGTTGGGGCGGATGCTTCTGAGCAACGGCAGGAAGTTCTGGGACACCAGTTTTTCAGGCGAGACGTACAACAAGTCAAGCCTGCCCGCCAGGGCTTCCTCTTCGACCTTCCGCTGCGCGGATTCTTCCAGCGAACTGTTCAGAAAAGCTGCCCGGATGCCGTTGGCGCGCAGGCCTTCCACCTGGTCTTTCATCAGCGATATCAGCGGAGAGACGACTATGGCGGCGCCCGGCATGGTGACGGCCGGTATCTGGTAACAAATGGATTTGCCGCCGCCGGTGGGCATCAGCACCAGGCTGTCGCACCCCTCGTACACCTTCCGGATGATGTCCGCCTGCATGGGGCGAAAACTGTCGTAGCCGAAATACTTCTTGAGCGCCTCTCTGGCGGTATCCAGGTTCATGCCTTCGGGTTTAAACGCATAATGCCAAAATTAACCCTTTCCGGCCGGCGCTCCAAAAATAGTGTGGGTAAGCTTGGGTAAAATTGGGTAAGAAGGGAGGAGGAAACACTGGCCCGACTCCGCCCTGCGGGCTACAGCCGGGTAAAAGTAATGGAGTGATGGAGTAATGCCACCTACCGGCCTAATGACCTTTAGGCCTACCAAAAAAAGAGCAGGGAGCTTTCCTCGTCAGTAGTGGGCAATCGAAAAAGAGGTAGCAGGAAAAGCTCCCGTACTCCGGGCATCTGATGTAAGAGTTTTTTGGGGTCTTGTTTTTGCTGAAGAATGCCTTCCCTCCCAAGGAGAAGGGCTTTCCTTTTGTTGAGGAAAGCCCTTCATTGCAAACACGCTTCTTGTTGATAGGTGAATGGGAAGGATAGTGATTTTTATAACTGGGGCCCAGTTTTTAAAAGAACTGGGGTCTAGTCAGTCAAAGTCCATTAATAACTCAAGCTTTCACAAATGTAGGGGGGAATTCTCTCGGAAAAAACCCCATATTCATGGGGTGGGGGAGAGGGGGTAGGGCAACCGCATTTAAAACAAACCGTAAGCCGGCTTATGGGAGCCGTCAGACGGCTTAACGGCTTCCCGGCAGGATGCAAAAAATTAAATGCGGCGCCTCAAGGCTTTCAAAGCCGATGCCTGGATTTCCTCGATAATTTTCTTTTCTTCGCGTCGTTAAAACAGCGATTTTTATCCAAATTCAAAAATAACGCCAGATGCAGAAGACGAAGATCGTTATGCTCCTCCTTGGGGGGCTTTTTCTTTTTTCATTTGTAAAAGCACAACAAAATATGGATTCATTGAGCTACAGCCTGGGGGTGCTCCTGGCCCAGAACCTGAAGAGCCAGGGATTTGACAAGCTGGACGAAGCTTCCTTTCAGGCTGCCTTCCGCGATGTGATGGCGGGAAAAGAACCGGCTATCGATGCGCAACAGGCCAACATGGTCATCCAGCAATACATGCAGCAGCAGCAACAGGCCAAAGAGGCCGAACAGATGAAGCAGTACGAACCGGTTATTGCGGAAGGTGAGGCTTTCCTGGCGGAAAACGCCAAGCGGGAAGGCGTCGTCAGCCTGCCCAGCGGCCTGCAGTACGAGGTGCTGGTTCCTGGCGACGGGCCCAAGCCCACTGCCAAGGATAAAGTGACCGTCCACTACCACGGCGCCCTGATCGACGGCACGGTGTTCGACAGTTCGGTCGACCGCGGCCAGCCCGCCACCTTCGGCGTCGGGCAGGTGATCAAAGGCTGGACGGAAGCCCTCCAGCTGATGCCGCAGGGCTCCAAGTGGAAATTGTACATTCCCTACAGCCTGGCTTACGGCAGCCGCGCCGCCGGCCCCACCATCGGCCCTTATTCCACCCTCATCTTCGAGGTGGAACTGCTGAAAGTGAATTAAATGATAAGAGCATCTTTGGAGGCCAGCCCCGTCTATGCAGCCGGGCAAGCTTTGAGCTAAAAAAGGCCACTTTTTCGGTGATACTGCGTTGCTTTTCTTGGCCGTACCTCAGGGTACGCCCTTCGAAAAGCGCCTTGTCTCACCGAAAAATTGAC
>CAUJDW010000125.1 GCA_963169455.1 Bacteroidota bacterium | reverse complement strand
CTGGCGTGGTCGGCCATCAACCTGGCCATCGCCCTGCTGATGTACAACCACGTCTATTTCCGGCGATTCAGGCACAGCAACGTCTTCCAACGCTTCGAGGTGCAGCGCCACGTGGAGAAGATGCTGCTGCTGAATATCGGGCTGGAAGTGGGTTATTTCTTCGCCGGCCTGTACCTGCTCACGCTCGGGCGGCTGCCGGAAATTGCCTATCCCGAACTGTGGCGCGGCTTCGGCTGGGCCGTGCTCCTTCAGGCTGTCTATATGTTCATCCACGACTTTTCCTTCCACCTGCTGCACGTCATCAACTTCCGCAAGTGCAGGCCTTTCCTGGAAGATGTTATGGAAACGCAGTTGGAACTGAGAAGGCAGGGGGTGTAAATAGTTTCATTCGAACACTATTTGCCATCAAGGGTTATTTACGTAAGGCCGGCCCAAAAACCGGGCCAGATAACAAATAAAAAAATGCAAAAACGACTGATCTATCTTACACTGCTGTTTGCCCCGCCGGCATTCGGCCAAGTAGAAAACCCGGCGCCTGCGCCGGCTGTAAACCAGCAAACCGTCAACCACGAAGAGGAACTCATCCTGGTGGGCAGGATCAACAGGGAGGGGCTGCAGCAGGAAGCCTTCGCCGGCTGGTTCCAGGACGAATATGAAAACTACACCGTGGACGAGGCAAGCCTGGAGGGGCTGAGCGGCATGCTGGAGGGCGTAACCATCCTCGGCTTCATCGGCGCCTGGTGCTCGGACAGCCAGCGCGAAATACCGCATTTCTACAAAATACTGGACTACCTGGGTTACGACGAAAAACAGTTTACCCTCATCGCCCTGAGCAACCACCCGGATTTCTACAAGCAGAGCCCTCAGCACGAAGAAACCGGCTGGAACGTCGAATACGTCCCTACTTTCATTTTTGTCAAAGATGGCAATGAACTGGGCCGCATCGTCGAGTCGCCCATGGAAAGCCTGGAAAAGGATATGGCGGGGATACTGAGATGACCCATTGGGCCGGAGTACCCCATTCAGGGCTTTCCCGGGCGCCCTCAACCATCCGGCCCTCCCCTTTTCCTCGACTTTTTACCCCTCTTCATCGCAAAAAATTAGCATAAAGCCCCAAATGTTAGTAATTTGTTAAGGCATTAAAGGATAAACCCTAAAAATTGAAAGACTATGGTATCACCAATCATTATTTTGATCATTTTCCTGGGGCTGGTTATCGTGTTTTCCGGGATATTCACCGTGAAGCAGCAAACGGCGGCCGTAGTAGAAAGGTGGGGCAAGTTCCAGAGCATCAAAGGCTCGGGCTTGCAGTTCAAAATACCTGTTTTCGACAAGGTCTCCGGCAAAGTGAGCCTCAAGGTGCAGCAACTGGATGTAAATGTCGAGACCAAAACCCGCGACAACGTATTCGTCAAGCTGAAAGTCTCCGTGCAGTTCCTGATCCTTCCGGAAAAGGTGTACGATGCCTTTTACAGGCTGGAAAACTCCCACGAACAGATCACGGCTTACATCTTCGACACCGTCCGGGCTGAGGTGCCGAAGATGAAACTGGATGACGTATTCGAACGCAAGGACGACATCGCCATGGCTATCCGCCGGGAACTGGAAGAATCCATGAACGAATACGGCTACGGCATCGTCAAGGCCCTGGTTACTGACATCGACCCCGACCAGGAGGTCAAAATTGCCATGAACCGCATCAACGCAGCCGAGCGCCAGAAGATCGCCGCCGAATACGAAGGCGAGGCCGAGCGCATCCGCATCGTGGCCAAGGCGCGCGCAGAAGCGGAAAGCAAACGCCTCCAGGGCCAGGGCATCGCCGACCAGCGCCGCGAGATCGCCAAGGGGCTGGAAGAGTCGGTGGAAGTCCTCAACCGCGTGGGCATCAACTCCCAGGAGGCCTCGGCCCTGATCGTCGTGACCCAGCACTACGACACCCTGCAGAGCATGGGCGAACACTCGAAGAGCACCCTGATCATGATGCCGAACGCCCCCTCCTCCGCCAGCGATATGCTGACGCAGATGACGGCATCCTTCGTCGCCTCCCAGCAACTGGGAGAGGATATGAAAAAAGGGCCGGCCCGAAACGGCCACGGCGATAAGAAGTAGCCCTGAAACAACAGATTTTGCGCCAGGGCGAAAACAGGAGCCATGCCGCCCGCATGGCTCCTGTTAAATTCTCCTCCATGCTGAAAAAACTACTCCCCGGCCTTTTCCTGGCCATTTCCCTTTACCCGTCCCGGGGGCAGCAGGGCTTCCCTCCGAACAGCATCTACGCCTGCCTGGCCGGGCTGCGGGAAGCGCGCGTTCCCGTGATCAGCGCCCACCGCGGCGGGCGATTCATCGCCGGCTACCCGGAAAACGCACTGGAAACCTTCGATTACACCCTGCGCCAGGCGCCCGCTTTTATCGAATGCGATGTCAACATGACGAGGGACAGCGTGCTGATCCTGATGCACGACAGAACCCTGAACCGGACGACTACCGGCAGAGGGAGCCTCGACAGCACCGGCTGGGAAAGTATCCGCGAGCTCTTTCTTGTGGATGACTACGGCCGGGAAACGCCATTCCGCATCCCCCACCTGGAAGAGGCGCTCCAATGGTGCAAAGGCCGCGCTGTGCTCACCCTGGACGTAAAAAGGGGCGTGCCTTTTTCCCGGGTGATCTCCGCCATTGAGGCCGCCGGGGCGGGCGATTATGCCGTCCTGATCACCTACAGCCTCGAAGGCGCGCTGGAAGCGCACCGGCTGGCGCCGGAGCTCGTGATCTCCGCCACCATCCGCAATGAGGAGGAACTGGAAAGATACCTGGCCAGCGGCATCCCTCCGGAAAAGCTCATGGCCTTTACAGGCGTACAGGCCCGAAGCGCCGGATTCTATGAAAAACTTCGCCAAAACGGCATCCCGGCCATCATCGGAACTATGGGCAACCTCGATGCGAAGGCCATGGCGCGCGGCCCGCGCGTTTATCAGGCCCTCTTCCAGGCCGGCGCCGGTGTGTTCGCCACCGACCGCCCCGCCGAGGTTTTTGATGCATTCCGAAAAGCAGGCAGATAGGCCCTACGGCTTTTCGGGCAGAAAAACCTCCGCCATCATGCAGCGGGCGCTGCCTCCGCCATACTTTTCGATCGTGTAAAGGGGGCTGTGCAGGATTTTGGTATGCCGGTGGATGTGCGCGATCTGCTGTTCCGTCAGAGATTGGTAAGCCTGTTCGGACATGACGAGGTAGGTGTCGCCATCCAGGCTGCGCACCTGCAGCATGTTGCCGGCGAAAGCCATCATCTGCGCCAGGCTGATCTCAATGACATCCTTTCCCGTAGCGGCGAGGCGCTCCAGCAACATTTCGCGTTCCCCCGGATCAGGCGCCGACTCCAGGCAGATGACTGCAAAAGTTTCCCCCAGGGCCATCATGACATTGGTGTGGTAAATTTCCCGGCCCTGGCCATCGACGGCGGTGAAAGCCACTTTTTCGCAACTGAAGGCCCGGCAGAATTCGTCGAGCAGGCCTTCGTCGGTGCGTGGGCTGAGGCAGGCGTAGGCCAGGCGGTTGGGGCGGTCCAGGATGAGGCTGCCGGTGCCCTCCAGAAATTTATCCACCTCCTCATAGTGTTCGAGGCGCAGGTGTTCCCCAAGCACGAAATTTCCGGACAGCATCCGGAAAATGTCTTCCCTGCGTTCCAGGCGGCGCAGCGGCGCATTCATGGGGTAGGTTACCACCCGCCCGTCCTCGTGGAAAGTAGCCCAGTTGTTGGGGAACACGGCGTCGGGTTTGGCCGGCGCAGGCGTATCTTCCACCACGATGACGTCCACCCCTTTGCACCGGAGGCGGAGCACGAAGGTGTCGAACTCTTCCAGCGCCCTGCGGCTGATCTCCCGGGAGCTCAGGGACTGGTCCTGCACCTGGAAGGCGTTGTTGGCGGCCGTTTGTTCGTTGTAGCCGAAATTGGCCGGGCGGATCATGAGGATATGGCTGGTGATCTGCTTCGAAGTTCCCACCTGTTCCTGTTTTTGCGGTTAGCTATTTCTTTCGCTGCGAAGGTAAGGCAATATTTCTTTACATGCCCTGCGGGCTTTTTCGTAAAATTGCACGAAATGACACACTGCCGAGCATACCGTACCGGATTGGCAGCCTGCCTGTTGTGCTGGGCCGCCCTGCTTTCCGCCCAGGCGGTTGTCAGCCCGGAGGTGGACCTTCGGGACAGCAGCCAGCAACACCTGCTGCGCACCCGGCGCGGCGACCGGCTGTTGGGGCGCCTGCTGTTCGTCCAGGCCCCGGAGGCCGGTTTCCGCCTGCGGTCGGGCGACACCCTGTTTTTCGACCTCAGCAGCCTGAAAACCGTGGAGGTGCTGAAACCACCCAGGCTGCGGCAAAAAACGCCAACCAACATCCTGTTTCCCGACCTGTTCGTCAGCAACACGGCCTATTCGCTGGAAAAAGGCCTGCGGCAGTTCCGCAACACCCAACTGGCCTGGAATCATGCCGATTTTGCCGCCACCAACCATTATTCCATCGGGCTGGGTTACCTGCTGCCCTTCCACCTGCTGGTGCGCACCAAAGCCGCTTCCAGCTCTGAAAACCGCTTCAACCTGGGCGCCGGCATCAATTTCCTGTTCTCTCTGGGCCCTGGCGAAGAATTTCCCCGCAAAGCCCATTTCTACACCGCCCTTTCCCTCGGCGAAGCGGACAAGTTCTTCAACATCAACGCCGGCTACGCCATCGACCTGAGCAGGGGCTCCCGCTCGGGTTTCCTCTTCTCCGGAGGCGGCGCCTTCCGCCTGTCGAAGCACTGGTTCATCCTGGCCGACAACCTCCTGCTGTTGGGCCGGGATGGCGGGCGGCTCTATCCCGGGCTGGGGCTGAGCTACGCCGGCAAATACTCCCGGCTCGACCTCGGTTATTTTTATTTCACCACCTTCACCACCGAAACGGCCAGCAGCCCCGGAATCGGTTACTCGAGGTTTTTTTAATTAGCTATTTTTGCTGCCGGAACACGGGCCTCCGGGCCGCGTTCCGGCAAATCATCCGGAAAAATGCGAAGCGATGAGCAAAAAAAATAAAAAAGGCCGCCTCGGCGTGGTGTACTCTACCGACCCCGATTTCGACTACGCTTACCAGGGTGAAGAGGAGGCGGCGGAGCTGCCTCCCAACCAGCAGAAACTGCGCGTGGCCATCGACCGCAAACAGCGCAAGGGCAAGGAAGTGACCCTCATCACCGGCTTCGCCGGCCCCGACAGCAGCCTGCAGGAACTGGGCAAATACCTCAAGGCGAAATGCGGCGTCGGCGGCTCGGCCAAAGAGGGCGAAATCATCCTGCAGGGCGACCAGCGCGACAAAGTGGTGGCTCTGCTGCTGGAAAAGGGGTACGTGAATACGAAAAAATCCGGAGGTTAGTACAGTGGGCAGTTATTCAGCAGGAAGAGCCTTCTGACCTTCCGGCCTTCCGGCCTAACAGCTCAAATTCGCTGGCTTAGGCGCCAGGCGCGGGCGAGCATGATGACGCGGTCGTAGTTGAGCATGCCTTCTTCGATGCCCTGGGCTTTGAGGTAAGCCTCGTAGGCGGCGTAGCGCAATTGGGGGAAAAAATCAGGGTAGCGAAGCAGGACTTCGTTGATGGCGTCGAGGTCGGCCTGAATGCCCAGGGGCAGGCTCTCCCGGAACTCGCGGTACTTTTCGGGCTCGTAATAGCGGTAATTGGCAGCCAGGGTGCGCCAGTGGTTGAGGCGCCCGGCGTATGCGATGACGGGGTTTTCCGACTGAATGGTAGCCAGGTAGGCCAGAAAGTTGCAGGTGCCCTCGTCGCCGAAGCCGTAACCGTGGGATAACTCGTGGGCCAGGACGAAAGGTTTCTGCAGGGGGTGCAGCCCGGCGTCCACATGGCCTTCGCCGGTCCAGGGAAAGTACAGGCCCGAAGAGCCGAAGCGCAGGAAAATGCCCTTGGGGTACACGTACATGCCGCGCACGCGCCCGATGGTGGAGAAGCCCAGGCGACCCAGCAACTGCTCGAGCTCGCCGCGCAGCACGCGCTCCAGGGAGGCGGGAAGCATAGCCTTTGAAATGGGCTCTGTATCCGCATCGGGAATCAGGCTGCGCAGGCGCTTGACCTGCTCGGTTTCATAATACAGCTCCTCTTTTAATTCGCTGAGCGACAATGGTGAAAGCTCCAGCCCAAGCTGCTTCTCCAGCGGCGCCCTGGCGTAGTTGAACCCCCAGAGGAAAAGGAAGAAAAATACGGCCCCGCCCGCGAAAGCGCCGATGCCCAGAAGGGCGTCCAGGCCCCGGGCCCAGAGCTTTTCATACGGCCGCTTCCACCACCGGCGGCCCTGGCGGATTATAAGAAAAAGCAGCAAAAGCAGGAAAGGATAGATGAGGGGAAGCGGCAACCAGCCCAGCAGGTAATCGATCGCCCAGCGGATGGCGGGGAACAGGCCCCGGGAATAGTAACGCTCCACCACTTCCGGGTAAGCGGAAAGAGACATCCGAAGGCCAACTGCCGCCAGGCCCAGGAAAATCCAGGCCAGCTTTGTTCTCAGTTTATACATCATCAGCTACTGAATAGCAACATGGTCAATATTTTCAGAAACGCAGGCAGCATCCGCTTCGTCTGCGGCAAGGTGACTTTCCACCCCCCTGCCCGTCTCAAAGATGGTAAAAATTGACTGTCCCGGCAAAGACAATTCAATGAGCCTTATTGACTATATTTGCAACTCTTTACGGCGCCGGGCTGTTAAAGGATGAGTTGCAAATTTATTGACTAACTTTAAAAAAGTACTTCTATCATGGCATTCGAGTTCACGGATACGAACTTCACGGAAGTTGCAATAGAAAAAGGCGGCGTGACGGTAATAGACTTCTGGGCCGAATGGTGCGGCCCCTGCCGGATGATCGCCCCGATAATCGAAGAACTGGCCAAAGAATATGACGGAAAAGCCGTAGTCGGCAAAGTCAACGTTGACTACAACCCCGAGGTGTCTATGAAATATGGCATCCGCAGCATCCCCACCGTACTGATCCTCAAGGATGGCGAGGTGGTGGACAAGCAGGTCGGCGTAACGACCAAAAAGGTTCTCGTTGACAAAATCGAGTCACATCTTTAGGTTTCCCGTAGAAAAGCCTTAGCTTAAAGCCCTTATTCCGGAAAGCCTCCGGAATAAGGGCTTTGTGTATTAAAAACCTGGAACATAAACCCATGAATCTGTTAGAACACGCGGACGTCCGGGACCTCAGCAAACTCGAACTGCTTGCCCGGCAGGTTGTAGAGGGGTTCATCATTGGCCTTCACAAGAGCCCTTTCCATGGCTTTTCGGTAGAATTTGCCGAACACCGGCTGTACAACCCGGGTGAAGACACCCGCAATATCGACTGGAAAGTCTTCGCCCGCACCGACAGGATGTTCACCAAGCGCTTCGAAGAAGAGACCAACCTGCGCTGCCAGATCATCATCGATGCTTCTTCTTCCATGTATTTCCCGGAAGTGACGCGCGAAGGCAACAACTACACCAACAAACTCCGCTTTTCAGCCCTTGCGGCCGCCTCCCTGATGAACCTGCTGCAGCGCCAGCGCGACGCCTTCGGGCTGAGCATCTTCGACGAGGAATTGCGCACCCACACCCATTGCAAAAGCAGCACCTCCCACTACCGCCTGATGCTGACGCACCTGCACCAGCTCATCAACAACCCGGAGCGCAACCGAACTACTTCCGCCGCCAAAGCGCTGCACCAGATCGCCGACAACGTCCACAAACGCTCCATGGTCGTTATCTTCAGCGATATGTTCGAACAATCGGAAGATATCGAACACCTCTTCGCCGCCCTGCAACACCTCCGGCACAATAAACACGAAGTGATCCTCTTCCACGTCGTAGACAAATCCAAAGAGATCGACTTCGAATTCGAAAACCGCCCCTACCTGTTCATCGATATGGAGTCGGGCGAAAAGGTGCGCCTGCAGTCCAACCAGGTGAAAGACTACTACATCCGGCAAATGGCCCAATTCAAGGAGAACCTGAAGTTCAAATGCCTCCAGTACCGGATCGATTTCGTGGAAGCGGATATCAACGAGGGCTTCCGCACCGTGCTGCAGTCCTACCTCGTGAAACGGGCGAGAATGAGAACATAGTCCCAATATTTTTACCCGACAAAGCCGCCGGGCGCCTTCGCAAAAGGCTATAGCGCCCGATGGCGGCGGCCCAGTATTCCCCAGCCCTTGAAAGTTGATGGCGTAAAGCCGCCAGGCCTGACCCGCCAGAGCCACTGCCAACTGGCGTACTGCCCACTGAATGGCTACCCCCCATCCCCTTCCCCGAGCAGCCATTTTTTAAAGAAGGGCGAGCGTTCGGTGGAGACGATGGTTTCCAGTTCGCAGGGGGGGTCGAGGGCGACTTTTACCCGCGATTTGGAATAGGCGTACATTTCCCGGATGGCGTCGATGCTGATGATAAACTGCCGGTTGATGCGGAAGAAGGCCTTGGGGTCGAGCATTTCCTCGAGTTTTTCAAGTGATTGGTCCAGCGGGTAGCGTTTGCCTTCTTTGGTAGTGATGAATGTGATCTTGTCTTCCGTGTAAAAATAGGCAGCCTCTTTCATCTCCACCACGCGTATGCTTTGCCCGATGCGGATCAGGAAGCGCTTGCCGGGCTGGCTGCCCTGGATGGCGCGGGCGAGTTCCTGGTAGTCCAGCCCTGCTTTGCCATGCCACTTGTAGTATTTCCGGAGGGCCTGCTCCAGGCTGGCCTTTTTCAGGGGCTTGAGCAGGTAATCCACGGAATTGACCTGGAAGGCCTGTATGGCGTACTGGTCGTAGGCCGTGGTGAATATGACCGGTTTGTCGATCTGAACGTGCTGAAATATCTCGAAACTGGAGCCGTCGGCCAGGTGGATATCCATAAAGATCAGTTCGGGCAGTTTATTCTGCCCCATCCAGTTGAGCACTGCTTCGATGCTGTCCAGTTGCCCGGCCACCTCGATTTCCGGGTCAATCTCCCTGATCAGCTTTTCCAGGCGGCGGGCGGCCGCTTCTTCATCTTCGACGATGAGGACTTTCATGTGCGTTCGTTTTTGATAATGGGGATGCTGACGCTGAAATAAAGGCCGTTCTCTTCGACCCTTGGGCTGAGTTCGCTCAGCAGTCGGTAGCGGTTGATGATGCTCTGCAGCCCAAAACCGGTGGAGGGTTCCTGTGTCAGCTTTTTCTGCAGGGTGTTGCGCACCGTTATGTAACCTTCGGGCTGGGAAATGATTTCGATGGCCAGCGGTTTGGTTTTGGAAATGACGTTGTGTTTGACGGCGTTTTCCACCAGCATCTGCAGGGTCAGGGGCGCCACATAACCGGCATAGCCGTTGGGCTCCACCTTCAGCTGAAGGCTCGGGCCGTAGCGCCTTTGAAGCAGAAAGGCATAATTCTGCACCAGCTCGAGCTCCTCCTGCACGCTGATCACCTCCTTTTCGCGGTACTGCAGGATGCTGCGGTAGAAATCGGATAGCTTCTCCACAAATTCGACCGCCAGCCCCGGATTTTCCTCGATAATGGAAATGAGCGTATTGAAACTGTTGAAGAGGAAATGCGGATTGATCTGGCTTTTCAGCGCCTCGTACTGGCTCTCCACCATGGCGCGCTTGAGCCCGGCCTCCCGGGCCAGCCTGCGCTCGCGCGAGCGGACGGCCGAAACCACCCCTCCGCCCAGGATCAGGCCGCTCAGGCTAATAAACCACCACTGCCGCCAGTAGGGCCCCCTGACGACGAAGCTGTAAGCAGCGATGGGCTCATCGTCGAAGGCCTCGTTTTCGGTAGCGGAAACCCTGAAGGTGTAGTCGCCGGGCGGAATATTGGAATAGATGGCCTGTTCATCGCTGGAATAAATCCAGTCGCGGTCGAAGCCTTCGAGCTGATAGCGGTACTTCACCTTGGAAGGCGCGGTATACCAAAGGCCCACGTAACTGAATACGAGGTTGTTCTCATGGTAGCTGTATTCCGTTTTCGACCGGAAATCGACCGGATCCAGAAAGACCGAGACCTGGTTCAGCACGATGCGGGGGTGGATGCTGACCGGCCCGGCGAGGGCGGTATATTTGACCAGGCGGTTCTGGGCGCCGATCCACACGCTGCCCTGCCCGTCACGGCAAATGGCATTGAGGCTGGGCTCCATGTTGCGGATGCCGATCTCATCGTCGTAATAGATCAGGTGGCGGGTGCGGGGGTTGAGCAGGTCGATGCCGGAAGGGTGAACGATGAGAATATTGCCTCTGTCGTCGGCAACCAGGCCGGTGATCGCCCGTTCGCGCAGGCCTTCCTTGATGGACAGGCTGCGGAATGCCCTGCCATCCCACTCGAAGACGCCTTCCCTGGACGTACTGAACCAGATATGCCCCTGCTTGTCTTCCGTGATGGAATAGACCGCCGTCAGGGGAATGCCGTTGGCGGAGGAAAAATTCCGGATCTTCCCGTTTTCCAGCACACTCAAGCCCTCGCCATCCGTTCCGAACCATACCCGGCCTTTGCTGTCCAGAAATACGGTATAGATGAAATTGGTGGCCAACCCGCTGGCTTCGTCATAGCGCCCGGCTTCCAGCCTGGGGATGTCCATGACGTTGACGGGGCAGGTGAAATGGGTAACTCCTCCGAGTGTGGCCAGCCAGACGTCTTCTCCCCTGCCGTCGATGGCCAGCACGCTGTTGTTGGCCAGCCCGTCGGCTTCGGTGATGTGGCGCTCCCGGCCCTTTTTCAGGTCGATGCAGTACACCCCCTCTCCAAAGGTGCCCACCCAGAGGTTTCCGTAGGCGCACTGGAACAGGCTAAGCACATTCCCCTTTCTGTAGAGGCGAAACTGCCCCGAGGCCTCATCCAGAAAGTACAAGCCTTCCTGGCTGCCCACCCAAAGCCTGCTCTCGCGGCTGTACAACACAGCCTGGATGTTTTTCAGTTCGCTGTTTACCGATTCGAACTGCCGGTTGGCGCTGGCCACACCCTGGCCATTATCGATTACCCAGATGTTGCCTTCCACGTCCCTGTGCAGGCCTGATATTTTAGAGGCCCGGTTTTCCGGTAGTCCGGACACGGGCTGCAGGCTGCCCGTCCGGAGGTGGTAGCGGAACAACCCATTCCCCTCGGCGCCCAGCCACAGTTCCAGCCCATCGAAAAGCGCCATGGCGGTTATTGGCCCGTAGCCCCAGTCTGGCAGGGGGTACTCGAATTTCCGCCGGTGGGTGTCATAATAACAAAAGCCTTTGTCGTAGGCGCCGATCCAGAAATTGCCGCGTTCATCGGGCAGCAGCGCCCGGATGATATCGTCGGGCAGGCCATCGGCCCGGGTGATGTTTTCAATGTGATTTTTCCCATTCTTCACCGAACAGATGCTGACCCCCCCGTCGGTTCCCACCCAGGCGCGGCCGTCTTTACCGGACACCAGGGTGTAAATATCGTTGCCCGGCAGGCCATCGTCGCTGTCGATGTTGTAGAGGTGGGCGCCGTTGAAATAGTACAAGCCTTCGCCGTAGGTGGCTATCCAGAGCAGCCCGTCGGCGGCCTGAGCGAAACCCACCACGGCGGCTGCAGGCAGGCCTTCCTCCGGCTGCCACAGCTCCAGCTTGTTGCTGCCATGAGCCATCCGGAAGATGCGGCCATCTTCATAACCGGCCCAGAGTTGTTTGCCCTCATCTTCGAACAAGGCGCGCACCCGGTTGTTGGTAAGGCTGTCCGGGGCCAGAAACTGGGTGTATTTCCGCCCGTCATAACGGAGAATGCCCTGGTTGGAGCCGAACCACAGAAAACCGTCGGAGGACTCGCACACCAGGCTGAGCGAAATGTCCTGGTAGGCTTCGCCCACAGGATGCTCTACAAAATGCGGCTCCTGGCCGCGCCCGGTAAGCAGCCCGGCAAAAATCAACAGGAAAGGCAGCAACTTTTTCACCTCTGCGGCTTATTTTGAAAAACCGGCCTCCACGGTGACCTGTATCTCCTCGGCGATCTTCTGATAGACAATCCTGGGAATGCTGATGTTGTGTTCTGCCAGCAATACCGTAAAGGCGGCCCGCACCAGCAGGGTGTCGCCCTTCGACTCTACCGTGCTTTTGATGATGCGTTCCTGCTCGACACCGTGAATGTTCAGCTTCCCCTTTGCCCTGATGGTGTACACACCCGGAACGGCGAGGTTTACATCCTCAATGATCTTCCCCGTGAAAGTCGCCTCCGGATATTTGTCCGTCTCCATGTAGTTCTCATTGAAGTGTTCCCGTTGCAGGGGGCTGTTGAAGCCCTGAAAGGAACTGGTTGGCACACTAAAGGCGAAGCTCCGTTTCACCGGGTCGATCACCCCCCGCAGGCTTTTGGAGGCGGCCTCGATCAGCTCCAGCGGAGCATCCGATTTAAAATAAACCGTACCCTGCCCTGCCCGGTAAAGGGCCTGCCCCCTGAGGGGAAGCCCTGCGGCCAGTGAAAGAAGGGTTGCGAAAAACAACAGCTTTGACATATTCGAAATTTTTCCAGCACGCAATTATACTTAGAAACAACGCCGGGCAGGAAAAAATCTTTGCCCGGCCGGAATAAAAAAGGGCTGAACGGGAAGCCCGGGCCGCCGAAGCAGCCCTTCGTTGCTTTGAACTCTGCGGCAAAGCCCTTAATTTTCGGCGAAAACAGGAGCGCATGGTGCGCAGGGCCCCAGCAGGAGAAATAACATCGGAGATATGCCCTTCGGGCCCGTGGGCCGCATTCCGTTAAATTAAAAAAATTGACTGACACGAACAAACGCCACTTTTCCGTACAACTGTTCGCGCTGCTGCTCGGGCTGTTGCTCATGGGCGCCAAGTTCCTGGCCTGGTGGCTCACCAATTCCAACGCCATCCTGACCGATGCGCTGGAAAGCATCATCAATGTCGTGGCGGCCGCCTTCGGCCTGTACAGCCTGGTTCTTGCCGCCAAGCCGCGCGACCGCAACCACCCCTACGGCCATGGCAAGGTGGAATTCCTTTCCGCAGGCTTCGAGGGCTCCCTCATCTTCCTGGCCGGGATGGCCATCATCGGCAAAGCCGGTTATAACCTCATTTTCCCCCAGGAAATCCAGGACCTCGATATCGGGCTGCTTCTCACAGGCATTGCCGGGGCCATCAATTTCGGCATCGGGCATGTTCTGGAAAAACGCGGTGAAAAACACAACTCTCTCATTCTCCGCGCCAGTGGGAAACACCTGAAGTCGGACGCCTATTCTTCGGCCGGGCTGATCGCCGGGCTGGGGCTGGTGATCGCCACGGGCTGGACGGCGCTGGACAGCCTGGTTGCGCTGATCTTCGGCGGCATTATCATCTGGACCGGCTTCCGGCTGATCAGGCAATCCGTTGCGGGCATAATGGACGAGGCGGACTACCAGCTCATCCAGAACCTCGTGGAAAAGCTGGAGCGGGACCGCCTGGATAGCTGGATCGACATCCACAACTTCCGGGTGATCAAGTACGGGGCCACCCTGCACATCGACTGCCACATGACCGTGCCCTGGTATTACGATGTGCGGCAGGGCTACGAGGAGGTCAGAAAATTCAGCATACTGATGAAGGAACACTGCGAAGCACCGGTGGAGTTTTTCGTGCACATCGACCCCTGCGACCCGCCCGGCAACTGCAGGATATGCCGAATGGCTTACTGCCCCAAACGAACAGCCCCCATGGAAACCAGCATCACCTGGACGCTGGACAACATCATGAAGAATCAGAATCACGGGGGCTGAGTGCACCGGCTATTTCTTACCTTTGCCTCAAACCACGGCGCCCTTGCACCTGCAGTACTTTATATTGACAAACTTCAAAAACTACGAATCTCAGCGAATCGACTGCTCTTCGCAGCTGAACTGCTTTCTGGGGCGCAACGGCATGGGCAAGACCAATTTGCTGGACGCCATCTACTACCTCTGCCTGGGCAAGAGCCACTTCAACCTGCCCGACAGCCTCCTGGCCCGCCACGGCGCCGATTTCTTCCGGCTGGAAGGCTGCTTTACCCTGGAAGGGCGACAGGAGCGCATCGTGGCAAAAGTGATCCCCAGAAAGAAAAAAGAGCTGGAGCGCAACAATCTCCCCTACCAGCGCCTGTCCGAACACGTCGGGCTCCTGCCCGTGGTCATGATCGCCCCCGACGACACCTATCTGGCCACCGAGGGCAGCGAGGCCCGCCGCCGCTTTCTGGACAACACCCTGTCGCAACTCGACAACGACTACCTGCAGCAACTCATCACTTACAACAAGGTGCTGCAGCAGCGCAACGCCCTGCTCAAACAAATGGCCGACAGCGGGCGCTATAACGCCGCCCTGACGGAAGCATACGACCTGCAACTGCTCGGGCCTGGGCGGGCCATTCACCAGGCCCGCCAGGCATTCATGGGCCGGTTCCACGGCCTGCTACAGGAAAAATACCGGATTATCTCGGGCCAGGCCGAAGCCATCGACTGCGCTTACGATTCCAGGCTCAACGAAACACCTTTTGACCAACTCCTGGAAGAAAGCCGCGAGAAAGACCGCATCCTGCAGCGCACCACCGCCGGCATCCATCGCGACGACCTGAACCTGTCCATTGGCGGTTACCCGCTGAAGCGTTTCGCCTCCCAGGGACAGCTCAAATCCTTCGTCCTGGCGCTGCGGCTGGCCCAGTACAGGCTCCTGCAGGTGGAAAAAAAGGCCATCCCCATCCTGCTTCTCGACGATATTTTCGATAAATTGGACAATGAACGCGTGCGGCGCCTGCTGGGCCTCCTCCTGGAAGGCGGTTTCGGGCAAACCTTCATCACCGACACCGATGAGAACCGCCTCAGCGCCATCGTCGAACACTTCGGCAGGGACTATGTAAAATACGCTGTAGAAAACGGAACGGCAACCAAAATACAAGCGCCATGAGCAGCGACAAACTCCACAACGAGTTCACCCTCAAGGAAGCCCTCCGGGCCATGATCGACCAGTACCGGCTCAGGGGCAAGCTGAACCAGAACCGCATCCAAAACCTCTGGGAAAAACTCATGGGCCCTTCCATCGCCGGCTATACGCGGGAAATCAGGCTGGCAAACAACAAGCTGTACCTCACCATCGAATCGGCCGCCCTGCGGCAGGAACTGTCCTACGGTAAAGACAAGATCAAAAAAATCCTGAATGAGGAGCTGGGAGAGGAATATATCAGGGAGGTAATCATCAGATAGCTTATCAGTACGCCAGTTGCAGTTGGCAAGCTCCGGCGGGTTTCAGGTTTCAGGTTGCCCCGGGGGCACCTCCTCTCCCAGTCTCCCAGGAGGTTTCAGGGTTACAGGTTACAGGTTACAGGTTACAGGTTGCAGGTTGCAGGTTGCAGGGTTGCCCTTGGCTCACCTCGTCTCCCCCTCACCCAATCCCCCAGTCTCCTTTGGGTGTTTCAGGTTTTTACCCGGCTGAGCGCAGCGAGGACGGGGCTGGTTTCAGGGGTTCGCACAGGCTCACCTCCTCACCTCATCCCCCAGTCTCCCAGTCTCCAGTAGGTGTTACAGGTTTCAGGTTTCAGGTTACAAGTTTCAGAGTTTGCCGAAGGCTCACCTCGTCACCCCCTCTCCCGGCCTCCCCGTCTCCATTGGGTGTTACAGGTTTTTACCCGGCTGAGCGCAGCGAGGACGGGGCTGGTTTCAGGGGTTGCCCTTGGCTCACCTCGTCTCCCCCTCACCCAATCCCCCAGTCTCCTTTGGGTGTTTCAGGTTTTTACCCGGCTGAGCGCAGCGAGGACGGGGCTGGTTTCAGGGGTTGCCCTGGGCTCACCTCGTCTCCCAATCTCCCAGTCTCCTTTGGGGTAACAGGCTACCCCGGGCGCACCCGGGGATTGCCAACCGGCCTGCTGGCGCACTGCAAACTGGCATACTGGACGACTACGGTACAGCTACGGCTTTCCCGCTCTTTCTGCCATCACCACCACTGATGCCGCCGTGGGCGGCTCCCTTCTTTTTGCCTTTAGTCTGGCTGGCCAGTTTAACGGCTTCGTAAGCGTTGACGATGCCGCCGGTGACGCTGAGCGCGCTGAAGGGCGCCAGGTTGCGGCCGGAGCTGTCATCGCCGGGTTCGAGTACTTTGTGCTTCTGCCTGACGGCTGATTCCATAATGATATCCCTCACCTGTTCGGCAGTCAGTTCGGGGAAGTAGGAGCGCAGCATGGCGGCTACGCCGGCCACAACGGGGGCGGCCATACTGGTGCCCTGCAGGTGCTCGTACTGGTTGAAAGGCACGGTGGAGTAAATTTCCATACCCGGGGAGAAAACATCGACATAGTCGGGGCTGTAGTTGGAGAAAGGCGCAACCAGTTCTTCACCTGTTTTCCAGTTGAGGGCGCCCACTTCGATCCAGTTGGAGGCGTATTTGGGGCCGAAGATGCCCAGGAAGCCGCGTTTGGAGTACTGGTCGGTGGGGAAATTGTTCTCGCTGGTAATCTGTTTGTGGTCGTTGCCGGCAGCGTGCACGATCAGCACATCGTTGGCCTGGGCGTACCGGACCGCTTCGTCCACCACACCCTTGAGGGGGGAAGCCCCCTTGCCGAAGCTCATGTTGATCACAGAAGCGCCATTGTCAACGGCGTAAATGATGGCGGCGGCAACATCCTTATCCCGCTCGTCACCCTCGGGTACGGTGCGCACCGACATGATGCGCACATTGTCGGCCACGCCGTCCATTCCCAGCCCATTGCCGCGCTTTGCGCCGATGATGCCGGCCACGTGGGTGCCGTGCCGGGCGTCGGGGCCGCGGTAGTCGTTATTGCCGTACCTGCGGCTGTAGGGGTTGTTGTAATCGTCGCCCACAATAGAGCGGGGGTCGAAATCCGGGTTGTAATGGTATTCGTATTGCGCCTGCAGATGCTCGGCGTATTCGTTGATATCCTTTTTGATCTGCTCGAAGGACTGCCCTTCGCTGGCCATGATGGCCTGGGATATCTGTACGGCGTACCCCATCAGCGGGTTATCCGTTTTGAAGCTGCTCAGGTCTTCCAGAGAAATGGATTCCTTGCCAATCTCATCGGACAGGCCGTTGATGGCGGCGGCGATTGCGACAAAGGTGCCGGCCTCCTCTTCCATTTCGGCCCGCTTTTTCTCTACCACTTTTTTATATTCCTCGTATTTGGCGTAGAGGCTTTTCTCCTTTTTAGAGAGTTTTTCCTTGTCGCGGCCATCGAACTGTTGTTTGTACTCCTTATACAGGCGGGTCACTTCGTAGGTGTCATAATAGACGTTTTCCCCCTTCGCGTTGCCCAGGAAATTCCAGCCGTGGATATCGTCGATGTAGCCGTTGTTGTCATCGTCGACGCCATTGCCGGGGATTTCGTCCACGTTCACCCACATGATGTCTTTAAGGTCTTCGTGTTCGTGGTCCACCCCCGAGTCAAGCACGGCCACTACGACCGTTTTGCCCTTTTTCCCTTTAAGCAATTCCTGGTAGGTGCGTTCAGTGCTGACACCGGGGACGCCATTTTTTGCGGGGTCCAGGTTAAACCAGTTTTCCGGCGCGCTTTCCTGCGCAAAGGCGAGAGAAACACTCAGAAAGAGGCTCAGGCATACCAATTTCACTCGTAACTTCATTACTACTTTTTTTGCTTTTAACAATTTTGCTTTTTTAAAATGTCAGGATGCAAATGTAAATCCCCCTGGCTGAAAAGAAGGGGAAGAAATTGCAAATTATGTTGCCAAAAGGGCAAACGAAATATGTAACGTTTAATTTCGGGATGAAGTTGCATCCGGATTATGCCCGATTCTGCCTATTTTTTGCCCGCGCAAAGAAAAAATGAAAGCATTTCTGATCCACATACAACTCCTGCTGCGGTTCCTGCGCTTTTACAGCCGGGCCCGCAACCGCCATGGGCTGCACAGCCCTTTTGTTTTTGAGCTGGCCGAAAAGGTGGTGGAGGACAGCAGGCCGTTTTACGCATTCGGCCTTATCGAACAGCTGCGGAAAAGCCTGCTTGGCGACAAAAGCAGGATAAGCATCGCGGACTACGGCGCCGGCTCGAAGGTAGCTTCGGGCCGGCAGCGGAGCATCGGCAGCCTGGCCCGTTATTCCGCCGTTTCGCCGGCCACGGGGCGATTGCTGTTCCGCCTGGTTCACTTCCTCAAACCCCGGCGGATGCTGGAGCTCGGCACGTCCCTGGGCATTTCCACGGCCTATCAGGCCTCGGCGGCGCTTCGCGCGGCTTTCGTCACCATCGAAGGCTGCCCGGAAACGGCCCGCAGGGCCAAACAGCATTTCCTGCAGCTCGGGCTGCCCCACATCCGCCTGCTCAACGGCCCTTTCCGCGAGATGCTGCCAACGGCCCTGGAGCACCTGCAGCAACTGGACTACCTCTACATCGACGGCGACCACCGCGCCGGCGCCAGCCTCGAATATTTCCAGGCCTGCCTGCCCTATGCCCACAACGACAGTGTTTTCGTAATCGCCGACATCCACTGGTCAAAGGAAATGGAGGAGGCATGGCGGGAAATGCAGCAGCACCCCGGCGTCACCTTGTCTATCGACCTGTTCCACCTGGGGCTGCTCTTTTTCCGGAAAGAACAACGGCAGAAGGAGCGCTTCAGCATCATCAGGGCGCGTTACAAGCCCTGGCGGATAGGCTTGTTCGGCCGGTAGCCGTGTGAATTAAAGGAATGGACAGCACTTTGAGCCCCAGCCGGGCAAACCCTGCAACCTGTGGCCCTCCAAGCTGAAACCTCAAAAAGGCCGGCCGCAGGGGGCGGCTATCCCCCCTCCCCTTCCCTTCTGCGGAAGCCGATGGATTGTTTGTTGAAGATAAAGCCGCTCTTATCCGGTTTGAATGATTCCACATCGGCCATGGTCAGCAGGTTGGAGGGCGTTTTGGCCCGTTCTTCGGGGCGCAGGGCCGCCAGGCGCAGGTTGTGGTTTTTGATCGCTTCGTTGACGATATTGCGCACTGTGCGGGCGTTGCCGAAG
Source organism: Bacteroidota bacterium (assembly GCA_963169455.1). Lineage (GTDB taxonomy): Bacteria > Bacteroidota > Bacteroidia > Chitinophagales > Saprospiraceae > JACJYE01. The sequence goes on along the minus strand of CAUJDW010000125.1, from coordinate 266,762 downwards.
TATTTATCGCGGTATTCGTGCAGGAAGGACAGGTATTCCCGGAGGTGGTTTTCGGCATCCGGTTCCGGCACGATGGCCTGTTCGGAGAGCATCTGCAGGGCGATGCGGTTGAGCTCCGAAGGAGCGTAGTCCTCGAACTTCAGGATTTTGTCGAAGCGTGAGTTCAGCCCGGGGTTGGCCTTGAGGAAGGCCTCCATGTTATCGGGGTAGCCGGCCACGAAAACGAAGAATTTGCCGCGGTGGTCTTCCATGCGTTTGAGCAGGGTCTGCACGGCTTCGTCGCCGAAATCGCCGCCCGACATGCCGGCGCCGTGCATGGCCAGGGAGTAGGCTTCATCGATAAAAAGGACGCCGCCCATGGCCTCGTCGATGCGTTCGGCGGTTTTGATGGCCGTTTGCCCTACGTGCCCGGCGACCAGCCCCTGCCGGTCGGTTTCCACCATGTGCCCGCGTTCCAGCACGCCGAGGGCTTTGTATATCTTGGTCAGGATGCGGGCCACCGTCGTTTTGCCGGTGCCGGGGTTGCCGATGAAAACGGTGTGGAGGAAGAAACTGTTGAGCACGTCGCGCCCCGTTTCCCGGTAGAAGCGCACCAGGCGCACCAGTTCGGTGATCTGCGCCTTGATGTTTTCCATGCCGATAAGGCGGTTGAGCTCTTCGAGCGAATCGTGCAGCAGCGCCTCGTCGACAGGGATGTTGGGCAGTTCGGTGCGGGGTGTGATCTCCACCTTTTCCACATCCTGAAGTTCGATTGTAGACAGCGCCTCCCTGCTGAGGCTGCGGGGGTCATCGGCCGACATGGCCCGCAGCCCCAGTTCCACCTTGGATTTTTCGACCAGGTCATAAACGAAACGCGCATTGCCGAAGGTGCGGTCGCGGGTGCGGTAGGCATTGACGATGACATCCTCCACCTTCATTCTGGCCTCCTGGGTCAGTTCCACGCCCTTTTCCCGGCAGGCGTAGGCCGCGATCTGGGCCAGTTCCTGCGGCAGGTAGTCGGAAAATTCAAAATACAGTTTAAAGCGCGATTTCAGGCCGGGGTTGGAATCGAGGAAATGGCGCATTTCCCGGGGGTAACCGGCTACGATGACGGCCAGGTCGCCCGGGCCGTTGGACATTTCCTTGACCAGTATCTCGATGACCTCGCGGCCGAAGTCCTTGCTGTCGTCATTGGAGCGCGCCAGGGCGTAGGCCTCGTCGATGAACAACACCCCGCCCCTGGCCTTTTCGATATTTTCCTTGACCTTGGGTGCGGTTTGCCCGATGTATTCCCCGACCAGGTCCACCCGGTCCACCTCGTGGACGTGGCCCTTGCTGAGCAGGCCCATTTTTTTGTACAGCAGGCCCATCATTTTGGCCACCGTGGTTTTGCCGGTGCCGGGGTTGCCGATGAAGACGGAATGGACGTTGATCTCTTCCTTCTCGGCGAAGCCCTTTTCCTTGCGCAACTGCAGGAACTGGATGTATTTGGCGTGGTCCAGCACCTGTTTTTTGATGGCTTCCAGCCCGATGAGGGCATTGAGGCGCGCCATGACCTCTTCAAAGGTCTGGTTGAAGGATTCGTCGGGAGCCAGTGGGGCGGCCACCTGCCGCTCGGGCAGGAGCACCCCGGACACCCCTTCCTCGAACTCATCGCCAACCTCAAAGGGGATCACGGCCAGGAGCCGGTCCATGAAAACGATCTCCGCAGTATAGCGGTCCTTGCGCCAGGAGCCTTTGACATTGGAACCCCAGCCGGCAGTGATGCGGACGGCCTCATCGCGTTTATCGATGCGCTGCAGGCGGACGACCTGCCCTTTCAGTTCCCGGGCGTCGTTGTAAAACTTGGTATATAACTCGCAATGCCAGGAGCGGCTGAGCAGCAGGTTGCGCAGGGCGATCTCCACATAGATGTAACGCGTTTCCTCACTGCTGAAGCGCCGGTAGTACACGCGCTCGTCCTCGATGACATCGTCGTAGGGGCCTTCGTAGAGCTTGAGGGACTGGACTTCCATGTACAGGTTTTCCCCCGGCAGGGCCGCCCGCCCGGCATCTTCCACGTAGAAGTATTTCGTCGCGATCTTTTCCCCCTCTATCCAGGCCTCCCAGAAGTAGGCGCCTTTTTTCCAGAAAGCGCCTTCGCTCTTGTTGCCCCAGCCCTCGCGAATGAACATCACGTTGTCGTACTTGCTCACCTTGCGGCGGAACGGCAGGGAGCAGAGCAGTTTCTGGGCTTTTTTCATGGAGTAACACTTCAGTTCCACCTCCACTTCCCATTCCTCTGCATCGAAGAGTTTGTTGTAAAAAGAGAGTTCGGCGTAGATATAGGTCGTTTCATAACGGTCAAACACCTGGCGGTACTTTTTCTTGTTGTCCGCCAGCCATTCCGTCGAGGAGTAAACCTTCAGTTCGCGGAATTTGAACTTTTTGGATTCCGGATGGAGGTATTCTTCTGCCATTCTTCTTATTGCAATCGTTTCGTGTTCAATTTTAAAGATAAAAAAAAGCCGGAATGCGCCCTTCTTTTTCCGTGAATTTTGGGTGTCCAATTTCCAAAGTTCGGCTTTTTTTCAACAAGATAACTGCATCCGCCCCTAAAATGCTGCCCCGCCCGTTCACGGGTATGCCAGGAATTCTTATCTTTCCGGGATTGGGATACGAAATAAACCGATGGCCACGGTCAAGCTGAAAATACCAACCTTAGTAAGGGATGCCGAAGTAGAAGGCCGGACGCTATACTACCTGCGCCCGCTCTTCACCAATTACCCGGTGGCGGCGCACCGGCGCTACGACCAGGCGGCGGCGCAGTTTCAGAAGGAGGTGCGCCAGTTGTTCAAGGGGTTTTCCCTCAGCCGGCAAAGTGCGCCGCAGTTGCTATGGCTTTTGTTCAACCCGGATTTGCAGTACCGGCAGTACGATTTCGGGTTCGACCTGGGCCGGCAGTACGTCAGCGGCCCTTTCGGCCTGGTATCCTTTGAGCTGAAGGGGCATGTTTTCATCTGCCTGCCCGGCTTCGGCAACTTCATGTTCATGGCCGCCCCCGCCGGCGACGGCAGGGTGGACACCGAACAGGAAGCCAGGCGGGCCATCCAGCAGCTGTTGCGCAAGTACAGGCAGGAGCAGCAGGGCGAGTTTGCTCCCGAGGCCTTTTTCGCCAGCAAACGGGAATTTATCACCAGCATTGAAGTGCCGGTCAATATCGCGCAGTCGCCTTTCCAGTTTGAAGCGCCGCCCGGCAACTGGTTTTTCAACGCCCTGATGGAAGACAGCGGTTTCGACGGCGCGCTGGAAGCCGAACGGGCAGGGCAGGACCTCAACGCCCTCTACCCAGGCGAACTCAACCGTGCATACTACCAGGATGAACCGGTTGGCCAGGCCTACCATATCCTTTTCCATGAAAGCAAAACGCCCCTGGCCATCGTCGGCCCTGAAGGCGTGGGCAAGCACACGCTCATCCACGAAGTCATCTGGCGTTATGAAAGCGGCTACTACCAGAAGCCGAAAGGCCGCCGGCAGCGCATCTGGCACATCGACCCCACGCGCATCATTGCGGGGATGAGTATGGTCGGCATGTGGCAAAAACGTTTTGAATCCATCATCAATTTCATCCTGCAGCCCACGGAAAACTCAAAAACCAGCGACCTGATGCTGATCGACAACCCCGTGGCCCTGCTGCGCATCGGCAAGTCGGCCCAGAACAACATGGCTCTGAGCGACGTGCTGCGCCCATACCTGGAAAAACGCCAGCTCCAGCTAACCCTGCTGGCCACGCCTGATGAGTGGAAGATACTGCAGGAAAAAGGCAGGCGCTTCAGCAACCTCTTTCAGGTCATGCGGCTGGATGAACCCGGGCCGGAAACGGCGACGAAGATCATCCTGCAGAAACGGCGGGCGCTTGAGCGGGAACAGGACTGCATCATCAGCATCCAGGCCGTTCAGCAATTGCTGTTCATTCAGCGCAACTACCTGAAGAACAAACCCCTGCCGGGAAGCGTCATCAGGCTGATGCAGCAACTGGCCGTCAAGTACCGGTACCGGCAGGCCAATGCCCAGGAGGTAAGGGAAGAATTCCGGGCTTTCAGCGGGCTGGAAGAGCACATCTTCGATTCGAGCCAGCCTCTGCCGGAACAGGAGGTGCGCAGCATCATCGCCCGCGGCCTGGCCGGGCAGCCACAGGCTGTGGAAGCCCTGGCCAACATCGTGCACCTTATCAAAGCCAGGCTAACCGACAAGAACAGGCCCCTGGGCTCCTTTCTTTTCATCGGGCCTACCGGCGTAGGGAAAACACAGGCCGCCAAAGTGCTCGCCCGGCATCTCATGGGCAGCGAAGCCCAGCTGGCCCGTTTCGACATGAACGAATACATCGACGCCGGAGCCCTCCAGCGGCTCATCGGAGACGAGTTCAAGCCCGAAGGCCTGCTTACCGGCACGGTGCGTTACCGCCCTTTCTGCATCCTGCTGCTCGACGAGATCGAAAAAGCCCACCCTCTTGTGCTCGACCTGCTGCTGCAACTGCTGGACGATGGCCGGCTTACGGACAGCCAGGGCCGGACAGTGGATTTCACGAACACCATCATCATCATGACCTCCAATGTGGGCGCCCGCCAGGCTGCGGCGCGCCTGGGCTACCGCGACACTCCCGAACAGGAGGCCGACACCTACCGGCGAGCCCTGGAGAATGAGTTCCGGCCGGAATTCATCAACCGCATCGGGCAGGTCGTCGTTTTCAACCCCCTGGAGCTGGAGCACATCCTGAGCATCGCCAACCTGCAAATCCGGGAACTGCTGCAACGGGATGGTTTCGTGCGGCGCACCACCATTCTCAATGTCTCTCCTGAGGCTCTGGAATGGGTGGCCCGGCGAGGCTTCGACGCCCGCATGGGAGGCAGAGCCCTGAAAAGGCAGATTGAAAGCGACCTGACCATGCTGTCGGCCGAACAACTCATCGCCACCAATGTAGAAACCCCTATTCTGTTCGACATCCTGCTGGAAGATGGCCGTTTGTCTCCCCGCATTAGCCCGCTGGATTTCGTGAGCCCCGTTGAGGAAGAATGGCTGCCCCGGTTGCCCGAAGAAGCCAAAGGGAAAGGCTTTTATAACAAGTTGCTGCAGTCGCTCGTCGGCCTGAAGGAAAAACTCGGGGAATATGAAGAACAGTGGGGCGAGCATGGCAAACCCCTGGTTTACGCCGAAGGACGGGCCGCCGGCGGGCTGGGCTGGCAATATTATCAGGTCAAGGACAAGGTAGAGGAGGCCAGGGCCGCCATCCGGGACATCAGCCTCGGATTCCGGGACCGGCACTACAAGTACCGACCGGCCATACCCTACCGCCTGAAACCCGCGGGGCTGGCGCCCAAAAAGGACTGGCAGGCAAAAGGCGTGCGGGAGAACCTCAAAGACCGCATCTTCCAGGAGGAGGGCCTGCAGGAGATCAGTGACGCTTATCAGTACGACGCAGCCCCTTTCGACAGCATGAAAACGGAATTCCTGAGCCATTATCTGGATGTCGCCCTGCTGAAATTGCAGGTCAGGTGCGTTTTCCGCGATGAACCCCGGCAGTTCCGGCTCAGGGCCGCCTCCTACATCAGCGGAATGGGTGAATGGGAGGTGGAATTCCTGCTGCAGAAGTACGCCCAGCTTTTGTCGCAGATGGACATTCCGCACAAGCTGCACCCCCAGCATAGTTTCATCGAGGCCGAGGGGTACGGGCTGCAGGAACTGCTGCAGGGAGAGGCAGGCATACACCTGTTTTACCGGGCCCATCAAAGCCCCATTCCCGTCGTAGTTTCCCTCGATGAAGCGCCTGAAAAGCCAGGCCCGGGCCAGGTCGTCCGGGTTTACCACGGCCGCGACACCCTGACCGACCTCAGAACCGGCTTTAGCAATGCCCTCAACCTTACTCCCAATGAGTTCAAACTGCTGCTCTATGCCGGGCTGCCGCCGGAAGCAAGGCTGTTGATAGCGCCTTTTTAGCTATGTTTGGGGCATAGTGTTTTTGCAAACTGACATCAATCATTGCCCATGCTCAGGGATTTCCCCATATTGTTTCCGGATTTTATTCCCGTGTATAAACCATTCCACATGAAAACAGAACGCTTCCTGTATTGGGCTCCCAGGGTGCTCGGCATCCTGTTCGCCTGCTTCATCAGCATCTTCGCCCTCGATGTCTTCGACGGCGGCTTCAGGGGCTGGGAAACCCTGCTGGCACTGCTGATGCACCTCATCCCCACGGCTTTAATCGTGCTGTCGCTGGTGCTGGCCTGGAAATGGGAATGGGTGGGGATCGTCCTGTTTGTCGGGATGGGCGCCTTTTACATCATCTGGGCATGGGGGAAGTTTGACCTGTCGGCTTATTTCATCGTCGCCGGCCCCGCTATACTGACCGGTTTGCTGTTTGCATCGCACTGGTGGTTCTCCGGCCGGCCGGCCAGGTAGCCAGGAACCCGGATGGAAGCCAGGTGGCTTGGAGATCGGGAGCAGGCAGCGCGGCAAACCCTGCAACCTGGCGCGCCCTCATCACGTCTGCTGCCGCAGCAGGATAATTTCCGCCCTTTTTCTTAGCTTTATCCGGCATTGTCAATGGGTAGGGCCCCCGGGCTGATGCCGGGCCCCCCCAAACCCAGGCCCTGTTCGCATGAAGCACACCCTTTGGCTATTTCTTATCTGGACACCCATTTGGCTGGGCGCTGCCGAAACCCCCAGGGTGCTCAACTTTCTGCCGGCCGTTTACCGGGCCCAGAACCAGAACTGGATGGCCGCGCAGTCGCCGGAAGGTTTTATGTACTTTGCCAATACCGCCGGGCTCCTGGAATACGATGGGGCGCACTGGAGGCTCTATCCCCTGCCCGACAACCAGGTTCTGCGATCAGTGGCATGCGACGAAAGGGGGCGCATCTACACCGGCGGCTTTGCGGAATTCGGCTACTGGGAGCGCGGCCCCAACGGCAACCTTCGGTATTATTCCCTCAGTGAGGAAATAGGCACCGAAAGGGCCGGGCAGGAAGAGATCTGGCACATTCTGCTATGTGGAGAAACAGTTTATTTTCAGTCCTTTTCCGTCATTTACCGGTACAGCAAGGGGCGGGTTGAGCCATTGAGCCCTCCCGGCAACATCATGTACCTGCGGCAGGTGGGCAGGCGCCTGATCCTGCCGGCCATCGGGCAGGGCTTGTATGAAATGGATGCCGATGGAAATTTCACCTTTATCGAAGGCAGCGGCTTCCTGGCTACGATGACGGTGATGGACATTCTGCCCGATGGGCAGGGCATGCTGGTGTGCACCAACAGCAACGGGCTGTACAGCTACCGGAACGGCCGCTTTTCCCCCTGGGCCAACCCCCTGAACGAGCGCCTGAAAACCTTCCAGCTCAACAAGGCCCTGCGGCTGTCCAATGGCGGGCTTGCCCTGGGCGCCATCCTCGACGGGGCCTACATCCTGGATGCCGGCGGGCGCCTCCTGTTCCATCTCGACAAAGAGCGGGGCCTGCCCGACAATACCGTGCTGGCTCTTTGGGAAAGCCGGGAGGGCAACCTCTGGCTGGGCCTCGACAAGGGCATCAGCCTGGCCGTGCTCAACGAAGCGCTCACCTATTTCCGGGATAAGAGCGGGGAGGTCGGTACGGTATATACGGCCGCCGTACACGGCGGCTACCTCTATATCGGCGCCAATCATGGCGTTTTCGCCAAGCCATGGCCCGCAGGCCGGCAGCAGGACTTCCGGCTGATACCCGGCACTCAGGGGCAGGCATGGGAACTGAAAGCCTTCGACGGGCAACTGCTCTGCGGGCACAACGAAGGCGCCTTCCTGATCGAGGGGCTGCAGGCCCGGAAGATATCCGGCGTCACCGGCGGCTGGAAAACTATACAATTGGGCGGGCATCCGGATTTGCTGCTGCAGGGCACGTACACCGGCCTTATTGCCCTGAAGAAAGGCCCGGGCGGCCTTTGGCGCTTCAGCCACCGCCTGGCCGGTTTCAGCGGGCCGGTACGCAGCCTGGTGTGGGACGAGGATGGCTGGCTGTGGGCGGCCAACCCCAACCGGGGCCTGCACCGGATGCGCCTCAACGAAGCGGTGGACAGCGTGGGCAGCCTCCGAGCTTTCGGCAAGGCCGACGGTTTGCCCACCGATTTCGGCATCGAAGCCCTTCAACTGAACGGCCGCCTGGCCATTCGCGCCGGCAACCAATATCTCAGATGGCATGAGCAGCAACAACGGTTTCTTCCCATGGAAAACCTGCCGCCCGCCGGGGCTCCGGGCCAGCCCTACAGGCTCCTGCCCGGAGCCCCGGGTGAATACTTCCGGCTTCTCCCCGGACAGGTGTTGTGGCTTCGCGGGGATTCCGTAGCAGCCGGGCTGCCCCTGCCGATGATTCCCGACAACCAGGCCGTCATTTTGCTGGACGACAGCACTTATCTCTTTTGCCTGGACGACGGCTATGCCCTGCTGAACCGTGGGGCCCACCTCCAAAAGCCGGTACAGGGCATGCCGCTCATTACCCGGGCGGAACTGGTGGGCCGGGAGGTGGTGGAGGCCAGGCTCGATGAACCTCTGTCCGTGCCGGCAGGCCGCAGATGGGCGCTGCGTTTTCACTATACTTTTCCCCAGTTTACCCGGGCCTGCCTGTTCCGGTACCAGTTGCTTGGTTTTTCCGAAGAATGGTCCGACTGGGAGCCCGCGGCATTCCGGGAATTCTCCAACCTGCCGCCCGGCAGCTACCAGTTCCAGGTTCAATCCAACCTCTCGGATGCCGTCGCCACTTTTGATTTTACGGTACAGGCTCCCTGGTACCGGTCACACTGGATGTGGCTGGCCTACGGCCTGCTCGCCGCCGGGGCCTTTGCCGCCTGGGAGCGCTTCAGCCGATACCGCCTGGACCAGCAGCGCCGCCGGCTGGAACTCCAGCGCGAGCGGGAGTTGCACCAGCAACGCATCCAGGCGCGCAATGAGCAGTTGCAGGCCGACATCCTCAACAAAAGCCGGGAACTGTCCAACTCCACCGCCAGCCTCATCCGCAAAAACGAGATCCTGCTCCAGATCAAGGAAGAGCTACATGCTATGCGGGCCAACGGCTCTGACAAGGGCCTGAACCGGCGCCTCAGCCAGCTCAGCCGCCTGATCGACGGCCATATTTCCAGCGAACACGACTGGCAGGTCTTCGAGGCCAACTTCAGCCAGGTGCACGAAGCTTTTTTCAAAAAACTGCTGGCCGAATTCCCCGGCCTCACCCCCGGCGACCTCCGCCTGGCCGCCTACCTCAAAATGAACCTCTCCTCCAAAGAGATCGCCCCCCTGCTCAACATCTCGGTGCGCGGGGTGGAGAACAAACGCTACCGCCTGCGCAAAAAAATGGGCCTGCCGGCGGATGCAAACCTGACGGAAATCATGGTGGGGTATTAGCCAGTCCTTCCTGCCCTGAAACTGACCTTTATCATTGAATCCCTCATGAAATATGAGCAGCTTGCTCCAAAATACCTTCATCATGAAAATCTCCGGCATCCTCGCTTCAGCCATTAAGCTTAGCGCCCTATTCCTCATCTCCACCTGTTACCTGGCCTGCCACGAAGTTTACTTCGAGCAGCCGCAACCATTGGAAAAACGGGCGCTGAGCAGGATTCCCAAGGATATCCGGGGGCTGTACCCCGATGAGAAAGACACGCTACAGGTCACCGCCACCAAAGTCGTAGGCATGTCGGATGAAGACTACACCCTGGGCGAAAACCTGATCGTGAAAAAATTCAGGGGTTATTATTTCATGAACCTGAAAGACAAAGACAGCGCGTTCTGGATTCTTTATCTGGTCAAACCGCTCGATGGCAAAGGCCTGCAGTTGTATATGCTGGATATGGACGAGGAGGCGGACAGAAATGCCGTAAAGGAGATCACGAAAGTCCGGGCAACCTATGACAGCGAGGGCAAGGAGGACGACTACATCCTCAACCCATCCAAGCGGGAGTGGAAAAAACTCCTCGAACGCGGCCTGATCCGGACAGACCCCAAAGATGGCTTCGTCCGCCGGATCGAGGGTGGCAGGTGAGGTGGGGTGGATGCGAAACCGTGGCCGAGTAAAAGCCGGCAGGTGGCTGAACTTCAGAAAATCAAGGTAAGCCACCCTGTGGCCGGCACAACTCCGGCGGATGACTTTTGTCATTGGCGTAGTAATAGTGAGGTCGTATTTTTTAATGCAGACATCTAAAATCCTAATATTGTACACGCACTCCCAGGGGCTATAGAATTTTTATTTCGCTGCAGCCATCTGCAAATGCGAATTATTCTGCTGGAAAAAGAGCAGAATTACGACTGAAAAAGAGCTATATGAGGATATCTCTACTTGTGGTTTTGGCCTGCGCCTTCTCCCTAGGGGCCGGCGCCCAAACGGTTTTTTTCTTTCAGGACAGCAACAATCCCGGGTATTACGATACCGGGCTGGCCTTTCCTTCTGTCCCCAGTTTCCTGGAACAAGCCGGGCCTTCCGGAGATAAGATTCCCGTCGAATACGACATCCCTCCGTACGAAGGCGACAACAGCCTGCGCCTGCGCTGGCGGTCCCAAAGTGGAGGGGACTGGGCGGCCCTGGTCATTGCCCCCGGCTTTCCTTTTCAGAACATCACCGGTTCGGATACCCTCTCCTTCTGGGCCTATGCGCCGGCAGGCCTGGCGGCAGCCGACTGGCCTCTGATCTATATGGAAGGGGCGCCCGGCGCCACCAAATCGAACAAGTATGCCCTGGGCCCCTACGCCGGAGACATTCCCGCCGGCCAGTGGAAGCAGGTGAAGGCGCCGCTCAGCCTCTTTTTTGACGACCCCAACCAAACCAACATCAACTTCAGCCAAACCAAGGCCATCATCTTCGGGCAGGACGCCGCCGACGGACAGGAGCACACGCTGCTGATCGACGAAGTAAAAACCTACAACGGTTCGGCAGGCGCCGATCCCGTAGCAGCGCCGCAGGGCCTGACGGCGGAAGGCTACGACAGCCACGTGGAGCTGAACTGGGCGCCCGGCGCCGAACCTCAACTGGAAGGTTATCGCATTTACCGCTCCCTGGATAATGGGGCTTCTTTCCAGCCGGTGCGCTATTTGAGCGGCGTCCACAGCCGCTTCATCGACTTTGTCAGGCCCATCGGAACAAACCTGAACCTGCAATACCGCATTACAGCCCTCAACGCCGCAGGCCAGGAATCCCTGCCATCCGCCACTGTTTCAACCAGCACTTTCGACATGACCGATGAACAGCTCATGGATATGGTGCAGGCCTACACTTTCCGGTATTTCTGGGATTTTGCCCACCCCACCTCCGGCCTGATCCGCGAGCGCAACACTTCGGGCGATGTCGTCACCATGGGAGGAACGGGCTTCGGCGTGATGGCCATACTGGTGGGCATCGAGCGGGGCTTCATCACCCGGCAGCAGGGCATGGAACGGATCCAACAGATGGCGGCTTTCCTGGAGAATGCGGACCGCTTCCACGGCGCTTTCCCCCACTGGATGAACGGGGTGACCGGGCAGGTGCACCCTTTCAGCACCCAGGACAACGGCGGCGATATCGTGGAAACCGCCTTCCTCTTCGAAGGGCTGCTCACCGCACGCGAATATTTCAACCTGGATACGCCGGAGGAAGCCGCCCTGCGCGAGAAGATCACTGATCTGTGGGAAGCGGTGGAATGGGACTGGTACCGCAATCAGAACCAGAACGTCATTTACTGGCACTGGTCGCCCAACTACAATTTTGCCATCAACCTGCCGGTGCGGGGCTGGAACGAAACCATGATGGTGTACCTGCTGGCCATCGCCTCGCCCACCCACAGCGTGCCGGCCAGCCTGTACCACAGTGGCTGGGCAGGGGGCAACTACACCAGCGGGCTGACCTATTACGGCTTCCGCCTGCCTGTCGGCACGGGCCTGGGCGGGCCGCTGTTTTTCACCCACTACTCCTTCCTGGGCTTCGACCCCCGCGACAAACGCGACCAGTACGCCAATTACTTCATACAAGGCCGGAATCAATCCCTCATCAACAGGGCCTACTGCATCAGCAACCCCCTGGGCCACGAAGGTTACAATGAATTCGTCTGGGGCCTGACTGCCAGCGACGACCCACTGGTGGGCTATCTGGCCCACGAACCCCAGATGAGCCGCGACAACGGCACCATGGCCCCTACCGGCGCATTGTCTTCCATGCCCTACACCCCGACGCAATCGCTCGCCACCCTCAAATACTACTACCGCGAACTCGGGCAGCGCCTATGGGGCCCGATGGGTTTTTACGACGCCTTCCACCTGGGCCTGGACTGGTACGCCGACTCCTATCTGGCCATCGACCAGGGGCCGATTATCTGCATGATCGAGAACTACCGCACACAACTGCTGTGGAACCACTTCATGGCCAATCCCGAAATACAGGGCGCGCTCGACGCCATCGGCTTCGTGCCGGATACCGTCGTAGTGGCTGCCGAAGCACCGCAGGCCGCTCCGGCAATCGGCCTGAGTGCGTTCCCGAACCCGGCCTCTGAGGCCCTTACAGTTGAACTGTCGCTGGCCGGCCATGCCACCCTGGAAGCCATCCTGCGCGACAGCAGGGGTAATGAAGTAAAAAAACTGATCGACGGGCAGCGCTTCGCACCCGGAAACTACACCGTAACAGTCGACACCCGCCATTTGCCCAATGGCGTTTACTTGTTGCAAGTACAACACGAACAAACGGTACTGGCCCACCGGATAATGATCCTGAAATGAATTTTCTAAACACTAAAAAACATTCGCCTTATGAAACGATATTTGCTGACACTGTTCACTTTAGCCCTCTTTGCCCTCTTCTCCTACGGGCAGACGGTCTATGAAGATTTTGAAGGCGGAACCGCCGACATCAGCTGGGTAGGCCTCAACGGCGCCTGGAACGGCGCAATCGCCAATCCGGACCCCTCCGGCATCAACACAAGTGGTTTTGTGGGATCTTTCACGAACAACCCCGATTTCGACTTCTGCTTCGCCTTCGGCACCCTGGCCGCCCCGGCCGACCTGTCGGAGTTCAACGTATTCAAAATGAAGGTCTGGTCGCCGATCGCACCCATTCAGATGCTGCTCAAATTCGAGGGCGGCGGCAATGCCGTGGAGCAGTTCCGCGACATTAACGTGGCCAACCAGTGGGTGGAGATCACTTTCGACCTCAGCGGCGGCGCAGCCTTCACCACCCTGGACAAGGTGCTGGTGAGCTTCAACCCCTTCACCCTCGGCAGCACCGAGACCTTCTACTTCGACGACATCCGTTCCGTGTCCCCGGTGGAATGTTATGAAACCTTCGAAGGAGGCAACGCCCTGCCCTGGAACGCCATCGACGGAACCTTTACCGGCCCGGTTGACAACCCGGCGCCCAACATCGTCAACAGCTCGGCCCAATGCGGGATGTACGTTAAGTCGAACACCTCGGCCTACAGCCTGCTGCTGGCGGAGAGCACGACGCCTCTGGACCTCAGCATTTTCAACCAGTTCAAACTGCAGGTGTACGCCACGGCGCCCACCCAGGTGCTGCTGAAACTGGAAGGCCCGGGCCCGGATTTCGAAGTGACCAAAAACATTGGCGTAGCCAACGCCTGGCAGGAGTACACCTTTGATTTCTCGGCCGCGGCCGAAATCACCGACCTCAACAAAATTATCCTGTTCTTTGACCCTGGTGTGGAAACCAGCGGAGACACCTATTACTTCGACAACCTCTGCGCTGTTCCCCAGGGCGCCTGCGCCAACGTTGAACCCAACCCGGACATGCTCGACGATTTCGAGTGCAACCGCAACGCCACCTATACCAACGGGTGGGACAGCCTGACGGTAGTGCCCAACCCCGACCCCGGCGTGGTCAACCCCTCTTCCCTCGTTGGCCGCTTTGCTGACCCTCCCGGCCCATGGGATAATTTGCTGATCGACTATCAAAACCCCATCGACCTGAGCGTCAAAAACCAGTTTAAGGCCAAGATATGGTCCCCCCGGGTAGTCCAGATCCTGTTCAAACTGGAAGGCGGCAGTTCCGGCATCTATGAAGTATGGAAGGATGTGCCCGCCGCCAACGAATGGGTGGAGTACGAGGTGGACTTCAGTAGCCAGGCCCTGGCCAACCATAAGAAGATCGTTATCTTCTTCAACGGCGGACAGGATGCTCAACCAGGGGATATCTATTTTATCGACGACATCCAGCTGGTGGAACAACAGGAGCTCACCATCGAGGACTTCGAAGACGGCGCATTCCTGCCCTGGGCCCCGCTCGATGACAACACCGTGCAGCACGGCACATTCCAGATCATTGACAACCCTGCGCCCGGCGGCGTCAACAACTCCCCGAAAGTGGGCAAATACACCAAGGGCAGCTCGCCCTTCTCCACCCTGACGGCCGTGGCGCCTGGTTTTATCGACATCTCCACCCGCCCGCAGTTCAACCTCGACGTCTGGGCGCCGGTAGGGGCCACCTCCGTCATCATGCAGCTGGAGAGTATCTCACAGGGCAACAAGGAAGTCGAGCGCGAGTTCCAAAGCCCCGGCAACTGGGAAACGGTGTCCTTCGACTTCTCCGACTTCCAGTCCATCACCGACTGGGTGGCGCTGAAGCTGATCTTCAACCCCGGCACGGCAGAGGCCGGCGCCATGTTCTTCTTCGACAACCTCACCCAGGGATTCTCTACTGTTGACCCCTGTGAGGGCATAGCGCCGATCCTCAACATCATCGACGATTTCGAATGCCAGCGCAACTACGAATACGGCGCCGGCGCCGGCCAGCTGGAAGTGGTGAACAACCCGGACGTAACCACGGCCAACAGCTCTACCAAGGTGGGCCTGTACCGCGACCCGGCGGGCGCGCCCTGGGAGGCGCTCTGCGCGCTGTTCCCCGATGGCATCGACCTGTCCGTTTACAACCAGCTCAGCATTCAGGTCAATGCCCCGGCAGCCGTACCGGTGCTGTTGAAACTGGAAGGAGGCTCCAGCCCGGTCAGTGAGGTCTTTGTGAATATTACCCAACCAGGCGAGTGGGAAACCCTGACTGCCGACTTCTCCAACCAGGAAGGGATGGATCACAGGCGCGCCTGCTTCTTCTTCAACGCTGGTGTGGAACCGCCTTCGGAAGACATCTACTACATTGACAATCTGCAGTTTGCCCATGCGCCTTACACAGATTGCCTGATGAGCTTCGACGACCCGGCCTTCACCTCCACCGAATGGCGCTACTTCCCCAATGATGATTCCGGCGATTTTGAACTGGTGGACAACCCCGCCCCCGACGGCGTCAACCCCAGCGCGAAAGTGGGCAAGGCGGTTGAAAAAGCCACCGGCGCACAGCCCTGGCAGGGCATGTACACCGACCTGTTCGCCCCCATCCGCTTCAGCGACAACAAGCTGGTCAAAATGATGGTCTGGTCGCCCAAGGTGACATCCATCACGATGAAGCTCGAGAACCCGGCCAACCCCAACGCCCCCGGCACCTCCGGCGACAATACCGTGCAAAACACGGTGGCCAACCAGTGGGAACAACTGACCTGGGACTTCTCGACATCGCCCAACCCGATTCCTGACGATGGCGACTACCGGCGCATCACGCTGATCTGGGATATCAACAACATCCCGGCCGAAGACGTCATCTACTACTTCGACAACATCCAGCTCGACGGCCCGGGCTGTATGCTGACCGGCCTGTTTGAAACGCCGAAGCTCGACCCGCTGAGCATCATGCCCAACCCGGTGACGAACCTGCTGACGGTGGACAATCTCGGGCAGGTATCCCGCCTGGAGATATACAACGCTTACGGCCAGCGCATGGCCAGCATCTGGGTAGGCAATGAGGGCACGGCCCACCTCAACGTCAGCCAGCTGCCCGCCGGCATGTACGTCCTCGCCGGTTATTCCCGTGATGGCGTGCTGCGGGCGAATGCCAGGTTTATGAAACGGTAAGTTTTTGAACCGCAGAGACGCAGAAACGCGGAGGGCGCAGAGGTTTTTCGCAACCTTTGCGCCCTGCTCTGCGCCTCTGCGACTCTCTGCGGTTCAATTTTTTCCCAAATCCTCCCAACCCATGCAGAAAACCATACTCCTCGGCTTACTCGTGCTCGCTGCCTGCAACGGGCAGCCGCGGCAGGAACCCACCCCTCCGGCGGAGGCTGTTCCATTTTCCATAGACGAACTGCAGCGGCGCACCTTCCACTATTTCTGGGATCTGGCGGATAGCGTCAATTTCCAAACTCCCGACCGCTACCCTACCCTCACCTTTTCCAGCATCGCCGCCACCGGCTTCGGGCTGAGCAGTTATCTGGTTGGCGTGGAAAGGGGCTACATCAGCCGCGAGGCCGCTGCCGAACGGGTGGTGCAGACGCTTCGGGTGCTGAGCCGGCTCCCACAGGGGGACGCCCCGGAAGGGGTGTCCGGTTACAAAGGTTTCTTTTACCACTTCCTCACCCTGGATAAAGCCACCCGCTTCAAACAGGTGGAACTCTCATCCATCGACACCGGGCTGCTCATGGCCGGCGTGCTGTCGGTGATGAGTTATTTCGACGAAGAAAAGCCCGTCGAGCAGGAGATCCGGAACCTGGCCGACGCCCTGTACCGGCGGGTGGAATGGGACTGGATGCTCGACGACAGCCTGCGGCTTTCGATGGGCTGGCATCCGGAGTCGGGCTTTATCCCCGCCAGGTGGCAAGGCTACAACGAGGCCATGGTGCTGCTGCTGATGGCCATCGGCTCGCCCACCCATCCCATCCCTGCCGAATGCTGGGATCGCTGGTGTTCCACCTACGAATGGGCGGAATTCCAGGGCCAGGAAAACGTCCAGTTCGACCCGCTTTTCGGCCACCAGTACAGCCATGTCTGGATCGACTTCCGCGGCATACAGGATGCGTACATGCGCGGAAAAGGCATCGACTACTTCGAGAACTCCAGGCGGGCCACCCTGTCCAACCGGGCCTATTGCATACAGAACCCGAAGGGGTTCTCCGGTTACTGGGAAAACTGCTGGGGGCTGACCGCCTGCGACGGCCCGGCCAACGAAAAACGCTCAGCGAATGGAAAGGAATGGCAGTTCTTCGACTACCGCGCCCGCGGTGCTTCCGCACAGCGGGTGGTCGATGACGGCACCATCGCTCCCACGGCCGCCGGCGGCTCTGTCCCCTTCGAGCCGGAATTGTGCCTGGCCGCCCTGGAATACATGTGGAATACACACTACCATGGCCTGATCGGGGAATATGGCTTCAAAGACGCCTTCAACCTTTCCTACACCTTCGGCCAGGGCAACAAGAACGGCTGGTTCGATGTGGATTACCTCGGCATCGACCAGGGGCCCATTTTGCTGCAGATCGAGAACTACCGCAGCGGGCTGCTCTGGGAGGTGATGAAAAAAAACCCTTACATCCTGGAAGGCCTGAAAAAGGCGGGCTTTTCGGGGGGATGGCTGAATGGTTGAATGGTTGGCTAAAGAAAAAAAGCAATGAGAAGAACAAAGACGATGATCATTTTACTCCCGGTATTGCTCGGGATTTTCCTGCTTGGCGGGGCATTTATTCCCGCGCATGAGAAAGCGCGATCCGGGCCGGAGGATCCCATCGCCCGGAAGGTGGACTCCGTGCTGGCCCTGATGACGCTGGAAGAGAAGATCGGGCAGATGACCCTGTACACTACCGACTGGGGCAGCACCGGGCCGACGATCCGCCCGGGCTATGCAGACGATATCCGCGCCGGGAACTGCGGGGCTTTATTCAACAGCCATACAGCCGCTTTTACCCGCGAGCTGCAGCGCATTGCCGTGGAGGAAAGCCGGCTGAAGATTCCGCTTTTGTTTGGTTTCGATGTCGTTCATGGGTATAAAACCATGTTCCCCATCCCCCTGGGCCAGGCCGCCAGTTGGGACATGGAAGCCATCGAGCGTGCTGCCGAAGTGGCGGCGGCGGAAGCGGCGGCGGCCGGGCTGAACTGGACCTTTGCACCCATGCTGGACGTCACCCGCGACCCGCGCTGGGGAAGGGTGATGGAGGGCCCCGGCGAAGACCCCTTCCTGGGGGCGGCGGCAGCCCGCGCCCAGGTAAAGGGCTTCCAGGGTGATTCTTTCGATAATGCCGACCGGGTGCTTGCCTGCGTGAAACACTTTGCCGCCTACGGCGCCCCCATCGGCGGGCGCGACTACAATACCGTGGACATGAGCGAGCGAACGTTCCGCGAAGTGTACCTGCCGCCCTACCGGGCCGGGGTGGAAGCCGGCGCCTGGACGGTGATGGCTTCTTTCAACGACATCGACGGCGTACCCGCTACCGGCAACAGCTGGTTGATGGGAGACATCCTTCGGGGCGAATGGAACTTCCCCGGCTTTGTCGTCACGGATTACACCGGCATTAACGAGATGGTTAGCCATGGCGTGGTGGCCAATGAAAAGGAGGCCGGCGAATTAGCCGTGCTGGCGGGGGTGGAGATGGACATGCAGAGTGCGGCCTATCAGAACCACCTGAAGCAATCCGTCAGAGAAGGCAAAGTGCCGGAAGCCCGGATCGATGAAGCGGTAAGGCACATTCTGTACACCAAATTCCTGCTCGGCCTGTTCGATGACCCCTATAAATTCTGCAATAAGGAGCGGGAGCAACGGGTGCTCCTTTCCCAGGAGCACCAGGACGCATCCCGCGATGTGGCCCGCAGGTCCATCGTCCTGCTGCGCAACGAAGGCGTATTGCCTTTATCCAAAGAGATCAAAACCCTGGCCGTTATCGGCCCGCTGGCCGACGACAAGGACAACCTCATCGGCGCCTGGTCGGGCGCGGGCGAAGGGCGCCATTGTGTGAGCCTGCTGACGGGCATCCGCAGCAAACTGGGAAAGGAGGCGAATATCCTCTATGCCAAGGGGTGTGAAATCGAGGGCGATGATCAAAGCGGTTTTGCCGAAGCCCTGGCCGCTGCCCGGAAAGCCGATGCCGTAATCCTGGCCATCGGCGAGCATAAGGACATGAGCGGCGAAGCCACCTCCAAAGCCATGATCAGGATCCCAGGCCAGCAGGAAGAACTGGCGCGGCAACTGGCGGCTACCGGCAAGCCCGTAGCCGTCGTATTGATGAACGGGCGCCCCCTGGTGATGCCCTGGCTGGCCGAGAATGCACCCGCCCTGCTGGAATGCTGGTGGCTTGGCACCCAGGCCGGCAACGCCATCGCCGATGTATTGTTTGGCGACTACAACCCTTCGGGCAAACTGCCCATCACTTTTCCCCGGCACGAAGGGCAGATCCCGATTTATTACAGCTATAAAAATACCGGGCGCCCCTTCAATCCCGATTCGAAATGGACGACCAAATACATAGACATTCCGAACACGCCGCAATTCCCGTTCGGCTACGGCCTGAGTTACACCACCTTCCGGTACAGCGCCCCGAAGGTGGATAGAGCTGTGTTCCGGCGCGGGCAGGAGGTAAAAATCACCGTCACCGTAGAGAATGCTGGGCGCCTGGCCGGCGAAGAAGTGGTGCAGTTGTACCTGCGCGACCTGGTGGCCAGCACCACCCGGCCGGTGAAGGAACTGAAGGGCTTTCAGAAGATCATGCTGAAACCCGGCGAGCGGCGGGAAGTACAATTCACCCTGACGGAAAACGACTTTGCTTTTTATACCCGCACCATGCAGTGGGCCGCCGAAACCGGCAGCTTCGACCTCATGGTTGGCGGCAGTTCCGATGAAGTGCAAACGGTGCGGGTGACGATGATTGAATGAGAAAAGCGACAATTCAAACCCAAAATTTGAGTTTATGAAAAGATTTCACCGAACCATCAAAGCCCCGGCGCTGGCTATGGCCCTGCTGTTTGCGGCGGGCTTCCTGCGGGCCCAGCATCAGGTTTCCGGGCTGGTCACCGACCTGGCCGACGGCTCGCCGCTGATCGGCGCCAACATCCTGGAAAAGGGCACCAGCAACGGCACGATCACGGATTTCGACGGCGCATACAGCCTGGAGGTTTCCAGCCCGGATGCCGTGCTGGAGTTCAGCTATGTAGGTTATACTACCGAAGATGTGGCCCTCGGCGGCAGGAGCCAGGTAGATGTCAGCCTGCGCCTGGAATCCACCCTGCTTGACCAGGTTGTGGTGGTGGGCTACGGCACCCAGAAGAAAAGCGACCTGACCGGCGCAGTGGGAACCGTCAAAGCAAAGGACATCGAGCGCATCCCCACGGCCAACATCGAACAGGCCCTGCAGGGCAAAGTGGCCGGGGTGTTCGTTACGCCCAACTCCGGGGTGCCGGGTGCGGGAGCCGTTATCCGGATCCGCGGCACCGGCACGCTCAACAACGCCAACCCCCTCTACGTCATCGACGGCATGATCACCTATGACGCCTCGCTGGTCAACCCACAGGACGTGCAGAGCATCGAGGTGCTCAAGGATGCCTCCGCCGCCGCTATTTACGGCAGCCGGGGCGCCAACGGCGTCATCATCATCACCACCAAAAGCGGCAAGCAGCGCGACAATGCCGTGGTTGCCCTGTCCACCTATTACGGCACGCAGCAGATCACCAAAGAGATCGACATGGCCAATGCTGCTGAATTTGCAACGCTGTACAACGAACTGCGCGGCCAGCAGTACTTCCCCGACCCGCAGGCGCTGGGTGAAGGAACCGACTGGCAGGACGAGGTTTTCCGCAGCGCCCCCATCGCCAACGTGCAGGTTTCCGCCAATGGCGGCTCCGAAAAGTTCACCTATAACATCAGCGGCAACTGGTTCAGCCAGGACGGCATCATGCAGAATACCAGCTACGAGCGCGCCACCGTGCGTTTCAATTCCGACGTCAAACTCAACGAGTGGCTGTCGCTGAACGCCAATATGGCATACGCCAACACGCAGAGCCAGAACGGCCCCAACGTGGTGGCCAGCGCTTACCGCATGCCCCCGGTCTTCGCCCCCCGCGACAGCACCGGCGACTTCAGCGACCCCACCTTCTTCGGGCTGGCCATCGCCAACCCGGCGGCAGACCTGTTCTACAAAAGCAACAACTATTCGAAGGGCAACCGCCTGTTCGGCAATATCGCCGCCAATGTCCGCTTCCTGCAGCATTTCACCTTCCGCTCCAACTTCGGCTTCGACCGCGGCGACGGGCAAAGCAAATACTTCGAACCCGCCTTCGAGGTCAGCGCTTCCCAGCGCAACCTGAACGACCGCCTCAGCGCCGGTTTCAACCTCAACCGCGACTGGATATGGGAGCAGACCCTGACATACAACAGGGAGTGGGCGAACCATCGGGTGACGGTGCTGGGCGGTTACACCGCCGAAGAGCGCTATGGCGAATGGTTCGGCGGCAGCCGCGAGAATTTCCCCGGCACGGCCGATGAGTTGCTCTTCCTCTCTGCCGGAAACGACACCACGCAGCTGAACTATGGCGGCGCCGTGGACGAAGCCCTGGTCTCCTACCTTTTCCGGGTGAACTACACCCTGCTCAACCGCTACCTGTTCACCTTCTCCTGGCGCGGCGACCAGTCTTCGCGCTTTCTGGAGGAGAATCGCCTGGGCAGCTTTCCATCCTTCAGCCTGGGCTGGAATGCCGGCGAAGAGGGCTTTGTCCGCGACCTGGATATTTTTGACCGTTTTAAACTGCGCTTCAGCTACGGCCTGCTGGGCAACCAGTCCTCAACTGCGGCATACCCCAGCATCGGCGCCGTGACCAGCGGCCTGTACGCCGTCTTCGGGCCCGGTGAAGCCCTCAACCAGGGCGCTACCCTGGTATCGCTGGCCAACCCCAACCTGCAGTGGGAAACTTCCAGCCAGGCAGACCTCGGGATAGAGTTCGGCTTTTTCAACAACCGGCTCGAAATCGAGGCCGACTGGTATAACCGCAGGACCTATGACATTATCGCGGCCGTACCCATACCCGATTATGCCGGGTCGCAGGACGACCCCGTGGTCAACACCGCCGAGGTGCGCAACCGGGGCTGGGACTTCACCATCAATTGGCGGCAGGGCGGTGTATTCGCCTATAACCTCGGCGCCACCTTCTCGCCCGTGGAAAACGAAGTGCTCAAACTGGCCGAAGGCAAAAGTGAGATCTTCGCAGCTTTCCTGCAGGGCGAACCTGCCAGCCACACCGTCGTGGGGCTGCCCATCGGCGCATTCTACGGCTTCCGGGTGGCCGGCGTCTTCCAGAACGAAGGAGAACTGGCCAGCCTGCCCAAACTCGGCGGCGAACAGGTGGGCGACATCCGCTACGCCGACCTCAACGAGGACGGAGTCGTCGACGACAAAGACCGCACCTACCTCGGAAGCCCCATTCCCGACCTGACCTACAGCTTTACCGGCGGCTTCGAGTGGAAAGGCCTCGACTTTGCCATCGACTTCCTGGGGGCGAAAGGCAATAAGGTGTTCAACGCCAAGAAGACCTTCCGCTTCAGCGTGTACAACTGGGAAGCTTCCTTCGTGGACCGCTGGACGCCGGAAAACCCCAGCAACACGGAGCCGCGCATCACCAACGGCGGCCACAACTACCGGGTCAGCGACCGCTTTCTGGAGGACGGGAGCTTCTTCCGCCTGCGCAGCGTCGCCCTGGGTTATTCCCTGCCGCCCAGCCTTCTGAGCAAGGCATACATCTCCCGGCTGCGCATCTTCGTGCTCGGGAACAACATCTGGACCAACCAGCAGTACAGCGGTTATTCGCCGGAATTCGCCAACAGCAGCAACCCATTTGAAGTAGGCCTCGATTTCGGCGCCTACCCCGTGGCCAAGTCCTGGCAGGTGGGTTTGGATGTGACTTTCTAAATCAGAAAAAAATGAGGAAAATGAAAAAACTGATTTCACCCCACATAAAATGGATTCCCCTGGCGGCAGCCCTCTTTCTGGCCAGCGCCTGTGAAAAGGACTTCCTCGAAAGGGCGCCCAAGGGCCAGCTCACATTCGACACCTATTTCGAGACCTCCGACCATGCCGTCTGGGCTACCAACGCCGTTTACCAGAACTTCCGCTCCTGGGAAATGTGCGCCTTCCCCTGGATCGGCATCACCGACATCATCAGCGACGATGCCGACAAGGGCAGCACGCCAAATGACGCCCTCTACATACTCGAGCTGGACGACTTCACCTTCGACGCCACCAACCAGGCCTTCAGCGGGGCATGGGCGGGCCACTTCCGCACCATCTTCCGCGCCAACCTCGCCATCGAGAACATTCCCGGCATCGACATGGATGTGGAATTTCGGGAACGCCTGGTTGGAGAGGCCAAATTCCTGCGCGCATACTCCTACCTGCGGCTCGTGCAGTGGTTCGGCGAACTGCCCCTTATCACCAGGCCTCTCACCGAAGACGAGTACTTCACCCAGGAGCGCCGCCCCGTGAGCGAGGTGTACGGCCTGATCGAACAGGACCTGCTGGACGCCATCGAGGTGCTTCCGGAGAAATCGGAATACGCCGCCGCCGACCTGGGCCGCGCCACCAAAGGAGCCGCCCGGGGCATGCTGGCCAAGCTGTACATGCTGAAGAAGGACTTCCCGAACGCGGAGAAATACTGTATGGAGATCATCAACTCCAACGAATATAGCCTGCTGCCCCGGTATGCCGACAACTTCCTGCCGGTGGGCGAACATGGCGACGAAAGCATCTTTGAAATCGGCGCCGTTGCTATACAGGCGCCGGTGGCAGGGCCCGGCGCCACGCCCTACAACATGATCCAGGGCGTGCGCGGCATACCCAACCTGGGCTGGGGTTTCAACCGCCCCAGCGACGACCTTGTGGCCGCCTACGAACCCGGCGACCCGAGGCGCCAGGCCACCATCATTTACGTCGGCGAAGTACTGCCCGATGGTTCGACCATCGTAGAGGACAACCCGGAAGTACTCAACGAGCGCTACAACCAGAAGGCCTGGGTGCCCGCCCATGCGGGCCTGCAGGACAACGGCCCGGGCAACCTCCGCATCCTGCGCTACGCCGACATCCTGCTGCTGGCCGCCGAGGCGATCAACGAAAACGGCAAATCGGCCGATGCCCTCGAATACCTCAACCAGGTGCGCCGGCGCGCCCGCGGCAGCAATAATTTCATCCTGCCGGACATCACCATCACGGATCAGAGCGAACTGCGGGAGATCATCTACCACGAGCGCCGCATTGAACTGGCCATGGAACAGCACCGCTGGTTCGACCTGCTGCGCTGGGGCCGCGCCGAACAGGTGATGACGGCAGCCGGCAAAAACTTCGTAGCCAACAAACACGAACTTTTGCCCCTGCCACAGGCCGAAATCGACCTCAGCGGCGGGCTGCTGGAACAAAACCAGGGGTATTAGCGAACTGCCGCCGCCACATCGAAAAGATTGACGGCGGCACAGTATCTTTGGGCGGAGCAGGCTGGCCTGGCAGCCTGCTCCGCCCACGCGTTTTCATCATGAACGGCATACCTTTATACCCCGAGATCAATGATTTCCTGGCCGCGGCGGGCTTCCGCCAGCGGGCCGGCAACCCCAACCTCATCATCATCCGCCTGGAAGACACTTATCCGGACGTCAGGCCGGTGATGCCCCCTTTCCGCAAGGGCTTTTTCCTGCTGGCCATGGCGCAGAACGATGGCGGATCGGAGTTTAGGCTGGATGATCAACACGTCAGAAGCCCGAAAACATACCTGGTCTTCCAATCGCCCGGGCACATCCTGTCGTGGCGCCGGGAAGAAGGGCTCAGCGGCTACCTGGTTTATTTCAAGGAAGGTTGTTTTTCCTTTTTCCGCCAGGAGTTGATGTCGGAATTCCCATTCTTCGGGCTGCTGCACACCAATTTCTTCCATATTGAAACAGCCGTCTTCAAGGCGATGCAGCCTGATTTCGAAGAATTGCTCAGCGAGCAGAGCCGAAGCTACCAGTTCAGGGAACAGGTACTGTACGCCAGGCTGCTCGCCCTGCTTTACAAATGCAAGGACGTGTACAGCAACCTCAACGCCCGGCTCGTGCACCAAAGCGGCGCCAGTGTATTGACTCAGCGGTACCTTTCGCTCATCAACAACTATTATCTGGAAAAACGCACGGTGGACGAGTACGCCGCCCTGCTGAACATCACGCCCGGCCACCTCGGTGACATGGTCAAAAAAGCCACCGGGCGGCCTGCTTCCGCCTTTATCGCCGACAAACTCCTTCAGGAGGCCAAAAACCTGATCGGCTACACGCCTTCCGACATCACTGAGATCGCCTATCAACTCAATTTCGCCAGCCCGGCGCATTTTAACCGCTTTTTTAAAAAACAAACGGGCCAGACCCCGCTGGCCTTCCGGCGGGCCTTCCGGGAGGGGCAGGCCGGTTAATCCCGGAAACTGGCAATTTTAACCTGGATTTGGATAATTGGGAAAAGGAGCCTTGCCTACATCTTTGTATGCACAGGAGCAAAGGCCCTTCAGCCCTGTTCCATATTAAAAAATCAAAAAATCAGACAACATGAAAATCGCAGTATTAGGCACCGGGATGGTAGGAGAAACGATAGGCAGCAGGCTCATCGAACTCGGCCATGAAGTAAAAATGGGTTCCCGCACACCCGACAACGAAAAGGCGGCCGAATGGGTGCGCAAAAACGGCGCCCGGGCTTCTCAGGGCACTTTCAAGGACGCCGCCGCCTTCGGCGAGCTGCTCTTCAACTGCACCATGGGGGTGGCTTCCATCGAGGTGCTGGCCTCAGCCGGCGCCGCCAATCTCGACGGCAAGGTGCTCATCGACGTATCCAACCCCCTCGATTTCAGCCAGGGCATGCCGCCTTCCCTCACAATCTGCAACACCAACTCCCTGGGCGAGGAGATCCAGAAAGCCTTCCCGGGCCTGAAGGTGGTGAAGGCGCTCAACACCATGTGGTGCGGGCTGATGGTTAACCCCAACATGCTGCAGGAGGGCAACCATACTGCCTTTATCAGCGGTAACGACGAGGGCGCCAAAGCCAAAACCAGAGAGATCATGCACGCATTCGGCTGGAAAGACGAAAACATCCTGGACCTCGGCGACATCAGCACCGCCCGCGGCACGGAGATGCTGCTGCCCATCTGGCTCCGCACCTGGGCTGCGCTGGGAACGGGGGCATTTAATTTCAAATTGGTAAAATAGCCCACGCCGATAAAATAGCCCACGACTTCAGTCGTGGGGGTGATAGCCACCCCCCCCCAATAATTCACGGCACCTCCCTGCCCGTGGAGGCCTGCCAGAGTTCGTACCATTCCTCGCGGGATAATTTGATCTTTACGGCTTCGGCAGCAGCGCGCAGGCGTTCGATGCGGGCGGTGCCAATGACCGGCAGGATGCCGGCAGGGTGTTGCATGAGCCAGGCCAGCAGCAGCCGGTCCAGGCCGATGGATTCGGAACGGCGGCGCATGATGCGGCCCGCCGTAGCGCGGATGCGCTGCACCTGGGGGTTGCCTTTGTCCGTGAAAACACTGCCTCCGCCGAGGGGCGACCAGGCCATGGGTTTAACGCCTTTGAGCAGGCACTGGTCGAAGGTCCCGTCCAGGAAGGGCGCCAGGTGTTGCAGGGAGGCTTCCACCTGGTTGGTGGCCAGGGGAAAGCTGGCGTTCAGCAGTTCGAACTGGGAAGGCCTGAAATTGGATACGCCGAAATATTTCACCTTGCCCTCCTGCCGCAGCGCCTCGAAAATGCCGGCCACTTCCTCCGGGTTCATCAGGGGGCTGGGGCGGTGGATGAGCAGCAGGTCTATATAGTCGGTTTGCAGGTTCTTCAGCGACTGTTCCACAGAAGCCCGGATGTGGGCTGCGCTGGTGTCATAGGATTTGATGTGGTGCTGGGGCCGCCCGGCGATCGGCATCTTTATTCCGCACTTGGTGATAAGCTGCATTTTGTGGCGCAGGCCGGGATGCAGCCTGAGGGCGGCGCCGAATTCGGCCTCGGTCGTATATCCGCCATAGATGTCGGCATGGTCGAAAGTGGTGACGCCGCTCTGAATGCTTTCCTCCATCAGGCGCAACATCTGATGCGGCCGAAGCCGGTGGCCCCAGACGCCCCAGTTCATCACGCCTAAAACGATGCGGGAAAAGGTTGGGCCGTCGGGAGAGAGCTGAGTAGGTTGTAGCATGTCAATATCGATTTTGCATTTTATATTTTACCCCTCTGCCATGCAGCCGGGCAAGCATCTTGCATTTTAACTTTCAATAAGGGTCCACATCCACCCCCACGCGCACCCCGCTCAGCCCGGGGGTGGCCATCAGGGCATCTGCAGCGCCCTGCACCGTTTCCTTGGCGTAGCTGATCTTCCCGGCATCCCGCTCGGTTTTGATGAGGAAATCCAGCAGGTAGTAGCCGCGCACGCGGGAAATGTAGGGTACGGCGGGCCCCATGGCCCACTCGCCGAGTTTTGATTTCAGTGCTTTTTCGAAAAGGCGGCCGGCATCGTTGAGCACTTTTGGGGTTTTGTGCCGCAGGGTGAGGCGGATGAGCCGAAAGTAGGGGGGATAGTTGAATTGCCGACGCTCCATCATCTCACGGGTGAAAAAGCGGGGGTAGTCGTGGGCAGTCACCTCGCTGATGACGGGGTGGGCCGTGTTGAAGGCCTGGATGACCACCTTGCCCTGCCGGTGCTTGCGCCCCGCCCGCCCGCTCACCTGCATCATGAGTTGGAAAGCCCTTTCACCCGCCCGGAAATCGGGAAACTGCAGGAGCTGGTCGGCGCTGAGTACGCCCACCACCCCTACCCGCTCGAAATCCAGGCCCTTGGTCACCATCTGGGTGCCGACCAGGATATCGATGCGGCCTTCCTCAAAATCGTTAAGCAGTTTGGCATGGGCGTTTTTCCCGCGCACCGTGTCCAGGTCCATCCGCCCGACCCTGGCGTTTGGGAGGTATATTTTGAGTTCATCCTCGATCTTTTCCGTTCCGAATCCCTTGAGCGTCAGTGTTTTGGAACCACAGGCCGGGCAAGCTTCAGGCAGTTTGGTGGTGTAGCCGCAATAGTGGCATTTGAGGTTGTTGTGGAATTTATGGTAGGTCAGGCTCACGTCGCAGTGGATGCACTCGGCGTGCCAGTCGCAGGTAGCGCAGCGGTAGGTGGGCGCATAACCGCGCCGGTTTTGGAAGAGGATAGCCTGCTCGCCCCGCTCCAGGGTGGCTTTTAGTTCATCCAGCAGTACGGTGGTGAAGTGTGACTGCAGCTTGCGCTCTTTCAGCTCCTGTTTGGCGTCGGCCACGATAATCTCAGGCATCTCCAGCCCGCCGAAGCGTTCAGGCATAGGCACCAACCCGTATTTTTTACTTTTCGCGTTGAAATAGGATTCCAGCGAAGGCGTGGCCGTGCCCAGCAGGGTTTTGGCGCCGTGCAGGTGGGCCAGGTAGATGGCGGCGTCGCGGGCGTTGTAGCGGGGGTTGGGCTCGTACTGTTTGTAGGAACTGTCGTGTTCTTCGTCAACCACGATGAGCCCCAGCCGGCGGAATGGCAGGAAAAGGGCCGAGCGGGCGCCCAGCACGACGGGTTTGCCATTCAGCACGCTAGTCCACATTTCCACCCGCTCGTTGTTGCTGAGCCGCGAATGATAAACGGCGATCTGCGCGCCGAACACCCGCTCCAGCCTGCTGATGGCCTGGGTAGTGAGGGCGATCTCGGGCAGGAGGTACAGCACCTGCCCGCCGCGCCGGATGGTTTCCTGGATGAGCTCGATATACACGCGGGTTTTTCCGCTGCCGGTCACCCCATGCAGCAGCACGACGTTTTTGGTTTTAAAATGCGCCTTGATCTCCCCGATGGCCTGTTGTTGCTGTTCCGAAAGGCTGTCGGCGTCCACCGTTTCTTCTTCGTAACCGCCCAAACGGCTGACTTCGCGCTCGTACAGGCCGAAAATTTCTTTTTTGGCCAGGGCATTGAGCACGCTGGCATCCACCCGGGCCGCCTGGTAGATGTCCTGCCGGCGCACGAACTCCAGCTTTTTCGATAGCTGGATGAAGGCCATGAGCGCCTCTACCTGTCGGGTGGAACGGCTGCACAGCGCAAAAGCCTCCTCGAGCAGCTCGGGTCGGGAGGCGTAGGGTTCCTGCAGGCGCACACAGGCGACGGTTTTGGGGCTGTATTTCTCCTTCAGGCCTTCCTTGAGGTAAATGATGCGCTTGTCCAGCATACGCCGGATGAGGGGGTAAACCGATTTTTGCTGCAGAATGCCGCGCACGTCGGCGATGCTGATCTCGTGCTGAATGCTGAGGGCTTCGGCGATGAGGTACTCCTTGTCGTCCAGGCCCGTATAGTCTTCATCGAACAGGGGGCTGAGGGTGATCAGGGTTTCACTGGCCAGCTTGAGGTTGGCCGGCAGGGCGGCGTGCATCACTTCACCCAGGGTGCAGAGGTAATATTCGGCTATCCACTGCCAGAGCCGAAGTTGCAGCGGATTGATGACGGGTTCGTCGTCCACCACGGCCAGGATGGGCTTGGGGCGATGCCCTTCGGGCGGGCGCGTATGCACTTCAATGACCAATGCGGTATAGAGCTTCGACTGGCCGAACTGCACCTCCACCCGCTTTCCGAAACGCACCTCCGGCAGCAATTGCTCCGGCACGGAATAGGTGTACGGCCGGGGCAGGGCCAGCGGCAGAATGACCGTGGCGTAGGTTTGAGTGGCGGTATCGGGATGCAGGGCGTGAGGCATCTGGGTTTTGAGTTTCTGTGTTTCTGGTTTCTTCCGTCTCTGCGAGCCGGATAAAGGTTTTAACCCGGCTGAGCGCAGCGAGGACGGGCCTGGTTCCTGGTTTCAGAGGTTGCTGCAGGCTCACCTCGTCTCCCCCTCTCCCGGTTTGCCCGGCTCGCAGAGTCGGGCCTCCCCGTCTCCATCCTGGTTCCCGGGCAGAAAGCTGTTTTATGACAAATCTATCATCTTTTTGATTAAAGCCCAAGGGCTGTTGAAACAAAAAGAGAAAAGCCTCAGCTTTATTCGGGATAAAAAACGGCAATGCGCCTTTTCAACTGCCGGCTGGCGCACTTGAAAACTGCCTACTGATATGCTGTTTACTGACGTACCGATGCACTGTCCTAATCCCCCGTCACCAGATACGACATGCGCCAGGTATTCCCATCCTGGCGCTGGAAGCCGGCGCGGTAGCCTACCGGATAACCCACGAATTGACCCCAGACGTAGCCCTGGGTTCCATCCAGCGTTTCGGCCTCCACCCAGGGGTAGCGTTCGCCGTCGATCTCTTCTTCCTCTCCAACATTAAGCACCAGTATGATGTCGTAGGAAATCGTTTTCAGGATACGGCTGTTGAGGCTGGGCTGTGCGCGCAGCCGCACGCCGGCCCCGGTGATGGCGCCGTAGTCGAAGGGCTCGTATTTTTCCGGCCAGGTGGCATAGACATAAGGCGCATCGAAGCTTTTGCGCCCGTCGGAGAAAGCGCCGCCTCCGCTAAGGATGCGTTCGAGGATGCCCCAAATCTCCAGCGTGTCCGGCTGCTTGGAATCCAACCCCCACATGCTGACGAACTTGGCGAATCCGTTTTCCTCTCCGAAGCTGATGCTGATATCCTTGGCAGTGGCGTCGAGTAAGGCAAAGACATCCCTGCGCCCGACAGCCTGGCGCAGTTGTTCGCGAAAGACGTAAAAGCCGGTGTCGAGCGGGGCTTCGTCAACGGGATACAAACGCCCCTCCCCCCCGGGCTGGTAGGTGGGCATGGAGTCCGTCCGGGCGGCGTAAAACTGCCGGTACAATATCCGCAGGGAATCCGGGCTGAGAGCGGGTTTGTCTGCCGCTTCAGCCTCTGCCTTACTCTGCTGGCCGTCGCCCCCGCCGCAGGCTGCGAGCAGCATAACGGCCATTATGGCGATGAAGATAGCTCTCATAATCCAGGGTTGTTTTTGCCCCGAATTTACAAAAAGCCGCCAATGAAAATCAGCCTGGCCAATAAAGCTCCTGTTTTAAATTTCCCTGCTTGCCCATAGAGTGAAACAGGGTGGAAGAAATTTCAACCCCATGCAGGCGCTGCCCTTCGCCACACTGACAAATATCACCTGTTCCCGATGGCCGCCGTCATTGGTTGGAATATACTACCCCTAGAGATTGCATGGCGACACCTGCGCCATGCCATGGGAGAAATTAAAAACCAATGATATGCGTGGCAAATCATTTACTTACATCCTGGCTTTTGGGCTAAGCTTTTTTTTCAGCGAAACAGCCCGGGCCACAAACCCTGTTTTTTCCAACTGGATCATCAACGTTTCCGAAGGAGCCGGAGAGGCTCCGGTTGGATATGACGATACGC
Source organism: Bacteroidota bacterium (assembly GCA_963169455.1). GTDB lineage: Bacteria > Bacteroidota > Bacteroidia > Chitinophagales > Saprospiraceae > JACJYE01. The sequence goes on along the minus strand of CAUJDW010000125.1, from coordinate 235,629 downwards.
AGCCCGAGATCGCAATAAGTGGAAACACCGTGCATGTGCTCTGGCAGAATTTCACTTTTGAAGGCGGCCTGACGAGCCTCTTCTACCGGCGGTCGGTGGATGGCGGGAAAACCTGGCAGGGGAAAATAATGCTGGAATCGACCAACGGCTTTGACGGGGACAGAACTGCCCGCCGCATGTTCGTTTCCGGCAATTACGTACACGTTGCGGCGATCAAAAGAGACCCGGCCAACAACAATTTCGTGCTGGTTTATTACCGTTCCACCAACGGCGGAGCTTCTTTTGAAGCCCCGAGGATTATCCACTCCGTCCCCAATGAGCTGAGAAACCTCCGGATCAGCGGCGACGGCAGCAGGGTCAACCTGGCCGTCGTGTGGGGTTGCCATTACTGCGCCGTCACCCAGGTCGTGCACTTTTTCCACTCCGGCGACAATGGCGCCACCTTCGCCGACCGGGTTGTTCCCGATGACTACACCCCGCGCATCATCAGCCACTGGGATGTCCGCACGGTGGGCAGCAGGATTTACTTCTATTACCTGCTGCCGGTTGGCGCCTGGTACAATTACGACAATGAACTCCACTTTGTAAGTTCCCAGGACGACGGCAACAGTTTTTCCGAAGTGCTTCTGTCCAGGCCCGCCCAAAACGGGGTGCACCACACTTTTTTCAACATGGATTCCAACTGGGGCTATTCCGCCAAAATAGCAAGCGACGGCAACCGCGTAGCCGTAATCTGGGCCGGCTGGAACGAAATGAACCAAACCACCGTTTTTACGGCCGTTTCCAACAACGGAGGGCTGAGCTTCGGAGAACCGAAAACACTGGCAACCGGCATAAACGCCCTGCAGCATGGTTTGGAAACGATCGTTATCAATGGCGATGAGATTTATGCCTGTTATGTCCAAACAGACTCCCGGGTGTACGTCGTAAAATCCATGGATGGCGGCTTGTCCTTCTCCGAAGCCTATGAATTCACCCAGCCCAATAACTACCATATACGGGGGATGTGGCAGCCGGTGCTTCTGGCCAGGCCGGGCAGTGGAGCCATACTCGTAGCGCCGGGGCCGGCAGTCGGCTTCCTGTCACCTGAAAATGACGCCTTCAGCCCGGTGTACGCTGGCAACTGGTCGCTGAACGCTCAATACACGGCTGCTGCAGTAGGGCAGGACGGGCAATTGCACATCGCCTATTCCGGGGGGCGCGCCTGGCTGGAAACCGGCGTATTCACAGATTATGACATTTTCTACCGCCGCCTCGTCCCTGATTACCAGCCTGCGACAACAGAAAACCTGGCGCTGCAACTGGGCGTAACGCCCAACCCGGGAAACGGCTCGGGCTACGAACGCTTCGACAATATGGCCATCCCGCTGAATAAAGGCATGGCATTCAGCGATGCCATGTCCATCGAACTGCTGTTCAAACCGGAAAGCGGCAACGCAGGGAGGATCCTGACCCAGTTGTGCCCCACTTCCTGGAATACATGGAATCCCGCATCCTTCCAGCTTTGGACAGATGGCTATGACCCCGAACTCCTGGTGTGCGGCATCGTCACCGAAACCGGCCCCTACGTGCTCAGTGCGAGAATCAGGAAAAATTACTGGAACCATATCGCCATCACCTATGCGGACAATGGCGAAGGCGGCAACTTCCGCTTGTATGTCAATGGGCGGCTATCCGCTCAGGCCACCGCTACCGGCGTTTTGAAAATGGATATTGCCAACTGGTACCTCGGCGCCACCAACGACGTCGAATATTATGCCTTTACGGGCAAGGTTGACGAGTTGCGCTTCTGGGATATTGCCCTGAGCCAGGACGACATCCAGGCGCGCAAGTTCACCGCCCTGAGCGGCGGCGAGCCAGGGTTGCTGGCCTATTACACCTTTGACGAAATATCCGAAACCGGCCAGGTGTCCGACCGCAGCGGCAACGGTAATATGGCTTACCTGATGTATGTCGAATCGGCAGTGGATGAGCCCGTAAGCGGCCTCCAGGTGAAGTTCAGCTACACCCAGCAGGCCACGGCCTTTTTCTTCAGCCCGCAGGCGCTGGAAAGTGAATTCTTTGAATGGGATTTCGGGGATGGCGACACCTCCCACCAGGCCGGCCCGGCCCACATCTATGACGCGCCGGGCGATTATGAGGTATGCCTCAGTGTTTTTGCCGGCAGCAGTTACGATACCTACTGCGAAACGGTTAGCGTAGAAGGGATCGACCGCATTCACCCCACCTTCGGCGGAAACAATGGCGGCATCACCCTGTACATTTACGGGGGTGGGTTCACCGAAAACAGCACGGCCGTCCTGCGCAGGGCCGGTGAAGCGGATATACCGGCCGTGAAGAACATACGCACGGAAGGATGCCTCACGGCCGTTTTCGCCCTGGAGGAGGAAGCGCCGGGCCAGTGGGATGTCATCGTATTGACCGGCGGCGGCCAGCAAGCCCTCCCCTCCGCCTTTGCTATGCAGGCTGCCCAGGCTCCTCAGCCCTGGGTAAGCTACAGCGGCGGAGGCGCCATCCTCAAAGGCCGCTGGACGCCGCAGACACTCACCATCGGCAACCGCTCCAATGTGGACGCCTACGGCGTCATGCTCTGGGTGCTGGTTCCGGACGCCCCCGGCGTACAGGTGGAATTCCTCAACCTGAACCTGGAAAAACCACAACTGGCTATTGACAACGGCTGGAGCGACGAACTGGACGCCATCGGCGAGTACATCGTGGTGGACAGCCTGTTCGACCAGCCGTCCGGAGAAAGGTTATATCCCCTGTACTTCCCCTATCTGCCGGCGCAGTCCTCGCTCAACATCAGCCTGCGGGTGAAAACGGACGGCCTGGAAGGTTTCCACATCCGCACTTTTGTCAGCCCGCCTTTTTACCAGAGCCCGCTGTCGCCTTATGTACAGGCCTGTATTGCCTTTTCAGTGGCCAAAGCCATGATAAAAGCGGGCATCGGGTTCGTACCCGGCGGCAACTGCCTGCTCAGCGCCTTTTCCATCACCTCCAACGTGGTGGAAGGCGACCCGCCCACGCCTTCCGCTTTCGAGAACCTAGATACCCGGCACGTAGGGTGGAACATCGGCACGGCTCTGCTCGAATGCGGAGTGAGCGTGGCCTCTCTGCCGATTGGCGGGGTAATGAACGCCATCACCTCCGCTATTGACGGCGCTCAGGAAACCGAGGACTGCAAAAAGGGCTTCTGGCCTTCGCCTTTCTCCATTTTCCAGATCCTCTACTATCCGGTTTCTTCGTTTGACCCCAATGAAAAATACGGCCCGCAGGGCTTTGGCGGCCTGAATTTCATTGGCGATTACGGCAGGCTGAGCTATAAGGTCAGCTTCGAGAACAAGGCCGATGCAACGGCTCCGGCGCAGGAAGTGTTCATTACCGACACGCTGGATATAGCCATGTTTAATACCGAGGAATTCTCCTTCGGCCCGGTGAGCTTCGGGGATACCATCCTCTATCCGGCGCCTGGTTTTGCGGACTTTGCCCGCGATGTCGACCTTCGCCCAGAAAAGGACCTGATCGTCCGGATCCAGGCCAGCCTGGATAAAACGCAGGGCATTCTGCAGTGGCACTTCGCTTCGCTCGACCCCACGACCATGGCGCTTACCGCCGACCCCTTCGGAGGTTTCCTGCCGCCCAACCTGAACAGCCCGGAAGGGGAAGGTTTCGTCACCTATTCGATCGGGCTTAAAGCGGGCATCCAGCACGGGGAATCGGTGCGCAACAAAGCCAGCATCGTGTTTGACGTCAATGAACCCATCCTGACCAATGAATACCTCAATACCTTTGACCTTCTTCCCCCCGAGTCGGAACTCAGCCTGCAAAGCACCGCAGTCGATTCCGTCTTCAACATCCAGATCACCGGCAGCGACCCGGGCGCCGGCATCCGGAACTTTGAGGTCATGGTTTCGGCAAATGGCGGCGACTACTACACCTGGCAGAGAACGTCCGATAATAACCTCTCCTTTTCCGGAACCCCTGGAACACACTACAAACTTTACGTCCTTGCCATCGACAGCGTGGGCAACAGGGAGGTATTCTCAGGGGTTCCCGATGCAGAGGTGGACATCGCTTCCGGCGCAACATCCCGGGGCCCTGCCGGGCTGCAGATTTACCCCAACCCGGCATCCGGTGCGTTGTATGTTCAGTTTGGGCAGGCGAACAGCGGGCGCCTGCTGATGTCCGTCTATGACCAGCTGGGCAGGCCGGTGAAAGCTTTCTCCTTCACCAGCGCCGCTTCTTCCGCAGGCTTCGAGCTGGATATTAAGGATCTGAAAGCGGGGGTGTACAGCCTCCTCATTGAAACGGAAAGAGGCGCCTGGGCCTGGAAGTTTGTTAAACGATAGGAAAACAGCGGGCAGCAGCCGGTTTGCGGCCGGCGCCGGCTACTGCCCTTCCTGCTCCCACCCATACAACATCAGCTCCTCCGGGTCGCCCGGCAGTTGAATCATGCGTTCGAAGCGCAACCCGATTTTTTCAAGCAAGCTGATGGATGCCTTATTGGCAGGCAGGGTGATGGCGACAATGCGGGGAATTTTCAGTTCATTGCGGGCGAAATCCATGACGGCGGCGGCCGCTTCGAAGGCGTAGCCCTGGCCGGTGTATTGGGGCAGCAGGGCGAAGCCGATATCGATATCGTCCAGCCCGGGCCGGCGGATCAGGCCGCACATGCCAATCGGCAATTGGCCGTCTTTCAGGGCCATCAGGTACAGGCCGAAACCATTGTCCCTGTAGCTTTTGACGATCCGCTCCCCGATATAAGCCTCCGCATCGGAGCGCGTTTTCACGCCCCGGTCGCCAATGTATTGCAGCCAGCCGGGGCTATTCAGCAACTCCAGGATAAAACCGGCGTCATCCGGGGTGAGTAGGCGAAGGTTGAGCCGTGGGGTTCTGATTACCATTTCCATAATTGCAGGCAGATCATTTAATTCTTCTCGAGGGCTTTCAGATAACTCTGCGGCGTATGAATTGGTTCCATGTCCTAGTGGACGCCGCCAGAAAATTATGAATTTAGATTATCTTTATTTCAAAAAATGGCCCGCAAAAAGCACCCCCTGGCCCTCAAAGAGGAAGAAATACAACAACTGCGCCAGATGCTAAGCAGCGGGCGCTATCCAAGCCGGGAGATAGCCCGAGCGCAAGTATTGCTCAAACTACATGCTGGGGCCACCCCCACGGCTATCGCCCAGGAGGTATTCCTGCAACCCTCAACGGTTAGCGGGATAAAGCGCCGCTATTTGAGCGAAGGCTTGGAACGCGCCCTTAAAGATGCGCCGCGCAGCGGGGCCCCAGCCAAAGTAACCGAATTTCACGAGGCGGACGTTACGGCCCTAGCATGTAGTACGCCTCCTGAGGGCAATGGGCAATGGACCGTTGAGTTGCTATCGGATAAGATGGTGCAATTGGGTTATACCGAAGGGGTATCGCCCAGTTCGATCCGGCGTATTTTAAAAAAAGTAAACTCAAGCCCTGGCAGCAAGAACTCTGGTGCATCGGAGAGCTGAACGGCCAGTTCATTGCTCAAATGGAAACGGTGTTAGACTTTTACAATGCTCCTGCCGAAGAAGGAGTGGTGCGCTTAACCTTCGATGAACGCCCTTGCCAATTGCTGGCCGATACGGTTGAGGCGCTGCCGCCTCAAAAAGGCAAGCGTAAAAAAGTCGATCACGAATACAAGCGCTGTGGGGTTAGCAACATATTGCTGGCCTACGACATGGATCGTGGCCAACGCTACCTGGAAACCCGTAAACAACGTACCAAAGCAGATTTCGCCCACTTTTGGGCGCACCTGGCTTTAGTGGTTTTGGCCTTTGCCCGGCGCATTGATGTAGTGCTGGACAACCTCAATACGCATAATTATGGCTCGTTTTACGAGCATTTGCCCCTGGAGGTTGCCGAGCAACTGCGCAAAAAGATCCGGTTCATCTACACGCCCAAACACGGCAGTTGGCTGAACCTAACCGAAATTGAGTTTGCAGCCCTCGCTGGGCAGTGCCTTGATGGCCGGCGAATCCCCTCTTTAGAGGAACTGGACAATGAGGCACAAGCATGGGCGGCAGCCCGGAATGTCAAGGGTACAAAGATTTACTGGAGCTTCACCACCGCCAAGGCACGAGAGAAGTTCCACCGGCACTACGATAAATTATTGAAAGATTAATCTATAATTTTCTGGCGGCGCCCACTAGAGACATTCTGGGTAATCCGGATTATTTAGCTATTTCTTACGGAGGATACAGGCATCGGGATCACGATATTGAGCCAACTGTAGAGGAGCTCAAAGAAGACATGAAAATCTTATCTGCGATGGGGATTAAAGTTTTACGTACATATAAAGTCCACCTGCCGCATGCCTCCAACGTATTAAAAGCAATAAGGGAAATCAAGAAAGAAGACCCCGATTTCGAAATGTATGTCATGCTGGGCGCCTGGATCGATTGTAAGAATGCATGGGCCGAGGAACCTGATCACAATGCGGAAAGTGAAAGAAATGAAGTTGAAATTGCAACTGCCGCATCTTTGGCAAATGAGTATCCGGATATTGTAAAAGTATTGGCAGTTGGCAACGAAGCTATGGTGAAGTGGGCCGCCAGCTATTATGTTCAACCCGGGGTGATCCTGAAATGGGTCAATCACCTGCAGGGCTTGAAACAATCCGGCCAACTTCCGAAGGACCTCTGGATCACCAGCTCCGATAATTTTGCCTCCTGGGGCGGCGGCGGGGAGGAATACCATGTCGAAGACCTGGAAAAATTGCTGCGGGCCGTTGATTTTGTGTCCCTTCATACGTACCCCATGCACGACACACACTACAACCCTGATTTCTGGGGGATTACCAAAGCGGAAGAAAGCCTGCCAAAGCGTGAGCAGATCGCAGCCGCCATGGAACGGGCCCGGGATTACGCCATCTCGCAGTATCAAAACACCGCAAACTATATCAAAAGCCTGGGCATAGACAAACCGATCCACATCGGGGAGACGGGCTGGGCAAGCGCCTCGAACGGCCACTATGGGCCCGAGGGCTCCAAAGCCACAGATGAATATAAGGAGGGCATTTATTATCAGCTTATGCGGGAATGGGCCAATGAAGCCGGCATATCCTGTTTCTACTTTGAGGCTTTTGATGAACACTGGAAAGACGCCCAAAACCCGGGCGGTTCGGAAAATCACTTTGGGCTCTTTACGATTGACGGGCAGGCCAAATACGCCTTATGGGATTTAGTAGATAAAGGTGTTTTTGAAGGCCTGGGCAGAGGAGGGCAACCGGTTTCAAAGACCTTCGGCGGAGACGAAGCCGCCCTGCTCAAAGAAGTCCTGGCGCCACCTGTAAAAGAGTAATAAGTAGTTCATTTTCCTTCCACCAAAAATGAGAAGGTACTAAGTAGTCGGACACATTTAGCAGAACAATATAACAACAATATAACCCTAGCCCCAGGAACAATGCTATTGACGCCGTATTTCCGAAGCAATTTGAGTTACAATATAATGTGTCCAAGTACTTATCCTTATGGTTTTACACTGTTATTGGTGATCATGCTCAGCGCTTGTACTTCCGACAATTCCCTGAAAGTAGAGGTTTTTGAAACCTCCGCCAATGGTAATAAACTCGAAAAAATAACGGAATTCTCCTCCGGAGAAAATGCGGTGAACATCAAATTGCTGCCCGATGAAACCTTTCAAACCATCACCGGGTTCGGCGGCTCCTTTACCGAGGCGTCCGCTTTTCTGTTGAACCAGCTGAGCCAGGAAAACCGCGCCCGGATATTAGAGGCCTATTTTGGAGAAAGCGGAGCGAAATATTCCCTTACCCGCACCCACATGAATTCCTGCGATTTCTCATTGGCCCATTACTCCTATGCGCCGGTGGCCGGCGATACGGCCCTGGAGCATTTCTCTATAGAAGAAGACCGCGACGACCTCATTCCGATGATCAAAGAGGCCATGGCGGTATCCAAAGACGGATTCAGGATCATCTCCTCGCCCTGGACGGCGCCGCCCTGGATGAAGGACAACAACAACTGGGTGGGCGGCCGATTATTGCCCGAATATTACGACACCTGGGCCTTGTTCTTCTCCAAATACATCGATGCCTACAAGGCCGAGGGGATCGACATCTGGGGCATTACCGTGGAGAACGAACCGCTGGGCAACGGCAACAACTGGGAGAGCATGCACTTCAGCCCCCAGGAAATGACCCTTTTTGTACAAAACCACCTGGGGCCCAAACTGGAGGCCGACGGTAAAGGCCACATAAAGATTCTGGGTTACGATCAGAACCGGGAGCATTTGAAGGAATGGGTGGATGTGATGTTCAAAGATGAGGCCTCATCTAAGTATTACGACGGAACCGCCATACATTGGTACGCCAGCACTTACGAGGTATTCCCGGAAGCCCTGCAATATGCCCATAACAAAGCCCCTGGCAAACATTTGATCCAATCCGAAGCCTGTGTGGATGCAGAGGCGCCCAAATGGCAGGACGATGCCTGGTATTGGAGCAAAGAAGCTACCGACTGGAGGTGGGATTGGGCGCCGGAAGCCCAGCGACACCTCCATCCGAAATATGTGCCGGTTTACCGCTACGCCCGGGACATCATCGGCTGCCTCAACAACTGGGTCGATGGCTGGGTGGACTGGAATATGGTGCTGGACAGGCAGGGCGGGCCCAACTGGTTTAAAAACTGGTGTGTAGCGCCGGTGATCGTTGACCCGGAGAAAGACGAGGTTTACTTTACGCCACTTTACTATACTCTAGCCCATTTTAGTAAATTTATACGCCCTGGCGCGGCCAGGATCGGGTTTGAAAACCCGGATCCGGAACTGATGGCGGCCGCTGCCCAAAATCCGGACGGTTCTATTGCGGTGGTGGTTTTCAATCCAGGTGAAAGGGCAAGGGATATAACGCTTCTGTTGGGTGAAAGCTCAACCCATATTACCATAAGCGCCCAGGCCATTCAAACCGTTGTAATTTCAAAAAATGATACTGCCAAATAAAGGTTAATAACCAAAACGAAAAATCATGTCAAAATATACAACTGCCGCCAGTGATAGAGTCCCTTTAGTCCAAAAGGCGGCCTTTGGGGCCGGCCACCTGGTGAATAACCTGTTGCCGGGTGCATTGGGGATTTTCATGTTCTTTTTGCTGACTGCCTTTGGCATGGACCCTTTTCTGGCAGGATTATTAGGTGGTTTGCCAAGGATTTTTGACGCCATCACAGACCCCATTATGGGGTTTATCTCCGACAATACCAATTCGAGATGGGGAAGGCGGCGGCCCTATATTTTTGTCGGCGCCGTTTTAAGCGGGCTATTGTTCGCGGTGCTATGGCAGCTCGATGAGAATAACACTCAGAATTACAACTTCTGGTATTTCCTAATTTTATCCCTGGTGTATTTAACTGGAAATACCATTTTCTCCACTCCTTTGATCGGATTGGGTTATGAAATGACATCGGATTATAATGAGCGTACCCGCCTGATGGCCTTTTCGCAAACTTTAGGCCAGGTCGCCTGGATGATCGTTCCCTGGTTTTGGGTGCTCATTGCAGACCCGGATCTGTTTGAGTCACAGGCCGTCGGCGTTCGCAAACTTTCCATAATTGTTGGTGGGGTATGTATTCTTTTTGGGGTCCTGCCCGCTATTTTCTGCAGAGGGCTCGATGCGTCACACATGGAGAACAGGAAGGAAATTTCTTTAAAAACCTTGTTCTCCAACTTGAAAGACCTTTTCCTGGGGATTGTCCAGGTCAGTAAAAACAAGCCCTTTGTCAAATTGTGCGGCGCTACATTTCTGGTCTTCAACGGATTTCAAATGGTGGCGTCCTTCAGCTTTTTCATCATTGTATTCCACATGTTCAAAGGCGACTACGGCCTTGCCGGTAATTGGCCGGCCTGGTTCTCCACCGTCAGCGCCGTGGTCACTGCATTTTTCATCATACCCGTTGTTTCATGGATGGCAAACAAATGGGGCAAGAGAAAAGCCTTTATCATTTCAACCGCTCTTTCCATGGTGGGTTATGGGCTGAAGTGGTGGGGATTCAACCCAGACAATCCGTTATTGATCTTTATGCCCATTCCGTTAATGGCCTTCGGCATCGGCGGCTTGTTTACCCTCATGATGAGCATGACGGCGGATGTGTGTGACCTGGATGAACTGAGTAACGGCATGCCTCGCAAAGAAGGGACGTTTGGCGCCATCTATTGGTGGATGGTAAAATTGGGCCAGGCATTGGCGCTGGTTCTGGGAGGAGCAGTTTTAAAAATAGTGGGATTTGACCAGACTTTAGCTCAGCAAACAGCTGAAACGATGACCAATTTGCGCATCGCAGATATCGTCATTCCGGCATTTACGGCAGGATTGGCCATTCTGGTGATGTGGAACTACAGCCTGACCGAAGAGCGGGCAAGAGAAATAAAAGCAGAGTTGGAAGCGCGCAGGGGGAAATTGTAAATTTACAACACTGAAAAGCTGTTTGAATTTGGCTCTAATAAATACTAATTATGCCATTTCTAAAATTGTAGAACATGTCTGCAGAAATTGTGCTCATAATTGTTGGCGCCGCATTGATCCTGATTGCGATCGTTGACAGCATAAAGATAAATGATTCCTCCCTCGGCCTGATGGACCTCAAACTTAAAATTCCACTGGCGATAATTGGTTTTATATTGATCATTTATGGCGGATACTCGATCGGAACAGTTATGATGCCCGGCCAGATCGAACAGGTTGCGGAAGGGAATAAATTGCAGGTAGAGTTGCCGGTTAAAAAGGTACAGATAATATCACCGGTTGAAGGGGACTCCGTCAAATGCCGGATTTTAACCATGGGGGTTTATCCGGAATCTCATGATAAGGATATCTGGGTGCTGTTAAAACCCTCCGATAACAAATATTATCCCCAATCGGATTATACCAACACCTCCTTTAAAAGAAACGGGGAATGGCAGGTTATCACCAGGTTTGGAGGCGACCAAGGGGAATCTTATGATATAATCGCTTATGAAACGGATTCATTGACCTCTCAATTTTTCAGCGCTACCATTCAAAGTTGGAAAGACGCCTTATCCTATCCAGGTTTGGAGCTTGAAGAAATTCCAAATGGCGCTGTTGAGGTTGACAGGATCACCGTATCCTTAAAAGAGAATTGCAGAGGTGTCTTCTAATAGAATCAACTTTTTACATGAGCAACACAAAAACCGCCACGCATAAAGTTCCTTTCGGGCAAAAGGTTGCCTTTGGATTAGGAATGCTTGCCAATCAAATGTTCCCGGCAGCACTGGGGATTTTCATGGTCGTACTGGTCCAGGATCTGGGTTTCCCGGGCTGGATGTGGGGGATCCTGTTTTTCCTTCCCCGGGTTTTTGATTCCATTACCGACCCCATCATGGGATTCATTTCCGACAATACCCGTTCGATATGGGGGCGGCGAAGGCAGTATGTCTTTATTGGCGCCATCATCCTGGGCATTGCATTTGTCGTAATGTGGCAATTGTACAGAGAAAATGGGTTGGATTACAACTTTACCTACTTCCTGCTCTGGTCGTTTGTATTTTATCTGGGGTTGACCATTTTCAGCGTGCCGTATGTCGCTATGGGGTATGAGATGAGCGACGATTTTCACGAGCGCACCGACATTATGGCCGTAGCCCAGTGGATAGGGCAATGGGCCTGGGTGATCGCCCCATGGTTTTGGGTTGTTATGTATGACCCGAGCTGGTTTGAAAATGCAGATTCGGCTACAAGGACACTCTCCATCTGGGTTGGCGTATCGTGTATGATCCTGGCTATGATCCCCGCGATTTTCATAAAAAGCAAATCCACCAAAGAGGACGACAGCCTCATTCCGCTTAGCCTGAAAAATATCGGCGGCGGCCTCAAAGAGATTGTGAACGGCTTCGTAGAAGCCTTCAAGTCCGTCCCGTTCAGAAAATTGTGCATTGCTACTTTTCTGATCTTCAATGCTTTCAATACAGTAGCGGCCTTCTCCTTCTTTATCATTGTTTATCACCTGTTCAGCGGTGATGCGGGAGCAGCCGGCGTATGGCCTACCCTTTTCGGGAGCGTAGGCGCTTTGATCACCACCTTTGCCGTAATCCCCACTGTGGCCTGGATATCCAAGAAGATAGGCAAGAAGAACGCCTTCATGCTCTCGCAGGGAATTTCCATCTTTGGTTATATCCTGCTCTGGTTCCTGTTTATACCGGGCAAACCCTATATGTTCATTTTTGCCCTTCCATTCTTTTCCTTCGGTATCGGCAGCCTGTTCACCCTGATGATGTCCATGACGGCAGATGTGTGTGACCTGGACGAACTGAATACGGGCAAACGGCGGGAAGGTATTTTCGGGGCCATTTACTGGTGGATGGTCAAGTTCGGTTTTGCCATCGCCGGGCTGTTGAGCGGCGCCATTATGACGGTGGTCGGCTTTAATCCGGATGCCGGCGTTCAGCCGGAGGGCGCCGTGGACGGTTTGAGGCTTTTTTATTCCGGCGTTCCGATCATGGGGACATTCATTGCCATGCTGGTGATGCGCAACTATGATGTTACCGAAGACAGGGCCCATGAAATACGGGCAGCCATAGAACGAAAGAAAAAGGCCCGGAAAAGCTCATCTGCCTATTTGCCGGGCAAATTGCTTTCCCTCTTGAATAGAGGGTTGAATTTGAACGGCCTGCCCGGATTGAATTTTAACGGACAATCCACCGCTGAGATCAAAGCATTGTTTTCTACAACGCTCCAGGACAGCCTGCATGGATTGTGCTTCAGCCCCTACGTGGAAGGCCAGGAAGCGGGGGATATATTGTCCGAAGCCCAGATCCGGCGGCGGTTGGAAATCATCATGCCCTATACCAAGTGGATCCGTTCCTTTTCCTGTACCGAAGGCAATGAACTCATCCCCAGAATTGCCCACGACAAAGGCCTGAAAACGATGGTGGGCGCCTGGATCAGCAATGACCGGGAACGCAACGAAAGAGAAATTGAAGCGCTGGTAAAACTGGCCGAAGAGGGTTTGGTGGATATTGCGGCAGTGGGCAATGAGGTGCTGCTGCGCAACGAACTTTCCGAACAGGAAGTGATCCGGTACATCCGTCGGGCCAGAGCATTGATCCCCGGGCACATTCCGGTTGGATATGTGGATGCCTATTACCATTTTCTGGAAAAGCCTGCTTTGGCGGATGCCTGTGACGTGATCTTAATAAACTGCTATCCTTTCTGGGAAGGCGCCGATAATGGCCACGCGCTCGTTTACATGCAACAGATGTATGAATTAACCAAAGAAGCGGCCAACGGCAAAAAAGTGATCATTACCGAAACCGGATGGCCAAGCGACGGACAAACTGTATCGGATGCCCGGCCATCGGCTGAGAATGCGATGAAATACTTCATCAATGTTCAGCAATGGACGAAAAGCCAAAACATTGACCTGTTCTATTTCTCTTCCTTTGACGAATCCTGGAAAGTTTTTCACGAAGGGGAAGTAGGCACCCGGTGGGGATTGTGGGATAAAACTGAAAAACCCAAATTTGTCTCATGAGGTTAAATCACTTCTTAAACCAACTTTAAATCAACCAAGATATGTCTTTCAGATCAGGTAAAATCGAAGGGTTAAAAGGAATAGATTATTCCGGCAAAAGCCCGGATGGCTTGCGCGAGTTGTTCCGCAATGTGTTGAATAACGGCATGCACGGCCTGTGTTACAGCGCTTACGAAGAAGGCCAAAAGCCGGGTTCCATACTGACCGAGGAGCAGATTCGGCGCCGGATGGCCATTATTGCGCCTTATACAAAGTGGGTCCGTTCTTTTTCCTGCATTGAAGGCAATGAACTGATCCCTGTCATAGCTCGTGAATTCGGGCTAAAAACCCTGGTGGGCGCCTGGCTGGGCGATGACAAGGCATTGATCGAAGAGGAAATAGCGGGCCTGATCAAACTGGCAAAAGAGGGCTATGTGGATATTGCCGCCGTGGGCAACGAGGTGCTGTACCGAAAGGACCTGACGGAAGAAGAGTTGCTGGAATACATCGCCCGGGTTAAGGAAGCGCTGCCGGATACAATGGTCGGATATGTTGACGCGTATTACGAATTCAGCGCCTGCCCAAACATTACCGCCGCCTGCGATGTTATTCTGGCCAATTGTTACCCCTATTGGGAAGGGTGCCATATCGACTATTCCCTGGTGCACATCAAGCAGATGTACTACCAGGCTTTACATGCCGGCCAGGGCAAAAAAGTGATCATCACCGAAACCGGATGGCCAAGCCAGGGCACAGGCCTGAACGACGCCCAGCCATCGCATGAAAACGCATTGAGGTATTTCCTGAATGTGCAGCAGTGGGCTGCCCGGGATGGTATTGAGATGTTCTATTTTTCCTCCTTCGACGAGTCCTGGAAAGTCGGCCCGGAAGGCGATGTCGGCGCCTACTGGGGCCTGTGGGACGCCCGGGAAAACCTCAAATTCTAAGTAATACCACATGGACCATTCTGAAAAATTGCCCTTCCCGTATGACCGGGCTATCTGCTATTCGGGATTCCGGGAAGGGCAACACCCCGGGGGCGCCTACCCCACTTATGAACAGATCAAAGAAGACCTGTTGATCCTTCACGGGCACTGGAAATATTTACGCCTCTATGACTGCGACCGGCACAGTGAGATCGTATTGGAGGTAATCCGGAATGAAAAGCTGGACTTCAAAGTGATGCTGGGTGCGTTTATCGAAGCCGAAATGAACAACTTTGGCTGCCCATGGGGAGGTGGCGTGTATTCAGAAGAACAACTGGACGCAAACCGCACCGGAAACCTGAAACGCATTAACCACCTGATAGAACTGGCCAATCAATATCCGGATATCATTTGTGCGCTATCGACCGGCAACGAAGCCTGCGTAGATTGGACCGACCATTACGTACCGGTAAGCCGGGTGATCGAATACACAAAGCTGGTCAAAAAAGGGGCTAAACAGCCCGTCACCTTCTGCGAAAACTATGTCCCCTGGTTGAGCAAACTGAAGCCGCTGGCTGAAGTGGTCGATTTTATTTCGATTCACACCTACCCGGTATGGGAATACAAGCACATCCACGAATCGCTTGAATACACCAAGGAAAACTATTTTGCCGTCGCCAACTTATACCCCGATAAAGCAACCGTGATCACGGAAGCCGGCTGGACCACCAATTCCAATGGACGCGGCATCGACGCCGAGCACGTCAATGAAGAAATGCAGAAGATATACTACGATGACCTGATGGAATGGGCCGACGCCGAGCGTATCGTCACCTTTGTCTTCGAGGCTTTCGACGAACCTTGGAAAGGATCGCCCGACCCCATGGAACCCGAAAAACACTGGGGCCTGTTTAAGGTGGACCGCACGCCAAAAATGGCCGTGCAGGATATTACTCGCCGGGCCAAATGGACATCTGGAACAGAAAGGCGGTAGCCCCCGGTACGGCCAGCCCTTACATTGGCTTCAGGCCGGTTATTACATTCCTGGGCCGAAGTGTCAACGATTTTTGAGACGGGCTTCTTAAATCCAGGCAGGGAACACCCTCAATTTCCCACTACGTCTCCTTCCACGTACAGCACCTCCGCCCGGCGTTGGCCGTGGAAATACACCTTGACTTTTTTGAGGAAATAGCCCGGGTCGCGGGCGTCATACTCTACTGAGATGATGCCAGTGGAATCCGGCGGCACGGCGGCCTTGTCCCAATCCGGGACAGTGCAGCCGCAGGAGGTGCGCACATTGTCTATGATGATCGGCGCGCCGCTGAGGTTACGGAAGTGGAAATCATGCCGCACCGGCTGATGGCGCTGCACATCGCCAAAATCATGCGTTGTAGCCCCCAGCCATTCGACTTTGGAGGCGGGCTCCGCTTCCTGCCGGAAACCCTGGGAATAAAAAACCGGTATCAGAAGAAAGAGAAACGGTAATGCTTTCATTTTTCCAGAATTGTTTGGCATCGCTTGAGGGGGCACGTCACCAGGTCTCCAGGTCTCCAGGTCTCCAAGTCACCAGGTCACCAGGTCACCAGGTCACCCCTTCTCCTCCAGCACCTCCCAGGTATGGTCGGCCAGCAGTTCCACGGTGGCGACGAATTTGTAGGGCGGGTTGGGGCCCCACTCCCGGGGTGCGACCATGGAGAGGACGAAGCTGCCGTTGCTGCGCTGATAGAGATGATAGGTGAAGCCGATGAGCGGTTCGAAGTTCATTTCCGCCTGATAGACCTGTTCGGAGATGGCGATGCGGCGCTGAATCCTGTGGGCCTGCTGGGCCAGCAGTTCGATCTGTTGCCGGATCTGCGCCAGTTGCATATCCGTTTGTTTGTACATGGCTGTGACCGCCCGGCCCTTCACTTTGCCCCGGTCGATAGGTTTGATGGGAACCCCGCCGACGGTGTGCGCATAGGGCAGCAGGTGCGGGTTCTCCGCCACCTTGTCTTTATCGATGGGATTCCGCCAGTTGTCTGCGGGCTGTTCCTGTTCTTTTTTCTCCATGATCGCTCAGTATTCCAAAAAGAGAATTGATCAGGGGGCAAATTGTTCATTTCCGGAGGCCCTGGGAGGCAGATAAAAAAACCGGAGCGCCAGGGGCGGCTCCGGTTCCGTTTTCGTTTATCGCAGATTTGGTGAATTACTTGAGCTGGAAGCTCGTGCTTCCGGCCAGGTAGCCCTTGTTGTAAACCTCCACGGTGTAGTTGCCTTCCGGGAAGGGTTGGTTGGGCGACCATACCGTACAGATGTTCTTTTCGCTCTGGCTGTAGTCGGTTTCCTCGGCGGCGGTGAAGCGGATCTGTTCACCATTCGCATTGTTGGTGAAAATGCCCGAGCCCAGGTCTTCGATGGCCATGGTTTCGCCCATCGGGTTGATGATGCGGACCAGGAAAACTTCGGAGCCGGCCTCGGCCACCTCGTTGGAGGTTGTGGTAAAACAGACCTGAAGCTGTTCGATGTTCTTGGCGCTGCGGCGCGTGACGGCCTTGCCCGTGCCTTTCATTTTCAGGCCATCCACCTGGATGTTTTTGACCTTGACCACGGAAGCGACGTTGACCTTTTTGGCCAGGCGCGAGCGTTCGGCGTCGATGGCGTCGCGTTCGCTGGCAAGAGCCGCTTTGGCGGTAGACAGTTCCTGGTTGGCCATGGTGGTGGAATCCAGGTTGGCCGACAACGAAGCATTCTCTTCGGAAAGTTGGGCCGTACGGGCGGTAAGCACCTGGTTCTCTTCCCGCAGCTGGTTGATCTCAGCCAGATACTGCTCGACCTGGGCGGTGAGGGCTTTGATTTCCTTGCGGGCCTTGTCCAGGTTCCGGCTGTCGCGCAACAGGGCGTCGATGCGGTCTTTGGAGTCTTTCAGTTCCCCTTTCTGCTGTTCGATCAGTGCATTGAGTTCCTCATTGCTGCCGCGCAGTTCTTCCAGTTCGGAAAGCGCTTCATAGTATTGCTTTTCCAGTTCTGCCTTCAGTTGTTCGGATTCATTCAGTTCGTAGGCCAGGTTGTCCCCTTTGCTGGCGGCGCCTCTCCACAGCACCAGGAAAGCAACCGTTGCAATGGCCAGCAGGGCGATGGCGATGATCGCTCCAACCTTGAATTGCTGGGAAGAATCCTGTTTGCCAGGGCCGGGCTGGAAGGGGGTGGGTGTTGGACTTGGACTGTTTGTGGACATGATTTACAAAGGATTTTGGTTAACAGTTTGAAATGGCCGGCGGCCATTTCGGAAGCGTGTCTTGAGTTGCGAATGTAACGGCCCCCCTTTTGGGAAAATTGTATGTTCAATTTAAAAATTTACGATTTCCTTAACAGATAGTCAAGCCTGCCTGGGCTGTTTTTTCTTTTCCCGCTCCCCTTCCCGGCGGGGTTTCGCAGCTTTTTTAGTAGTTTTGGGAATGCGGAGCTCGACCCGCAAAATGCCCGAAAAAAAACCCACATGATCGACAGCATCGACATAGCCAACGTCCTCTTTCTCGATATCGAAACGGTTTCGGCAAAAGCCGGCTATCAGAACCTGAGCGACGACTTCAAGGAACTCTGGGCGCTCAAAGCCCGCCAGTTCACCCGCCAGCACGAAGGGGAAACGGACGAAGAAGAACTGGAGCAACTCTATCAGGGCCGCGCCGGCATATTCGCCGAATTCGGCAAGATCGTCTGCATCTCGGTAGGGGTTGTGCACCGCGACAAGGAAGACCAGCGCCTGCGGGTGCGCCTGAAATCCTTTGCCAGCGAGAACGAAGCGGAACTGCTGAACGATTTCTCCCAACTGATCTTCAAATTCTACAACGACCCGGGCAAGTACTTTTTCTGCGGGCACAACATCAAGGAGTTCGACATCCCCTACATCTGCCGCCGCATGGTGGCCAACCAACTGCCCCTGCCCGGGGTGTTTAACCTGTTTGGCAAAAAGCCCTGGGAAACCCAGCACCTGCTCGACACCCTCGAACTCTGGAAATTCGGCGACCGCAAGCATTTCACCTCCCTGAAGCTGCTGGCCGCGCTGCTCGGCTTCCCCTCCCCCAAAGACGACATCGACGGCAGCGACGTCGGCCGCGTTTACTGGCAGGAACAGGACCTGAACCGCATCGCCTTTTATTGTGAAAAGGATGTGCTGGCCACCATACAGCTCTTCCTTCGCTTTAAGCGCATGCCCCTGCTGGAGGAAGGCCAGGTGTCGCACGTGAAGTGATGCCCGGGCCGGAACGCGGGGCTAAAGGCCTGCGTTCCGGCCCGGGCAGCAACTGTGCAGATCACCTTTTGATAATCTGCCGGCTGTATGCGGCTCCGTCAATGCGGAGCACCAGGTTGTAGGCGCCGGCAGGCAGGCGGTGCAGGCCGAGTTGCAGGTTTTGCTCGCCGGCCAGGCGTTCTTCCGCCCGCATAGACAGCATGCGCCGGCCACTCATATCGAACAGCTCCAGAACAACGGAAGCGGGGGTATCGAGCCGGAACAGCACATTCAGATTATTGTCCACCGGGTTGGGATAAGTGTGCAGGCGAATGTCGGCTGCGCCGGCTTCGCCGGTGGAGGTCATCACGTTGCCCAGCACGAGAATATCATCCAGGGAGATGAGGTTGTCGTCATAAGAATCGTGCATGAATGCGATGTACACCGTCTCGCCGGCAAAATCCGCCAGGCTCACGCTGTGGGGCTCCAGCAGGCATACGAAGATGTCGTCCCCCTCTGTATAGGAATAATACTCTTCCAGCGTGAAGCGGTCGGCGTGCACGTAACCATTGCTGATGTTGAAACTATCGATCTCCAGAGCGTCATCGTTGGGGTCGTTGGCGCCATTGGGCAGAGGATACAGCATTTCAGCTGCCACGAAGAGGGTATCGCCATAAGTGCCCAGGAAGGGGTCGATCTCCGTGGTGGACAGCAGCACTTTGTAGCCATCCAGGTAGCGGGGCCCCTGAAAAGGCGCCGATTTCCAGTGCAGCGTAGCCTGATCGTCCACGACATGTATTGGCGGCAGGATCAGCCAGTTCTGGTTCTGGATGTTGAAATCCACCAGCCAGGAAGAGCTGGCGAGCACCACGTTGGCCAGAGAGTCCGGGATGGTATCCGGCGTTGCGAAATCCAGAGACAAATACCAGTTGCCGGGCCGCGACTGCGCCGCTTCGGAGCCGTCCGCGTCCAGGTTGATCCAGATGCTGTCGCTGCCGTAATTGGGTTCGTCGTAAAATTCCAGATACCGCTCTTCCCAGTTCCCTTCAAAATCCTCGAAGAGCAGGGTATCCTGTTGAGCGGAAAGCGATAAGGGCAGAAAAGCCGCCAGAAAGGCTAAAGCCTTGTAAAGATCATGCATAACAATAAATTTAGGTGATCAAAAAAACTTACTACAACTGATGAAAAAGCGTTTGCCTGCTTGTTTTAATTAAAGTGAAAATAAGGAGAAAAATCCAAGGCTGTCCTTGAAAAATAATTTAACTTGCAAACACATTAAAACCAACTCGTATACCAAAACCAAAAATTATGAAAACCAACTCCTTTCAGTTTTTGATCATGTTGTCTGGAATGGCAATTCTGCTTTCTCTGGGCTGTCAAAAAGACAAAGACCCCGACCGCCTGGCCTTTCTGGGCAGTTACAGTGTGATTGAAGCGTGTTCCGTGACCGGCAACTGGGAATACAACATTTCCATTACGGAATCAACCACAGATGAGGATGATATCGTGATCAACAATTTCGGCGATTTTGGCGGCTCCATCAGAGCTACCGTCAGCGGCAAGGGCCTGAATATTCCCGCCCAAACCGTCAACGTCAACGGCACAGCTTTCAACATCGCTAACGGCACGGGAAGCATCAACGGCAACTTGCTGACTATGTCCTACACTTACTCGGTAGGCGCCGATTCGGAATCCTGTTCCATGACCTGCACCAAACTGTAGGTTCCGCCCTCCGGAGAGCGCCGGCAAAGCGCTCTTCGGAGTTGTTCGCCCCCACCTTATTTTATAGCCCTGTTCGCGCAACTTTTTTCCCGCCCCCCGTTTATATTGATATTACAACCTACATTCGCCGGATCATGCAAGAACAGGCCTTCATCGACAAACTATTCCATGCGCATCGGGACGCCAGGCGGATTCCTTCTCCCTCGGCAGTCTGCAACTGGCTGGACGGCCTGTTGAAAGTGCTGTTTCCGGAACTGGCCGACCATCGCTACGCCAGCCGGCGCGAGCTGGAGCAGCACTACCGGCAGCTCAAACTGGACTTGTTTACCCTGCTGGAAACCATGGCGGAGCGCCTGCCCAAAACGGCGGCCGAGCTGGAAATGGCCTTTCTGGAGCGCCTGCCCACAGTCCATGCCCTGCTCCTCCTCGATGCCGAAGCCATCCTGGCCGGCGACCCCGCGGCAGTGGACAAAACGGAAGTCATCCGCACTTATCCCGGATTCAGGGCCATCGCGGTGTACCGGCTTGCCCATGAATTTTTCCAACTGGGCGTGCCGCTCATTCCGCGGATACTCACCGAACACGTCCACAGCCTCAGCGGAATCGACATTCACCCCGGCGCCGCCATTGGCGAGCGCTTCTGCATCGACCACGGCACGGGCGTCGTCATCGGCGAAACAGTGCACATTGGCAACGACGTCAAAATATACCAGGGCGTCACCCTGGGCGCCCTGAGCGTAACCAAGGAGATGGCGCAGACCAAACGCCACCCCACCATTCAGGACCGGGTGGTGATATACTCCGGCGCCACCATTCTCGGCGGCAATACCGTCATCGGCCATGACAGCATCATCGGCGGCAACGTATGGCTCACCCAAAGCGTGCCCCCTTACTCCAGGGTGTATTACGAAGGCTATGTGCGGCAGAAAGTGCATTCCTGAAACCACCCCTGACAAAAGTCAGCCCCGCCTTCTTCACTTTTCCATTGCTCCAATGGGAAAAAAAGCTTAACTTTTAAAGGGTTAGTTTGCCCGCGAGAGATTTTTATACCTTAAAACATCAGCGTATGTTACAGATCGCACCGTTTGAAAGCCACGTTGCCGAATATGACGCGTGGTTTGAGAAATACCCCTTTGTTTACGAGTCCGAACTGCTTGCTATCCGCCAGCAGTTGCTGACGCTGCCCCAAAACCTCATCGGCCTGGAGGTCGGTGTGGGCGCCGGCCGCTTCGCCGCCCCTCTCGGCATAAAAGAAGGGGTGGAGCCTTCGGAAGAGATGTCCAAACTGGCCGTGCGCCGGGGCGTTGAAGTATTCAAGGCCCGTGCCGAAAACCTGCCCTTCCGCGACATTCACTTCGACTTTGTCCTCTTTGTGACGATCTGCCACCTCGACGACGTACCCGCAGCTTTTGCCGAAACTTACCGCGTGCTGAAACCCGGCGGCTCCATCATCGTCGGCTTCCTCGACAAAAACAGGCCCGTTGCCCAGGCTTACGAAGGACGCCGCGAAACGAGTACTTTCTACCGGCACGCTACTTTTTACAGCGTGCAAAGAGTACAGAAAATGCTGGAACAGGCCGGCTTCAAAAACCCATCTTTCAGCCAGTCTCTTTTTGGAAAACTCGAGAACATTAAGGAACTTCAGTACCCCAAACCAGGTTATGGGGAAGGGTCCTTTGTAGTTGTGAAGGCATTAAAGCAGTAAATCCGGATGTACACCATCGAACACCTTTCCCATACAGCGGACGTGAGGCTGCGCCTCAGGGGGGATTCTCCGGAAGCCCTCTTCACCGCAGGCTTCGCTGCCCTGAACGACATCATCAAACCAGGGGCATGCACGGGCGCAGGCTCCTGCCCCATCATCAGGGCCGTTGCCGTCCGCTCTGTGGACACAACGGCCCTGCTGGTGGATTTTCTTTCGGATGTACTGACGCTGATCCATGAAGAAAAAGCGGTTTTTTGTAAACTGCAAATCCAAACCCTTACCCCCACCGCCATTGAAGCCCAAATTGAAGGCATACCCGCCGGTGGTTTTCACGAAGACGTCAAAGCCGTGACCTACCACGAAGCGGAGGTGCGCCGGAGGGGGGAAGGGCAATGGGAAACGATGCTTATTTTTGACATTTAGGGATTCCATCCCTTAAGGGATGGAATCCCTAAAAACACGCTCGCATGTCCATCAAAAAAACAGACCTTCAAAAATTAGAAGACTACCTCTGGGAATTGCCCCAAAGCTATCGCCCGGATATGCGCGTGCCGGCCCGCGTGTACGCCCTTGAAAAACTGCTGGACGCCATCCTCGATGACCGCTCGCTGGAACAACTGGCCAATGTGGCTACGCTACCTGGTATCGTGCGGGCGTCCATGGTGATGCCCGATGTCCATGAAGGCTACGGCTTCCCTATCGGCGGGGTGGCGGCTACGCGCTATCCCGAAGGGGCCATTTCGCCGGGCGGCATCGGCTATGACATCAACTGCGGGGTGCGGCTACTGGTTTCCGATCTCGTTTATGATCAGGTAAAGGCCCGCCTGGAAGAACTCTCTAAAGAACTCTACCGTCAGGTGCCCTCCGGCATGGGCAAGGGCGGCATTTTAAAACTCTCCCTCAAAGAGGTGGACAAAGTGCTGGAAAAGGGCGCCGAATGGGCGGTTTCCGAAGGCTACGGCGCTCCGGCCGACCTGGAATACATGGAAAGCCACGGCCGCCTGCCCCAGGCCGACCCTTCCAAAGTCTCCGAACAGGCCAAAAAGCGGGGGCATGATCAACTGGGCACCATAGGTTCCGGCAACCATTTCGTTGAAGTAGATAGAGTAGAAGACATTTTCGACCCGGCCGCAGCAGCAGCTTTCGGCCTGAAGCCTAATCAGATGGTGATCCTTATCCATACCGGCTCACGGGGGCTGGGGCATCAGGTCGCTACCGATTATCTGCGCATCATGATGTCGGCCATGCCCAAATACGGCATTCAGCCGCCCGACCGCGAACTGGCCTGCGTACCCCTCAACTCGCCGGAAGGGCAGGACTACTTCCACGCCATGTGCGCCGCGGCCAACTTCGCCTGGTGCAATCGCGAGTTGATCACCTGGGAATGCCGCACCGCCTGGAAGAACGTCTTCGGCAAAGCCGGCGGCGAACTGCGCCTGCTCTACGACGTGGCCCACAATATCGCCAAGGTCGAAGAACACACGGTGGACGGTGAAAAAATGAAAGTCATCGTGCACCGCAAAGGCGCCACCCGCGCTTTCGGCCCCGATTTTGCCGAACTGCCCGAGGCCTACCGGCAGGTGGGCCAACCAGTTCTCATCCCCGGCAGCATGGGCACGGCATCTTACGTATTGGTGGGCACCGATGAAAGCATGGCCTCTTCCTTCGGCTCCACCTGCCACGGTGCAGGGCGGGCCATGTCGCGCACCAAAGCGAAAAAATCCGTCGACGCCCCAGCCCTGATCCGAAAACTCAAAGATAAAGGCATCCACGTTCAGGCCGGCTCCTATCGCGGCGTTGCCGAGGAAGCCCCTATCGCCTATAAGGACGTCAACCTGGTCGTTGAAACCGTACACCAGGCCGGCATCGCCCGCAAAGTGGCCAGGCTGCGCCCGGTGGCGGTGGTGAAGGGGTAGTTGTCCCGATCTCCGGATCAAGCCTGAGAAAATGATGGGAAATCGGAAGTTAAGCGCAGCGAAATCCCTCACCGGCTGAAAGACGGCCGGGATGGGAAAATCGGGGAGTCGGAAAAACTGGCGTTTTGCCGCTCATTCTCGCATTCTCAATGCACATATCCTATCACCTATGTCGCAGGCAATACCACTCCTGTCGCACGCCTCCCTTGTTGCGACAAATTTGTAAACCAAAGCGACATCCCTGCTAACGCCCGCTCCTGCCTCGCCCCTACTTTTGTCCCATCATCGCTGAACGATTCAGCCCAGCATTAAAGAACCAATCTAAATTCAGGATCATGAAAACCTTTAAACACCTCTTTGGCTTTACGGCGATTATGGGCGCCTATGCGGCTGCCGGACTGCTGCTCCTGGCATGCTTGCCGCTTCTGAAGGCCTTCTACGGAACCCTCCATGCCCATCTCCACGAACTGCTAAGGCTGTCCGCCGACCCTTTTGCATTCATGTAAGTAGCGTTCAAAAACCATTTCCATAAACTCAACCTAAATTTTTTTTAAATCATGAAACATCTCGTAAAACTGATCGCATTACTGGCATTTTCTCAGCCGCTTTTTTCCCAAAACACAGCGGATGAACAAGCCATCAACAAGCTCGTACAAACCATGGCGGAAGGCTGGACGCAGGGAAGTGGCGCGAAATTCGCCAGCGTCTTTGCCGACGAACACGATTACGTCGTCTGGAATGGCCTCTATATGAAAGGCATTAACCCACAGGCCAATGCAGCTGCTCATCAGGGAATATTCGAATCCGTATATAAGGATACGGAACACTACGCCACCGTGGACAAGGTCAAATTCATCCGGGAAGACATCGCCCTGATCCACGTACTGGCGGCCGTCTCCAAAAAAGGCGAGGGCCGCCCTGCCGACCCACAGGTGCTATGGAGCGGGCTGCTGGAGAAAACCAACGGCCAATGGAAAATCATCGCCTTCCACAACCTCGACCTGGAGATATTCCAGGATGAACAAATGCGGGAACAGTCCCCGGTACCGCCACAGGCAATGTACGCCAGTTGGTACTAGGCCATAGGGATTCCATCCCTTAAGGGATGGAATCCCTATATTAGCAACCTGAACTATGCGTTGGAAAACTTTTATAATATTATCCCTCTGCACGATGCCACTTCTGGCCCAGCCGGAAGCCAGAATGCTGCACCTGGAAGACAGCTGTTTTGATTCCATTCCGCTGTCTCCTTACACCAGCCTGTATACCGACCCGTCGGGAGCACTGACAATTGGCGATATCCTCTCTGACAGCAGAGCCTTTGCCGGCGGGTTCGAAGCGAACCAGCCCACGCCCTATCCAACCGCACACTGGCTTAAACTCAGTGTTTCCGCCGCAACTCCCATTCCCGGCAGATGGCTGGTGTTCATGAATAAATCCGAAGAATACCGCTATTTTGGCGCACTGGACTACGTCGACGTTTTTTTCGTACAGGAGGGAACCGTAACAGCCCTCCACCGGTCGGGCTACCTCGTGCCCCGGAAGGAGAAATCCCTACAGGAAAGGGCAATAGTCAATGTCATTCCCTTTTCATTGGAAGCAGGAGACAGCGCTACGATCTACATCCGGCTTAGCAGCGGACAGGTGTCGGACTTGATGTATATCGAGCCAGTGCTCATGCAATCCTTTCCCAACATCTCTTACTCAACGGATCAAAACAAGTGGGCGGGCTATGGCGGACAGGCCATGTACTTTATCATTGGCCTGTATGTGCTGGTGTTCTGGTTTTTTATCCGTCACAATTCCTATTTGTACTTCGGCATCTTCTGCTGGCTTTTTAGCCTGCACTTCTTCAATATCGAGCCCTTTTTCAGCATGGTGGATTTGTTTTTCCCTAACCACCCTCATCTTGCTAAGCCGATTTTTACCCTTCCGGCCCTGGGCTCACTGCTATTCCTCCTGTTATTCGGCAGGTCCTTTTCTGAGGTCAAAAACCGGCTGCCCGGCTGGGACAAATACCTGCTGGGCGTAACAGGATTGTACGGGATTCACTTCCTTTATGAATTCATTTCGTCCTGGAAGGAGCCTTTCAATGAGGGAATGATTGGTTTTTTCATGGCTTTCCTGCTGATCCTGCCGCTTTCTATAAAGTTTGTCCTGGGCCTCCACCCATTAGCCAAAATATTCGGCGCAGGCATCCTCTGGTTCCTGTTCTGGGTCATGCTGGGCTTCCTTTCCAATGCAGGCCTGATTCGCCTGCCCATCCTGCCCTGGCCGGTGGGGCAGATGGGCCTGCTGATCATCTACGCGCTTGGGCTGGGGTATAAGCTCCTGGAAAACGAACGCCAGAAAGCCCAGGCCGAGCGCATCCGGGAACTCGACGCCATCAAGTCGCGCTTTTTTGCCAACATCAGCCACGAGTTCCGCACCCCGCTCACCCTGATCCTCGGCCCGGTCAACCAGGCGATGGAAAACATACCCGCCAGCGATTCGATCCGGGATACCGACGAAGTCCCCATCAAAGGCCGGCACCTGAAAGTGCTTAAAAGGAACGCCCTGCGCCTTCAGCACCTCGTAGATCAACTGCTCGACCTCTCCAAACTGGACAACGGCCAGATGAAACTGGCACTCTCTCAAGGCAGGATGATCGAATTCATCCGCGCCATCGTCTTTTCCTTTGAAAGCCTGGTCGAGCGCAAACACATCCACTTCCACACCAGCTTTCCCTCTGAGCCGGAAAAAGCCTGGTTCGACAAAGATAAACTGGAAAAGATACTGGCCAACCTGCTGTCCAATGCCTTCAAATTCACGCCTGAACAGGGGACGATCCGGGTTAAAGCCGAGGCAGAAAAGGGTTACCTGAAGTTCCAGATTTCCGATTCCGGCCCCGGCATGGATGCGGAGGAAATCGACAAGATCTTCGACCGCTTTTATCAGGTGGAAGGCACGGAATCCCAGGGTACCGGCATCGGCCTGTCACTGGTGCGGGAACTGGTGGAACTGCACGGCGGGCAGATTGGCGTCGACAGCATGAAAGGCCAGGGCGCCACCTTCAAAGTAACGCTGCCCTACCAGAAAGGATTGCTGCCAGCCGCAGCCATCCTGCTGGAACAAGCCGGCGCCCGGGCGGCCATAGCCCCAGGCATTGCTCATGGACTATTGGGAGATGAACAGGAACAGGAACAAGAGGAGAACGGACGACCCGACACCCCAAAACCCCTGGCGCTGATCGTGGAAGACAACCCGGACCTGCGGCGCTATATCCGCGAAAATATTGAAAAGGACTATCAGCCCATTCTTGCCGAAGACGGCCAACAAGGGCTGGAACTAGCCATTGAAAAAGTGCCGGACATCATCATCAGCGACGTGATGATGCCCCGCAAAAACGGATTTGAACTGTGCGCCGCCCTGAAAACGGACAACCGCACCAGCCACATCCCCATCATCCTGCTCACCGCCCGGGCCGGACAGGAGCATAAGGTCGAAGGCCTGGAACAGGGGGCCGACGCCTACCTCACCAAGCCATTTGATGTGCAGGAGCTGAAAGTGCGAATGGCAAAACTGATCGAACAGCGGCAAATGCTGCGAGAACGCTTCAGCGGAGAACTAAAATTACATCCTTCTCAGCTTAGCCTTAACTCAATGGACGAGCGCTTCCTGAGGTCCGTCATGGAGCGGATCGAGGAAAACATGAGCAACGAATTTTATACGGTGGAAGATCTCGCCCGTGCTGTGGGCTTCAGCCGCTCGCAGTTGCACCGCAAGCTCAAGGCGCTGGCCGACAAGTCGCCCAACCAGCTCATCCGGGATTTCCGGCTGTCCAGGACCCGGGAATTACTGGAACAAAAAACCGGCACCGTATCTGAGATCGCCTATCAGGTAGGTTATTCCAACCTTTCCTATTTTTCCAAGAGCTATAAGGATGCGTTTGGGGTATCGCCGAGCGAAATGTGAGCGGGGATTCATAGGGATTCCATCCCTTAAGAGATGGAATCCCTATATTAGCAAAAATTACCCGTACCTATGAGCTCTGTACTCCACCTCGTCGGCAACACGCCGCTGGTAGAACTCGAAACCATCATCCGCAAGCCCCGCGTCCGCGTCTTCGGCAAACTCGAAGGGCAGAACCCCGGCGGCAGCGTCAAGGACCGCGCCGCCTACGGCATGATCAAGGGCGCCCTCGACCGGGGCGAGCTGAAGCCCGGCATGCGGCTCATCGAAGCCACCAGCGGCAATACCGGCATCGCCCTGGCCATGATCGCCCGCAAGTTCGGCGTTGAGATCACTCTGCTCATGCCCGACAACTCCACCGCCGAGCGGGCGCAGGCCATGCGGGCCTACGGGGCGGAGGTCATCCTCACCCCCGCTTCCAAAGGCGGCATCGAGTACTCCCGCCAACTGGCCGACGAAATGGTGGCCGGCGGCGGCTACCTCATGCTCAACCAGTTCGCCAACCCCGACAACTGGGGCATGCACTACCAGACTACCGGCCCCGAGATATGGCGCGATACGGAAGGCAAAGTCACCCACTTCGTCTCCTCTATGGGCACCACCGGCACCATCATGGGTACTTCCCGCTACCTGAAAGAGCAAAACCCCAAGGTGCAGATCGTCGGCGTGCAACCCACCGACGGCTCGAGCATCCCCGGCATCCGCCGCTGGTCGCCCGAGTTCCTGCCAAAGATATTCGAACCGGAACGCGTCGACCGCATCATCGACGTCTCTCAGGACGAAGCCACGGCCATGATGCGCCGCCTGGCGCAGGAGGAGGCCATCTTCGCCGGCATGAGCAGCGGCGGGGCCTGTGCGGCGGCGGTGAAACTGGCGGAGGAACTGGACGAAGGGGTGGTGGTGTTTATCGTTTGTGACAGGGGAGACAGGTATTTGTCGAGTGGGATTTTTGAGTGAGGGCGCCCCGGGGATGCTAGTGCTGGCCAAAGTCCACGGGCATAAATTGAAAAAGCAAAAAAAAATATAGTGTACGAACTTTTAAAACAAAACCTGAACCGGCATATTAAACTGAACGAAGAAGAATTCGGCCTGTTTCTGAAAAGGCTGTCCGTCAAAACCTACCTGAAAGACAGCCACCTGATTCAATCCGGCCAGACCTGCAAATACACCTATTTTGTAAATAAGGGCTTACTGAGGCTATATGACATAAATAAAAAAGGGTATGAAAAAAACACCCTTTTTGCTAAAGAGGAATGGTGGGTTTCCGACCTGTACAGTTTTCACAGCCAAAAACCCGGCGCCTATTTTTTGCAGGCATTAGAGGATACGGAAGTATTTCAGCTTTCAAAACCTGCCATGGAAAACCTGCTGCTGGAAATCCCGAAGCTGGAAAGGTTCTGGAGGATTTTGCACATCAATGCTTTCATTGCCCAACAGGAAAGGGTAATGGACATGATCGCTAAAACTGCAGAAGAAAGATACCGGGATTTTATCGAAAAATTCCCGGAGGCCGAACTGAGAATTTCCCAAAGGCATATCGCTTCCTACCTGGGTATTACACCGGAATTTCTCTCCAAAATGAAGAGCGGCTTAAAGCATTAATCTAGATTAATTTCTTTCTTTCGCATTCCCTTTTCCTTTGTCCTGAATCAAAAAACAGGATAATGAAAAAGCAAACCATCCTTTTGAGTGTAGCACTGTTTTATAGCGTTTCCGCCTTTTCCCAGGAGTCAGCGGAAGCCGTCGGAATAAGCCCCTGGGGGCCGGAAGATGAGATCGGCACGTTGAATATGATGACCGACGAATCCCGCCTTTCAGCACTGTCTGCAATTGGCAGCGGCCAGGTGTACGACCTCAGTGTGGATTACTTCGTGGGCATGCCCAGCTTCCATGCACTGGGCGACCCGCCCTACCAGTACTGGCTGACCCATACTCCTCACGGAACAGTAGTGGACAACCCCAATGGGTTAGGAGAAAAAATGAACCGAAAGGTAAGCTATACGGGCGATGCCATTTCCATGTATACGCACATGGGGACACACATCGACGCCCTGAACCATTTCGGGCTGGACGGGAAGATATGGAACGGGTACACACCCGAAGAATACCTGGGTGATAAAGGCTGGCTCAAAACCGGCGCCGAAACGATCCCCCCTGTCATCGCCAGAGGCGTGATGATTGACATCCCTGCATACAAAGGGGTACAGCGCCTGCCGGACAACTACCGTATAAACGCAGGAGACCTGCAAGGTGCTTTAAAAAAGCAAAACACAACGCTCCGAAAAGGAGATGTTGTCCTTATCCGTACCGGACAGGCAATGCATTACCATAATGCAGGGGAGTATCTGAATCAGTATCCTGGGATCAACCTGGAAGCCGTAAAGTGGCTGGTGGAGAGCCAGCAAATCATGCTGCTCGGCGCCGACAACCTCAGTTTTGAAGCCTTCCCGCCGGAACGGGAAGATAACTGGGTGCCGGTCCACACCTACCTCCTGGCGGAAAAAGGCGTTATGTTCATCGAACAGATGTACCTGGAAACCCTGGCGAAGGATGAAGTCTATGAGTTTGCTTTTATCGCCGCCTCCCTGAAGCTCAAAGGGGCCAGCGGGTCTCCCATGAGGCCATTGGCCATTCCTTTCAGGTAGAAGGCCTGGGCCAACACCCGCTTCTCAATTCCGCAAAAGAGAGGACGGGGCGGGCAATGGACTGTATTGTGATGCGCTCCCTGTCCGGCTTCAACTATACCTGGCTGCTTGGGCTGCTCTTTTTCGGCATCCATCTGGGGGCGCCGGGGGCGCTGGCCCTGCAGTCGGGATATATCCCATGGTTCATTGATGCCTCCTGGCCGGCGCCGGCTACCTCGTCGACAGCTTCGCCCAGTTCATGCTGGCCAATTATGCGGATTACAAGGAGGTATTTACGATGATCGTGGTAATTCCGGGAGTTGTCGGTGAGTTGTCGTTCACGGTATGGCTGCTGGTAAAAGGGGGACGTAATTAAAGTCCCTGCAACCTGAAACCTTCAACCTACAACACTCCCCAGATTCACCAATACCACCCCAAGCCCAACTGCAGCGAGCGCGTCCGGAAATAATACACCCCCTGTATCCCCGTCTCCTCGTCGCGGAAGCTGCCCTCCCCTACCCTGACGGCGCCCACCAGATACCGAAGGCTGGCGTGCAGCCGGCCATTGATATGAAAAGTAGCCCCGGCCAGCCAGCTGAAGTCCGCCCGTTCCATAAAGAGGGACTCGTCGGGGCTGACGAGCAGGTAGCCCCCCTCCATGCCCAGGTCGACCGACCAGCGCTCGATGGGGATGAGGCGGATGTAAACCGGAAGATTGAGGTATTGCAGGCGGGAAACGGTTTCTTCCATTCCGGAGCTTCCCAGAGGCGACAACCCCCAACGCCCGCCTTTCCGGGCGTACAGCAACTCCGCCCCAACCGCCAGGCGCCGGCCGATGGGTTGCTCCAGGGCCAGCCCCGCCTGAAAGCCGTAGATCTGGCCAACATTGATTTCCCCCGGCCGGCTGGGGATGCGCGCCATGCGGAGGTGGGAAATGTTGGGGCCGGCCTTCAGGCCAAAATAGGTTTGCGCGGTTAACCCGCTTCCAAGGTTCACCACAAAAGCACACAGCAGCAACCAGCGTATCACAATGGCCATCGGGGATCGGTTATATTTCAAAATAGCGGATGAAGGACAACTGCAAAGTCCGCAGGTCATTCCTGAATCGGCGGTAGGGGGCCCCGTTAATGTCCGTTGGGGTAAATTCCAAAGGCCCGACAAGGCCAAAGACATAACGGAGGTTGAGATAGGTGTCCGGATTAAATCGGTAAGACATCCCGGCCAGCAGGCCCAGGTCGAGCCGGTTGAGTTCAATGAGGGCCGGCGCCCTGTCCAGTAAATAAGCCAGTTCCAGGCCGCCGTTTACAGAAAAACGCTCCCCGAGCAATACATCAGCCGCAAAGGGGAGGCATAAATACTGATAATCTTCCGCAAAACCGCCCGTTCCATTATCGAAACGCCAACCGCCCCCTTTTTGGGCGTACAGCAGGCCAGCCGACAATTCCAGGCGCGCTCCGAGCGGCCTCATCCAGGATACACCCGCCTGCCAGCCATACCGGATCGCTGCTTCTTCCTGCGCTGCTTCGAAATTGGGCACCCGGCTGTAGGAAAGATTCCCCCCGGCCTTTAGCCCCAACTTCATCTGGGCATGGAGGGGCGCAAGGAAAAGCAGCGGAAAACAAATTGACAGGAACGCTTCTTTCATACACTTTTTCATTTCCCAACGGGAATCCGGCCGCTAAATTTTCAATTATTCCGGCCTTAACAGGATAACCATATAGCCATCCAACAATATAGCCATATAGCCAGCCCCCCTACCGCAACCTCCTGAATTCATACCCCCCTTTGACCGCGCCCCACACCTGCTCGCCGGCCGTGTTGAAGCCCTGGTCCCAGCTATCGATGGCCCCTTCGCGGATGGTGACCCGGGAGGTGGCGTAACTGGCGCCGCGCAAGGTGCTTTCACACCCCTTTCCTTCGGTGCCTCCGCTGAAAGAGCCGTCCGCCTGCCGTTTCAGGATTACCGCGCAGCCCTCGCGCAGCACCAACTGATCCGGTGTCAGGGCGTCAAATCGGCCGGGGGCCGCCCAGGCGCCGACAAAAGCCGCTTCGTCGGGCAAAGTATAAACCGCACTGCGAAAAGTGTTGGCATCCAGTTGTTCCACCTGATAAACCCTTTGCCGGTAGGGCCGATCCTGCATACTGCCGACGGCTTGTTCCACGTACAACCAGCGGCCTTTTTCCTTCCAGATAGGGTACATGTGCAGGCTGATGTCGTAATAGGCCGAATCGCGGGCGGCCTGTTCCGCGCTGCTGAAACTTCCCGTCATCCATTGGAATAATTGTTCAAGCGCGGCGCCGTCACCGGCAGCTTTGCGGCTGCTGCCGCAGGCCAGGGCCAGGAAAGCCAGCAGGCCGAAAATGGCGAGTTGGATTTTCATGTGTTTTTCCAGGAAAGATAAGGAATGCCGGGGTTAAACTTCCTAAGTTTATCCATGCTGCCTTCAAGGTGAACTCCGGAAGTTTAACCCCGGCTCCGGTACACCTTCTTGAACCGCAACCGCTGCCGGTAAGGGAAAACATCGAAGATATCTCCTTTGCGGAGCCGCTCCTGCACTTCGCGCCAGAACCTGACGTCGTAGAGGTCCTTGTGCAGGCGGTAAAAGATCTCCCGGATATCCTGCCGCCCGATAAGGAAGCGGGGAAATTCCTCGGGGAAAACATCGTCGGGGCCGACGGAATAGAAGGGCTCTGCGGATAGCTCATCGTAGTAGTCGCGCGGTTCCGGGATGCGGCGGAAATTGTAGTCGGTCAGGAAGCCGATCTCATCATAGTCGTAGAAAACCACGCGTTTGAGGCGGGTGACGCCGAAGTTCTTGAGCAGCATGTCGCCGGGAAAGATGTTCACGGCCGCCAGTTGTTTGATGGCTTTGCCGTATTCGTTGATGACCTCCTCGGCCTCTTCGGGGGTGGCGGTTTCCAGGTACAGGTTCAGCGGGATCATCTTTTTCTCCACATAGAGGTGTTTGATCTCCACTGTTTTGTCCGTAACGACGACTTTGGAAGGGCATTCCAGGAGCAGTTCGCCGATCAGTTCCTGAGAGAAGCGGTTTCGCGGGAAGACCAGGTTCTCGAACATGTGGCTGTCGGCCATGCGGCCCACCCGGTCGTGGAAGAAAACGAGCTCGTACTTTTCCCTGACTTCCTGCTCCGTCACTTTTTTAGGCGGCGGAAAGTGGTCCTTGATCACCTTGAAGACCATGTTGTAGGATGGCAGGGTAAAAACCAGCATGACCATCCCTTTGATGCCGGGGGCAATGACGAAATGGTCCAGCGAGCGGTCCATGTGGCGCAGAAAATCGCGGTACAGCACGGTTTTGCCGTGTTTTTCGAAGCCGATGCAGTTGTACAGCTCCCCCAGGTTTTTGCTGGGCAGAATGGAACTGAGAAAATCGACCATCTCGCTGACAATGTCCACATCGACCAGGAAATAGGATCTGTTGTAGCTGAATATGGAGCTTACGTCATTGTATTCGAGCAGCAGGGCATCTACATAAATGCCCTTTTCCTCGTGGAGCAGGGGCAGGATGAAGGGATAAACGCGCTCTTCGAGGTATAACCTGCCCACGATATACGCGCCTTTGTTCCGGAAGAAAATGGACTTCAGCATTTCCAGCCGGGCGTTGCGGGGCAGGCGCCCGCCGGGCAGCAATTTCCTGTTGAGCGCATCGGCGATGTAGCGGATGTCCCGCTCCTGGTCTTCCCAGGGCGCATCGAAGGCATAATAGGAAAAAAGCTGGCGGATGACTACCTCCACCGGCTGAACCAGGAAGAAGGTCTGGAAAATGGGAATGGTGGAACGGAATTCCCGGTACGAGCCGGTAGCGTGCACGAACATCAGCTCCTCATCCGCGCTCAGGCCTTTGTGGGCGTGGCGGAAGACGGAATTGAAAAAGGTTTCCGCAATGTTCCTGGTGTTGAAGTTCATGATCTCTTCCAGGTACATTTCCTTGATCTGCTTCCAGGTATGGCGGTCCCGGGCCTTGTCGCCCAGCAGGGCCTGCACCTTTTCGGTGGTGGCGCCAACCTTGTCGCGGTAAAGGGTGAGCCGCTCGCGGGCGTCGGCCTGCACGCCATGCCAGTCTCTGTGCTCAAACCGTATGGGCGCGCGCTTGGTGATTCGCTTGTACTGGTGGTAGTACTTCACGTAGGCGCTCAGAATGAGGTGCGCGGCATCGTATGGAAGCAGTTTTTCGAACATTTCCGGCGGGGTATATCGGGTTTGTCGGGTATTTCGGGTTTGTCGGGTTTTGTCGGGTATTTCGGGTATTTCGGGTATTTCGGGTCAATCGGGTGTGTCGGGTCAATCGGGTTTGTCGGGTTTTGTCGGGTTTTGTCGGGTTGGTTGGGTGTGCAACTGCAAAAGTAAACATTCCTTCTAATTTGTCGCTGTCGTTTCCGGGGCTTACACAAAGGAAAAAACATACCTTCGGCGAGGGGGCGCCTAAATGCAAGCCCCCTTGCCTTTTTGCAGGCCGGCAGGACAAATGGCGAAAAAAACCATGCCTTATTTTTACCTTTCGAAAAATTTACAGCCTAAATCAGATCTGTATGAAAAAAATGCTGCTTCTTTTACTCCCGGGACTCCTCGTGCTGGGAGAAATATCTGCTCAGAACACCTACCCCGCCACTTCCTCACAAATGGAATTCCTCGGAAAAAGCAGGAGCCTGCGCGAGATAGAGGCCAGCCGCAGCCTGGACCGCATGCGCACGGCCAAGTCGAAAATGCGCAGGGAAATCCCCAAGGAAATCCCCAATTTCACGGGTTTCGTGCGCATGCCGACGCCCTTTGCCGAGGTGGCGCTGCCCAAAGGCGGCGACCCCCTCGCAGCTGCGGCCAACGCTTCCCGCAACCCGGGGCTCACCATCGAACCCCAGCTCGTATTCGAAGGCATCAACCAGCAAACCTCCGGAGGCATATCGCCCCCCGACCCCGTAGCGGACGTCAGCCCGGATTTTTTCATACAAATGGCCAATGCCAGCGGAGGGTCTTACTTGCAGGCCTTCAATATGGCGGGTGAAAATGTATTCACCCTGACTTCCCTGAATTTCCTGTGGGCGGAGTTCAACGCCAGCGGCCTGGGCGACCCCATCATCCTATATGACCAGGCGGCCGGCCGGTGGCTGATCACGGAATTCCAGGACTTTGGCGGCAACGCCCTGCTCATGGCCGTATCGGAAAACAGCGACCCCACCGGCAGCTGGTACGCCTACCGGGTTCAGACGCCCAGTTTTCCGGATTACCCCAAATACAGCATCTGGCCCAACGCCTACCTGGTGACCACCAACGAAGGCGGCGACAGCAATATCCCCATCTATGCGCTCGACCGGCAGGCCATGCTCAATGGAGAAGAAAATGCGGGTGTCCAGCGCCTGGGCATCCCCAAGTTCAACGCCGCCAACGCCTGGCAGACTGCCCAGCCGGTGGACTGGGATGGCTTCAACGCCCCGCCGGACGGCGCGCCGGGTTATGTGGTGCGCATGTACGACGACGCCTGGCAGGGCGGCCAGGATAAGGTGGAGCTCTGGGAGGTGCATATCGACTGGGAAAACGACGATAACTCCTTCGTCTCCGGCCCCACAGATATCATTTCCGCTCCTTTCGAATCCGACCTCTGCACGGGCTCCTTCTTCGATTGCATCCCCCAGCCCAACGGCGTCCGGGTTGACGCCCTGCAGCAGATCATTCTGCACCGGGTGCCCTATCTCAATTTCGGAAACTACGAATCCATGGTCATGCATTTTGCCGTTGATGTCGACGGCAGCGACCGCGCCGGGCTGCGCTGGATGGAACTGCGTAAAAGCGGCGCCGGCCCCTGGATGCTCCACCAGGAAGGCACCTACGCCCCCGACGACGGCCACAGCCGCTTCGCCGGCGGCATCGCCATGGACTTTAACGGGAATATCCTGATGGCCTATACCACGGGCGGGCCCAGCAAGCCGTTGTCGCTGCGCTTCACCGGCCGCCTGGCCAACGACCCTCCCGGCGAAATGACCATCACCGAGTATGAATTCGCCCAGGGCCTCAGCTCCCAGAACGGCTCCCGCTGGGGCGACTACGCCAGCATGTCGGTCAACCCCGCCAACGGCACCGACTTCTGGTTTACCGGCGAGTATATGGGCAACAACGGCGCCTGGCGCACCAGCGCCATGATGGCCCGCATCCGCCGTGACACCAACGACGTAGGGCCGCAGGCTCTGGCCCAGCCGCAGAGCTCCGGCTACCTCACCGATGCGGAACCCATCCGGGTGGCCGTGCGCAACTACGGCTATGCGCACCAGGCAGGCATCGGCGTCAGCTACAGCCTCAACGGCGGAGCCCCCGTCAACGAAGTGATTACCGACACCATTCCCGCCGACAGCGTTTATTTCCACACTTTCGCCACCACCGAAGACCTGTCGGCCATCGGGCCCTACGATTTCGTAGTCTATACCACCCTGCCCTCCGATACGGCTTTTTTCAACGACACCCTCCGAACCCGGGTCTTCCAGCTCACCCGCAACGACGCAGCCCTGGCGGGTTTTAACGGGCTGGAAACGGCCATCTGCGATTCCATCGCCAACCTGAGCATCATCATCCGGAATGCAGGGGTCGACACCCTCACCAGCCTTGCGATAACGTATCAACTCAACAGCGAACCCGAGGGTGTCATCAACTGGACGGGCAGCCTCGCCCCCGGGCAGCAGCAACTCATCCCCCTTACCCTCGGGCCCCTGGGTGACGGCGACCAACTGTTCTCCGCCTCCCTCAGCCTGCCCAATGGCGTACCCGACGAGGATACGGCCAACGACAGCCGGGAAACGAACTTCACGGTCATACTCGGCGGCGGTGAAGTCACCCTCCGCCTGCGCACCGACTCCTGGCCGGAGGAAACTACCTGGGAACTCAAAGACGCAGCAGGCAATGTCCTGTACGCCGGCGGCCCATACGACCAGGATGTCACCCTCTTCGAGGAACAGTGGTGCCTGGCCGATACCTGTTATACCTTTACCATCTACGACAGCTACGGCGACGGGCTCACCGGCCCTCCTCCCGGCGATGTGCAGATCATCAACAAAGAAGGCATCATCGTGGCAGACCTGAACGTCATCAACTTCGGTACGTTCCATGATCTCGATTTCTGCACCGAATTCGTCTGCATGCTGGAAATAACGGCGGACATCAGAAACGAATCGGCGCCGGGCGCCCAGGACGGGCGGATCGTGCTCAGCATCGGCAACGGTATTCCGGCCTATCAGTACAGCATCAACGGCGGCTCGAGTTTCCAGGCCTCGCCGATCTTTTCCAACCTGGCCGCAGGCGATTATCAGGTGGCCGTAAAAGACGGCCGCAACTGCACCGCAGACACCATCATCTCCCTGGGCTCCTGTACCCTGGAAATCTCGGCGGAAGTGTCCAACGCCACGGGAGAGGACGAAGCGGATGGCGTGATCAGCGTTGAGGCCGCGGGCGGGGAAGGCCCCTATACCTACACCCTGGAAGGGCTGCTCACCCAGGATTCCAGCGTATTCACCGGGCTCCTGCCGGGCAGCTATACCGTTACCGTGCGCGATGAATCTTCGGGCTGCGAGGCTTCTCTCGACATCGTGGTCGATATTATGGTAAGCACGGATGAGCCCGTATTTTTCGGGCGGCAGGTTAAGCTCTACCCCAACCCCACCGAAGGTTTTGTCCGGGCTGAGATCAAAGGCATTGAGGACATGGGCTTCCTGCCGGTAAAAATCTACGATGCCGGCGGCCAGGTGGTTCGCCACGCCCGCCTGGCGACATACGGCGAGCTTACACAGGGAACCGTCTCCCTGTATGGGTTGCCCGCCGGAACGTACTACCTGCGCTTCGAAAGCCGGCAGTTGCCGGGATTATATCCGGTGGTGAAGGAAGACAGGAAATAGCGCATAAAATAAACTGCAGAAGGCGCCGGCTGGGCATCATTCACCAATGGTGCCCAGTTCCACGCCCTCCGGATAGGCTATCCTTATGCCGTGCCGGTTGAAGGCGGCCTTGATGCGTTCGTAGGCTTCGAACATCACCTGCCAGTAATCGTCGGGATGTGCGTAAGGGCGCACGGCCAGTATGACATTGTGGCTGTCGAAGGACTCTATGCCTACTTCAGGCACGGGGTTTTTGAGCACTTTTTCAATGGCCAGCATCTCCTGTAAGATGATGTTGCGCACCCTGGGAAAACTTTCGCCGTACGGCATCGTTGCCCTGATATCCAGGCGGATAAAGCCCTTCCTGGAATAATTGGTGACGATGTTTTCCACCACCCGGCCGTTGGGAATGATGAGGGTCTTCCGGCCGGGTGTTACTATAATGGTGTTGAAAATCTCCACTTCCTCCACCTGCCCGAACTTCTCGTCCAGCTCGATCCAGTCCCCTACCTTGTATGGGCGGAACAGTACGATGATGATGCCAGCAGCGAAATTGCTCAGGCTCCCCTGCAGGGCCAACCCGACGGCAAAGCCTGCTGCAGCCAGCACGGCGACGAAGGCGGTGATGTCCACTCCGGCAACGGCGGCAACCGTAAAGAGCAGCAGCAACTTCAGGCCGATATTGGCCAGGGAACGGGTGAAGGTCAGCAGGCTTGAACTCATGCCCAGCCGCTCCAGGGTTCGGGCAAGTATCCGTGCGAGATAGTTTGACAGT
The DNA here is from genome assembly GCA_963169455.1 of Bacteroidota bacterium. Lineage (GTDB taxonomy): Bacteria > Bacteroidota > Bacteroidia > Chitinophagales > Saprospiraceae > JACJYE01. The sequence goes on along the minus strand of CAUJDW010000125.1, from coordinate 196,417 downwards.
TTGAACCCGAAATAAAGCAACAGCAGGGCCATCAGCAGCTTCGGCAGGTATTCGATGGCCAACTTTACGACATGATCCAGATACTCGTTTTGCAATTCCATTCCCGGCGATTTTTTAAACGCCTCAAATTTACATCGCCGAAAGCAATTGTTTGGAAAAAGGTTCTATCCTGCCCGCGCCACCGGCAAAGGCCTGGCCAACTGAAGGCGCAGGGTGTAGTCGTTTTGCCCCAGCCACACCCTGATGCGGCGCGACTGGTAGTTGAGGGAAACCTTCCCGAGGCGAAAAATATTCACGCCGATCAGCCCGTCGACCTGAAAACCATAGTTCCGTAGCATACTCAGGTCGCTGAAGGCGACGCGGCTGTATTGTTCGGCATAAACGCCCTCCACCTGGAGGCTTTCCATGACGAGGTAAGGTATCCGTTTTTCATCGCCGCCGGCGCCCAGCAGAGGTATGGTCCGCCGCTGCATGGCATTGGGCTCCAGCTTTTCCCTGAACCGGGCTTCGATCAGGTTGACTGAAGTACCCGAGTCGATGCCCAGGCGCAGGCGGCCCACGGGGCCGGCAGCGCCGCGCACTACAGGCAGGTGCCCGTCGAGCTGGAAGGAGAATTCCAGGTCGGGCGCCCCCGGTTCAGCCGGGTATTCGGACGCGCTGTCGATGCGGAATAACTGCATGGAACCGGCGTAGTAGTCCACCACTGCTTCCACATGCCGGAGCACGTCGTAACCGATAATGCCGATGATCCGTTCTCCAAGGGCCGCTTCCAGGGGCGCAAGGTCCAGCCGGGGTGTGTAAAAGCCGTCGCGCTCCAGGCTCCCCCACCGGAAACGGGAAACGTAAACATAGCCGTGCTGAGCGCGCCGGCCATGGACATCCGTATAGGTATGCCCGGCGTTGTAGCCGCGCTGCCTGGCGAAATAACGCTTGTTCAGCACCAGTTCGGAAGCGCCGGTATCGAACAGAAAATACCCGGCATGCCCGTCGGCATGCCCCTCAACCAGAATGAGTTTGTTCTTGATAATGAAAGAAAGTTCGCAGGATTCCTGCGCCATTTTATAGGTGTTTGCCTCACACAGAAGGGGAGGCAGGAAGAACAGGGCCAACAGGGTGGTGTAAGGGTATGGCATAGGCGCAGGCTTTAGGAAACCCGCCTGCCACCCGGCCGCATGGCAAGCGAATGGGCAAATTTAACCCATTTTGCCAAATATGCCTTATTAAAATTGCCGAATGACGGACATTTCAGCTCATTATCCTACCTGAATCCAGGTTGACAGCATACTATTTCAAACCAACCCAAGAGCCCGTAAAATACTGGCCAAAGCGGCCTCCCAGCTGGCTACGGCTGCAGTCTCGCGGGCCCCAGGCCTGCGTTCTATGCCGGCTCAATCTTCCCGGAAGCGGAGGGCCATATAGAGCGGCGGATCGCCGATGAGTTCGATCTGGAAAGTAAATTTCCCGCTGGTGAATTTCTGTTCCCCGACATAATCGATTGGCTGCAACCGGAGGGTATCCGCCCCGACTATCGCCTCCACGAAGGCATAGCGGTAGGTATAATCGAAGTTAAGGTATTCGGATTGCTCGCCGGGCCCGATGCCGGTGTACAGGCCGGCCCCGCCGCCACCTGTTTCTATCCGCACCTCGCGAAGGGTAAAGCTGCTCAGGTTGCCGATGCGAAGCTGCACCCCGGCAAGGCCATCCTCCGGGTTTTTGGTACAGGAAAAAAACGGCAGCGCCAGGAGCAGGAACAGCAGGAAACAAATACTCCCCTGCCCTGCCGCAGGATACAACGCAGAATATTTTCTTTTCATGATCTGCAGGATTGTCTACTGAACATAATAAAGACGCGCCCCATGCTCTAACCGTTGGAAAGATTGCCGATCCTTCCATCAGCCCCATTCCCTCATGGCCTCGGCCGGAGCGCTCCCGGCCCGCCGGCCCTGCTCCAGTTCCTCCACCACCTCGACCCGGTGCACCTGCTCGATCACGATCTCTTCGCCCAGCAGGTTGTTCACCACCTGTTCACCGGCTATCGCACGGGTGTCGGGGTCAAGATGGCGCATATTGCCGGCTTCCAGGATGATTACGGCCTTGCCGTCAGGCCTTTTTTCCAGTATGTACCGCCACTGGGAAGCATCGACCTCCTGCTCCACCATAAAATCGTCGTATAGGCTGAAAACCAGCGCCTGTTCCAGCGCCGGCCTGGCGTAGTTGAACTCCCATTCGGGCAGCGGCGGAGCCGACTGCATGATCAGCTTGCTGATCCGAAGCCGCTCGGCGTTCCCGTTGGGTGAAATGGTGAGGCAAAACGGGCGGTGCGCCCCCTGGCTGATAGTCCAGGAAAACAAACCGAAGTCCAGCACCCTGTTGTCGATCGCCTCGATCAGGGCCGCTTTGTCAACGAGTTCTTCATCGGTGAAGTATTCCCGGATGGCGCTTTCCGTTTCCGCAAACCACGTCCAGAAGGCCAGGATGCGTGCAGAGAGGTTCTCGATATGCTGCATGGCGTTACTTTTGGGTTTGGTTCCGGACAATATAGCCAAAGCTCCGGACACTTTCCGCCGGGACGATTGGAAGTTTCTGGTTTTTCAACCGGCTGGCCGCTTCGAGTGGCCTTCCGGCTTCAGTAGGGCAACACTGGCCTCGTAATTTGACCGGGATTGGGTTTCTTCTGGCGCGTGAACGCCTTTCCATAAATCCTGAACCCGCGGCGCCAGAGGCTTGCTCCTCATCCCGCATCGAGACATAGCTGCCCGCCGAAGCGATGCGAAGGCGGGGCCTAACGCGAACGGATTTGAACAGGCGCTAAATCTCCGCCGCCAGCCGGGCCGCCTGTGCAATTGCCCGTTTGGCATCCAGTTCGCGGGCCTCATGAGCGCCGCCGATGAGGTGGGTGGGAACGCCGGCGGCCTTCAGGGGTTCCCACAGTTCCCGAAGGGGTTCCTGGCCGGCGCAGATGATAACGTTGTCCACCTCCAGCACTTTGGGTTCTCCTTTTACAATGAGGTGCAGCCCCCGGCCGTCGATGCGCTGGTACTGCACGCCCGCCAGCATTTCCACCTTTTTCATGCGCAGGCTGCTGCGGTGAATCCAGCCGGTGGTTTTGCCCAGCCCGGCGCCGGGCTTGCCGCCGGAGCGCTGGCAGAGATAGACTTCCCGGGCGGGCGGGGCCGGCAAAGGCCTGGTGAGGGCGCCGCGCATCCGGTATTCCATATCTACACCCCATTCTTCCATAAAGGTGGGGATGCTCGGGCTGCCGGCCCCTTCTTCATGGCAAAGAAACTCCGCCACGTCAAAACCGATGCCGCCGGCGCCTATGATGGCCGCCCGCCTGCCAACCGGCCTGCCGTGCAATAACACATCGATATAAGTCAGCACCATCGGATGATCGGCCCCTTCCAGCTCTATGCGGCGGGGCGAAACCCCCGTACACAGCGCCACTTCGTCGAATCCGCCGGCCGAGATCATGCCGGCGGTAACCCGGGTATTGAGCCGCAGCTTCACCCCCGTAAGTTCGATCTGCCGCTGAAAGTAGCGGATCGTTTCACGAAACTCTTCCTTGCCGGGGATGCGTTGGGCCATATTGAACTGCCCTCCTATAGCGGGGGCGGATTCAAAAAGGAACACTTCATGGCCCCGCCCCGCGGCTATTGTGGCGAACGCCAGCCCCGCCGGGCCCGCGCCCACCACGGCGACCTTCTTCTTTTTCCCGGCGGGAGCATAGTTGAGTTTGGTTTCGTGGCAGGCGCGGGGGTTGACCAGGCAGCTTGCAGTTTTCATCTCGAAAGTATGATCCAGGCAGGCCTGGTTGCAGGCAATGCAGGTGTTGATTTCATCCGCCCGCTTCTCCATGGCCTTTTTCACGAAATCGGCATCGGCCAGGAAAGGGCGCGCCATGGACACCATGTCGGCATGGCCGGCGGCCAGTATTTCTTCGGCCTTTTCCGGGCTGTTGATGCGGTTGGTTGTGATGAGGGGGATGCCCACCTTGCCCATCAGGCGTTGGGTCACCCAACTGAAACCGCCGCGCGGCACCATGGTGGCGATGGTCGGCACCCGGGCTTCGTGCCAGCCGATGCCCGTATTGATCATCGTGGCGCCGGCCTGCTCGATGCGCCGGGCCAGCCATTCCACTTCTTCCCAGGTGCTGCCTTCCTCTACCAGGTCGAGCATGGAAAGGCGGTAGATGATTATAAAATCCCGCCCCACCGCTTCGCGGATGCGCCCGACGATCTCGACGGGAAAGCGGATGCGGTTCTCGAAGGAGCCGCCCCATTGATCCTCCCGCTTATTGGTCCTCGATGCGATAAACTGATTGATGAGGTACCCTTCAGAGCCCATCACTTCCACCCCGTCGTAGCCGGCTTCCCGGGCCAGTAACGCCGTCCGGACAAAGTGGCCGATGGTGCGTTCGACGCCCCTGCCGGATAGCTTCCAGGGTTTAAAGGGCGATATCGGCGATTTAATAGCCGAAGGCGCCACCGCCAGCGGATGGTAGCCATAGCGGCCGGCGTGAAGTATCTGCAGGCAAATCTTGCCTCCTTCCGCATGCACCGCTTCAGGGATGCAGCGGTGCCGGCGCATTTCCCTCCCGGTGGAAAGCCTGGCGGAAAATGGCGCTACCCAGCCAGCCCTGCAGGGGGCTATCCCTCCGGTGACGATCAGGCCCACCCCGCCGCGGGCGCGCTCGGCGTAATAGGCCGCCAGGCGCCCGAAGCCGTTTTTCTGCTCTTCCAGCCCGGTGTGCATGGAGCCCATGAGCACGCGGTTCCTGAGCATGGTAAAGCCAAGATCAAGTGGGCTCAAAAGGCATGGGTATAATTCGTGCATAGGATGTTTATATATTGCTGTTTTGTTTGTGCGAATCCAGGGTTGAATGGACTGACACGCGGACAGCAGGTTATGCCAATCCGGACAGCCTGATATTCCGTGGGAAGATACGGCTTTTGGCGAAAATTCGCTAAAGCAGCATGCATTATCCTCTTGCCCTCCGGCCCGATGCCCGGGAGTTCGGGGAAACATCGTATCTTCCGCCTGGGCAGCCGGGAAGGGCCCGGCGCTGATGCAGAGCCCTGCAAATACACAAAACCGGAGTTTGATAAAACGGAAAATTCGTTCCCGCATGAAAAACAAAGCACTTCTTTTTCTTTTGCTCGGGCTGGTGCTCGGCGTTTTTCTAAGTTTTTCCCTTTTGCGCGGCCCTGTAAACCGGGCCATGGCCGAACAGGCCGCAGCCCTGATCGGGCTGGAGATGACGCCGCCGGAGATCGACACCATGATTCCGGACCTGGAAGAATTGCAGGCCGCCTACCAATCCATCCGGGATCAACATATAGACAACAGCCTCACGCCTGCCCTTTTGTTCAACCCCTTGCCCGAAGGTTTTGAGATTCCCACTGCCGACGAATCCGTCGCCTTCAACCTCCCCAAATACGTCCAACTGCCGGAAAAGCGCGATAGCCTGGCTTTCTACTCCATCGCGGAGCTATCGGCCCTCATCAGGAGCCGGCAGATCAGCTCGGTGGAGCTGACGCAGTTTTTTCTGGAGCGGCTCAGGAAATACGATCCACAACTGCACTGCATCATCTCCCTCACCGAGGAGCGCGCCCTGGCGCAGGCCAGAAAGATGGATGAGGAACTGGCCCGTGGTTTTTACCGCGGCCCCCTGCACGGCATACCCTACGGCGCCAAAGACCTGCTGGCGGCGGCCGGTTACAAAACTACCTGGGGCGCCATGCCATACAAGGACCAGGTGCTGAACTACGATGCCGCCGTTATTGAGAAGCTGGATGCCGCCGGGGCAGTGCTGGCGGCCAAGCTGTCACTGGGCGCCCTGGCATGGGGGGACGTCTGGTACGGAGGAAAAACCAGAAACCCCTGGAATACGGAACAAGGCTCCAGCGGCTCGTCGGCAGGCTCCGCTTCCGCCGTTTCCGCGGGCTTGTTGCCTTTTGCCATCGGCACCGAAACCTGGGGCTCCATCGTCTCGCCTTCCACCGTCTGCGGGGTTACGGGGCTGCGGCCCACCTTCGGCCGGGTGAGCCGCTATGGCGCCATGGCGCTTAGCTGGAGCATGGACAAGATCGGGCCCATCTGTCGGAGCGCCGAAGACTGCGCCATCGTCTTCGAGGCCATTCGCGGCAGGGATGAACGCGACCCCACTACGGTGGACGCCGCCTTCAACTACAACCACAAGCTGGAAGCGAAGCAACTGCGCGTGGCTTACCTGAAAAAGGATTTTGAAGCGAACTACGGCTTTCGCGCCAACGACAGCCTCGTACTTGATCAGCTGCGCCGGCTCGGCATAAACCTCATACCCATAAGCTTGCCCGAAGTCCCGGATATTTCCTTCATTCTGGGCGCCGAAGCCGCCGCCGCCTTCGATGAACTAACCCGCTCAGGAAAGGACGGCCTGCTGGTGCGGCAGGTGCGGCAGGCCTGGCCCAACACCTTCCGGTATTCCCGTTTCATCCCCGCCGTGGAGTATATCCAGGCCAACCGCCTGCGCAGCGCCATGATCGAAGAAATGCACAAAACCCTGAGAGATGTGGATGTCTTTATCGCTCCTTCCTGGAGCGGCGGCAACCTTCTGCGCACCAACCTCAGCGGGCACCCCTGCGTGGTGCTGCCAACGGGCTTCGATGAGGGCGCTCCGACGAGCATCACTTTCTGCGGGAAATTATACGGGGAGGCGGAGGTGCTGAAACTGGCGGCACTGTTCCAGGCTAATTCGGATTTCCATTTAAAACATCCGGAAGCTTTCAGATAGGCGTTCAATCGGTTTCCACCCCTTCCAGTTTCTTTTTGTAGTAACTGGCTCCTGCGCCATACAGCCAGCCGGTATTCCCCTTGCGGGTTCTGACCTTTACCCAGGGCTCGTCGGTGGTGATCTGGCCTAGGTTGATCTCCTGCGTGCTGTCGGTCACTTCCCCCAGAAACTCAACCTCATCGAAAAGTTTCAGGCGCTCGACGATGCGGTAATTCAGGCCCGGGCCCGAGCGCATATTCATGCCATCGATAGTGACGTAGAGGATCGTCCTGCGCTCGCCGGGCCCCGGCGCAGGCGGAGGAGGTGCTTCTTTGGGTTTAACCGCCGTGTCGAATGGCGTATAGCCTTCCAGAAGGAGGCGGTCCAGGGAGTCGGCGGCCGCTTCATCACGGGCCTCGGCCGCAGCTTTTTCCTGGTAGGCCCGCTTCGTGGCGTTGCATCTGGACATAGCCCAGAGGAGAAAGGCGAAGAACAGAATGCCGATGACCAGGAATTCCAGTTTCGGCAGCAAACCGGGCTTCTTACTCATAAGCTTTTTTTGGAGGCTGATTTTTTGAAAAAATGTATGTAAATTGCTCCTTTCGTTTATGGCTCAACAGGGCGAAGCATAAAACCTGCCTGCTCTAAATAACACTTTCCATCTTTCATTTCAGCTACACAAATGTAGGAAAAGCCGGGCACTTGCCAGCCTGTTTCGGGCGGCGCCGATGGCCTTTTTCGCGGATCGCACCCTGCCTTGCCGCAGGCAGGCGTGAACCCGCTGCAAGCGCCCTACCCAAAACGAACCGACATGGATGATTTGCTGTACAAAATCGCGCTCACGCTCATTCCCCAGGTCGGCCCGGTGACTGCCCGGAGCCTGGTGAGTTACTGTGGCGGGGCCAGGGAAGTGTTCGAGGCGGGCCCGCGCGAACTGCAGAAAGTCCCCGGCGTGGGCCAGCAAATAGGCCGGAATATCCGGAGCGGAGAAGCCCTGGCCCGCGCCGAACAGGAAATTGAATTCCTGGAAGCTCATCAGATCCAGGCTCTTTTCTACCTGGACGAGGCCTACCCCCGCCGGCTTCGCAATTTTCCCGACAGCCCGGCCATACTGTATTACAAAGGGCGGGCAAACCTAAATGCCGACAGGATGGTGGGCATAGTCGGAACGCGCCGCCCCACTCCGCACGGGGTTCGCGCCTGCGAAGAGCTGGTTGAAGGGCTGCTGCCCTACGGCGCCGCCATCATCAGCGGGCTGGCCTACGGCGTCGACGTGACGGCGCACCGCAAGTGCCTGGAACTGGGAATGCCCACCATCGGCGTACTCGGGCACGGGCTCCAGCAGATATACCCGCCCCAGCACCTGCCCGTGGCCAGAGCCATGATGCATAATGGCGGGCTGCTGTCCGAATACCCCGGCAATACCCTGCCCGACCGGGAGCACTTCCCCATGCGCAACCGCATCATCGCCGGCCTGTGCGACGCTCTGATCGTCGTGGAAACCCAGCGGAAAGGCGGCTCCATGATCACCGCACAAATGGCCAATGATTACAACAAAGACGTCTTCGCTTTCCCGGGCCGCGTGAAAGACCCCTATTCAGAAGGATGTAACCTGCTCATCAAAACACACCGCGCCGCCCTCATCGAAGGAGCCGCAGATGTAGCCTACCTCATGCGCTGGGACCAACTGGACAGCGCGCGCGCCATACAGCAACAGCTGTTCACTGAGCTGACGGAAGAAGAAAAAATAATCGTAGATTTACTCAAACCGGATGACGGAACCAGCATCGACGCCCTGGCCGCCTCTTCGGGCAAACCCGGCAGCGAACTGGCCGGCATCCTGCTGGAACTGGAATTCAAAGGGCTCGTCCGCACCCTTCCGGGGAAAAGGTTTATTTTGGCCTGAAAATTTTAGCAGGATAAAACCACACGGCTGATGATCGCTAAATATTTGCCTTTCTTTGTACTGCTCTTCCTGTGGAGTTGCAACCAAATGGCGCAAACCCCTCCCCGCTCATCGGAGCACAACGCGCCGCCAAAACACCCCCGCAATGTCATCCTGATGATCGGCGACGGCATGGGGCTCACCCAGATCAGCGCGGGCATGTACCGCAACGGAAACAAACTCCACCTGGAAAGCTTCCCGGTTATCGGGCTGCACAAGGCTTATTCGGGCGACAACCTGATCACTGATTCGGCGGCAGGCGCCACGGCCTTTGCCAGCGGCGTAAAAACCTTCAACGGCGCCCTGGGGGTCAATATGGATACCGTGCCGGTACGGACAATCCTCGAAGAAGCAGAAACCCGCGGCCTGGCGACCGGGCTGATGTCCACGGCTTCCATCGTACACGCCACACCGGCGGCTTTCATCGCCCACGTCCCATACCGCGAAGCCTATGAAGCCATCGCGCTGGAGTTCATGAAAACGGATATTGACTTCTTCCTCGGGGGTGGGTTGAAATACTTCGCCCGCAGGCAAACCGACCAGCGAAACCTCTATGTGGAGCTCCAGAAAAAAGGCTATTACACGAGCGACTACCTCCGTGAAAGCCTTAGCGAGATAAAACTGAACACCAGTAAAAATTTCGCCTATTTCACGGCGGAAGAGGACCCCCCGCCCGCTATCAAAGGCCGCAATTACCTGCTCCTGGCCAGCCACCTGGCCATCGATTTCCTGCACGCCAGAGGCCGGGACAAGGGCTTCTTCCTCATGATCGAGGGCGCCCAGATCGACTGGGGCGGCCACGATAACAACTCCGACTACATCGTCTCGGAAATGATCGACTTCGACCGGGCCATCGGGGAAATGCTGAAATTCGCCAGGGAGGACGGCGAAACCCTGATCATCGTTACCGGCGACCACGAAACCGGCGGTTACGCCATCAACCCAGGCTCCACCATGGACACCCTGATCGCGGGTTTCACCACCGACGGCCACACGGCCTCCCTCATCCCCGTCTTCGCCTACGGCCCGGGCGCCGAACTCTTCGCCGGTTTCTACGAGAATACGGCCATCTATTCCAAAATGAAACAGGCGCTGGGGTTCTAGGGATTCCAGCGCTATAAAGCGCTGGAATCCTTACCCCCGCGCTATAAAGCGCTGGAATCCCTACCCCAGCGCCTGTTAATTCAACTGGAAGCTCACCACGATGCCGCCGGAGGTATCCGTGCGCGGGAAGCCCGCGGAGGTCTTCGGCACGGTGCGCCGGTAGTCGAAGAACAGGCGCAGTGACAGGCGCCGGTTGAGCTGGTACTCGGCCGAAGGCGAGAGGCTCAGCTGGTAGTTGCCCCGCGTAGGCTCGAAGATGCCCTCGTCGAGGCGGTGCGCGAAAGTGACATCGTCGCGCAACGACATATTGAAGTTGATGTCCAGGTCTTTGCCCTGCAGCCCGCGGCCGCGGCCGCCGCCCTGGTTGTTCTGACGGTTGCCCTGTTGCTGCTGTTCCTCTTCCTTCTGCCGGCTGCTCCCCTTTTTCTTGTTGCTGCCGGTCAGGAAAGGAATGTCCAGGTTGCGCACCAGGTAGCCGAAGCCCAGCACGATTTCCTTGGTCTGGGTCTCATTGAGCTGATAGTTGACCGTGCTGAGAGCCAGCTGGCGCGATTTCTTGTAATCGACGTTGAACGACATGCCGTTTTTCAGGGTGGCGTCCACGGCGATCAGGGGCGAGAAAGCTTCCTGGATCACCACGTCAGAAATCTCCAGCCGCGGATAAAAGTTGAAGGTCACCGTATCGATCGGCCCGGTCGCCAGCGTGGCCAGGTAGGGCAAACTGGAGCGGAAGTTATTGACCGCCAGAGAAGAGCGGTAACCATGGCTGAGTGAAAAGTTCGTAAATATCTCCTGGAAAAAAGGCACCCTGGACAGCCCGTTGTAGGTCAGCCGCCAGTTCAGGTTGGGCAGGGTATTGAAAATATCCAGGTCGACCGAGCTGGCGTCCTCGCCGGAATAGGCGGCGATGAAGGCCGGCAGCAGCACATCCTGCTGGGTCGAGCCGAAACCCCGGGTATAACCGCGATCGGCGAGGTTCTCATCATCGTGCTGGCCGACGCCCAGGCGGTTGGAAATAACTACCCGGTTGTCCGAAAACTTCAGGAAGAGGTCCTTGATCTCCTGCTGGCTGTCCTGGAAGAAGGTATTCATGGCGAAATACGAGACCTGCATCTGGCCGATGCGGATGGGCACGGTATGCACCAGCTCCGTCACCCCGTCAACGAGTGAGGTATCCTTGAAAGTTTCCGTATAGGTTTCAGAGAAGGTCTTGGTCAACTCCACGTCGATGCGGAAATCCTTGAAAGGCTCTACGGTAGCCCTGGCGTCGTAGTTCTGGGTGTACTGCTGAATGACCTCCCGGTTCTGGAATACGCTGGGAGTGATCCAGTCGGCATTTTCCCGCAGCCAGTCCCCCTTGATGTTGTCGGGCCTGGGGTTGAAGCGCTGATCATCGCTCAGGGTGCGGATATTGGGTTGCCAGCCGGCGATGAAGCCCCAGCCCGGCGAGTCGAAATCCGTCATTCCCAGGATGCCCGAACGCGGTGTGTAACCGGGCACGGTGGTGGAAAACTGCTCGGAATAATTGAAGCGCACGCGCCGCAAGGCCATGAGAGGCCTGACGATGGCCCGCTCGATATCGCTGGGCTCGCGGTCTTTCTTTTCCTTTTTCTTCTTGCCGTCGTCCTGCCCGTCGTCCTGGCTTTTGGTATCCCTGGGGTTGCGGGCGGGCGGGCGGGCGCCCGGCCTGGCCGGCGTTTTTCCCTTGTTGATCTTGCGCAGGTACGGCACTTTGTCGTACAGCTTTTCGAAGTTTAGGTCGAGGTTGCCGGTCCGGTTCTGATTATTCTGGATGACGTTTCCGAGGCTGTCCACGTTCAGGGCTGCTGCAGCCCAGTTGTACCCGCCGGTGTACTGCACCTTGGCTGTGACGAAATCGCTGAAGAAGGGCAGGTGCCGGATGGGCAGGTTATAACTCAGGCTGATGTTGTGCTGGTAGTTCTTCGGGCGCCCGAAATCCTGAATATTCTTCCAGATGCTGTCCCGGCGTATCTGCCGCGCCCGGTCAATGCCGTAGGTTTCCACCAGCGCCAGCTCGTCCGGCTCGTCGATTACCGAAGAATTGATGGCGTTGAAGCTGAACTTCAGCGAGCGGGTCAGATCCCATTGCAGGTCGTAGTCCCTGTCCCAGGTAAAACGCTTGTTGAAGAATGTTTTGAAACGGGGGTCCACATCTGTGAAGCGGTAGCGGGTGGTCTGGAATATCCGGTTCATGACGCTGCTGAAGCTGAAGGAGTTCGGCAGCGGGTTGAAGTTGATCTCCGAGATCAGCTTGAAAGCCTCCCCTTTCAGCCCTTTAAAAGGTTGAAGGTACTTGGTGGGCATGCTGTAGGTGTAATCCAGCGAGCCGGTGTGTTTTTCTTCTTCGTCGAATTCGATGATGGGGTCCCGGAAGCCCGTTTCCGTATAGGAATAGGAGGCGCTGAAGTTGGAAATATCCCAGGGCATGGGCGGGCTGCCCCGGTCGGGGCTGCGCTCCTTTCGCACATTGGTCAGGTTGAAGCTCTTGATGGTCGAAACTTCCTGTGACTGTTCACGCAGCGAATCCCGCACAACCTTTGAGTCCGCCTGGTTGATCTTGTCCTTGAGTTTGATGTCCAGGTCGTAGGGGTCGAATTCCGGGGTGCGGGTGGTATTGGAATACTGCGCATAGAAGGGCAGGCGCAGGCCCCAGCTTTCGGGGAAAAACTTTTCGAGGTTGAAATTGGCAGCCAGGTCGTAGCCCGATATCTGCTCCCGCTGGCGCTCCTGCACCTTCTGGTCCAGCCCGCCGAAGCCGATAGTACTGACATTGCCGGCCAGGGTCACGGAGGCGAAGTCGGCCAGTTGGGCGTCCACGCGGGCAGTGGCCGCGGCGCCGCCCCGCTCGTCCAGGCCGGTCAGGCGCATCTCGTTTATCCATATTTCCGCATCGTAGGGCACGTTGTCAAAATCGTACCGGTTGCGCAGGCCCACCATGGCCACCTTGACCTGCCCCACGCTGGGGTTGCCCCGTATCTTGACTTTGTGGATGATGCCGTTCACTTCGAACTCCTCCACATACTCCGCATTGAGCGACACATTATCCGCATTGCGCCGCTCTTTCAGTTCGACCAGCCTGCGCAATTCAAAGTCAAACTCATTCTCGGGGCGCCAGACCTCGCGTTTGTATTCCCTGCTGTTGGGGTTGGACACCAGGTTGTCGGGATCCGACATGGTCAGCGGGATCTCGTATTCGTAATAGTTGTTCTTGAAGTCACTACCCAGGCGGACGTAAACGGACAGGGCGCCGTCGGGCACTTCCTGAGCATCCATCTCTTCGCCGTGGACGAACATCTTGAAGCGCTCATAGACCCGCATGTCCATGTTGATGATCTTGAAGATGGCGCGCTCGTCGCCGTCGCACAGCCCGCGCACGTTCACCAGCAGCGACTGCTCGTTCTGCAGGGCGCTGAACACACCGATGGCCTGTTCGCGCTGAATGCCGTCCGGAAGCACGTAGTTGAAGGGCTGCCTGCCGTTGTTTTCCTCGATGTTGACGTTGTCAACGGTAAAGGCCGTGGAGTCCGACTTGCAGACCGGGATGCCGGGCCCTTCGAGGGCCGTCAGGTCACCCCGGTAGCGGCGCCACTGGTTGCGCACCAGTTCGAGGCGGGCAAAACGCAGCACGACAGGGGCCTGGAAGCCGTGCATGTACATCCGCATGAAGCGGATGGAGCGGAAATCCCGGATGCCGCCTACCGCAACCTTTTCCGGCCCGTTGAGGGGAATGCGGAAGCGGTACCAGATACGGCGCCCGTCATTGCTCACCCGCTGGTCGGTAATAAAAGGCGTTTTTTCCACGTCCAGCTCGCGGGGGTTGGCCGGGTTGGCCCGAAGCGAGATTTTGTATTGAAAATAGGACTCGGTTTCGTTGAGGGTATTGTCGCGGTTAATGTCTTCGGCATCGGGGATGTTGGTGGCAGTCTGCCGCTCCGTGTTGTCCTGGTTGGAGCGGGAGTTTCCCTCGGGGTTGTTGAAGTCCCGGTACCGCGCCAGTACGCCGGCATCCTGCCCGAAGCTTTCGGAACGGTAGTAGCGGAAGTCGTCGTAGGAAGGGTCTTCGGCCAGGCGGGCGCCGGCATTGGCATTGGCGGCGCTGATGGCGCTGAGGTAGGGTGCAAACTTCTGCCGTTCGGCGGCATTGTCCAGGCCGTCGAGGCCTACGTCCTGCACCTGCCTGGTTTCGGGGTCGTTGTCAAAAGCCCGCACGATCTGCTGGGAAACAGGCACCCTTGACCAGCTTGTGTTGTCGGTACGGCGCTCGGGGTTGGCCGGGCCGGGCAAGCCGTTCTCAAAAAAGATGCGCGAGTCGCGCAGAATGTCTTCGGAAACGTTGCCCAGGTTGATGTACAGGTCGCCCTGCTGAAGATTATAATCAGGCGAAGGGCCCATGGGATCCTCCGGGTCGAGGAAGGGGCTGAGCATCCAGAACTCCAGGAATTCGATGTTGGCGGTCTGGAAGTCGTTGGTGGTCAGTTCGCGCATGATGCCGCCCCAGCGGGTGTGGGGGTCGCGCAGCACCAGCGAATCTCCGAGGAACTCCACGCCGCGGGTGAGGCCGGGATAGCCCTGGGGGATGTCAAAGTTGTAAGGCCCGCGTTCCCGGGGATAGTAGGCCAGGTCGAGCGTCTGAATGTTCGGCAACTGGTCGGGCGTGATCTGCAGGTTGGGGAACACTTCTACCTGGGGCACCTGATTGGTGTAAGGGTTGTTGTCATCGCCGGGGCCGCGGGCGCCGGGGTCGATGCGGTACCAGTTCAGGCGGGCCCGGTTGGCGCCGTAGCGCAGGTCGTTGAGCAGGGCCGATTCGGGAAAAAGCGGGTTGTTGTTGGCTTCGTCGTTCTGGGGCACGCTGGCCAGATACCATTGGTTGGTGGGGATGCGCAGGTCAAAGGCGCTGCCGCTGCCCTCGAAGTCGTCGATATAAACCACCCCGCCCTTGTCCTGGGTATTCAGGTTGATGGCGCGGGCATGGCCCGGCTTCAGAGCCGCCGCCTCGGCCGCCACAGTGATGTTCGAGGCCTCCTTGGTCGAGATCAGGGGGATAGCGTCCACTGCGCGGGTCAGCCAGGGCGCCTCGCGGCTCAGGTTGAGGTCCAGGCCGAATATCTTGTTGTTGATGGGGTCGTCACCTACGTTCACCTTCTGCGTGAAGGGGCGTTCGAAAAGCTGCAGGTAGGTCGCCCCGATGTTGAAGTTCTTGTCCAGTTCATAGTCCGCCCTGAGGCCCACCATGGTTTTGGTTTGGAAACCGAAGAGGGTGTTATCCTCGAAGGATACGTTGACAGGCACGCCCGACTGCAGGATGGCGTCGTTGAGGATACGCACTTTGCCGATGCTGTAATCCACTTCATAGTCCTTTCCCTCGATGAGCGTCTGCCCTCCGGCCGACACCCGCACCGACCCCTGCGGGATGTTGAAGGCCCCCAGGGAGATTTCGGAAGAAACGCTCGATTTGTATTCCCCGCGGATGATAAAACGGTTTTGTTCGGCCGCTTCCTGGGCAAGGAACAGCGTGGTCTGGTAGAGGGAATCGTAAACGTATTTGCGGCGCAGCAGTTCGTCGTCGATCAGGCGCCCCAGGGCCGAGCCGAAGGGCTCCAGCACGGGGAACATGATGCGCCCGTTGCGCGGGTTGATGGTGACGCCGGGCACGAAGTCAAAGATGCCGTCGGGCTGCGGGTCGCCCTGGGTGTTGAGGTTGTCGAGGTTGAACACGCGCAGCAGAGGCCGGCCGGCGATGTTGGTCTCGGGCAGGAAGCGCTTCTGCCCCGCACCGGGGTCATCGTAAAAGATGTCGAGGCGAAAATCCTGCTGGTTGACCTGGAATGCGCCGATGGAATAGACGTTTTTCATCATCAGGTCCCAGGTCGGCACGTCGGTGCGCTGGGTAGTGCTTTTCAGCATTTTCACGAAGAGCACTTTTGGTGTCAGGTCCATGGTGTCGGTGCCTACCGTACCATTGTTGATCGACATCTCGCCCACGCGGTAGATGTTGCCGTTGTACTCGTATTCGAAGGAAACGCCGAGCACCTGGTCGGGCTGGACGTTGATGTTGACGGAGATGAAGCCCAGTTCCGGGTGGAAGGTGTATTCCGATTCGCGCAGCTTGCGGGCGCTGACCTTCTCGAAGTCACGGGCCTGCTGCAGGCCGAACTCCGACTGCAGGGCCGCGACGGCCTTGTCGATGTCGCGCACGTCTTCTCCCCGGGCCAGGATGCGCCCGTAGAGGTTGTTGGCGGCGTTATCGGGCAGCAGTTTATTGTCGAGCAGGTCGCGGCGGTTCCAGGCCGGGTTGACCTCTACCTTATCGGGGCTGACCAGTTCCAGGGGTTCGCCGAGGTCGGCCATGGCGACGATATCGCGCACGTCGGTCACCTCGTTGCGGTCGTTGGTGATCCAGACTTCCAGTTTCTTCAGTTTGAAGAGGGTATTGATCTGCGGCAGGTTGAGCAGGGCCCGCTCGAAATTGTCGCGGTTGTAGAAGGAGAGGAAGAAGTGGCGGTTCTCGTCGTATTCATCGGCGCGCACTTCGAACTTCTGCACCTGGGCGCCTCCTTCGATCTGGATGTTTTCCTGTTGAGACTTCTGCTGGGAGGCGATGGCCGTGAGGCGCAGGTGCCCGAACTTGAGTTCCGTTTTCAGGCCGAAGAGGCTCTGAGCGCCCTGAATGAGGTTGCCCCGAAGCGGCAGGCTCACGTTGCCGGCCTCGATTTTCTGCAGGATGTTGTCCTCGCCGCCTTCGTAGTTGTCGGTATTGTAATCGAGTTTGATCTGGTTGTCGAAATTGAAGGTGGCGTTGGTATTGTAGTTGGTGGTCAGGGTCAGTTTCTCGCCGATTTTCCCCGTGACATTCATGTTGATGTTCATGTCGAAGTCGAAGCCCCCTTGCAGGCGTTGCCGCTCGGTGAGGATGGGGTTCTCGACGCGGGAGAAATCCACCCCGAAAGTCAGGTCGATATTGCCCTGGGGGCGGATGTCGACGGCGGTGCCGCCGAAGAGGCGGTCGAGCAGGCTGTTTTCCACATCGATCTTGGCGATGGGGTCGAGGGCGCTGACGCCCGCGCCCGAGCTGACGCCCGAAAGCTGGTTGAAATAGGCCCGTTCTTCCTGTTTCTGGCGGAAGTCGAGGTATTCCTGGAAGGACATGTAAGTGGGAGGGCGGAAGTAGTCGTCGCCTATCCGCTCGGTGATGATATACTGGCCTGTAGCAGGGTCGTATTCCACATTTTGTTCGATGATGCTCGGGTCATCGAGGTCGAATGGGTTCTGGCCGGGGCTGGTCAGGAAGTCGTCATAGCGCTCCTGGATATCCGGAATGGTATCGGGGCCGGCCTGGATGCCGGAGGCGGCCGCAGGGGCTTCGGAAAGGGGTGCGTAGCTCCTGGCAATTAGGGCAGACGTTGCGATTCCGAGCAATAAGCTGAAGGGTAAAAGTATTCTACTCATAGCAAATCAACATGGGATTCCAGTAGCATCCGGCAGGGGGGCAATGCCGCATTGCCTTCGGCGCCGGGGGCCTGCGGCGCGCCACGCGCCGGAAAACACAGGCCAACCTACTGATTTTCAAAGCATTCCTTATATTTTTGCAAATCCTGTTTTCGTTCGTACTCCCCTAGAACGCCCCTGGGAGCGCCTTTCTGTTTTTCGGCCGGATTTTAACACATCCGGGGCGCGGGGCCGGAAGGCGCAAAGCTAAAAGCTTACTGCCAGTTTTACTGCACTGTTTCGGGATTTGTTGCACAGGCGGGCCCCGGAATCGGGAAAATCCTGAAAAACAAGGCCGGCAAGCCCCATTTTAAGATAATTCTTTCAGCGCCAGTTTGATCAGCTCTTCCACGCCGGCCAGGGCGGGCTTTTCCCTGAGCACCTTATTCAGCGCCTTCTGGGCCTGGATGCGGTTGAACTGAAGCGCCACCAGGGCCGACAGGGCCTCCTCCCGCATCGTATTGTCCTGCGGGGCCAGGGCGGGCATTTCTCCGCCGCTGTCTTTCATCATTTTGTCCTTCAGGTCGAGGATGATGCGTTTGGCCGTCTTGGGGCCCACGCCTTTGATGCGCTGCAGGGCGGCAACGTTTTCTGCGATGATGGCGGCGCGCAGCTCGTCCGGGTTCATGGCCGAGAGTATGAGCTGGGCTGTGTTGGGGCCGATTCCGGACACCGAGATGAGGTGTGCGAAGAGGCTGCGCTCGGCAGCCTCGGCGAAACCGTAAAGCGTATGGGCGTCCTCCTTGATGTGCAGGTAGGTAAGTATCTTGACCGATTCCAGCTTTTCCACCCGGGCATAGGTATAGAGGCTGATATTGATGTGGTAGCCGATGCCTCCCGCCTCCACCACGATAAAAGTTGGGCTCTTGTGTGTAATGTTTCCCCTGATGTAAGTGATCATGGACTTTAAAATGTTCACGAAGGTAAGAAGATGGCGGGGAATAACGAAGCATTGCCGCGGAATGGGGTCAAAGTTCCCCAAAGCTTCCTATATTTAAGCGGCTTTGGAGAACAGAAACCGCGTTTTATGTCCAAAACGGCGACATTCGACTACGACGGCCCCCGGTGGCTGGGGCAGCCTGTGGGGCTTTTCTACCTCTTTTTCACGGAATTGTGGGAGCGCTTTTCCTACTTCGGGATGCGGGGCATTCTGGTGTTGTTTCTGGTAGCGCCCGTGGCCGGAGGTAACCCTGGGCTGGGCTGGGCCAATGCCGAGGCGCTGGCCCTGTACGGCTGGTACACGATGCTGGTATACCTGGCCGCCATTCCGGGCGGGCTGCTGGCCGACCGATGGCTGGGGCAGAAGCGGAGTGTGATGCTGGGTGGCGCCCTGCTCTGCGTGGGGCACCTGTTGCTGGCATTCCCTCCTGCCTGGGCTTTCTACAGCGGGTTGACGCTGATCATTCTGGGGGTAGGCGCATTGAAGCCCAACATCGCCCCCATCGTCGGCGGGCTGTACCGGCCGGGTGATGAGCAGCGTGATGTGGGCTTCACCCTGTTTTATACCGGCATCAACATTGGCGCGCTGCTGGCCTCACTGCTGGTGGGCTGGGTCGGCGTACGCTTTGGCTGGCATCTTGGTTTCGGGCTGGCCGGCATCGGGATGCTGGCGGGGCAGGCGGTGTTTATCGCCGGGCAGAAGCACCTCAGAGGCATCGGGGAAGCGCCCGGAAGGCAGGCGGTGCGTGGGGAAGCCAGCCTGCTACGGCAGGTTTACCGGCAGAGGGCGCCGCTCGCGGTGACGGCGGCGGGCGCCCTGCTGGGCCTTTGGCTCATCGGGCAGGGGCAGGTAGGCTACGGGCTGCTTTCGCCTTTTATCAGCCTGGCCGTCGCCGTCGGCATCGTCTTCTACCGCAACGCCAACCGGGCCGAACGCGACAGGCTGTTGCTGGCCTTCCTGACCTTTGGGCTGATCATCCTTTTCTGGGGTGCTTTCGAACAGGCCGGCGGGCTGCTCAACCTGTTCGCCCAGCAAAAAACGGCGCGCCTGCTGGGCAACTTCGAAGTGCCGGCGCCCTGGTTCCAGTCGCTCAACCCCCTCTATATCATCCTGTTCGGGGCTCCCGTAGGGCTTTTCTGGCTGTGGTGGAAACGGCGGGGGCGGGAATCTTTTTCCCTCTTCAAAATAGGAGTGGGCGCCATCATCATGGGCCTGGGTTTCCTGCTCATGGCCGGGGCATCGGCACAGTTTGAAAGCCGCGGCGAAGCCGCCATGTTCTGGCTGGTGCTGGCCTTTCTGCTCCACACCCTGGGCGAACTGTGCGCCTCACCGGCAGCCCTTGCCTTTATCACCAAATTGTCGCCGGCCCGCTACGCTTCCCTTATGATGGGCTTTTACTTCGCCGCCACCGGGCTGGGCAACAAGCTGGCCGGCGTGCTGGGCGAACTGGCCCAGCACGCCGGCGAACTGCAGGTGTTTGCCGGCATCGCCGCCTGCAGCCTCGCCGCCGGGCTGCTGCTGATAGCCATGATCAGGCCTCTGAAACAACTGGCGCACGGCGCCGAAGCCCTTCCCGCCTCCCACTTCGAGGAACAGGAAGGCTTCGAACTGGCCGATACGCCGGATGAGGGAGAGGAGTGGTAGGGATTGGCGGGCTGGATGGTTGGTTGTTCCATCACCTTTTGGCAAAGTAATAGCGGCTGGATTGCACAATATTCGGATAAAATGGCTTATTTTTTCCCGAATTTTCAAAACTAAACGGATCAACAAACGAAACAAATTATGGATTTCGCATTAGGCTTACTGATTTTCGGATGGGTGTTCGTCCTGATTTGGGTGCCCCTGGTGATTTACTCCCAGCGGAAGGTACATCCCCGTGCGCTGTTCACGCTCTTCTTTGCGGAACTTTGGGAGCGCTTCTCCTTTTACGGCATGCGCGCCCTGCTCATTTTATACATGACCAAGGTCTTGTTCGACCAGATGGCGCAGGGCGAGGCGGACGCCAGGGCCTATGGCGTTTACGGCGCCTACAATGCCTTGCTTTATGCTGCGCCAATAGCCGGAGGCTGGCTGGCCGACCGCATCATGGGGTTCAGGCATGCGGTCATCACCGGCGGCATATTGATGGCTGCCGGGCAATTCACCCTCGCCATGACTGCCGGCACGGACCTGGGAGAAACCCTCTTCTTTATCGGCCTGGCCCTGCTCACGGTGGGCAACGGTTTCTTCAAACCCAATATCTCCAGCTTCCTCGGCACTTTTTACGAGAAAAATGACAACCGCAAGGACAGCGCATTCACCATATTCTATATGGGCATCAACATCGGCGCTTTCCTGGCGCCGATTACCTGCGGTTACCTCGGGCAGCGCATCGACTGGTCGCTGGGCTTCCTGGCCGCCGGCATCGGCATGGTGCTTGGCGTCATCGTCTTCTGGCGCAACATGCGCAAGTTTGAAGAAAAAGGGATGCCGCCCGACCCGGTTGACTATAAGAAACCATACTTCGCAGGCCTGAGCAAGCAAGTGCTCATCATCGTCGGAGCCCTGGCTACAGTGCCGGTTTTCTCCCTGCTGATCAATGCAGAGGGCGTAACCAACTACATCCTGGTCATCGGCGGGCTGGCCATTATCGGTTATCTGGTCTACTCATCTCTTACCGCCGAAGACAAGGAAGAAGGGCAGCGCATGATCGTTTTCCTATTCCTGTTCTTTTTCCACATGGTATTCTGGGCGCTGTTCGAACAGGCCGGCGGCTCACTCAACATCCTCACCGACCGCTATGTTAACCTGCACGGCATGGAGGCCTCCCAGCTGCAGGCCCTTAACCCGCTGTACATCATCCTGCTGGCGCCGGTATTTTCCTGGATATGGGCCAAGCTCGGCAAAGCCAACCGGGAACCCCGCACTCCGACGAAATTCCTCTTTGGCCTGCTCCAGATGGCCATCGGGTACTTTATCATCGTCTGGGGTATCCGCAGCGTCATCGGCACAGCCGAACAGGGCACGCTCATCCCGATCATCTTCCTGCTGGGCATGTACCTCTTCCACACGACCGGCGAACTGAGCCTTTCCCCCGTCGGGCTTTCCGTGGTCACCAAATTATCCCCGGCCAAGATCGTCGGCTTCGTCATGGGCACCTGGTTCCTGTCCATCGCCTTTGCCCACAAAATTGCCGGTGAACTGGGCAAGCTGATCGCCGAACCGGGCGAGGGCGCTTCCAGCGCCGATGCACTCAAAGCATTCGCCGATGTCTATATGATGTGGGGCGTATATGTGGTGCTCGGCGCCGCCGTGCTGCTGCTGCTGCTCTCGCCATTCCTGAAGAAATGGATGCACGGCGTGCATTAGCATACTCCTTTAAACCTCCCGGGTTTTTCCAAACCCGGGAGGTTTTTTTTCCAAACCCGGGAGGTTTTTCCCAAACCCGGGAGGTTTTTCCAAACCTCCCGGGTTTAAAAGCCCTCACCCGATGAAAGAAAAAGAAATCCTGAAGCAATTACAGCTCATCTTTCTGTTCCTGGCCGCAGGCCAGGTGCTTTTCTGCCTGGTGGTGGCGTATCTGGTTATGGAGGGCAGCATGGCGCCTTCCCACACCGGGCTCCCCTATTCCTACCTCCTGCCCACTGTCCTGTTCGCAGCTTCCGCTCTGGCCTACTTCCTCAGCAACCGCCTGAGTGAGGCCGGTAAACAGCTTCCTACACTGGAAGAAAAGGTGCAACACTACCGCAATACCTCAATCATGCGGCTGGCCGTTGTGGAAGGCGCCAATCTCATGGTTGTTGTTTTTACAATGCTTGAAGGCAATCTGAGTTTCCTGGCCTATTTCGCCATCGGGTTGCTGGTATTCGCTTTCTTCCGCCCCAGCCTTGACAACCTGGTGCAGTCTTATGAATTGAATAGCCAGGAACAGGCGGCGCTGCGGGAGTAAGAGGGCTTAATGTCGTCAACTTAAGATTTTCATAGCAGGCTTGTCAGCGACTGGCTAAGCAGGGGTTACTCGACGCAAGCCAGCCGCTGGCTACTCCCGCGTCAGTCAACGGCTGGCTCGCCCAGGAGAAAAACCAGGTTTAGTCAGTCGCTGACAGCCCTAAGTTGATGACATTGGAGTAAAGGCTACGGCCGGATATCCTGTCGCTTCCATTTATTCAACACCATGCAGCCATTGTACATCGGGTCGATGGCGATGTAGGTGGCGTCCACTTTCTGCTCGATCCAATCGGTGATAAAATCGTTCTTTTTCGCTTCGATGGCCGCCTTCTGGATTTTGGAGTAATCCTGTTTCAGGTTGGCGCGGTGGGGAGCAGTACGCGATTGAAGCATCACGATGCGGTAGAAAATCTCCCCAACTTCGTTGCGGAATTCGAAGGGGGCGGAAATCCCGCCGACTTTCATGGTGTCGATGGTGAAATAGATGTCCGGCTCCAGGTCGCCGATCTCGAAGAAGGTATTGCCGGTGGCGGGGTTGACCATGCGGCCGTCGTTGTTGAAGCTCTGCACATTTTTATCCGAATAAAGCTTGACCGCCTGGGAGAAGGAGATGGAGTCGGACAGGATGAGGTGGCGCACCGAGTCGAGGTGGGCGCGCGCCAGATCGAGGTCGGCATCGGTAATTTCCGGTTTGATGAGGATGTGGCGGAGGTGGATGGAGTTGCCGCGGCGCTCCAGCATCTGGATGATATGGAAGCCGAACTCCGATTCCACAACCGGCGATATTTCATCTTTTTCCAGCTTGAAAGCCGCTGCTTCGAACTCGGGAACGTAGCGCCCGCGTTTGGCCCAGCCCAGGTCGCCGCCGGCGCGGGCGGAGCCGTCATCGGAATGCTTGGCGGCCAGTTGGGCGAAATCGGCCCCCTCTTCGATGATGGCCTTGCGGATTTCCTCCAGCTTGCCGATGGCCTTTTGCCGCTCTTCCTCATTGATCATGGGCTTGTAAACGACCTCGCCGATCTCTACTTCCGAGTTGAAATACGGCAGGCTGTCCTGGGGGATGGAATTGAAAAACTTCTTCACCTCGGAAGGCGTAACGGACACGCTTTGCATGACCTGCCCGCGCATCCGGTCGATGAGGATCTGGCTTCTGAGGTCCTCCCGGAACTGCTCCTTCACCTGGTTGACGGTCTGGCCGTAGTAAGCTTCAAACTGGGTGACATCATTGTTCATGAAGCCGAGGATGCGCTCGATGCGGGCGTCGAGCTGGGCCTCCACTTCCTCTTCCGACACCTGGATGCTGTCGAGCTTGGCCTGGTTGAGCAGCAGCTTGTTGGCCATCAGCTGGTCCATGATGTTGCAGCGCAATCCTTCGGGCACGACACCCTGCTGGGCCTCCATCAGCGCATACTGCTCCTCCACTTCCGACAGGAGCACCAGCTCTCCGCCGACGGTGGCGACGACTTTGTCAATAACTTCCGGCTGGGCCAGGCAGGAAAGGCCTGCCAGAAGGGCAAAAAACACACTGAATACGGACTTCATCTGTTCGGTTTTTCCTTAGGGTGCAACAAGAGGCTGCACCGGCTTAATAATAAGTATGGATATTATTGCGCCGCAATTCGTACTCATACATTTCTTCGGCCTTCTCCTGCAGGAATTTTTCCTGGCGGCTGCGCAGGATCACTCTCCGGGCTTGTTCTTCGACAAAGGACAGGGGCGCGATTTCCTTTCGGTTTTTCACCTCGAGCACCCGGAAGTAATACTGAAAACCACCATCCCGCTGGATCAGTTCGCGCTTCGATGCCACATTATCGGCCGTGATGGCCCCCGGAGGCATTTCCATGGCAATGTCATCGGCCCTGTACCAGACATCCGGGTCCAGCAGATGGGCTTCCGCATGGGTATTACAGTAATCGACCAGCTTTTCGAAATCTTCATCCCTGTTGCTGTTCCAAAGCTTGCGCAGCAATTCGGGCTGCGGCGCAGGGTCCGGCGCCTTGATGAAGTAACAACGAACGATGGGGGTTTCCAGTTGGTACTGCGCTTTGTTTTGTTCGTAAAACTGTATCAGCTCCTCCTCAGAAACAGTAGAATCCATAAATTCCTCAACAAGCACTTTTTCATAGTTGTGCCGGATGAGGGAAGCCCTGTAGTCCCGCACCAGCTTGTCGATGTTCAGGTCGCCGGGGATATTCCGCTCGGCCTGGTGCAGCACCAGCGCTTCCCGGATCCACCGCTGGACATAAGCCTGGATAATGGCGCTGCTGTCCTCCGGGGTCGGATTTTCGGGGAACATGCCGTCCATTTCGGACAGGTAAAGGGATTTGTTGTGCACCTTAGCCAGCAGGCGGTCTTCTTTTTCCTGTTCCCCGGCCGGGGAGCAGGCGATCAGCAGGCTGCAGATCGCCGCAGCCAGCAGAATTACAGCAACACTTACTCCTGATTGGTTCATAAACATCTAATGTATCTCCCCGCAAGGCCGGGAGGGCTATATCCAGGGCTGACGCGCCAAATTATTAACCGCAGAGCCTTCGCAGCTTTTTGGGAGCCGCAGAAGCGCAAAGGCGTGGGGCGGAAAATTTAGTTTTGAAACAGCCTCATCTAGCGGACGAGGGCGTCGAATATTTTCTGGTTCACTTTCACTGCATATTCTTTGCGCAGGCTTTCCACCCATTTGCCTTCGAGGTAATCCTGGTAATCGGCTACGGCGTACCCGCGGGCTTCGTCCAGGCTCTTGTTGGCCGGAGGCAGAATCTCCTCGATCTTATGGAACTTGAGGGAGCGCCCGCGAGGGTCCGGTTCGGTTTGCGAAAGCGCGCCCACCTTCCACTCCATGGACCTGAATTCCGGGTAGATGCTGCGTTCCAGGGTTTTGGATTCGTGGCGCACCATAGGTACTTCTTCCGTGTTGAATTTGGCCAGGACTTCTTCCGGGGAATGGGTGGCGGCGAAACTGCGCACCTCATCCAGCTTGTCTTTGTGGCTGTCCTGTAGTTTGTAAATGCTCGTCCGGGCGCGCTCTTCCCAGCGATACTTGCCGTAGATCGTCTGGAAGAATTCGGCCAGCCCGGTGGAGTCCTGGGCGGCTTTGTCCCACACCAGTATTTTCGTAGCTTCGAAGAGCAGGATGCCTTCCTCGTATTCGCGCATGAGGGCCTTGAAGTCGGGGTATTTGTTTTCCAGTTGTTTTTCCTCGTACTTCATGACGTTTTCTTCCAGGAAGGCGCCGTACAGTTCCTGCACCGCTGCCCCGATATCGGCTTCCTTGCCCCTGCGTATGCGCTGGCGGGAGGAGCGCTCGAGATAATCGGTAAATTCCCCCAGGCTCACCTTGAAATCTTTGCCCAGCTCGAAAAGCAGGGCGGAAGAGGGTTTTTCAGGCGCCTTCCAGCGGAAAGTCAGGAAGGTGTCCGTCAGGGTGGCCGCAAATTCATCGAGCACTTTCGGATATTCCTTCAGGTTGGCCTGTTTTTTGATGCGCCCGACCAAGGCTTTTTTGGCCTCCTCGTAGCGGAGGTCTCTTTTGACCTGCCCTTCTAAACGACTCTTTTCGATATTATAAGGTTGTATGCCGCGGTGGCTGATCTTTTTAAGGATGTGCCAGCCCACGTTGGTCTGCACTGGCTTGCTGTAATCGCCGTCCTTTTGCAGCGCGAAAGCGGCGTCTTCGAAAGAGCGGGAATATTTGTTGATCCCGAAAAAGCCGATATGCCCCCCATTGGAGGCCGTACTGCCGTCTTCGGAGAGCTGCCTGGCCAGAGTTTCGAAATCAGCGCCGCCCTGCAGGGCCTGGTAAATGCTGTCGATCCGCTTTTTGACGGCTTCGGGGTCTTTGTCCTGGGTGCGCAACAGAATATGGGCGGCTTCCATCTCACCGCGGGCGGGGCGCCGGCCATGGACTTTCAGGACGTGGTAACCGGCGGAAGTGCGGATAGGGCCCATCAGCTGGTTGAGGGGAGCGGTATAAGCCGCCTTTTCGAGTTCATAGAAACCGTTGGGGAACAAAGCCGTCACGTAGCCGATGTGGCCGCCGTTCTGAGCGGCGCTTTTGTCGGCCGACACCTCTTTGGCCAACTGAGCGAAATCGGCGCCGCCGGCGAGCTGCTTCCTGATATCCATGGCCTGCTGGTAGGCGGCCAGGGTATCGGCAGGCGTGGCGTCCTGCTTCAGGGCAATGAGTATGTGGCTGATATCCACGTCCTGCTGGATGTGGTTGTACGCCTCCTGCAGCAGTTTTTCCGTCACTTCCTTATCGATCAGGTAGGAATCGGCCAACTGGCGGCGGTAACCCGCCAGTTCGTTCCTGAGTTGGGGGATGGTGTCCAGCTGCATTTCTCTGGCCTTCTGCACCTTGAGTTTGAACTTGATGTACAGGTCGAGGTACTCCTCCAGGGATTTGCGCGAAAAGTCTGCATCCTTTCCATTGGTTTTGGAATAGATGTAAACGAACTCCGACTTGTGCACGGGCGTCTTTTCGACTGTAAACAGGACAGGGTCATCCTGCTGTGCCCGGCTTAGTAGCGGGAAAGCGGCCATAGCCAGCAGGAAGGTGAAATAACGCTTTGCCATCGTATTATTTATTTTTTTTAAATGATCAGAAATTCCGGGCGCCGCCCGGCTTTTGCCGAATAGTATACGCAGAGGCCGGCAAAAAGCTCCGCAAAATTAGTAAAATAAATGGGAGGTTTCGACTTATTCATGAACGTAAACCCGGCGCACCCGGGGCGATACGCTGGTGAATACTTCGTATGGAATGGAGCCCAGCGCATCCGCCAGTTCCGCGACGGGCAGGCTCTCCCCAAAGATCAGCACCTCGTCGCCTTCCTCCGCCGCCGGGATATGGGTAACATCCACCATGCTCATATCCATGCAGACGTTGCCGATGATTGGCGCCCGCTGCCCCCGGATGAGTACGCTGAACCGGCCGTTTCCCGCCGCCCGGGGAAGGCCGTCAGCATAACCGATACTGATGGTGGCAATACGGGACGGCCTTGCGAGCCTGCCGTGGCGGCCGTAGCCGACCGTCTCTCCCGCTTCCAGGGCTTTGATCTGGGAAATTCGGGCCCGCAGCGTCAGGGCGGTGCGAAGCTCGTGCTGCAGCAGGCCGGAGGCGTCGATGCCGTAAGCGCCGATGCCCAAACGAACCAGGTCGTACTGGTATTGCGGGAAACGGGCAATGCCGCTGGAGTTGAGCAGGTGGCGCAGGGGGCGGTATCCGATGGCCTGCGACAGCCGCTGGTATAAAAGCTCAAAACGGGCGGCCTGTTCATGGGTGAAAGCGTCGTGCTCCGGCGCTTCGCTGGCTGCGAGGTGGCTGAATACCGACCTGGCCTCCAGCTGGGGGTAACGGCCCAGCAGGCTTATGGCCTGCTCCAGGTTGTCCGCGTCGAACCCCAGGCGGTGCATGCCGGTGTCGAGTTTCAGGTGAACCGGCGCCCGGCCTTCCGCATCCAGCGTAAAATGGCCGAAGGCCTGCAACAGGCGCGGGCTGTATAATTCCGGCTCCAGTTGATAGCGCAGGATGCTGTCAAAAACCGCTTCTTCGGGATTCAGCACGATAATGGGCGCCCGGATGCCGCCTTCGCGCAACTCGATGCCTTCGTCGGCATAGGCAACGGCCAGATAACCTGCCTTGTGGAATTCCAGGGCCCGGGCTACCTCCAGGCTGCCGCTGCCATAAGCTGCCGCCTTCACCATGACGATCAGGCCCGTGCCGGGCCGCAGGCGCCGCTGAAAAACCCGGATGTTGTGGATCAGGGCGCTGAGGTCAACCTCCAGTTCGGTCTGATGAACCTGCTTCGACAGGCGGCGGGCGATCCGTTCGAAAGCGAAGGGCCGGGCCCCTTTAACGAGTATCGCCTCGCCCTGAAAATCGCCGTGCCGCTGTTGCGCCAGGAAATGCTCGGTATCCGGGAAAAAGCGGGCGTCGATGGCAGGCGGCAGGTGCGCCGCCACCGCGGGGATGTCCCTGCCGATGCCGATGAAGCGCTGAATGCCGGCCTCGCGCAGCAGGCGCCCCACTTTGGCGTATAACTGCTGCGCCGGCTCGCCGCTCTGAAGGATGTCGGAGAGGATCAGGGTGCGGCGGCCGGGGTATTGCTGCCGGCTGAGGTAGGCCAGGGCCGCCTCCAGAGCAGTCAGGTCGAGGTTATAGCTGTCGTTGATGATGCTGCAGTCGTTGATGCCTGCCCGGACTTCCAGGCGCATGGCCACCTGCTCCAGCAGGGGCATGCGCGCCCTGATGGCCGCGGGAGGCGCGCCCAGGTACAGCATCACCGCCAGGCAATGCAGGGCGTTCTCGATGGAAGCCTCATCGGCAAAGGGAATTTGAAAATGGATATCCTGCTCCCTGTACCTGGCGCTGATCTCCGTATGCTGGCCGCTAATCTCTACCGCCAGCACCCGGATATCGGCTTTTCCCGTACGCGACCAACTCAGCGTGGGGCGGCCCAGCGCCTCGATCTCGCGCATGAGCTGCCCGTCTTCGCTGCAACAGATCAGCACGTCCACACCGGAAAACAGGCGCAGCTTCTGCCGGATCTTTTCCTCCCGCGAGGGGAAACCTTCCCGGTGCGCTTCTCCGATATTGGTGAACAGCCCTATGTTGCAGGCAATAACGGGCGCCAGTTTCTCCATTTCCCCCATCCGGGAGATGCCCGCTTCGAAAATGGCCAGTTCGTGCCCTTCTTCCAACTGCCAGACGGAAAGCGGCGCGCCGACCTGCGAATTGAAACTCTTCGGGCTCCGGACGATGTGATAATCCTGGTGCAACAACTGAAAAAGCCACTCCTTGACGATGGTTTTGCCATTGCTGCCCGTAATGCCGATAACCGGGAGGGCATAACGGCTGCGGTGGTAGGCCGCCAGTTTCTGAAGGGCGCCCACTACCTGTTCCGCACACCAGAAGGTGGCTCCGGAAAATGGCCTTGCATCGAAGCCTTCCGGGACTACAAAATGGCGGACTCCTTTTTCATACAGCTCGCCAACGAAGCGGCTGCCATCGTGGTGTTCTCCCTTTATCGCGAAAAACAGGCTGCTTTCCGGGTTCTGCAGCAAACGGCTATCCGTCAGTAAATGGCTGACAAGGCCAGCCTCGCCCCACTGCAGCCAGGGCAGGGCGAGCGCGAGGCCTATTTCTTCGGTAGTGTAGGAAATGTGCATTTCAGCAGAGCCTTAGGGGGTACTGGTTGCAAGTTACAAGTTTTTACCCGCCTCCGCAGGATGTAGCCGATAGGCGGGTGAAGGCAAGTCACGGGGTGGCTTGCCCTGATTTTGCTGAAGTTCAGCCGCCCCGTGACTTTCCCGGGCCGGGGTTCACCCCCTCACCCTGCCTCCCTGATGGATTCCTGGCCCTAAATCAGCAAAAAAAAGGGCGTTTTTTAGCCCGAAGGTTACCCGGCTATTTCACTGCATAGACGGGGGTGGCCTCCAGACATGCTCTACAGGTCAAACCCGATATCCCGGCGGTAGTATTTCCCTTCATATTGAATTTTCCCGGCGTTCCTGAGGGAAAGAGCCAGGGCCTGGCGGAAGTTTTCGCCATAAGAAGTCAGGGCGATGACCCTGCCGCCGTTGGTCAGCATGCGGCCGTTTTCCAGTTTGGAGCCTGCGTGAAAGACGATGCTGCCCTCCACCTCATCGAGGCCGGTTATGGCTTTTCCTTTTTCGTAATCGCCCGGGTATCCGCCCGAAACCAGGATGACGGTGGCGGCGGCTCTGGGGTCTTCCTGTATCGCTATACTGCTCAGGTTTCCATCGTCCAGGGCCATCATCAGTTCGACGAGGTCGTTTTGGAGGCGGGGGAAGACGGCTTCGGTTTCCGGGTCGCCCATGCGGCAGTTGTATTCGATGACGTAAGGCTCCTTCCCCACCCGGATCAGGCCGAAGAAGACAAACCCCAGGTAAGGGGCGCCGATTTCCCGGAGGCCTCTGATGGTCGGGGCGATAATCCTGCTTTCCACCCTGGCCATCAGTTCGCCGTCGGCAAAGGGGACGGGGGAGATGGCGCCCATGCCGCCGGTATTCAGCCCCGTATCACCCTCTCCGATGCGCTTGTAGTCCTTGGCAACGGGCAGGATTTTGTATGTATTTCCGTCGGTAATGGCGAAAACGGAGAACTCGATGCCATCCAGGAATTCTTCGACGACCACGCGGGCGCTGGCCTGCCCGAACTTGCCGCCCAGCATGGCGCGGAATTCGGTTTGGGCTTCCTGCACCGACCGGCAGATGAGCACCCCTTTGCCGGCGGCCAGGCCGTCGGCTTTCAGCACGATGGGGGGCTGTTGCCGGGCGAGGTAATCCAGCCCTTCGGCCAGGCTGTCCGCCGTAAATTCGGCGTAAGCCGCCGTGGGGATGCCGCGCTCCATCATGAAGCGTTTGGCGAAGGCCTTGCTGCCTTCCAGTTGAGCGCCGGTTTTGGAGGGGCCGATCAGGCGCACCTGCTCAAGGCCCGGCGTATTTTTGAAATAATCGTAAATGCCCAGCACCAGCGGCTCCTCCGGGCCTACGACGGCCATGCCGATCTCTTTTTCCCGGACAAACTTTCCGATGGCTTCAAAATCATTGGGGTTGAGCGGCACGTTTTCGCCCAGGGCGGCCGTGCCGGCGTTACCCGGGGCGATGAACAGCCGCTCACAGAGGGGGCTTTGCCGGATCTTCCAGGCGAATGCGTGTTCGCGGCCGCCGCTGCCGAGCAGAAGGATTTTCATAGCTGGAATGGTTTTGCCGCAAAGATGGGAAAAAAGTCCGAGACCATTTCCCCCGCTTCTTCAACTCAAAACAAGCTCGAACTCCAGTTCATGGCGGATGGGGATACCCTCCTGCCCCCTCATTGGGATCTGCGGTTTCAGTTTCCGGGAGGCTTCCAGGGCGTTGTAATGCAGCCGAACCAGGTCGAAACCGCGTTTCTGGTAAAAGCGGATGGCGCGGATGTTGTCGTTGGTCGTGATGAGCCACAAGCGGCGGCAGCCCAGCTCCCGCGCTTTGCCCACCGCCGCTTCCACGAGCCGGCTGCCTATGCCTTTTTCGCGTTCCCGGCTTTCGAGCAGGGTAATTTCCATATCCTCGCCGGCCTTTTCATAGGTGATCAGGCCGATGGCCCGGCCGTCGCGTTCGGCAAAAAAGCCTTCCTGTTCCGCCGGGTAATGCACCTTGCCCCGGGACACCATCATATCGCCGCCCCAGTACTCGCGGACGAACTGCCGGACGGCCGGGCGCTGTTCGGGGTGGAGGGGGTGTAGGGTGTAATTTTCCATGTGGTTTAGCCAGATACTGTATCAAATGGCTAAAGATAAGACAGTGATTACTCATTTGCCATTGCCAAATTGATCATTCCAGCCGTTATTGCCCGTCAAATTCCGTTCACCTAAAACCAATCCATAATGGAAGAATTACAGTTGACAAAAAAGCAAATTCAAACCGAACAGCCAAACTGGCTGGCATTGATGATGGAACTCGGAAAAGATTTTGCGAACCGGGCTTCGCATTATGACCAGGCCGGTGTTTTCGTTTATGAGAATTACGAGCAGTTAAAGGCACACCGCTTTTTTTCTGCCATGGTTCCGGAGGAGCTGGGCGGAGGGGGTATGAGCCACGCTGAAATGTGCGGCATGATCCGCTTGATGGCGCATTATTGCAGTTCAACGGCCCTGGCTTTTTCCATGCATCAGCACCTGATAGCCGCTACCGTCTGGAAATATAAGCACAAAGGCGAAGGTGCGGCTTTATTGAAGCGCGTTGCAGCGGAACAATTGGTGTTGATCAGCACCGGCGCCAGGGACTGGCTGGAATCCAATGGCGAAATGGAGAAAGTGGACGGGGGATATATTTTTTCCGGAAAGAAATATTTTGCCAGCCAGTCCGCCGCAGGAGACGTGGCCGTCACAAGCGCACCGTGGTTAGACAATAGCAGTGAATGGCAGGTACTGCATTTCGGGGTATCGATGAAGGCGGAAGGAGTAAGCGTTCTGGATGACTGGGATGTCATGGGCATGCGGGCTACAGGATCGCAGGCCATTCAATTCGAAAAGGTGTTCATTCCGGATTCGGCCATTTCACTGATCAGGCCGCGGGGGGCGTTCCATCCGGTTTGGGATGTTGTCCTGACAGTTGCTATGCCCCTGATCATGTCGGCCTACATTGGCACGGCGGAAAAGGCGGTTGAAATTGCTATGTCGATCGGTAAAAAGTATCAGCGGAATGAAAACCATATTACCTATATCGCCGGCAAGCTGCACAACAGCCTGCTAAGCGCCCAGACCCAATGGAAAGCAATGCATGCCCTGGCCAATAATTTTGACTTCGCACCGGATGAGCATATTTCAATCGATATGCTGAGTTTAAAGACCAATGTATCAGAGGCTGCTCAGCAAACGGTATTTGAGGCCATGGAAGCTATTGGCGGGCAAAGTTTCTATCGGAAAAACACGCTGGAACGTTTGTTCAGAGACGTACAGGCGGCCGGCTTCCATCCATTGCCCAAATGGGATCAATACGCATTTACAGGAGAGCGGTTGCTGGCCAGGTATTAAATGCAATGCCACCCCGCGGCTTACCTGCGGCCGCATGCATACGCTACAGGAGGAATTTCTGCCCAAAAAACCGAATGAAAACAAGGGCAAATGCTCAAGTTGAAAAAGTAAGCCTCCCCGCTGCAACTTTTACTGCATTCAATCCGTCTGACCCATGAAAACCTCCTTTTTTAAAAAAACCTGTTACCCATGCGCCTGCTCGTTCTGCTTTTGTTCTCTTTCAGCATTTCCACCTTATACGCTCAGCCCTTCCTGATGATCTCCGGCAAAATAGCCGATGCGGATACGGGAAAACCTTTAGCCTACGCCCACGTAGGCATCCCCGAAAAAGGGATCGGCACGACGACGGGCGAGGATGGAAGCTTTACTTTGAAAATCCCGGAACAGTACGCTCAATCCACACTTTCGGTTTCCTTCATCGGTTACGCCACCTACGAACGGCCGCTGAGCGCCTTGCAGAGCCCGGCAAGCATCCGCATCAAAGCCGTACCGACGAGCCTGCAGGAAGTGATTGTCATGGATGAAGGCGCGGTAGAGGACATCATCCGCCGGGCCGTGCGCCGCATTCCCGACAACTATCCGGATTATCCCAGTTCGGTAACCGGCTTTTACAGGGAATCCCGGACCAATGCCGGCCAGCAATACCTGTACATGGCGGAAGGGGTGCTGGATATTTACAAAACCAGCTACCGCAACGCCAAGGAAGGCCAGGTTGGGCTCATTCAGGGTCGCAAAGTGATTCTTTCGGCGGAAGAAGTGGAACAACACTCGGGCTTTTCCTCGGGCCACATGGCCGCCCATCGCTTTGACATCGTGAAAAACCGGGAAGATTTTATCGATGAAAAATACTTTCCCGACTACCAGTACCGGGTCGAAAGCATCACCGTGTACGAAGGCAAGCCGGTGTACGTGATCGGCTTCGACAAAGTGGAAGGAGGCAAAGGCCGGATGAAGGGCGCCCTCTACATCGATACCCTTTCCTACGCTTTCCTGCGGGCACAGTTTGAAATTCTGCCCGAGGGATTGAAGCGCACCGACGATTACCCGCTTTATGCCGGCAACTGGAAGGCCAACCGCTATACCGTCAATTACCGCAAGCTGGAAGACAAGTGGTATTTCAGCAACGCCCTGCGCGAAGGTGTTTACCGTGACGGCGGGGTGTACAGCAATGAAATAACGGTTACGGAGATACAGGAAGGCAGGGGCGCACCGGTGCCCTATATGGAACGGCTGGAAAGAGGAGACGAATTCCTGGAGATTACCGGCGATTACGATGAGGATTTCTGGCGCAATTACAACACGACTACGCTCGGCACAGCGCTTCAGCAGACAGTTGTGCAAATCCGCAACCAGGAAAAAGCCCGGGAGGTATTCGACAGCACATTCATCACCCGCCTGCAGACGCGCCGCGACTCGGTGTTGCGGGCACAGAGCGCCGGCTCGGAACTATTGGGTAAAGTAAC
Organism: Bacteroidota bacterium; assembly: GCA_963169455.1. Classification (GTDB taxonomy): domain Bacteria; phylum Bacteroidota; class Bacteroidia; order Chitinophagales; family Saprospiraceae; genus JACJYE01. Next base: position 162,249 of record CAUJDW010000125.1, on the reverse strand, counting down.
GCCCCACATGGAAAAAGCGGATGGCTTCAAATGGCGGTTCCAAACCTCACTCGGGCTGGGCGCCCATTTCCTGGAAACCCAGGCTGCCGATATGAAGCTGGCCTACCTGGAATCACCCGATGGCCCCAGCATCCTGGAACACAGCGGCAGCCTGGACAGCCGCAACTTTGAACCCACTTACCATCTGGATTTCAACCTCTTTTTCAGGCCTCACTTTTTCATCCGCGGCGGCTGGTCATACGACCTGTACAACAGCATCTACCGGGAGCGCTCGCTGGGCCTGGGCGCGCAACTCAGCCTGTCGAAGGGCAGGCCCTTTTTCCTGCGCGCCGCCGCACAGCACAGCAACCTCAGGTACGCCCGCCTGCTGGGCGCGGCCAGCAATGAATACGGAAAATTCAAAGCGGATGGCAAAAAGATCAATTCCGACAAGGTGAACATGTACTACGGCAGCCGAACCCACAACCTGAAGTTGTCGATGGAAATGGCGCTGGAACTCAACCCCGGCCTGGAACTGTTCGTCCGCGGCTCCTACTGGCTGCCCTTTGCCCGCCAGCAACACCTCTACCTCCGGGAAAGGCGGCAGTTGTTCCCCAAAAAAGCCCGTATCCCTCTGGCTGAAGAGGTGCTGGTGGAACGCAATGGCGAGGCCTTCGATGAAAGGATTACCGAAAACCAGGCTTTTTCGGTAGCGGTGGGGCTGGTTTTTAAGTAGGGAAACCCAACCCCGCGGGGTTTGGGAAAACCCCGCGGGGTTGGGGAAAACCCCGCGGGGTTAGGGAAAACCCCGCGGGGTTTGGGAAAACCCCGCGGGGTTGGGGTTAATCCAGCGGCCTTCTCAGGCCGCTGGGTTCCTCCACCACCGCCGTCCAGCCCACGGATTCCGCCATGAAGCGGATGACGTCGAGCAGTTGGTTGCCCTGTTGGCGGGCCTCCTGCATCAGCCCGCTCTCTTCTGCTTTTCGGCGCATTACCTCCTTGGCGTTCTGGTTGAGGCGGGTGTAGTCTTCCGGCGTGAAACTGTTGAAGAAGCTTTCGTCCAGGTTTTTGTATTGCACCTGATGGTCGATGGCCAGAATTTCCGGTTCCGGCAGGTTGCGGATGAGGAGTTGTTTGCGGGTGCTGTCGAGGCTGATGTTGACGCCCTCCATGTCGTAACCGACGAGCACCCGGCCCGTCACCTGGAGGATGGCCTGTTTGGAAAAACTCCAGGTGGTGGGCAGGGGCAGGTAAACGGTAAACTTTCTGATATTGGACTCGTCATAAAGCTCGGTGAAGTTGCCTTCCACGGTAACCAGTTTGCACACCTTTTCCACCTTTTCCAGCAACACCACGGATTGCGAACGCGAAACCTCTTCAGCCTGGCGCTGGTAGAACCAGCCCGCCAGCCAGGCGCCCAGCCCGAAAACGGCCAGCACCCCGGCCACGGCAAATACCTTTCTGATCATAGGTGCAAATTAAAACAGGATTCCCGGAAAAAGCCGGCAATCCTGTTGTTTGTTTTTCACTTTTCATTCCGAGGCTCTTCCCTGCCCTACTCCTGCCCCATCTCGAAGTTGTACCGCAGGCCCTTGTATTCCTTGAGCACGGCCTTAACGGAGCCCACGGAAACCGGCGATTCGATCATAAGGGGAATCTTGTTCTCGTCGTCCGAAGCCCATACCGTCATCTCGGCTCCTTCACCGAAGACGAAACCGGAGATGACCTCCGGGCTGAATTTGATCGTATTGATGCGGCCCAGGCCCTTGATTTTCTTGTCTTTCTCCCTGCCCTGGAATTTCACCCGCAGGGGCCATACTTCCTTGTCCATGAAAATTTTGATGGGGAAAGCGGACCCCGCCTGCAAATCATTAAAATCGACATTCCGGGTATAGTAGATGATGGACAGAATGTCGTGCATACAGTTGTCGATGGGGTATTCGGCCATTTCCGCCGATTCTTTAGTCTTGCCCCGCAGCGAAAAGGCTTTTTTCCCCTGCTGGTCGAAGGTGACCTTATCGTAGAGGCGGTATTTGCCTTCGTGCACATCGCGGATAGACAACACCGGAAGCAGGGTGTTCTTGTCCACATAAGTGTCGTAGCGGTCTTTGACCTTGTAAAACCACTCGTAGGATTTGTAGGTGGAGCCAGTCGCCGACAGGTGGTACTGGTCTTTGGTCTCTTTGACCCGGAAGACGACTTCTCCGGCCGACAGCCACACGAAATTCCAGTTGTAATACAATTTATAGGTTATAACCTCTCCGTGCTGGAAAGCATTGTTGGCGATCGAGCAGGTGTTCACCATGGCTTGCCGGGGCGCCGGCGGTTCAATGCTATTCCATTCCGGCCTTTCCTGGGGAGTAAAAGCCATGAGAAAGATCAGCACTGCACTTAACAAGCTCATTCTGAACAACATCATTCTCATAACCCAGTGATTTTAAGACGTTTGTTTTGACGATAAAAATCAACCCAAGTAACGCGGGCAAACAAAGGTTTATTATAAACAACCCAAAGCTGGCGCCCAGTATGCCCAGGCTGAAAGGGCTGAAAGCTCCCCATATCACAAGGGCTGCCTCCCCCCTCAGCAGCAAGGCCAGGGGGGGCGGAAGCGGAATGCTGCTTTGCACCAGAAACACGGCCGCACAGCCTGCCAGCGCCGCTGCCGGCGGAATGCCGAGCCCGAAAAAAGCCAGCAAACCGCAATATTGCAGGCTGTAAACGGCATACCTGGCGAACGCCAGGCCCAGCGCCACGGCCAGGCGCCGCCTGCTGTATTGCCGGAGCAGCAGCAGCATGCGCAACATGGGCTTCGGCGCCCGAAGGCGCAGGGCGATTGCCGGCAGCCGGCCAAGGTGGAAAAAGCCGGCGGCTAAAACAAAGGACAACGCCAGCACCAGCCCGGCGCCCATCCCGGCCATCCCTTGAAGGCCTTCGGGCAGGAAAGCTATGAAATACAAACTACCCGCCCCGCCCATGCCCATGATAAGCAGGAGCTGAGCGTAACTGCCCGCCGCCATGGCCAGCAAAGCACGGCTTCGGTATGGCGCAGGAGCCGTCAATAACCGGCCGGGATACTCGCCAATCCGGCCAGGCGTGAACAGGGAAACCGATACGCCCATCATCACTGCCCGGAAAGCCCGCCCAAAAGTTGGCCGCCAGAAAGGGTGCAGCAGGCAGCGCCATTTTTCCGCTTCCAGCGCCCAGTTGGCCGGCAGCAGCAGCAACACGGCCGCCAACCAGCGCCATTGCCCCTGCCCCAGTTGTTGCAACCATGCGCGCCATAACCCTGCCGCCTCCTCCGCCCCGAAGGCCTGCTTATATATTGTGAACAATAAGAAAGCAGCGATTGTGCCTTTTATGAACCAGTTCAGCGCCGGATAAACGTATTTTCTTCGCATAAAAGCTGCTTTGGAATTGCTTTTAAAGGCTTTGGCGCAAACAAAAACTTTGAAAGCATTTGTTCGGCTTGCCGAATACTGCTACCTTGCAGGAAGCCATGGCGCAAAATACGACGAATTGAAAAAGCAACAAGATAAACACCGCCTGCTCGGCGTTGACCCCGGCACCAATATTCTGGGGTACGCCATCGTGGAAGTAGAACAAAAAAAACTCCGCCTGCTCGACATGGGCGTCATCTATCTGGGAAAGCTGGCGGAACACCAGGAAAAACTCCAGCATATCTTCGAAAGGCTGCAGAGCATCATCGATATTTATCAGCCGGCCGAAATGGCCATCGAGGCCCCTTTTTTCGGCAAGAACCCACAGTCCATGCTCAAGCTGGGCCGGGCCCAGGGCGTGGCCATTGCCGCAGCCATGACCAAGGGGGTGCAGATCTCGGAATATTCTCCCAAGAAGATCAAACAATCCGTTACGGGCAACGGAAACGCCGCCAAGGAGCAGGTGGCCGCCATGCTGAGCAATATCCTGGATATCCCCATCGAAGGCCACGCCCTGGATGCGACCGACGCGCTGGCCACAGCCGTCTGCCATTTTTATCAGGCCGGCAATGTAATTCAGGGTAAAAAGCGCTATAACGATTGGGGGAGTTTTCTAAAAGATAACCCGGGGCGGATGGGGTGAGAGCGCGGGGCAGCGTAAGGGCTACCCCTGCTGCCGATAGGCCTCCTGAATGCGGGCGGCCAGTTGTTGCATCTCCTCCGGGGGGAAAGATAATTTCTCTTTGGCGAAGTTCATGTCCCCGACTTTCTGAAGGGGGACGAGGTGGACGTGAGCGTGGGGCACTTCCAGCCCTATCACCGAAACGCCGATGCGTTTGCAGGGCACTACTGCCTGAATGGCTTTAGCAACTCGCTTGGCGAAAGCCATAAGGTTGGACAACTGTTCATCCTCCAGGTCGAATAAATAATCGATTTCCTTTTTGGGAATGGCCAGGGTATGGCCCAGGGCCAGGGGGCGGGCATCGAGGAATGCCAGAAAATCCTGCGTTTCCGCCACTTTGTAGGCGGGAACTTCCCCCTGAACGATCCTGGTAAAAATGCTTGCCATGCGAAAAAGCGTTTAAGCCAGTGAGATATTCACCACTTCAAATTCGATATTCCCGTTGGGCGTTTCCACAACGGCAATCTCACCGACGGCTTTGCCAAGCAGGCCCTGCCCCATGGGCGATTTCACGGAAATCCTTTTGGCTTTCAGGTCGGCTTCGGACTCGGAAACGAGTTTATAGGTCAGCTTTTTGCCTGTTTTGACATTTTTAATGGTCACGTTGGAGAGAACGGTTACTTTGGAGCCATCCAGCTGGCTTTCATCCAGTATTCGGGCGTTGGCCAGGGTTTTCTCCAGGTCGTTGATCTTCAGTTCCAGCATGCCCTGAGCATCCTTGGCAGCGTCGTACTCGGCGTTTTCCGACAGGTCGCCTTTCTCGCGGGCTTCGGCAATAGCCCTGGCCACATCAGCCCGGCCTTTGGTCTTCAGTTCTTCAAGTTCATTTTTCAACCGGTTATAACCTTCCCGCGTCAGATAGTTGTATCCAGACATAATCAAAAATTTTTCGTTTACCATAAAGCTTAAACCTTCCTCCCGCCGGCGGAACACTCCAGCGCCTGCAGTTCACAAACTTGTAGAGAGGAAGAGCGGGGAAAACCCCATCCATGTAGCAATATAAAAGGCAAGAACGTTTCTGCGAAGGTTCGCAGAAACGTTCTTGCCTTAAATGCTATGCAAAAATAAAAAATATCGGCGAATAATTCAAGCCCAAAGCGGGGAAGGCCCCTGCGAAAGGGCTGTTAAATATTGAAACGGATGCCGATGTTGTGGGTGCCGTCCCAAACGCGCGTAGCGCGGTAGGCGTAATCGATGGCGAACTGTACGTTCTTGTTCTCCTTGCTCAGCGGCACGGCCAGGGTGGCGCCGGCGCTCAGGCCGGTGTAGATCGGCGCTTCGAAATCTTCTCCCGGATCCAGTTCATACCTGTAACCGCCGCGAATCATGAACATATCCTTCAGGGAATACTCCAGCCCGCCCCCGACCTGGTCGCGGGAAAAGGAGTTAGAGGTGAAGTTCCCCAGAACCGTCAGGCGATGGATATTGCCTACCAGGAAATCATAGGAAAGGCCGATGTCAAGCGTTGACGGCAGTTCAAAGTCGGCGGCGCGCTGGCTGTAGGTCAGGTTGTAACCGCCATTGTTGGGAGACGGGCCGGAAGTGGAAAGGCCCTGCCCGCCGTATTCCATACGGGAACCGATATTGCGCAGCGAAATACCGAACTTGAAGTTGTCCTGCGGGCCGGTGACGTATTGGACGCCTGCGTCGATGCCGAAGCCGAAGGAGTTGATGTCCTGAATAGATTCGGATATCCCCCGGAAGAGGACGCCAACCGAAACCTTATTCTCAAAGGTGTGCGAATACCCCACAGCCAGGTTGAAAAAGCTGGGCGAGAAATTGGTGCCCGTGCCTTCCGGCTGGTCTTCCGTGGTTACGGCGATATCGCCGAAGTTGATGGAAGTCAGGCTGATGCCAAAAGCGCCTTTGTCACCCACTCTTTGGGCGAGGCCCAGGGCGTTGAGGCTGATATCCGTGCCTTGCAGATAAAGAGCGTGCCCAAGCACCACTTCCGTTTTATTGATCCGGGACAAGCCGGCGATGTTGATGCGCATGGCTTCCGCGCCGGAAGTAAGCGAGGTATTCATGGAGTGCAGGCCGGCGCTTCTGGGGAAGGCATTCAGCAGGAGCTGCCCTGCCCCCGCTTCACCCTGCCGGTCGGGGTTGCCGGCCATGGCAGGCTGCGCTGCAGCCCACATAAAGGCGATGGAAAGGATTAGGTAAAGAAGCTTGTTCATATAGTCTTTTTTTAGAAGCGGGCTTTCGGGGCGGAAGGCCCCGAAAGCCATGCTTCGCAATTTTTCAAAGTCTGCGGTCCAATGCAGCCCCGATTACAAACCGGAGGGGTCGAATTCCCGGTTGACGCCGAACCATTTGATCGTCCGTTCACCCAGGCCGTCAGCCGCGATGTGGATGAGGTACACCCCACTGGATACGGGAATCTGCTTGTTGTTGCGCAGGTCCCATTCCAGAGCCGGGTTGATCTGGGAGCGTTCGACGGCGCGGTTGGTCCCTTCCGGCGCCAGCCCGACTTCGTCGCGCACATACTGGCGGATGAACTTGCCATCCAGCGAGTAGATCGTCACCGTACACTTGGCCGGCAGGTTGGTGATCTTCACCGTAGTCGTGAACTGGGAGGTCTCATAGTCCGAGAAACCATAGTAGGGGTTGGGCACGACGTTGATGGCGTCGAGTGCATTCTCCACCTGTTCGGAAGTCAGTTCAGCCGCCTGCTTGCCCTGGATGCTGAAGCGGTACAGGGGGTGGTAGTTGTTCTCCCCGGAACCGGTGCGCTGGTCGCCGGCGAAAGCAGCATCGTCCACTTCGACCTGATAGGGGTTGGTAACGCGCAGCTTCACGACGAGGTCCGTCGGGATGAGGCCCTCAGCATAGGTCTTCAACTGGACGTCTTCACTGAGCAGCAACATACCGCCCCAGGTGATGTCCTTCATCGCCCTGACTTTGCCCAGCGGGCTCGGGCCCGGCTTGAGGTTCAGGCGGAAAGGCTCACAGCCGTCGTAGGGGGTGCGGGTTACATATACGCAGTGCTGGCCGCCGCTGTAGTAGGGATAAGGCACCGTGGACAAGTCGATGGGCAGCAACACCTGGCTGGTCGGGTTGAACATCATGTCACGTCCCGTAGCGCCTTCTTCGAAGGCCTCCGGAACCAGCGAGCCGTCGTAAACCGAGTTTTCACCGAAGAATACGTTGAGGCGCTGGCCGGTTTCCACATCGATCGCATAACCCGGGAACCAGCCCATGCCGCGCTGCAGCACCGGTTGGCCGCCTGACAGGACGGGGTTGCCATCCTTGTCCAGTTCGATGGTGTTGTCGGGGGCAGGAAGCCCATCGGGTCCGGCATCCTTGCCGACGGCCAGAGCATGGCGCAGGTCGAACTGCTTCAGGTTGCCCTCCGTGGCAAAGCCGAAGTCCGTGTAGAAACGGTTGGCCGTTTCCACGATCACGCAGCGGCTCCACAGGTTCTTGTTGGAGGTGAACACGATATCTACATTATTGAGGTTATCGATGTCCATCTGGTTGCGCACGATACCGCTGGCGCTGTTGTTCACCCAAACAGGGCCGACGAAGGGGAAGTCGAACTCACCCCGCGTCCTCCAGTCCAGGAGATAGTAAGGCATAAAGGGCGTCTGGCCGAATTGGCTGAGTCCGCGGTCGGGGTCAAGCACCTCATCGCGCTCGCCAGGGCCGGTGGTCAAATAGTTGTACATGTAGTCGTCAAAGTTGACCACAGTCAAATCCGTGTTGTTCGGGATGAAGGACATCCAGGGGTCGGCCGTGGGGTCGAGGTAAGTGGCCTCATAACCCACGAAACCGTTGGAGGCATCGGCTCTGGCGCCCGGTTCCGGCGCCTGCCCGATGGAAACGGTAAAACCGAACTGGCGGATGATCTGCTCGTTGAGCAGCTCTATGGTCTTCTCCGATGCTACTGCGAAGGAGGGGTCGTCCAGGTTGCGGAGTTCCCAGCGGGCATCAGTGGCCAGGCTGTTGTCACCCTGGTTGCCGTCCACGAATTTCAGTTCGAAGTTGCCGTCCACCACGTCCAGCGGGTTGAAGATGCGGATGGTGATGGGGCCGCGGCCCGGCGCGTAGGTCAGGTCGCCGATATACTGTTCGTTTTTGGCGAAGGCTTCTTCGAGCGCAGCGCGGGACTCGTCGCTCAGATCGAGGAAGTTCTGGCCGGTGCCTTTGCCGTCGATACGGGTAATGACGGCGCCATCGCCGTAAGCGGCGTTGAGGGAACGGTCGACGATCGGGCGCGGGATGCCGGTGTACGGCAGGCCGTCACCATTGGGGCCGATGTTTCGGCGGCCTTCCAGGTAGGGTTCTCTCTGGCCGACGTTAGCGGCAGGATCGTATGGTTCGTAGTTGTTGTAGGCGTAAGCCACCGCTACGAAGTAGTACTTTTTGTGGTTGATCAGGCGGCGGTCGCCCTGTGCGAAAGCGTCATCGGTAACACGGAAGGTATGGCGGATGCCCTCGTTGCGGCCGTCCACCATGAGTTCCGGCACATAATATTCGTTCCCGGTAGGGTTGTCAATGGTCGACCAGTTGAAAATCTTCTGGACGCCGTTGCGGATATCGACCTGGGCGATCAGGCGCGCCTTGGTCGGGTCGCTGATATTATCCCGGGTCAGGCCGATGTTCGGGCCGGAAACCTGATAGATTTTATAGCCTTCGAATACGTAGAGGCTGTCTTCTGCCGTGGGCGGGATCTCGAGGCCGACCTCTCGGTATTCCTCGAAGGCGTTGTTGGAGTTGGACTCGATGGTGTCGTTGGTCAGCACGAGGATCAGCTCGCGGTCCAGTTCGATGATGTCGATATCCGGGGCGTCGGGGCCGTCGGTAATATCGAAGCAGTTGTCGAACAGGGCCTGCGCCAGTTCGTCAGCCGACTGCAGGCGGCGGATGCTGGGGCAGGGATAAGCCTCATCAGGCACCCAGACCACGCCGATAATCAGTTCGTTCACAGCGCCCGGGTCGAGGCGGAAAGGCCCGGAAGCCTGGATGGTGCGGCGGTCGCCATAAGCCAGGTCGGCGGTGCACATCGACCAGCCGTTTTCGTCATCAGGAGCTTCGGTGAAAGCGAATTTGATGGGTTCCCCATCCTGGTATGCGTCGTCGCCATAGGTGAAGGGGCTGCCGTCGCGCCAGGAGCCGGTGAGGTATCGGTAGTATTCCAGGCCGGTGCCGGGGTCTTCCATACCCGCCGGCCAGTCGCCGACGCTACCGTTGTTGTAGTAGGTAAAGGAAGACATGCCCAGTTCGACGATGGTGTCGGCCGGTTCGTTGCGGCCGGGGTTGATCAGTTCGCCATTGGGGCCGAACTTCTTCGGGCCGAGCGGGCCGCGGAAATAGTCCACCCCCAGGATGGGCACCTCATCACAGTAGGTGTTTACCCCGCCGTCGCAGGTACAGCCCGTAGTGCCGTCAAGGATGTCTTCATTATAAATATACATGAGACTGCGAAGGGTGTCGCAGCCGACGTAGTCGTCGGTGTAGCACCCAAGGTCGGCGTCGACCCACATAGCGAAGAAGGTGCTGTCGATGGGCTCGATGGCGCGGTTGATAAGCTTAAAGCGCTGGAAGGTCATATCGTTGAGCTCATCGTTGGTGGCATAGCCGAAGGCCTGCACCTGTATCTCCATCTTGATGGGAGCGGCATTGGTCTGGGTATGGATGTTCCCGTTGTCGTTATAGATCCAGAAGATCATTTCATCCGGATACTGCGGCACTTCGCAGCCCCTGATCTCGATAATGGGATAATCGCCGTTCAGCGGGTTGTATTCGCCGTCTTCATCCGCATCGTGGAAGCCAGCCAGGCCCTGTTCCGTATTGGGCAGTTCGAAGCTGTTCACGTCGAAGAAGAAGGGGTTTTTCTTGCCCGGCCAGCCGCGGACGCCTTTGGGCACCATCTCCTCTTCGTAGGGCGTGCCTTTTGTGACGGATTCCTGGTACAGGCGGAGGTGTTCGTCGATCTCGCTGCCCGTCACGATGAAGAAGCGGTCCCACTGGGAACAAACCTCCTGTTCCGTTTCACCCGGGTTGGGGGCGTCGAGCGGGGTGAGGGGCCCGGGCCAGAAGTCGAAGCGGCCGGGGCGGCCGTAAGTCTGGGCGGCCACCTTCAGGTTGCCGGCGGCGTCCACGCCGCCGAGCCATACGGCGCCGGCGAAAATGGAGGAAACTTCGGGTTCGCCGGGCGGCACTTTGGGCACGACGTAGCGGCCGTCGGAACCATCCCACCAAACGTCGCCGGCGCTCCACAAGCGGGCGCGGACGTTGTTGACGGCCTGGTCGATCGAGGATTTACTTGCGTCGCAGGCCTCCCTATAGGTGATTTTGTCCGGATTGTCAGCGCCTGGAGATTGCCGCTGTTCGGGGTTGATGTGAGCCATCGCCACCGTTGCGGTGAAAGCTACCCCTACTAGGCTGAGTAATACTTTACGCATAGCACTATAAGTTTTTTAAATGAGAATATTGGAATCAGCGCCGGGCGGAGAGCAGGCTCCCCTGCCCGGCGCTTATGCCTTCAATTAAAAGTCGAGAATTGCACCGACGTAAATCCTGCGCGGCAGGCTGTAGAAGTTCGGGTTCAGGATACGCCACTGGTAGGATTCCAGGAAGGCCAGCAGTTCGCGCTGCGAGCTTTCGATGGCGCGGAGCTGCGACTGGCCCTGCGGGGTGCGCAGGTAGCCGTCGTCTTCCGGAGAACCCGTTGCAGAGTACACGTTGATCACGTTGCGGCGGTCGAGCAGGTTCGACACGCGGCAGTACACGTTGAGCCCGAGCCTGTTGCCGATATCGAAGTTTTTGTCCACCCGGAGGTTGATTGTAAAGTTCCAGGGCTTGCGGGCGCCGTTGAGCGAGCCCACCGTACCGGTGCCGCCAAGCAGGAGGGCCTGCAGGGTCTTGGTGTAGGGGCGGCCGGATACCGCGATAGTCTGGAAGTTGATGCCGGCGTTGGCGAAAATATCGGCGCCGAAAAGGCGGGGGCCGGTGTAGCGGTTGCCCGAGCCGTAGCGGTAGTCGATATTGGCCACGATGCGGTGGCGTTCGTCGAAGTTGAGGGGGAAGAGCGTCCGCAGCACGCCGCGGGAGCCGAGGCCGCGCTGGGAGTTGGCGTCCGAACCGGTGCCGTCTGCAAACTGCAGGGTATAGTTCGCATTGAAGGAGATGTTGCCCGTGCGGCGCAGGTCGTACTGGAAGGAAAAGCCCTTCACCGTACCGAAGTCCTGGTTGTCATAGGTCGTGTACTGGCTGACGATGGCCACGGGGAAGAAGGTCCGGATCTGGATCATGTCCCGCATTTCCTTGTAGTAAGCGGCGATCTTCAGGGCCGAGGTATTGGACAGCTTCTGCTGGAAACCGACCTCGTAGTCGATGGTGCGTTCCGGCTTGAGGTTCGGGTTGTTCCGAACGGCGTCGGCGCGCTCTACGAAGTAGAAATAGTCCAGCGGCGTAGCGATCGTATTGGAGGGCGGGCGCTGCACCAGAATGTCGTAGTGGGCGAAGAAGTTGGCCTCGTCGGAGATCGGGAAGGAGAAGGCCAGGCGCGGCATGAAGTTCACCTGCACTTCATAGTCTTCGAACGATACGTTCGGGTCGAAGTCGCGCTTTTTGATGAAGTCGAAGTCATCGCGCACGCGGACGTCTCTGTAAACGGGGTTGACCACCCCGCCCTGGAAGATGAGGGCCGCGTTGTTCACCGGGTTGCCGTTGGCTTCGAACCAGTCGTCGCCGTTGCGGTAAGCCAGTACGCTCTGGCCGGAAACATCGGTGGCGTAAACCTTGAAGTCATCGCCGATGTTGCCCGGGCGTTCGCCGCCGAACTCGCCGTGGTAGTCGGCAGCGCCCATGATATCGTAGAGGGAGTAGTTGTCCTTCAGCACCTTGGTGTTGGCATCATAGCGGTCGACGCGCAGGCCGAGGCGGAAGATGATGTCCTTGAAGGTGAACTTGTCCTGGATGTAAGCCGCGCCATAGATGGGGCGGTTGGGAGCCACCGGGAAGGTGCGGACGCCGTTTTCATCCGTAGCGGTAAAGAAATCCTCGAAGGTGCCGTCGAAGTTTTCACCCAGGTAGGTGTAGCCGTAGTAGCTCAGGCCCACGCTGCGGAAGTCGTTCAGTTCACGGGCCGAGAACATGTCCAGGCGGAGGTCTTCGGGGCGCAGGCCATCGACATTGACGAACTCCTTCAGGCCCTGGCCGGTAATTTCGCGGACAGCGCGGTAGAACTTGTCGTCGGCGCCTTCCGTAATCTCCACGTCATAGAGGATGCGCGGAATCGGAATGCCGAACAGCGTAACCGTGTCATAAACGCCGAGGGCGTCGGTCAGTGGCAGGCCGTTCTCATCGAAGGGAATGCCCTGGATGTGGTTGTTGGCCAGCTGGCGGGCCAGCAGCCAGAGCGCCCGGGGGTTGAGGTCGTAGCCGCGGTTGATGCGCTGCTCGTACCATACGCCGAGTTCGATATTGTGGCGGCCCTTATCGGAGCTGCCGGGAACCAGGTCGAAGTTGATGCGCCCCTGGAAAGAGCCCAGGTCGTTGTCGCGCTTCTGGTTGAGGTTGTAAACCGTGCCGACGTTGGTGTGGAAGCCCCAGGAGTTGGAGAACACGTCCAGTGTCTGGCCGTTATAGGCGTTGAAGCCTTCCAGGGTGGGCGGCAGGTCGGTGTCGCCTCCTGCGGTCAGGGGGTTGTTGTAATTGGCCAGGATGGGGTTGACCGCCCCGTCGGGTGTATAACCCGTCAGCACCTGGCGGTAGTCAAGGTGCTGGAAATAAGGCGTACCCAGCGTATCGAGGCGCAATTCGAAGACCGGCTCCCATTCCTGGCTGAAGTTGCCGACATAGCCGTAGTTGAACAGGTTGTCGCCGTGGCGGGGGTCGGAGAGGGATGAGCTGGTCTTTTCATAACCGAACTGCAGCGTGTAGGAGGCATTCTGGATCAGTGCGCTCTTGCTGGCGCGGTCGCCGTCGCCGCCGGACGAACCGCCGAGGCGGTGGCGGAAGCGGAAGTTGCCGCGGTAGGTCAGGTTATTCTGCGTGGGGTTGTTGTGGCTATTGAGCAGTCGCCAGTTGGTGCCGGTGCCTGCGCCGCCGCCAGGGGTGAAAGTATCATCCTGGTTGCTGTAGGCGCCGGTCAGGGCAATGTCGATTGCACTGCTGAGGCGGGCGTCCAGCTTGGCCGTCAGGTCATAGCGGCGGAATTCCTCGAAGGGTTGATAATCCAGCGTTTCGACATCCTCGTTTCTGAGGTAGTCGGCCGCGACAAGTTGGTTGCCGCCCAGTTCGATGACGGGGTTGGCTTCCAGTTCGGCCAGCACGTTTTCCTTAACGCGATAGATGGGCACGGCCGGAGGGTCGTCGTCCAACTGGTCGGTAAGGCGGCCGGATATCCGGAAACCGAGCACCGAGGTTTTGGAGCCGTCGCCGTTTTTCTTCTGGATGAGGGGGCCGCTGAGGTTGAAGCCCAGAAGGCTCTGCTCATAGGGGTCGAGATATTTGGAAGTTTCCACTTCCACTCCCCCCGAGAACTGGCTGGACGGGCCTTTGGTGGTGATGGAGATGATGCCGCCGGTCACGTCGCCGTACTGGGCTTCGATACCGCCGGTGATAACCTGGAGCTGGTCGATCTCCGATTCCGGGATCAGGCTGCCCCGCACGCGGATGCCATCGATATAATAATCGGTGGCGTCGGAGCGCGACCCCCGAACCGTGATGGCCTCACCCTCATCGGCGGAAGCCAGGCCGGCGGTAGTGGCGGCCAGGGCGTTGATATTCCGGGTGGGCAGGTTTTTGATCTGGTCGCTGGTAATGACCTGGCCCTGGGTGGTGTTGTCCTGCTCGATGAGCGGGACTTTGTATTCGGTCACGACGACTTCGTCGAGCACGACACCTTCGGCGGAGATCTTGATATCCAGTTTGTTGGCTTTACCCGCCAGCACTTTTACGCCGGTAACCCGTTGTCTGGCGTAACCGACGTAGGTAACCTCCACATCGTAGGTGCCCGGGTCGATGGAAGTGAGGCTGTAGTTGCCGTCGAAGTCAGTCTCCGTACCGGTCGTCAGCACTCCGTTCCTGTAGATGGCCACGTTGCCAAAGATGATCGGTTCGCCCGATTCCTGGTCCGTGACCTTGCCCTGCAGCGAGGTCTGCCCGATGGCAGCCGCTCCAGTGATCAGGAGTGTGAGAAACAATAGTAAATAACGTGCCATAAAATTTCCTGTTTTAATATTTCGACTAAAGACCTAGGGTTTTCAGAACCGTCACAATGTTAAAAAAATTAAGACTGTTTTCAAAAAATTTCCTTTCGGGGTTCAGCGGTGAAAAGCGTACGATCTTTCAACAGTTGCCATCCTGCTTGTTTTTTATGCGGCTGCCCGAAACGGGCCGACGCGCAGGTGCTCACTCCGGCAATCTCAAAAGTAGAATAATTTGACGGGACAACCCGCATCATTTTTTTCCTAAAGTCAGGTTTCTGATTTTGGGGGCTCGCTTTGGTGGAAGGTGACTGAAGCAATTTTTTCTCTAACGAGCGGGGCAAATATAACGCTTCTTCCGAATTATGGAAGTATTGCTGTTTCGTCCTGTATATGACAAGAAGGTCAAAAGGTCGGAAGGTTGGAAGGTCGGAAGGTTGGAAGGCTTGCCCGGATTGCAGAGACGGGGCAGAAGGCCAGTACTGTTATCCGGGCGTAGCCCGAAGGGCGGAATCGGGCCAGCATTTTTGACCGTGGCTCTGCGGAGGAGCCTCGCGGAAGGATGGGCAACAGGGCCATCGGGAGTGGGGCAAAATTGAAAGCCCGGCTTTATCTTTGCGCCTGAGAAAATATTTCCAAAAGCGAAAACCAGGAATTTATGTCGTTCAGATACTCCGGAAGATGGGTTGCCTTTATTATCCTGGCCCTGGCCACGGCCTGCCAGAGCAGTTCAGATGAGCAGCCCCCGCCGCACCTCTTTGCCGAGCTTTTTGTGCGTTATCTGCAGGCGGAAAAAGAGCTCAAGGCGACGGCCACTTTTTTCGAGGGCGACTCCATCCGGACGGCGGCTCCCAAAACGATGCCGGGCGGGGTGGCGTTTCAGGGCAGCGGCATGGAAGCCCGGCCGCTGCCGGGCGGAACGGTCCGGTATTTCCTCCAGCGAAAGGGGGATTATGCGGCTGAGTTCCCCTTCAGTTTTAAAAACGACAAGGGCCCGAAGCAGCAGTACGCCCTTTCCATGACGCCCATCGACACCTTTTATATTGTAGAAGATAAGGCCAGCAAAAGCCAGGGGATGTCTCTTTTCGCCCGGGGCGGGCGGCTCCAGCCCGGCGAAAGCCTCGTTTTTCTTTTCAGCGACGCCTGGAACCAGGCTTTTTCATTTACGCTGGACGGCCCAAGCCAGGGAGAGGAATACCAGATTCCACCCATCCAACTTGAAGGCCTCCAACCCGGCCCCCATCAGTTGTACCTGGTCAAAAAGAAAAAAACGGCGGAAAGAAAACCCGGGCTCTCCGTCCTCGCCGACCTGGAATACTACACCCGCGTGGCGGAACTGGAAGTTGTGGAATAGCCGGCAGTAGCAGTGGGCAGAACCCCGGGAGGTTCCCGGGGCAGGCTTACAGAGCTAAGCTTCCGAAGTTTCGCCAGGCTGACACCCTGATAAACTTCGGAAGTTTCCCCCAAAGCAGCCATATAACAATATAGCCATATCAATATAGCCATATAACAATATAGCCATATTACAATATAGCCAAATAACAATATAGCCATTCCGTTTGCTTGCCCAAGGCTCACCTCATCTCCCCCTCTCCCGGCACCCAGTCCCGTCCGGGCTAGTAGAGCGCCATGTCGAACCGCCAGCGGTAGTTTTTGGTCAGGGGGTTATCGGGCCCCCAGGTACGGAAGAGGGCTATGGCTGCCCGGCGGGGCAGATCCTTTTGGTAGGACTTATCGATGGCCGTGGCTTCGATGACAGCCTTTATGGCTGCTTCTCCGTCCTGTTGGCGGAGGGCTTCGCGGCTTTGCGCAAGCAGGCTGCCAGGAGAGGAACCGTCAGGTTCCAGGGCCATGAGTTCCGCGATCGTGCGCAGGGCTTCGGCCTGTTCTTCCAGTTTATCCCCCAGGCGGATGGTTTCCACCAGGGCCAGTGCGCGTTCCGGCATGGAGTACACGATGCGCTGCGCCAGTGCGAGGCGGGCTTCGGCCACGTCGGGGTTTTCGGAAACGAAAGCTTCCAGTTCCGACAGGGCGCCGGCGCCATTGAGGCGGGCCAGGATATCGGCCAGGCCCGCCTTACGGCTGTCGGGCAGGTTTTCCGACAGCCAGCGCTCGATGGCCGCGCGCGGCCAGGCTCCCATAAATTCGGCGATGGCCTCGCCCTGATGGAACATCTTCACATTCGGAATGCTGCGGATGTTGTACTGCTCCGACAGTTCATAATGTTCTTCCGTATTGACTTTGACCAGCTCCCATTTGCCGGACTGCTCGGCGGCGAGGCTTTCGATAGTGGGCCCAAGCACCCTGCAGGGCCCGCACCAGGGCGCCCAGAAATCGACTACTACCGGTATTTCGAAACTTTTTTCAATGACATCCTGCTTGAAATTCATATTGGCCAGGTTTTCGTTTTAAGGCGCAAAAAACAAGTAATTCCCCATTTTTTATGCGGCGCAGATCACAGAATGATAAAATGAAAGCCACATAGGGGTATTTCCTTTTTTTATACATCTATTGTTTGGGTAAAGTTCAGGCGGGAAAAGAAAGGCTCAGCGTGCTTCTTTCCCGCCGCCTAAACTACAAAAAGAAGAAAACATGAGAACTTTCTTTATCACCGCCCTGCTGCTGGCCGGGCTGCAGGCCTATGCCCAGCACGAAACCCTTTTTGATGATTTCAGTTCTTTTGGCGCCTTTGGGGGCCCGATTGTCGAGATCGGCTCCATCAACGGCGAGGTAGGCGCCGATGTCGGCGGCGGCGGCGCGCTCATCCTCGATGACCTGTTCATCGGGGGGTACGGCATGGGCACCAGTTATCCGGAAATCACGATAGAACAGGAGATCGACGGGGAAGTGCAGGACGTCATCTACGACATTCGCCTGAAACACGGCGGCTTGTGGTTCGGTTACACGGCCAGGCAAGCCAAAGTCTGGCACCCCTACGGCAGCCTGAAAGTGGGCTGGGGCAAAACCAGCCTGCTCCACGACCGCCTGGATATTCCCTCTGACCGGATTTTCGTCCTGACTCCGGAAATAGGCATGGAAGTCAACCTCACCCGCTTTTTCAAACTGGGCATTACCGCCGGCTACCGCTGGGTGAACGGCGTCAACCGCCTGCCCAACCTGGATGACGGCGATTTCAGCAGCCCTACCGGCGCCCTCACCTTCCGCTTCGGCGGCTTCGGCGACGAGTGGGACTGGGACTGAGCCCGGTATGGCCCGTGCATCAGGAGGGATAGCCTTAGAAAGCTTAGCATTTCCGGTTTCTGGTTTCTGAGGTTGCCGCAGGCTCGCCTCGTCTCCCCCTCACCCAGTTTGCCCGGCTCGCAGAGTCGGGTCACCCAGTCTCCATAGGGGTTCCTGGTTTCTCGTTTTCACCCGGCTGAGCGCAGCGAGGGCGGGCAGTGTTACAGGTTTCAGGGTTACAGGCCGGCATGGTTTGACTGAACCAGTTGTTTTTCCCGCTGTTAAAATTATTGCCCTAACTTTAGAGCGCCCAAAAGTAACTATTTAGGACTTCCGGATTATCTGCGTCGCGGGCCGAAGGCCCGCGTTCCAACCTAAATAGTTTCGCCCAGAAACTTTTTTCAACCAACGGGAAAAACATGGAATTGAATTTCGACTATCTCCCATACTTCTATGCCCTCATCATTGTAGCGGGCACCATACTGCTTGCCTTTTTGTTCAGAAGGATTTTTGACCGCATTATCCTGAAATCGACGAGGATACTGAGGAACGACCCTACCAAATACCAGTTTTTACGGCATACCATTTCGGCGCTCATCTACCTGATAGGCTTCGGGATCGCCATCTTTCAGGTTGAGTCCCTCAAGGCGCTGGCGGGTTCCATGCTGGCGGGCGCGGGTATTGTGGCCGTGGCCGTCGGTTTTGCTTCCCAGCAAGCCCTGAGCAATATCGTCAGCGGCATCTTCATCATTCTGTTCAAGCCCTACCGGATCAATGACCGGGTCGTTATCAAGGACACGCTGCAGGGCACGGTGGAAGACATTACCCTGCGGCATACCGTGATACGCGATTTTTTCAACCGCCGCATCGTAATCCCGAACTCCGTCATCAACAATGAGGTCATCATCAACGCCGACCTCGAGGACGAACGGATCTGCCGCTATATCAACATGGGGATCAGTTACGATTCGGATATAGCCAAAGCCAGGGCTATCATGCGGGAGGAAGTGCTGAACCACCCGCTTCGCATCGACCAGCGCACCAGCGAGCAGATCGAGAACGGGGCCGAAGAAGTGCCCGTGCGGGTCGTCAGCCTGGGCGATTCTTCCGTCAACCTCAGGGCCTGGGCCTGGGCGGCCAACCAGGCCGACGCATTCGTCATGGAGTGCGACCTGCTGGAAAGCATTAAAAACCGCTTCGATGCCGAAGGGGTCGAAATCCCCTTCCCCCACCGGACGGTGGTGATGAAGGGCGCTGGAGAACCGGAAGCCTGAAACCTTGCCAAATCCATCCAATTTCGTAAATTCAACCCGGCAAGCCTGAAAAAACAACATGCAAGCCTGGATGGAACTACTGCTGTACCTTTGCGGATGCTACCTGGCCCTGTGCCTGCTGTTCTATTTCCTGCAGCACTATTTCTTCTTCCGCCCGGAGATTCTGCCCCGCACCTTTGAATACAAGTATTCCTTTCCTTTCACCGAGGTGAACTTCGAGATGGAAGACGGGGGGGTCATCAACGGCATCCACTTCAGGGCGCCCAACGCCAAAGGCGTGGTTTTTTACCTTAAGGGCAACTCGCGAAGCATCAAGGGCTGGGGGAAGTTCGCCAAGGATTTCCTGGGCAAGGGCTACGACTTTTTCATGATCGATTACCGGGGCTTCGGCAAAAGCAAGGGCAGGCGCACGGAATCCACCCTGTACAATGACGCACAGGCCGTTTACAAATGGCTGAGCAGCCAGTATCGGGAGGAGCAGATCATCGTTTACGGGCGCTCCATGGGCAGCGGCATCGCCGCCCGCGTGGCCTCCTGGAACAAACCCCGCATGCTGATCCTGGATTCGCCCTACTACAGCTTCCTCCATCAGGTGCAGCAATACGGCTTCTGGCTTCCGCTGAAGTGGATACTGCGCTACAAAATCCGCAGCGACCAGTTCATCAGAAAGGTGGACTGCCCCGTTTTCGTCCTGCACGGCACCCACGACCGCCTGATATCCTTCAAACAGGGCCGGATGCTGGCGGAAGCCGCGCCCCGCGGCCTGCTGATCCCTATCGAGGGTGGCGGCCACAACAACCTGCCGGAATTCGCGGAATACCACGAGCAACTCTATGATATACTGCATGATGAGGCGCTGTATCATAGCTTGCTGGTTAGGTTGCAGGGGGTGGCGTAGCAGGGAGGAACCGGGGGAGGTTATATGGCTATATGGCTATATTGTTGGGCTTGGGGGGTGCGGGGGAGGTTATATGGCTATATGGCTATATTGTTGGGCTTGGGGTGCGGGGAGGTTATATGGCTATATGGCTATATTGTTGGGCTTGGGGGTGCGGGGAGGTTATATGGCTATATGGCTATATTGTTGGGCTTGGGGGGTGCGGGGAGTTGCTACCTTTGCCGCCTTTCGTCGGTACGGGACTACCTTCGGCCTCATACGACCATTAGACCTTAAGACCTTCTGACCTTCTGACCTTAAAACCTAAACCATGAACTACCGCAGACTAGGAAAAACAGGATTCGAGGTCTCCGAAATCGGGCTGGGGGCCTGGCAGTTGGGCGGCAAATGGGGATCCGCCTTCAGCCATGACAGTGCCGAGCGCATCCTGCACGCCGCTATCGACCAGGGCGTCAACTTTATCGACACCGCTGACGTGTACAGCGCCGGAGAGAGCGAAGCCGCGGTCGGGCGGGTGCTGAAAGCCCGCTCTGAGCGCATTTACGTAGCCACCAAGTGCGGGCGGCAGATCAGGCCGCACACCAATGAAAACTACACGCCCCGCGCCCTGCGCACCTACGTGGAGAACAGCCTGCGCAACATGCGCGTGGAGGCCCTCGACCTCATCCAGCTGCACTGCCCGCCCTGGGAGGTGTACTACCGCCCCGAAATTTTCGGGCTGTTCGACCGGCTGAAGGAGGAGGGCAAAATCCTCAACATGGGCGTGAGCGTAGAGAAGGTGGAGGAAGCACTGAAGGCCATCGAATACCCCAACGTCACCACGGTACAGATCATCTTCAACATGTTCCGCCACCGCCCTTCGGAGCTCTTCTTCCCGGAGGCGCAAAAGAAGGGCGTGGGCATTCTCGCCCGGGTGCCGCTGGCCAGCGGGCTGCTGACGGGCGCCTACGGCAAACACACCCTCTTCCAACCCGGCGACCACCGTCGCGACAACCGGCAGGGCGAGCAATTCGACAAGGGCGAGACCTTCTCCGGCGTGGACTACGACACGGGCTTAAAGGCTGTGGAAGCGCTGAAGAAGCTGTTCCCCGGCCGGGAGAGCCTGGCGCCGCTGGCGTTGCGCTGGGTGTTGATGTTCGAAGCTGTTAGCACCGTCATCCCCGGCGCTTCGCGGGTGGAGCAGGTGGCCCCCAACCTGGCCGCCGCCGCCCTGCCCCCGCTGACGGAGGAGGAGATGCAAGGGGTGCGGGCCATCTACGGCCGGTATATCCGGGGGCTGGTGCATCAGTTGTGGTGAGTTGGGAGGGTATATGGCTATATGGCTATATTGTTGGGCTTGGGGGGTGCGGCCAGGCGAGGATCACCCACTCTTCCTGTCTGCCGGCCTTTGCGCCTGGCAGCTGTGGCTATATTGTTAGGCTGGGGAGCAAGTGGCGATCTGGTTGAATTGCTTTCCTCCAGCCCGCCAGCCTGTAACGTGCGGCCCTACGGCCTTACGGCCTAAAAAGCAAAGCTACTGTCTTGACAGATTTTTTTTACCCGGAACTTTTGCGAAAGTGATTTTCGTTTTATCTTTGCACTCGCATCCGAAAAATGATGCTTACTTCACACAGGAGGTAATTGGACACGGGTTAGACCCATGGTGTAACGGTAGCACACCGGATTTTGGTTCCGTTTGTCAAGGTTCGAATCCTTGTGGGTCTACGCAGAAGAAAGCCTGAGCGAAAGCTCGGGCTTTTTGCGTTTCTGGGCCCAGGCGTAGGCCAATGTCGTCAACCTGGGGATGGTGGTCAGTTCCAGTTCCTTTTTTGCTGTGCCCGGCGCCCGGCGCAGGCTCCGGGTAGCGCCCCTGAAGTCAATGAGTTTATCAATATACTACTTTATTTTGGCATTTTAAGTCAGAAGGCCACTTGCAAGTGTCCATCTGACACCAGGCGTGAAGCGGACACTTCCAGTGGCCTCTTCACTTTGCCCAGAACCGAAGGCAAAAAAAATGCACCGAGCCTTCGGCGCAAACATCCATTTGCCTTGCCAGCACTGTGCACATGGAGTACTTCTCGTCCCGGCCACGCCCGGAACTTGTAGGATCGTTGAAATGTTCTTACCTTAGATCAAACACAATGTCCATGAAGCATCTCACGAGAATAACTTTCGACCCCACTGTAATGGGTGGCAAGCCCTGCATCCGGGGCCTGCGCGTTACCGTCGGAATGGTCGTCGGATTAGTCGCTTCTGGTTATTCGAAAGAAGAAATCCTCAAAGCTTATCCATACCTTGAAGCGGAAGATATAAAGGAAGCTTTGGCATACGCTGCCTGGCGGGCTGAAGAAATCGAGATCCCCTTCGCCGCCTGATGAAGATCCTGATCGATATGAACCTAACGCCCCTGTGGGTTGAGTACTTTAAAAGCGCAGGGATTGAAGCAGTTCATTGGCCTGAAATTGGCGACCCGAAAGCTCCCGATCGTGACTTGTTCCTATGGGCCAAAGACAATGGCTATTTCGTTTTCACGCATGACCTTGACTTCGGCGCCATTCTTGCCGCTACAAAAGCTGAGGCTCCAAGCGTTATCCAGGTCCGCACCCAAGACACTATGCCCCAATCTTTGAGCGAAAGAGTAATTGGTTTTATCAAAGAGTACGAGCAAACCCTTGAGAAGGGCGCTCTGCTTACCATAGATGAGATCAAGTCGAGGATCAGGATATTACCTATTGAATAAATCACCTGCTTGGATAGCAGGAACTGGCCTCTTTTTGTACCCGTTTTTGTACCGATCATTCGCAGGAGCTGCCCGGCCAAGGCGCCTGACAAACTGCGCCCCCTGCTCACAGCCACGCCCGGAACTTGTAGGGTCGTTGAAATGTTCCTAACTTAGTAGTGTTCAAAAAATAAGTTGTCGCTTTGCATTTCGGTGATCAGGTTTGCCCTTCAGCCATTTCGGTAGCTTGCGGCCTTCGCCTGATCATCGAAATTGACAGCTTTTTTTAAGGTTCCTTAGATCAAACAATATGACCATGACTGCCATTAAAGTCTACGATGAGATCATAAATTTCATAGCAGAGGGGACCACTCCCGAGAAGGTAATAGCTTTTCGGCCTTCTGCAGAAGCTCAGAAGCGGGCGGAAGAATTGCTGTACAAAGAAAAGAACCAGTCCTTAACGCCTGAAGAAAAATCCGAACTGGATTATTTCATGGTGATCGAACATTTGATGCGGATGGCAAAAGCGCGGGCGTACCAATTATTGGCTGCCTCATGAGCACTTATATTCCTGAGAAATATCGCACTATAGTCCGGGAACGGGCAGCCGGGTTATGCGAATATTGTTTGTTTCATGAAAGCCATGCCTATTTCCCTTCGAAATTGACCACATTATCAGCCTCCAACACGGAGGCCAAACCGAACCAGACAACCTCGCTCTTGCCTGCTTTTTCTGCAACCGCAATAAAGGAAGTGACATTGGATCCGTACTTCTACCTTCGCGGGAATTCACCCGCTTTTTTAACCCCAGGGTTGACCGTTGGCCAGAGCATTTCCAATTGGAGGAGGCTTTCATTCAACCACTAACGCCAATCGGAGAGGCCACAGCAAAAATTCTGGATTTCAACCACGCAGACAGAATAATAGAACGGCAGATGCTTCTTACTGCGGGGCGATTCCCGCACCTTGAAGCTAAAACTATTGCAGGAATTTAAAGCCATGAACACCTCTTTTTGCTCCCCTACCATGGCTGGACAGTACCCAAAAACCTGGAGCGCCCTCCCGCCTTCCCAGCCCCCCCTTCAATTCATTTGTGTCAAAACGCCACAAACCAATTGGTAATTCATTACTTTAGTAGCCTCAAACAAGGGCTCATGAAAAAATGGCTTAAAATCACATTGATTATACTGGGGTCGCTGCTTGTACTACTCATCCTCGCCGGAATCGGCGGCTGGATGTGGATGAAGTCCACCTTCCTCGATTTTGAAAAGGGCTATGCCGAAAACCTTGCCATCAAGGAATTAACCATTGATGGATACACCTTCCTGGACCGAAATGGAAATGGCCGGCTCGATATTTATGAGGACGACAGAAGATCCACTGAGGAGCGGGTGGAGGATCTGCTGGCGCAGATGACCCTTGAAGAGAAAATCCATTTGCTCAAAGGGTCGGGGATAGCCTCCGCCATGGGCAGGGTTGAACCCGGTGAGGGAATCCCGGGTGCGGTTGGCACTATTGTCCCGACTCCCCGCCTGGGGATACCCACCGTTTATTTATCCGACGGCCCGGCCGGGCTGAGAATTGAACCCCACCGCAAAAATGAGGAGCGCACCTACTATTGCACGGCTTTCCCGATCGGCACCTTATTATCCTCCACCTGGAATGTGGAACTGGTGGAAGAAGTGGGCCAGGCCATGGGCAACGAGGCGCTCGAGTATGGACTTGATGTGATTCTGGGGCCGGGCGCAAATATTCATCGCCATCCGCTTTGCGGCCGGAATTTCGAATATTATTCCGAAGACCCGGTGCTGACCGGGCGCATTGGAGCGGCCATGGTCAATGGCATAGAATCCAATGGCGTAGGAGCTTCCGTCAAACATTTTGTGGCCAATAACCAGGAGTCCAGCAGAAATTTCAATGACGCCATCGTCTCCGAACGGGCCATGCGGGAGATTTACCTGAAAGGTTTTGAAATCATTGTAAAGGAATCGCAACCCTGGACGGTCATGTCTTCTTACAACAAAGTGAACGGCACGTACACTTCAGAAAGCAAGTATCTGCTCACGGATATCCTGAGAAAAGACTGGGGTTTCGAAGGCCTGGTCATGTCCGACTGGTTCGGCGGGCAGAACGCTCCGGCTCAGGTCAGCGCCGGCAACGACCTGCTGGAACCGGGGACCAATAAACAGTGGAAAGCCCTGATCAAAGCCCATAAAAAGGGGGAATTGTCAGAAGAGGATATCGACACCTCGGTCCGGAGAATTCTGAAACTGATCCTGGAATCCAGGAAGATGCAGAACTATCAGTATGGAAATAACCCGGACCTGGAGGCGCATGCCCAAATTACCCGCCGATCGGCGGCGGAAGGCATGGTGCTGCTAAAAAATGAAAACGCGCTGCCCATTGCGCCGGCAAAGAACGTAGCGCTGCTGGGCGTCACCTCTTATGATTTCATCGCCGGCGGAACAGGTTCGGGAGACGTGAATGAAGCCTATACCGTTTCCCTGGAAGAAGGCCTGAAAAATGCGGGGTTCGAGATCAATGCGACGGCCAAAAGCATCTTCGAAGCCCACAAGGAAGCCAATAAGGAGGCATTTGTCAAACCGCTGGGCATGAACGCCATGTTTCAACCGTACGACCCGCCAGAAGTCATTTATACGGCTGAACAACTAAAGCAAATCGCTTCCGGTGCAGACATTGGCATCATTACCATCGGCAGGAACAGCGGCGAAGGAGGGGACAGAGTCGAGCAGGATGACTTCCTGTTGTCGGCCGAAGAGCAGGCCATAATAGCAAATGCCTGCCAGGCCTTTCACGCAGCAGGTAAAAAAGCAGTCGTAGTGCTGAATATCGGGGGGGTAATCGAAACGGCATCGTGGAAAGCGCAGCCGGACGCCATCCTGCTGGCATGGCAGGGCGGGCAGGAAGGCGGAAACTCGGCTGCCGACATCCTCAGCGGCAAAGTCAACCCGAGCGGCAAACTGCCGATGACCTTCCCGGTTCGCCTGGCTGACCATGCGTCCAACGCAAATTTTCCGCTGGATGGGGAGCCCATGAGCATGTCCGGCATGTTTTTTGCCAAGGGAGCAAAATCAGAGGAAGAAAAGATCCGGAACAAAGATTACACCCTTTATGAAGAAGGGGTTTATGTGGGTTACAGGCACTTCGACAAAGCAAACCTTGAAGTTTCCTACCCCTTTGGTTACGGGCTTTCCTATACCGGTTTCGAATTCGGCAATATGGAAGCCACTCTGGCAAATGACACGATCCTGCTTACTGTTACCGTCAAAAACACGGGGGAACGGGCCGGGAAAGAAGTCGTACAGATCTATTTTTCAAAACCCAATTCCGGCATCGACCGGCCGAATCAGGAACTGAAGGCCTTTGCGAAAACCCGAAACCTGGAACCGGGGGAAGCTCAGGACATCGTGTTCAGCATCCCGGCCTCGGCATTGCGTTACTGGGATGAGGAAAATTCAGGCTGGGCTCTGGAAAAAGGCACGTATGCTGTCAAAGCCGGCGCTTCCTCCAGGGATATCAGGCTGATTAAGGAGGTCGAAATGTAAAATTATCTATACCTGAGGGAGCTCAGGAAAGTGTTAAACACGGAGATTCACGGGGACGACCCCCTGATTTTCAAGGCCCCGTGCAGCTCCGTGCTTTCTCTGTGTGGCTCCGTGTCAAAAACTGGGCTTTCCGCAGTGCCCTTACCACTCAGTCCATTTCCTTATAAATCCTGTCGGACAGCTTGCTCGCCCAGTCTATCAACAGTTTGGCCTCTTCGGCGGTCAGTTTCTTATGGGGCCTCCAGAGTACGTAACTGAACGGAGGCATATCTCCGTTTTCGACCGACTCCGCGATGGCATCAAGGGCGTATACCTGGTCCGTCGGGTTCAGTTTGGGCAATTCATCCCACAGCAGCTCTTTTTTGGCATCCTCATCATCCCCTTTCGCACTGTGGCAGTCATAGCATTTCAGGTCGATAATCTCCTTTATCCGCCCTTTGTATTCGATCACCACGGTGTCTGCGAAGGCGGAAGGCGGAAGGGGGAAGGCGGAAGGCTTTGGCGGTTCTACCTGCACCGTGGAGCTGAGGAAAAGCAACATCCCGAAGGCGGGAAAGGCCAGTGATCTGATGGTTCGTTTCATGATTTTTTCCGGTATTTAATGAACAGGCGCTTTCAATCCCAGGGCCTCGCAATAGCCCACATTCGGATAACAATTTTCAAACTTGCTGTTTTCAACGAATTGGTTGAGTATAGCGACGATCTCTTCCGGCCTTATTCCATCGAGGCTGTCTTTCAGCGCCCTTATCCTGCCAAATGAGCTTCTGTCGCTCTCTGCGTATTTTACAAAGTTATCGTAGCCGTCGGGTTTGTCAAAGTTCATCGGGCCGCGTGTATTATCCATCTTCTTGTAGGGCCAGAACGTCCAGTGAATGTCATTTTCATCCAGTAATTCCCTGAATTGCTTCACCCATTCATCCTCATTTTCGCCACTTTCGCCCATCAGTATGGGCACATTATATTTAGCTCTGAAGTCCACGTATTCCTGTATTTGCTCCTGCTCAGGCGGCATCCAGTACTTATGAAAGGTGTAGGCTAATTTGTCATCAAAGGGCTCAGAGAAAACCGAGAAATCGGTCTCCCATACCGCCCCTCCAATAAATATGATATGATTTTTATCTACTGCTCTGATTGCCTCTGTTATCCTTTTGTACAAAGGCTCTAAATAGGGTTTCAGCGTATCCTTTTCAAAATAATGAGGGATGGGCTCGTTCAGTAAGTTATAACCAATTACAGTAGTATTATCCGCATACCGCTTTGCGATATCCTGCCAGACAGTGCAGGTTTGCTGTTTCATGCCTTCATCTACCATCAGCCAGGGATAGCCATCACTATTGTCTATGTTGTCGCCGGTTTGTCCGCCGGGAGCGCCGTGCATGTCCAGTAAAACATAAATGTTGTATTGCTCACACCAGCTGATAGCTTTGTCCAGATACGCATAGCCATGCATATCCCGCCCTAAAAAATCATCATGGGTCAACAAGCGGTAATCAAATGGCAGGCGGATGAGGTTCACCCCGGCCTCCGACAACCACCGGATATCGGCCTGGGTGATGTAATGTTCCAGAAAAGAATCCCAGAAAGCCGTAGTGGCGCTGTTGCCGATCAATTCGCGTATGGCCTGGTCTATTTTGCGCGGCGAGTTGCAGTCCTGCATTTTGAACATATACCCCTCCGGCAGCAACCAATTGCCCAAATTCACGCCTTTCAGATGCAATACTTCACCCTGGGGTGAGTAAATGTCTTTACCACTTACATAGGCATATTTTCTCTCTGCCATCTGACAGGAGGAAACCATCCAAAGCAACAGCAGGTACATCCATATTTTCGGCTTCATAATCATTATTTTGAACAGATCCTAAAATTGAGGATTTTAGCAGTGATCTCAAAACCATCCTTGAGGCGGCAAAGAAAAGAGCCTGGGCATCAGCCGGGGTTTCCCTCCTTTTCACACTTCCTTAACCCCCGTTAATTTATGTTACGGGCGCATGGCCCCTTATGTTTTGGGCGGCATAAACGCCCTAAAAACAAGCTTTTTGCCCCTTTTTTACCTTTAAAATTCAGTTAACAATTCCCCCCTGGTTAAACTGAGCTTAAAGTGCCGGTTTGGAGGGGGCGGCCCACCCCTGAATACCGTCTTAATAATAGAAACAGAAGCGAAGATTTATCAAACGATCAAAAATCAGGCCATGAAAAAATTAATTTTAAGCTGCATGCTGCCCGCCTTGTTCCTCTCGGCGGCCTATGCCCAGTACGGAACGGGGCGCACGGGCTATGAAGGCGACTACTTCAGCCTGGAAGGGGCGCTCGAGCTGTTCAAACAATCCTACTCTTTAAGTGATTTCGAACGGAAGCTCAATACGGAAGACCGCTGGGTCAACAACCTGGATTTGAACTACGACGGCAGGATCGACTACATCCGGGTGGAACACCGGCGGCAGGGGAATTTCCACGCCATTATCCTGCAGGCCTTGCTGGGCCGGTATGACGTTCAGGACGTGGCGGTTATTGAAATTGAAATCATCCGAAGAGGGGAAGCCGTCCTTCAGATCGTAGGAGATGAAGACCTCTACGGTGAAGAAGTCATCGTGGAGCCGGTGGAGGGGTATTCCGACAGCCGGGGCGGATACCGTTCGAATTATGACGATTTCGTCAATGTGTACTACTGGGAACCGGTTCAGCATATCCTGGGCCGGCAGTATGTCGTTTACGCCTCTCCGTATCGCTGGCAATACTATCCGGTTTGGTGGAGCCCCTGGGTGCAATGCTCCTGGAGCATCTTCCGCCCGCGAATCGTGGTTTACCACAGGTTTTATCACGTCGTACACATTCACCGGGTGGTTCACGTTCACAACTTCTACAGGCCTTACCGGTCGTATAGCTACAACGTCGTGCAGTACACCAATGAAGTCAGGGTCAAGCACGGCAAGCCCCCCGTTCATCGTCCGAGGCCGGCCGCACAGCAAGTGGATAACCCCCATAATAGCCGGAGAGATCATGTTGTGGAGCAGCCCAGAAGCACCGCGCCTTCCGCTGCGCCGGAACAAAGCCCATCCGTGAGCCGGAAAAGGACGGAGCCTTCTTATAACAATGAGGCGCCGAGGAGCGCAACTCCGGAAGCCGGCCAAAGATCCCGCAGCGCCGCCAGCCCGGCATCGCCTCGTTCGGCGGCTCCCGCTTCCAGGCCTGTTGAACAAAGCAGGAGGGTTACTCCCCCTGCTGATCAAAAAACAGACAGGAACACTACGCCCCAGGCAAATCAGCAATCCCGCAACATTCCGGATCGTTCCAGGGCGGCCACCCGCTCGACAGCCCCGGCCCCGAAGCCGCAGGCAAGCAGCCGGACGGCAACGCAACCCAGGCCCGAACCAGGCAGAAGTACTGCTCCGAAGAACGTACAGCAACCATCGCGTAACGAGGCTGCCAGCCCAAGGCCAACGGCCCCTGCCCGGAAGCCGGAAGCCAATAGCAGAAGCACCGCCCCTGCTTCCAGGAATAGCACGGCCCCGAAAAGCAGTAGCCCGAAGAGCAAGCCCGGGAGCAGAGGAGGAAGGGAATTTTAGAATTTGCAGCCAGCCACGGGGCGGCTCGGCTTGATTTTGCATAAATCAGCCGCCCCGTGGCTTAT
The DNA here is from genome assembly GCA_963169455.1 of Bacteroidota bacterium. Taxonomy (GTDB): domain Bacteria; phylum Bacteroidota; class Bacteroidia; order Chitinophagales; family Saprospiraceae; genus JACJYE01. The sequence continues at coordinate 132,750 of CAUJDW010000125.1, read as the reverse complement.
CCTTGGCCACATGTATCCGTTTCGGGATGACTCCTGTTTGTATTTTGCCCCTGGGCCCATGGCGCTACTCCCCCACCCGGGAACTTGTCCACAGCTTCAGCATCGAAGGCAAAACCGGCCACAAACACTGGTCAATGGCAAGCCCGGCACTCACCCCGCCCTACTGAACAACAGCCGCCGGTACCTTTTATTCCGGAAAAACTCCCAGGCCGTCACCATCTTATCGAGCTCCGTGTCGAACAGCAGGTACCACCTGGTGATCAGCTTCAGGCTGGAACGTATGGTCAGGGTTGTGATGATGGATTCGGTTTCGGGGATCAGTTCCTTCAGTTTGGCCCAGGCATCTTTTATGCGGTAGTTGGGGATTCCTTCCACCAGATGGTGCACGGGGTGGAAGGTAATGTCCGCCACGAAGTAGCGGAGCCAGGCGGGCACCTTGTAGTAGGTGCTGCCCAGCAGGGAGACCAGCAGGTGTTTGTTGCCTTTTTTGAGAAAGCCCTCCTGGGCCAGTGCTTCCAGTTTTTCCTCGCTGAGCTTCAGCAGGGCCTCATCCTGGTGCTGCAGGAAGAAGAACCAGAAGGCGATGCTGCCCCATACGATGTTCGAAATGAACAACAGCAGAAGAAAATGCGGGCCCAGGCCAAACGTCCATTCCAGGATAAGCGCCAGAAGGCTGTATATCGAGAGGATCAGTAAATTGGTTTTGCCCGGTGTTTTTTCGTGGAGTTTGCTGCGCACTTTGGCCACCTTTTCCAGTTCCTGTACTTTCTCCTTGAAGAGGTCGAAGCGGAAGCGTTCGTAAAAGGTGATATACCAGGTTCCGACCACTACGCACAGGAAAAGGGGGTGCCGGTGCAGAAAGTAATAGAGCTTGGCGCCAAGCGACAATTCCGAAAAGCTCTTTTCCGTCAGCAGGGCCACATCGCCCACGTCGCTGAACTCGAGCTCGGCATTCGTCATGTGGTGGATGGCGTGTACGCCGGCCCAGGGAACGGATATCCAGGTAAAAACGCTCAGCACCTCCATCCATTTGTCATTCTTTTCCCTGGTGGAAAATAGAGATTCGTGGCCACAGTCGTGCTGCAGGCTGAACAACCGGCTTCTGAACAGGGCCCACACGATCGTCAGGGGCATTGCGGCCAGCACGCCCCACCAGAAGCCGTAGCTCCCGGAGGCCAGCTTCGCAACGGCCAGGGCGGCTATCCCGAATACGGCAAACCAGAAAATGGTCCACCCCACCTGCCGGTATGCCAGCCGGTCATCGGATTGGGCGAAGGGCAGGAAATGCTTTTTCCACTGGCCGTCGCCCAGTGATTGTTTGACGAGTTCGATGCGTCGTTTTAAGGAATAAGTACTCATATCTATTTGTGCGAATTTTTCTGGCCTTTCTAAAACATGCCGTTCCGCCAGGTAGTTGTACGTTGCCCTGAATTCGTGCAATGCCTTTTGAAAATGGCTGTCAGCCAAAAAGTAAAGCGCCCCGCGCAAAAGCCGGGGCGCTTTACTTTTTCAGGCTCGGCCTCGTCTGGCCTAGGCCCGCTCGAACGCCATCACTCCGTCCGGGCCGCCCCGGCCCTCACATTCGTCGCTGATGCGGGTCATCTTCATGCCGCCGGCGGTGACTTCCAGTTGGTAAACGCCTTCGCCGGAGCAGTCGGAGCCCTCCGTATCCTGGATGGTCAGGTGGCCTTCCACATCCATATACTTCCCTTTGATATCAACCGTGCCGTCGGCGCCGAAGTCAACCGCGTATGTGTTGTCGGCTTTGATGGAAAGGTGGACGGGTATCATGTTGCCCTTGTCATCGGGAAACGAAGTTTTCCACTCGCCCACTGCGGCGGACTGGGCGGACAAGGCGAAAGGCAGGCAAAAACAAAAGAGGGCCAGAAAAGATGGCAAATGCTTCATTGGAATCGGTTTTAGGTTAAAAAAACACGCTCGGGGCCAAAATATAAAATATTCCTACCTCTGTGGAAGGATTTCTGATATATAATTTTTTCGCAACTTCCCAACAAGCCCTTGGAGCTTGTTTGGAGGCCAGCCTTTGAGCTAAAAAAGGCCACTTTTCCGGTTATACTGCGTTGCTTTTCTTGGCCGTACCTCAGGGTACGCCCTTCGAAAAGCGCCTTGTCTCACCGAAAAATTGACACTTTTCGCTTTCAAATCCGGCCTCCAAACATGCTCTAAGCGGGGCCGGCGCCCGGAAAACCTGAAGCGATAAAAATATCATCCAACGCAATCTCCCCGAACTGCGGATGCCCGATGACATCCCCTTTTTGAAAAAGGTGCAGATTGGAATATCCCTTTGGGGTAGGCTCTGTTGCTTATAAAATCAGGCAATACCAGACAACAATTCAAGTTGAACGGAAAACCTATCCCCGCCCCCACCCCTGGCGGGGACAATAAAAAATAAGCCTGCCCGCTGAGGTTCTCCCCTCCCGGCTAACCGAGCCCCAACAAGGATGCAAAGCCGCGGCGCACCTGGCGACTAACGCACCGGCTTACTGCCTACTGAGCCGCCCAGGGCACCTTCGGCGATGCGTAGTAATTGATCTCCATCGCTTCGAAGCGGGCTTTCTGTTTGCCCAGCCGCAGCTTGTACTCGTCCCACTGCCGGAGGTTGGCCGGCGTCCAGCCGATCTCGGCGATGCCGGGGATGCGGGGGAAGGCCATGAACTCCACTTCTTTGATGTTGGTGACGGTTTCCGACCACAGCGGGGCTTCCACGCCGAGGATGACGCTCTTGTCCACCCCTTCGGCGGCGGCCATGGCGGCGGGGTCCCAGATATAGCCGGTGTCGACTTCAATGTACCCGGCCCAGGCCAGCCCCAGCTCGGTGGTCGAGTCGTACTTCATGTCGATATAAGCCTTGCTGGCGGGCGACATGATCACTTTGGCGCCTTTTTCCACGCCCATTTTGGCGTTTTCCGCGCCGGCCCACAACTGTACGATCGTACCGGGCTTCATCTCGGCATTGGCGATCTCATCCCAGCCGACGACCTGCTTGCCATGGGCGGCTACGATGTCCTGCACCCGGTTGATGAAGGGGATGTACTCGGCCATGGGCGTCACGTGCGACTCGTCGCCGCCGATATGGAGGTATGGGCCGGGGGTCAAAGCCGCCAGTTCGCGGAAGACGTCGTCGATGAATTTATAGACCGTGTCTTTGGTGGTGCAGAAAGTGCTGAAGCCGACTTCCGTACCGGTATAGAGTTTGCGGGGCTGTCCGTCGCAGTTGAGCTCGCCGTAGGAAGCCAGGGCGGCGTTGGTATGGCCCGGCATGTCTATTTCGGGAATGATCATGATGTAACGATCCTGGGCGTACTGTACGATGTCTTTGTACTGTTCCTGGGTGTAGAAGCCGCCTTCGCCGCCGCCGACTTCGGTGCTGCCGCCTATTTCGGCCAGCTTAGGCCAGGATTTGATCTCGATGCGCCAGCCCTGGTCGTCGGACAGGTGCAGGTGCAGGACGTTCATTTTGTACAGAGAAATCAGGTCGATGTACCGCTTGACTTCCTCCACGCTGAAGAAGTGGCGGGAGACGTCGAGCATGCTGCCCCGGTGCCCATAACCGGGATAGTCGCGGATTTTGCCGCTGGCGATTTCCCAGGGGCCTTCCTGTTTTTCCGGTTTTTCGATGGCTGCCGGCAGCAGGTGGCGCAGGGTTTGAATGCCGTAAAATATCCCCGCTGCTTCGTTTGCCGTCAGGTTCACCGTTGTTTCGGCTATTTCCAGTTGGTAGCCTTCCTTCCCCAGTTCGGCGTCATTGGCGCCCAGGGCGAGGTAGAAGTGGCCGGATGCCGGCGCCTCGTCCGTTGTTTTTACGCCAATTTCCAGCCCCGTAGCGGGGTTCAGCAAGCCCGCCAGGTACTGCCCGAGGCGTTCCAGTTCGGGATTGCCCGCCTGCACGTAGATGTCCGTTTTCTCCGTCAGGCGGAAGGAACTGCCCGTCGCTTCCAGGGAGACGGGCAGAGGAATGATGGCCTCCTGGGCCAGGTCTTTCGGCGTGGGAGGGGGCGTGGGCGTGCAGGATATGGGAAGCATGGCAACGGCCAGCAGAACGGCCGCATACAGCATGGTTAGGGAACTAAATTTCTTGTTCATGATGTCAGTTATTTTGTTTTGATTGATGCCTTTTCAGGACTCCTTAGCGGCCTTATCTGGAACGTGGGCATGCGGCTCACGACACAGGCAAAGCCTCTCTGATTATCACTTCGCGGGCCACAGGCCTGCGTTCCAACCTAAGCAAGTAAGTAGCTGGACACATTTATTATAACGCATACTGCTTCGGAAATAGGGCGTCAATAGCCTTGTTCCTGGGGCCAGGGTTATATTGTTGGATTGTAATATTGTTCTGCTAAATGTGTCCGGCTACTTAGCTTTGATTGAACAATTATTCTTTGCATGCCATGCAAACCGGGGCGCCCGGCGCAGTGAGTGCTGGCCGGGCATGACCATCAATCCACTCTTTTGTATAACCAGTCATTCCCAATAAAAGACAGCCTTTTAACCGAGCTCACGAAAATAGGCCAGTGTTTTACGACTTCTAGGTATTGCATGGCTTCTTCCACAAGGTTTTCAACTAATCGGTCTTTTCTCTTCTCGTCCACATTCAGCGATTTTGCCCAGGAATAAGAAATAAATTGTTCCTGCTCTTTCTCATTCGGGTTGTCCGGATCCTTTCTTTCATAGTCAGAAGCCCCCCAGCAATCCAGGACGATCTGCATTTTTTCCCGAGCTATCCCTTCAATGGCTTCTTTCACTTTCGCAATCCTCTCTTCGCTTAATTCATCTGTTTTCCCCAAAACAATATCTCTAACCATCTTGGAGTACTCCGTGGGTTTTCCCTCAATAGTAGCGATCATGGAATGAAACATACATCCGCGCAATAGCCGTTCCAGGTAATTTTCGGTTTTGTTTTCAATATATTCTTTGGATAGCCCTTTTTCCCCATGCCTGCTCTGCTGAAAAATGGCTTCAGGAATGGATTCCTTGTCCCCTTTTGCGATATCTTCGAGCATTTCATGCATTAGCCGTTTATTGTTGTCATCCACCCAAGTCGTAAGCTTGAAGTTCATGAACGGGGGCAACAGGGTGATGGCCCGGGAAGACATGATCAAGCCGGCTCCTGAGACAACTTGTTCACTTGGGCGGGGGTTACCGGGTACTTTTTTCTCCCGGATCAGCATTTGCATGTGTTTGCTACAATTCTTCACAATTTCTTCTTCCAGGCTGCCCTTATGGCTTAAATATTGGGTCCCCCCTAAGAATGACACGTCGGCCAAAAACCTGCGGCTGACTTTGCTATATTCCTTAAGGTCATCGAGTTTATCCACGGTGGCGCCGGGCGGGTAAAACCAGTGCACCCGAACCGGATGATCGTTGAGCGGGTCAGGCCTGCCATCAAACCGGCCATATCTCCCTGAAAAGAAAAAATACAACCTCTTTGAGTGAATTTCCCTGAAAGTGTCAAGTAGCAAATCGATGCTGTCGGGATGTACCTGAGCATCCTCATCTACCCTTATGACCGGGTGCCGGGCCAAATAATATACATCCTGCCGGGCCAGCCTTATTATTGCTTCAACAAACTTCGGTGAATCGTAACCAAATGTTTTTTCCGGGCCGAAAAGAAGTGTCAACAGGTTGGGCCTGACTTCAACAATATTCCTGAGGAAACCCAGTAATTTGTCAAGGCCTACAAAAACGAAATTGATGGGATAATAAAATTCACCGTCTTTTCTCATCACCTCTGACAATGCCTGTTCCTTTGCCCTTTCAAGGACGTCAAAGAGTTCTTTCTCCTGTACCAGGATTTCGGAAGAAACCTGCAAGTCAATCTTTCCGTTCTGTTCAATGGTATATGGATTTGTAACTGTCTTTTTAATGGCCCAATCAACGTATGCATAAACGATTCCAATCCGTTCTTTGCCTTTATTACACTCCATGTATGATCTTATCACCGGCGTATAGGTATCGACCAGGCGGTCGGCTTTAACCCGAAAATCATGGCTACTCTCTTCGTGGCTTAAATGGGAAAAATGTGTGAAAATGACCGCTTTGTTTTCCAATTGACTACTCATGAATGTGGTTGTATTTATTCCAATTCGGAATGGGTTTTCCTGTTCATGGAAGATACTTGAAACAGCTGTCTATTGCGCAGGCCCGAATGTTGGAATACCCATACCGGACGGGCACACCAAAATACCACTTTCCAAGGTAATTAATAAGATTTTTAGCAGAGGATTCACGAATGGCATTTTTCTGCCCGAATGGCAGGGAAAGCACGCAATTCATTTCTCTAACCCTTACCTTCGCGGCAGCAAAACACCCGGAATATGAAGTCGTCGATCAGTGAAGGCCTTTCGGAAAGTTTTCGGAAGGAATATTGGAATGGTGGTGCGGTGGCGCGGTGGATTACCCCATTGCCCACCCCCCGGCGGGCAGAACCAGGACACATTATTCCAGCGCTCCAAAAATCCATTACTCCTGCCGGAGCAGTTCTCCCAAGGCTCCTTGTCCATATCCTGATAATGCTGTTCCTGGGCGCCGCCCCTTTCGCCCGGGCCCAGGAATTCCTTCCCAACCCTTCCATGGAGGGCCCGCCGCGGATGAACTTCCCCCCGGCGCCCTGGATGAACTGCGGCTCTCTCAGCAGCGCCGACACTCAGCCGGGGCAGTTCGGCATCGCCAGGGCGGCGGCCGACAACCTCACTTTTATCGGGCTGGTGGCCCGGGGCGCCGACCAGTTCGGGCCGCCCCTGGCAGGCTCGGCCGAGGGCGTTGGGGTTTTCCTGCTCGATACGATAAAAGCCGGGCAGGAGTACGACCTCACCTACTCGCTGAGCCATGAGCCCGGCTTCAGCTGGGAGGGCATCGATTTCGGCAACCCCTGCCGGCTGCGCGTCTTCATCGGCGAAGGCGAGTGCAAAAAAGGCCGGGAGATACACCTTTCCCAGCCCATCGATCATTACCCCTGGCAGGAGTACACCTTCCGCTTCACGGCCCCGGTGCAGGCCGATTTCCTCATCTTCGAAGCGGCCTTCGAGGATGAAGCCAACCCGCGCAGCTGCAACATCTTGCTCGACGCCGGCCGCCTGCGCAAAAGCTTCGAAGACGAACCCACCGAACCCACAGATTCGGTAGAAGTGGAAACGGACACCATCTGCCCGGCCTACCTGCCCAACGCCTTCTCCCCCAACAGCGACGGCCGCAATGACACCTTCCGGGCCTACCTGGCCTGCGAGCCCGGCAGCTTCCATCTGTCCGTGTTCGATCGCTGGGGCGGCAAAGTTTTCGAAAGCAAAGACCCCGATGAAGGCTGGGACGGGCGGGTACAGGGGGAACCGGCGCCGGCAGGCTTGTACGCCTTTGTGCTGGAGTATGCATTCGGGAATGGGGAAAGCGCCAGGGAATACGGGGAAGTGGCGCTGTTGAGGTGAAGCTTTTATTGTCTTTCAGAAAGCAAATTTTCCATTGCTCCGACAAAAACCTTGGCATCTGCGCCCTGAGCAAGGTTAAATCGGCTTTAATAGAAATGATTTTCGGCTCCGGCGCCTGGCGCCAGAGGTTTCTGATTTGACTCCACCATCTGCAAAATCCCCTTCCGCTCACTCCCGCTCCTTCCTCGACCACACCAGCCTGAAATTCCATTTCCCCTCTTCATCTTTTTTAGCCCGCAGCAAAAGCACCGGCCCCTTGCCGCGATCACCGGGGTTATGCAGGGCCTCCAACCGAAGGCCCGGGCTGAGCAGGTTGCCCACAGGCAGTTCGAACAGCAGGTTGGCGGAACTTCCTGCACCCAGGCCATAACGGCCCTGCACCCCGAAAGTCAGCGCGGTGGAAGCCACGAAAAAGTGGTCGATAAAAAGGTCCCGCCCCTTCAGCGAGAAGGTATTCTCCAGGGTGGCGAAGCGGATGTCGGAGAGCTTGCGCTTGCGCAGCAGGAAATTTTGCATCGAATCCAGGGCCGGCAGCCCGATCAGGGCGCCGTCTTCGACCTTCAGGCTGATGCGGCCTTCCATGCTGGCCGGCAGAATGTCGTAATTGGCGTTGGCGCGGGCCCGGAAAACCGCTTCGGCGTCCAGCCTGCCCTCGATATTGGCGGCGTCCAGTTCGTACTGCCCGAAGTTGTCGAAAGCCAGAAAGGCCTTCTGGATGTCGGCGCCCAGGAAGCCGGCGCGCACATCGATGCGGGGCGCATTTTCCTCCAGCCCGCTGATCTGCCCGTCGAGGCGGAACTGCCCGCCGGCCAGGGCCATCCCGGCATCCTCGATGCGCAACAGGCCCGGCGACATCCGGAAAACACCCCTCATATCGGCCGCCCGGAAATGGCGGTAGCTTACCGTATCCAGCCTGACATCGAGCTCGGCGTCCAGGTTTTCCAGCCCTGCCAGCACCAGTTCCGTGATGGGCGTGGGCTCATAGGGCCCTTTCCTCAGGTTGGGCAGATGTTTTTGCGGCGCCTGAAACCGCCCGAAGTCGAAATGCGGGGAATACAGCTCCAGGGAAGCCCGCAACTCCCGCCCGGGCAGAAAGAGGAAGGGCAGGAAATCCCGGAATTGCCCCCGCAGGTGGACGACATTTCCGTTGAGCCGCAATTGCACGGCTTCGGCCAATAAGCCGTTTTCATCAAAGGCCAGCTCTGCCTGCAGCCCATCCAGGCGGTAACCCCGGGGCTTGTAGTCGATGGCGGCGCCGGCGATGCTGGCTCTGCCACTGATCTTTGCCCTGAGCAGGGCCTGCCCTGCATCGAACTGGCTATGCGGCCGGCCCTCGTAGTGAAAGGACACCCTTGCCGTTCCGCCGTGGAAGGCGAAGCGGTCGGGCGGGAACATTCGGTTCAACTCCTTCATCGGCGCCTCTACCTGAGCGTCCGCAATGAAAAAGGGGTCGGCCAGGCCCTGGACGGACAGGCTGGCGCGGATGGGGGTAGTGCCAAACAGTTTACCCGAAAAATGATCGATGGCCGCACAGCCGCCAGGGTGCTGCCGGCCTTCACAGCGGGCGAGGAGCCGGCAGCTGAAGGCCGCCTGGGTGAAGCCGGCCTTCCGGAAAAGCAGGGTGTCGGCAGAAACGGAAAGCTCGCCCTCGATCCGGGCCAGCATCGACTCCAGCACCTTCGCCAGGCGGTTGGGTGGAAATGACCGCCGGGGCCGCACTTCCTCTCTTCTTGTTTTAAGGGGAAAGCGGTTCAGGTCGAGATGAGCCGTAGCCGCTTCCAGGCTCACCTTCAGCCTGCGCCCGGGCCTGAAGAGGAAGGGAATAAAACCTGCCGCCTCCCCCCGCGCCCGGATGGCGTTGCCGTTGAGCGACAAGCGCATGCTGTCGACCGCCAGGCCTTGATTATCGAAGTGGAAACTGCCGTTCAGCTCCTGAATGAAATAAGCCCGGGGCAGATATTCGCCCGATGCGCCGCTCAGGCGGGCGTGGCCTTCAAGCCGCCCTCTGAGGGCCTCTTCGCTGAGGTTGAAATAATCTTCCAGCCGCCCTTCGTAGCGCATCGCCAGAAAGAGCTTCCCACCCTCCAGGCGCAGCAGCGCCGGGGGCAGCAGGGGGTTGAAGTGTTCAAGCCCGGCGTCAATCTGCAGCTTCATCTCCAGCTTCGGGTCATCCGACGGGCTGAGCCGGAGCGATGCCTGCATGGGTATGCCGCCGAAAATCCGGGCGCTGAGGCTGTCGATGCGCAGCCCCGGGCTTTCCGGGCTGCCCGCCTCCAGGCGAAAGCGGGCATTACTGGCCTGCAGTTTCCGGAAGCGCACTTCATCAGCCCGGACGTTAAGCCCGATACGGACTGCCCTCCCGGCGCCGGGGCGGGGCGCCGCCTGTTCAGGGAGGGGTAAGAAATCGTCGAACACCAAACGCCGGGCATCGACATCCAGCTCCACCCGGAGTTCCCCGGCCCTCTCCGGGGCGGGAGGCGTGAGCCCGAACACCCAGCCCTGCAGTTCAATCGGTTCATCCCGAAGCGACATCCTGGCGAATTCCACCTGAAGGCCATCGTCATGGAACCGCAGGCTGGCCTCCATATCCCTGAAGGCAACCCCGCCGGGCAGGTATTCCAGCGCCCCTTCCCGGATGCGCAGCGTTCCGCCGAGCCGGAAACCCGGCTGCATGGCCGCCGGGCTGCCCTTCCCCTCGGCCGCAAACTGCGCCCTTGCTACGCCGCCCAGGAAGCGGAACTGCCCCGAAGGCAGGAAGGCATTGAGTTGCTCCAGGCGCGCGCTGGCCTGCCCCTCCACCCGGAAAGCCGGCGATTTCATATCCGACGCATGGTACCTGAACTGCATAGGAATGTTGTCGTGGAAAAGGCCGGAAGCCAACTCGACCTCCAGGCAATCGCTGTGGGGCGTGATCGGGCCCGAATCGCCGCAGCGGTTCCGGTAGCGCCCGGAAAGGCGGGCGCCGGCAAAGCGGATGCCGCCCGCGGCCAGGCTGGTGGACGGGCAGGAAAAATCCAGTTGGATCGTTTGCTGGCCGGGCGCCAGCGGGCCATCGATGAGCAGGGCCAGGTTCAGCGGGTGGCTGGCGGAATAGGGCTGCAGGGCCTTCCGCAGGTTGTCGGCCAGCAGCGGGCGGGCGTCATCCAGCAGCAGCCCACCGCTGCTGATCTCCAGATGGATGCGTGGAGGCGCCCCCCTGAGGATGTAGCCTTCCAGGGCAAACTGATCGCCGTCCACGATCATAGTGGATGGGAGCAGCCGGAACAGGCCCTCCTGCCGGCCCAGCTCGGCTTTTAAGTCGAGCTGGGCGCCCTGCTGCCGCAGGTAGGGGCCGTTCTCCGCTTTGAATACCAGCCCGGTAAAAAAGCAATCGCCCCGGAGGCGCAGGCTCACCCGGCCGCCGCGCCGGCGGGCATGGAGGCGGGCCGGGCCGAGCTCCAGTCGGTGGTGTTTGCCCGTCAGCACATCCTGCCATTCGAAGGACAGGCTGTTGGCCTTTATCTTGTCCAGGGAAAACAGGGCGCCTGCAGAATCGCTCCGGCCCGGAAGGGCGCCCGCGTTCAGAAAGGAGGCGTTGAAATACCCATCCGCCGAGCGGTGCAGCCGGATCCGGGCGCTATCCACTTCCAGGCTGCGCGCTACGAATTGCCGCCGCAGGAGCTTCCACGGCCTGAACTGCAGCCTGGCTTTTTTAATGAACAACAATTCCCTTCCGTGGCTGTCATACAGGGAGTCGCGCAGGGAAATGTCTTCCAGCGTCATCGACAAAAACGGGAAATGGCTGAAGTATTCGAAGTGGTAGCGCCCGAAAGTGGCCGTAGCGCCGAATTGTTCCCGGAAGGCTTCTTCCACCAGGGCCGGCGCCCGCTCCTGATTCGAAACGGCCAGGTAGTACACAACACCCGCCAGGGTCAGCAGCAAGGCGAAGAGGAGGGCCAGCCCCCTGAGCAGGCAGCGCAATACAGGCCGGCGTTTCTGGCTTTGGCGCATGGATGTTTTTGGGTAGTTTTCCGGATGTATAACGTTTGAACGGGCATCTTATTCGAAAGCTGCCTGCCTGACGCTCCATGGCTGAGAGCGCTCCGGAAGGCCGTCGATGGGCCTTCCGGCCTTCCGGCCTTTTGACCTTCCGACTTAATCAAAGCCCTGCCCCCGCTTCCCCCAACAAACTTTCCGGAGCAGCCTCTTGGAAATATTGCCCTGAAAAAAATTTCCGGATTTTTCCACTTCCCGGCGCTTCGTTTGTTTCTAATAACAAAAAAGCAGACACATCATGCCAAACCGATTCCGTATTTTGCTTTGGCTGGCCCTGCTGGCCGGCGGCTTTTTCGCCGGGGTAGCCTGGAAAGGCAGAGAACTGCCGGCCGATGAAAAAACCGAAAAAGATTCGGCCCTGAGCAGGGAAGTCCGCCAGGAGGCGGGCCCCGCCGACAACCTGCCTTCCGCCCGGCAAACGGCGCCCGCCGGGGGGTTGAACCCGCAGGAATCCGCCACCATCAAACTCTTCGAGGAGGCTGCGCCTTCAGTTTGTTACATCACCACTTCGAATGTCCGGACTGATTACTTCACCCGCGACGTCACGGAGATTCCCCGCGGCACCGGCTCGGGTTTCGTCTGGGATGGGAAGGGGCATATCGTCACCAACTACCATGTCATACAGGGGGCCGACCGGGCGACGGTCACGCTGGCCGACCGATCCACCTGGCAGGCGCGGCTGGTGGGCATCGCCCCGGAAAAAGACCTGGCCGTGCTGCTGATCGAAGCGCCTCGCCAAAGCCTCAGCCCCATTCCCATCGGCTCCTCTGAGGACCTGCGCGTGGGGCAGTCCGTTTACGCCATCGGCAACCCCTTTGGTTTGGACCAGACCCTGACCACGGGCATCGTCAGCGCTCTGGGCAGGGAAATCGAGTCGGTGTCCGGCATTCCCATCCGGGACGTGATACAGACGGACGCTGCGATCAACCCCGGCAACTCGGGTGGGCCCTTGCTGGATTCCTCGGGCCGCCTTATCGGCGTCAATACGGCGATATACAGCCCTTCCGGCGCCTCGGCCGGCATCGGTTTTTCCATCCCGGTTGACGTGGTGCGCTGGGTCGTCCCCGAACTGATCGAATACGGCAAACTGAAACGCCCCTCCCTCGGGGTCGAACTGGCCCGGCAGCAGATCGTTTCGCGCCTTGGCCTGGAGGGCGCCCTGGTCATCTACGTGGAAGAAGGAAGCGCGGCGGAACGCGCAGGCATCCGCCCCACCACCCGCGACCGCTTCGGCTCCATTTATCTGGGAGACATCATCATCGCCCTGGGTAAAGAGCGCATCAAGTCCAACAACGACCTGCTTCTGGCGCTGGAAAAATACGAGCCGGGAGATGCCGTCACCGTCCGCCTGCTTCGCGATAATAAAGAGGTGGAGGTGGAACTCAGGCTGGACCAGGCCCGGTAGTTCAGGCTTTATAGCCTGCTTCCACCGGCCAAAGAACGCTTCCTGCAAAAATTCAGCCTGCCTGGTTTGAAAACTTTTTCCGAAAACTGTTGTTTACCCTCAAAAAATTTGAATGTTGACTAATATCATCATATAATTGTGATTATTATCACAGCGAAAGTTTGAAAATACTTTCTACATTTGCCTCGATAAAGCGCCGCTGAAAGCAGCGGAAAAAAAAACGAGATTTTTTTTTAAAAAGAAATGTGACCCTGGCGATCAACTGCGTCTAAAAGACGATTTCAAGGGGCAAAGGCCTCTACTCAGACAGAGAAGCAAAACGTCAAATTTCAAGGGGAATGCAGTTGTTTTCAGCCAGGGGTTGAGTGAAGGATGGAGAATAGAGGCAAGGGGGTAATCCCCTGGTTGAAACAACATTTAGATTAGGAAAGGTTTTCATGATATGAATATGGGTTTTAGGTGTTTTTCTCGGGGAGCTAGCTTTTAGCTCCCCTTTTTTTTCCCGGCGCTTAATCAGGTAATTGACATGATAGAACTGTTTCTGACGGTAATGGCCTCTTTATTTTCTCTGGTCAACCCGATGGGGGCCGTACCTGTGTTTCTGGCCATGACGCCCCACTATACCAAAGCGGAGCGCCTTCGGACCGCCCTGCACACCAGCATTTATTTCACGCTTATCCTTCTGGCTTTTTTCTTTGCCGGCTCCCTCATACTCAGCTTTTTCGGCATCAGCCTGAACGCCATGCGCATTGCCGGCGGGCTGGTCATCCTGTCCTCGGGTTATTCCCTGCTGAACGACAAGTTTGCCGCAGGGCGCGCCATCGACCGCAAAGTAAAGCAGGAGGCCCTGGTCAAAGACGACATTTCCTTCTCTCCCATGGCCATGCCCATGCTGTCGGGCCCGGGCTCCATTTCCTATCTGATCGGGGTATTCGCCGCCAACCCCGACTGGACGGGCCGCACCGTCGTTGCCGTGGTGATCGTTCTGACCGGCCTTGCGGTCTATCTCATTCTCCGCTCTGCTCCTTATCTGAAAAAGGCGCTTGGGGTCGCCGGTTTAAAGGCGCTGACCCGCATCATGGGCTTCCTGGTCATGGCCATCGGCATCCAGTACATCATTACCGGTATTGTCGACCTGGTGAAGACGCTGGCATAAGCGCTCATCCGGAGGAGGCCCAGAGCCTCTGTACAAAAGCCTGTCCGGGCTCAACGCAACAGGACGAGATCGCCCTCAACCACTTCCACCAGGCCGTCCACCAGCTCTACTTCGGCATAAAAGACAAAAACGGCCGGGTCCATTTCCATGCCATTCAGCGTGCCGTCCCAGCCCAGGCTCTCATCGTTGGGCTCAATGGGGCCCGCCTCATAGACCATGTTGCCCCAGCGGTCAAAAATCCGGAATGTGTTTATGGCCACTACATCGGGGCCGGCAAAGAGGGTAAAACGGTCGTTCTGCCCGTCGCCGTTGGGCGAAAAGGCAGTGGGGGCGTAAACCCTGCTCCCTTTGCGCACCTTGACGTTTACCTGATCGGTAGCGACGCAGCCATTCGCATTGCGCACCCAGATGGTGTAAAGGGTTGAAATTTTGGGAGAAACAGCCGCCGCAGGGCCGCCGAAGCCCGTCAGCCCCTCCAGAGGCCACCACCAAAGGGTATCGTATTCAGGGGGGGAAATGACGGCAAAAAGGGTATCGAAACGGCCGAGCTCCAGCTCTATATCCGGGCCCAGATCAACGCTCAGGCCCACCGCTTCGGGCACAGCCGCTTCGGCAATATATTCACAGCCGTTTGCGTCCTGCACTTCGAGCTGATAAAGCCCCGCCGGCAGGTTGCCGAAGGAGTCCCGTGCAGAGAAGCTGCCGCCGTCCAGCGCATAAAGGAAGGGGGGCGTCCCTCCCATGGTGGTGTCGATAGACAATGCGCCATCCGTACGGCCGGGGCAGGAGGGCGGTTCGGCCGAGAACAGCAGGCTGCCGATTGGGGTGGCCAGTTCCACCACTTCTACGCTGTCACTCGCGGAACAGCCATTCCTGGTGTTGGTGACCAGAAGGGCATACCAGCCCGGAGCCCCGGCTTCCGCCTGGCTGGCTGCCTGCCCGCCCAGTAACAACCCGCCGGCTGTCGACCACAGATAGGTGATATTACCGCCGGAAGAAGAAGCCGTACCGTCCAGAACTACCGTCCGGACGACGCAATCCAGGGGGGCGGCGGGGCGGACAACTGCCAGCGGAGGCAGCGTGTCGGCGGTTACGAGGCCCTGAGCCGAAGCCCGGCATCCATTGTCCTCGTCGATGATCGTCAGGGTGTACAGGCCCGGTTCGGAAGCTATCGCCTGAAGGCCCGTATCAGGCAAGGCAACGCCCGACGGCCCGGCCCAGATGTTCGTAAAAGCAGGGCCCGCCGAGGAGCCTTCGGCATGAAGGGTGATGCTGGTGCGCGTACAGGTGATGCTGAGCGGCGGCGCAATGGCCACAACCGGATGGATGAAATCGCCGATGACGTTGAAGGGCAGGGTGTCTTTGCAGCCGTTCAGCGAGTCCGTTACAATAAGGCGATAGGCGCCTGTTTCCACAATCAGGGCGGTGGGCTCCGTTCCTATCAGGCTTGCAGGCAGGCGCCTCCAGGAATAGAGCAGGCCCGCTCCCGTTGCGGAAGTGGAAAGAGCGCCGCTGACAAGCAGCGTATCTACCCGGCAGTTCAGTTCCAGTACCTCCTGGCCGATGGCCGCAGTAGGTTGCTCGCGGTCGGCTGTCACCAGAATACTATCTGTGGCGACACAACCATTCTGAGGGTCCGTCAGCCTGAAGATATAAAGCCCGGGCTCGTCGATCAGCGGCGAGGGCGTGAAAGGGTCCAGGGCGATATGCCCGTCGGGGCTCTCCCATTCGAAGAGGGCGTTGCCGCTTGCGGTCGAATATTCGCCCTGCAGGCGCAGGCTGAGGCGCAGGCAGGTCAGGGAAGTATCCGGCCCGGCGAAGGCCTGGGGAGCGTTGTCGTCGCGGGCTACCACTACTGTGTCTGTATCGGTGCACAGGTTGTCCAGGTTGGCGGCCTGCAGGAGGAAGGTGTCGGGCTGGAAAATCGTCGGCGTCAGCGTATTGGGGTTGCCGATGAAGCTGCCACCCAGCGCTATCCAGCTGAACGCGAGGTTGGCCGTATCCGGCCCAGCAGCTCCCTGGAGCACCAGGCTGTCCAGGCTGCAAAGCAGGGTCCCGTCGGGGCCGGCAAAAGCCGAGGGTGGCTCCCGGTCTTCGCGCACCACCACATCCACGAAATTGACGCAACCCGTCAGCTCGTCTGTGACCTGGAAGCGGTAGGCGCCGGGCAGGCTGACGTCAATGAACAGATCGGGCAGGCAGGGCCCGGCAGGCTGCCCGTTTCCATCCAGCAGGCACCAGCGATAGCTGTACTGCCCGGGAGGCGCTTCCCCGACAAGGGTGATCAGCGGGGTTCCGCAGGTCAGGGTGGTATCGGAAAGATCGGGCACGGGGGGCGGCTCTTCTGCCTGGCTGACCAGCACGCTGTCGATGGCGAAACAGCCGTTGGTTGTATCCCTGACTTCCAGAAAATACCAGCCCGGATCGCTTACCAGTGGGTTAAAGGAATTGATGCCGGCGATACTGGAACCCGGAGGCCCCGACCAGTGGTATGTAATGCCCAGCCCGAATGTGGAAGCGCTGCCGTCGAGGTTGGCGGAAGGTGAATTACAGGTCAGGCTGAAGGGCTGCCCGGCATCCGCCACCGGAGTTATGGTGTCGATGGTGACGACGGCCTCATCCGAAGCGGTGCAGCCGGTGATGCGATGGGTTACCACCAGGCTGAAGGTATCCGGGAAGCCCACCGGCAGGCTGGGCAGGGTATCGGGGGTCAGAAGCGCGCCGCTGGACGCCGTCCAGCGGAAAGACAGGAGGCTGTCAGCGGCGGCGCCGCCCAGCAAAAGCAGGGGCGTATCGCAATCAAGCTGCTGATCAGGGCCTGCATCGGCAGGCGGCAAAGCCGTATTTTGCCGGACCATTACGCTGACGGATTCGGAAAAGCCCAGCGTATCCGTAGCCGTAATGGTGTATGTGCCCGGCGCTCCCACCAAAACTTCAAGCGCATTGGCCGGCGAGAGCAACTGCCCGCCGATGGTGCTCCACTGCACTGTACAGCCGGTACAGGGCTCGCAGAATGAAGCGGAAAGCATGAGGGTGTCCACCAGGCAGGTCAGGCTGTCAAAGGGCGCAACTTCAATGCAGGGTGTGCAATCCTGCTCGCCGACCATCACGCTACGGGTAGCCGGGCAGTTATTGGATGTATTGGTTACGGTAAGGGTGAGAATGCCCGAGGTGTCGAGCATAACCGCAGCGGTGTCAGCCGCCCAGAGGATATTTTCCCCCTGCCAGTCGTAAGCATAGGGCTGCCCGGCCGGCGTAACGAAGGCCTCCAGCCAGAAAGAGTCCCGGAAACAGGGAAAAACTGCAGCGCCGAAATTGATCGAAGGCAGTTCGGCGCTGCGCTGGATGAGGACGATGTCTTCATCCACACAACCCGTCAGGCTGTCGATGACGGTGAGGAAATACGTGCCGCTTTCATTGACCTCAGCAGTTAAACCGGTGCTCGTGAAGGTCTCTTCGAGGTTGGTCCACAAATAGCCGATGCCCGGGCCTGAGGCCGAACCACTGGCGTTCAGAATGGCCGTGGGTTCGTCACAGGTGAGGGTGTCGGGCTCACCTGCATCGGCAAAGGGGGGAATGTCATTGATATAAACGGAAACCGTGGCTGTATCGCTCAGCCCGACGGCCTGGTTGGCAATGATCAGGGTGTAGTCGCCGGGGCAACGGACGGCCAGCTGGGGCGTGCCCTGCCCGCTGACAATGCAACTGGGGCCGGGCGCAAGCCACTGATAAGCCGGCGAACCGGGCGCAACGGAAGCCGAGGCATCCAGAACAACGGACGTTACAGCACAGGTAAGAGTGTCCGGGGCTGCGATCACCGCTTCCGGCCCGCAGTCGAGCAGGACGATGGTTGTAGCCGTGTCGGCGCACTGGCCGGCGGCATTCTGGGCCAGCAGCGTATACATGCCCACGGTATCCACCTGCAGGCTCGACACATCCAGGCCGGCGAGCTGGCCGTTGTAATACCACTCGAAATAATCGCCGTCGGAAGCGGAGGCGTCGAGGGTGGCCGTTCCGGTTTCACAGGAAAGGTAAACGCTGTCGGGCAGGATAGCCAGGGGAAGCAAAGAGTCCCGGGTAACCACCACGCTGTCCAAACCCACGCAACCGCTTGCGGTGTTGATGGCCTGCAGGTAGTAAACCCCTTCGCAGCCCACGCCTACCCGAATGCTGTCGGAAGGGGACTCCAGGCAGGGGCCCGTCCATAGATACCGGATCACGGAAGAGGCATCCGATGCCGAGCCGTCGAGCAGTGCCGTCGGGGAAGCGCAGTTGAGTTCGGCGCCGGGGCCGGCCTCGGTGAAGGGCGGATCGTTGTCTTCAAAAACCTGGGTGGTGGAGGTGTCGCGGCAACCATTGACGGTATTGGTGACGATAAGCGCATAAATGCCAACGCTGTCGGCTACCACAAAGGGCTGGTTGTTGCTGCTGGCGAGGTGTCCGTCCGTCGTTATCCAGAGATAGGAAAAATCAGGCCCAATGGAAGTTTCTATCCCGCCGAGTTGGACCGTCAGGCTGTCGCAACTGAGTATGCCCACGATGCCTGCATTGGCCGTTGGGGCGGTGGTGTCCTGGCCGACCACGACGGTGCTGTCGGCAGTACAGCCGTTTGCCGTATTTTCTACGGCCAGGGTATACTGCCCGGGAGCGCCTACGAGGGGGAACAAACCCTGCCCGCCGGAGATCAGGCCCGGGCCGGACCACTGCTGGGTAAAGCCGGGCCCCTGCGAAGACCCGCTGCCCAGCAAAGTGATGGCCAGGCTGTCGCAGGTGAGCAGGCCCGGCGGGGCGATAGCGGCGACAGGGGACAGGGTGTCGATGGAAACCGAAACCAATGCGGTATCGATGCAACCATTATCCGTATCGGTAACCAGCAGCATGTACGATCCCGGCCGGTTCACCACCACGGCCGGCGACCCGCTGCCTATGAAGTCCAGGTTCGGCAACGCGATCCAGTCATAAAAGAATTCCGCTCCGGCGGAGGAAGCTGTTCCGTCCAGCGTTACTTCGGTGCTGTCACAGGTGAGCAGGCGGGGCGGGCCGGCGTCGGCAATGGGGTGTATGGTATCCTGGGTGATGGACACCATGGCTGTATCGGCGCAAAACGTCAGGGTGTCCACCACGATCAACTGGTAGTCGCCGGGGGCGTCAACCTGCACCACCGGGCCTTCGGAAGCGCCGGTAAAATGGCCGTTTGTGGTAGACCACAGATAGCGGATGCCGGGCCCGGCCGTGGAAGCGGAGGCGTCGAGGGGCAGTGTGGTAAAGGTGCAGTTGAGCAGCCCGCCCTGCCCGGCATTTGCCGTGATGAGGTTTATATTTTGCACAACCTCCACCTGTACGGAGTCGCGGCAGCCATTCTGGGGGTTTTCCGCTACCAGTTCGTACAAGCCCGGGGCGTCCACGACGGGCGTCAGGCTGTTGAGGCCCGAAGCGATATTTCCTCCGGCAGACACCCGCCAGAAAAAGGACGGATTTGGCCCTCCATTGGACAGCCCCCCCTGCAGGCTGAGCGACTCCCGGGCGCAATTGAGCACCTCCGGCGGCAGGATGGACAGCTGGGGCGCGATCGTATCGTAACCGACCACCACCGTAGCGGAATCCACGCAGCCGTTATCGATATTGGTAACATAGAGCCGGTAAACGCCGCCCACGGTAACGGTGGGAAAGAGGGTATTGGAATCCTGTGGCGCAATGCCGGCAGTGGAAAGCCAGTTGTACTCGAATGCCGGCCCGGTGGAAGAGCCTGCACCGCTCAACTGCACGCTGGCCCGGTTGCAGGCCAGGGGTGCAACCGGCGCTACTACCGCATTGGGGGCGGCCTCATCCAGAATGACCAGAACTGTGGATGTATCGCTGCAGCCGTTGCCTGCGTTGGTGACGATCAGGCTATATGCTCCGGGTTCGTTCACCTGTGCGGTGGGGCCGTTCTGCGGGCCTGCAAAATTGCCTCCGACGGTGCTCCAGGAATAGGTGATCCCCGGGCCCGCCGAGCTATTGCCTCCCCCTATCTGCAGTTGCCCGATATCACAGGTCAGGGTATCCGGCGGCCCGGCATCCGCCACAGGCGGCACATTGTCCGCGATCACAACTACGGTGTCGGCGTCCGTACATACCAGGGGCCCAATGGTGCGGGCCACCTGCAGCACATAAGCCCCCCCGGCAGACACCGGCAAAACCGGCGCAGTTCCGAGCTCGTTGCCCGACAAATCCTGCCATGAGTAGGACAGGCTGCCCGCCGGTGAGGAGGCGCCGCCATCGAGGTTTAACAGAGGGTTGAAGCAGCGCAGGGTGTCCGGTTCGGCGATGAGGGCATCCACTGAAAAAACCTGCAATTCCAGGCGCACAATGCTGTCGCAGCCCTGGGCTGACAACAGAGAAAGCTCGTAATTGCCCGGCTGGCTGAACAGGCTGTCGCCAACGGCAAAGCTGTCGCCGGCACACAACTGAACCGTCGTGTCCAGCACTACCGGCGCCAGGACGGCCAGATCCAGCGTTACGATGCTGTCGCATGAGAGGCTGGAGGCCAGGGTGTCCGTGTATAAGCCCGTGGCGGTATATGCGTTGCCGCCAACCAGCACCGAATCCCCTTCGCAAATGACCGAGTCGAGCAAGGTAAAGACAGGGGGTATGACGAGCAGGTCGAAATGGACGATGCTGTCGCAGCCGGCGTAATTTTCCAGCTTAATATCATAGCTGCCGGAGGCCAGCAGGGTGCTGTCGCCGATGACAACGGAATCGCCCAGGCAGATGGTTCCCGCCAGGAAGGCCGTATCAGGCGGAGCGGCGATGCGAATCCAGACGCAATTTTCGGTGATCTCGCCGCAAAAGGCAGGTTCCAGGCTATTGAGGTTGGTGCGCAGGCTGTCGATGGTCAGCACCCCATCCGGCAGGAGGAAGCTGTCCTGGTCCACGCGCTTGTACGACAGCCCGCAAACCTGGTACAGGCCCGGAGCAAAAGCAGTAAAATCGAGCAGCGAATCATATTCCAGCAGGATGCTGTCGGCGCCGATGAGGTAGGTATAGCCATATTCGCTGGTATCGGGCGGCGTGCCGTTGTAATCGGGCGGCAGTTCCAGCAGCAGGCTGCTGTCGCCCTCACAGGCCAGCACATCATCGTAGATGTCGAGGTCGCCGGAAGCGGCGAAACAGCAGTCGAGCCCGCGTTCATCGCAAAAAATGACGCGGAAGCCCAGGATGGCGCCGGGATAGGCCGAGGGGTTGTTCGTCACCTCTATCTGCCAGGCGCCGTTGGCCGGGCCGGTGTTGAAATCTTCCAGGCAGCCGGAATAGGGGTAATAGGAGCCCGAATAGTTGCCAAACACCGCCCAGGGGTTGGGGCCGTCATTGTCCCATTGCGGCAGGGTGCCCGGATAGGGGTTGGCGCCTGCGGAACAGGGCACGAAGCTCAGCCTCCAGCGGGAAAAATTGGTAAAAGCCACCGGATTGTCGGTATTGGGCCCGATAAGCTGTACCGTCTGCCCGCCGGGAGAGGTGACGGCCAGTTCCAGGTCTTCCACGTAGTTGTGGACGAAGAATATCTCTATCGCACAAACGCCCTGATCAGGCGCCGCGAGGTCATCGTTGTAGATGTTATAAACTTCGAAGTTGAAAACGGGCTGTGAATTGGGGAAAATGCGGAGGGTGTCTTCCAATCCACACGGCTGGCTCCAGGCCGAAACTCCCCCCAGCAGGAAAAAGAACAGGTAAAAAAAACGCCTCATGATTTTCGGATAAGTTCTTGGGATATTGCTCTTCTGAATGCACGCTTTTCAAACGCCTTTTCGGGTTTTTCCGTATACTTCCGAGATGCTTTGCCGCACGCTTTCGCTGGCTGGATTCTCCGTTTTAACAAAATGCGCAACCATTTAGGTTGGAACGCGGCCCGCGAAGTGATAATCAGTGGGCTTTGGGTGGCTCTGGCTACGTCGCGGGCCACAGGCCCGCGTGCCGGATGCCCTCCTGAAGGAGCCCTGAATAGCTGCCAAAATTCAAAAATACGGGAATAAAAGGAAAAGCGTGCGCCCGGGCAAACGAAAAAGCTTGAGGAAGTGAAGAAGCTGAGCGGGCTGAGCGAACAAAGGCACGCTCAACCCGCTCAACCTCAATTCCTAACGCATCAACATGACATCCCCTTTGAAAAGCTCCACCACGCCATCGACGAATTCGATTTCGGCAAAGTAAGCGAAAACGGCGGCATTGAGCTGCTCCCCGCGGAAAGCCCCATCCCAGCCCCTGGAGGGGTCGTTGGGCTGGAAGCCATAGCTTTCATAAACCGTTTCTCCCCAGCGGTTGAATATCTGGAAGGATTTCACTGCTTTCACCTGGGGCCCTGCCTGGATGTAGAACACATCGTTGCGGCCGTCGCCATTGGGCGAGAAGACGTTGGGGATAAATACCGGGCGTTTCTTTTCCACGATAATAACCGTCTGGTCGCTGTCGCTGCAGCCGTTCTGGTCCACGATCGTCACGCGGAAGCTGGAGGTCAGCTCAGGGCTGGCCCAGACGGAAGCCTGGTTGCCGACGCTGATGGAATCCGGCTCCCAGATGATGGTATCAAGGGTGATATTCGGGTTATAAACGGCGGTCAGGCGCACGCTGTCGCCGAGCTGGATGACATTCTCGCCGTCGAGGTTGGTGGCCAGCGTTACCACGACCTCTTCGGGCTGTTCCAGGTTGATCGACAACTCGGAGATGCAGCCGTTGCCGTTCTGCACGACGATGGAGTAATCATCGGGGCCGAGGTTGGTGAACTGGCTCTGGGCGCTGAACGGGCCGCCGTTGAAGGATACCAGGTAAGGCGGCTCCCCTCCGCTGAAGTTGAGGAGGCTGATAACGCCATCATCGGCCTGGAAGCAGCTGATCTCGCTAACCTGGGTTTCGAAAGCCGGCACTTCCAGGTTGGCGGTTACCTCCACCTCGTCCGCGGCCACGCAACCTGCCGCATTGGTTACTGTGAGCATATAAATACCGGGCTGCCCCACATCGATAAACGGGCTGTTCGGGTTGGCGAGCACGACGCCGGCAGGGGCCTGCCACTGGTAGGCGGCGCCTGCGGTGGTATTGCTGCTGCCGAGCGTCACCATGCCCATATTGCATGCCAGCTCCTGTGCAGGGCCGGCATCGGCAACGGGGCCCGCCTCAACTACTACGTTTACGGTCGCCTGATCTGCGGGGCAGGCGCCGCCATTGTCGGCCGTATAGGTAAAGGCATAGGTTCCGGGCGGCTGGTTGGCGGGCTGGAAAGTGGCCGCTGCAGCGTTAAAGGCGCCGCCGGTAGAGGGGGAGGCGCCGCTTTCCTGCCACTGCCCGCCGGCATCGGCGCCGGACAGCAGCTCTGCCAGCACAATAGTAGAATCGATGCCTTCGCAAACCGAAACAGGCCCGCCCGGCGAACCGGCGCTGTTGGGCGCATCCACTTCTATTCTGAAGCCGGAACTGCCGTTGTACACGCAATCGGGCAGGCTGTTGTCAACGATGGAAACCAGGGCGATATCCGAACTTTCCGCCAGCGCCAGTTCCAGGGTGGACGGGCCGGCGGGAACCGTCGCGGTTTGCGCGGCGCCGTTGACGGTATAGGTTACCGTAAAGGGCCCTGCGCCTGCGGTTTGAATATCGAGCGACAATTCCGCCACCGAACCCTGGCAGACGGCTTCCGGCCCGCTGAGCATGGCTGTCAGCGGGGGGCAGTCCTGCGCTATGCAACTGGCCGTAGCCACGGCATCGCTGCAGGAGTTTCCACTCAGGGCCGTCACCCTGATCTCCACTTCCTGCCCGGGCGCCAGGCCCGTCAGCGAGTAGCTCGTTCCATCCAGCAGGCCGGTGGGTCCGCCGTTGAGCACTTCCACCTGATAAGAAACGGCGCCCGGCACATCCGCCCACAGGAAGGCGATGGATGTGCTGGTAGAGGCGCAACTGATCACCAGCGGCGGCAGTTGGGCCTCTACTTCCACGTTTTGGCTGAAAGGCGCCGACTGGCAGCCATTCTCCACCACCGTCAGGCTCAGCGCCCTGGCGCCGGCAGTGGGCCAGGTTACCTGATGCGGGCCTGCGCCTGTTCCGGGTATTGCCAGGCCGCCATCGAAGCTCCAGTTGAAGGTAGCGCCGGAAGATGCCGAGCCGGAATAGGTGATTACCGATATACTATCCTCGCATACCGGCGACTCCACTGCGAAATCGGCGGTGGGCACGGCATTTACCGTCACTGTCGTAGAGGCCGTCCACTGGCATACCCCTTCGGCATAATTCAGGTTTATGGTGTAAACTCCCGGCTGCGGCACGGCGCCGGGGTCGAAGGCAGCGCCAGCGACTCCGGTTCCCGACCAGGTGTAAACACCGGCGCCGGCGCCGCCGGAAGCGGCAGCACTGAGGGTGACGGGGGCTGCATCTTCACACAAGGGCCCGACGGGGTTGATAGCCAGCACTACATCCGGGCAATCGAGTGCGACGCAACTTTGCTCAACCGCGATGTTGCCGCAGGGGCCGCTGGTTTCCGCAATGACCTGAATGCTTACCTGATCGCCCGGGTTCAGGCCCGTAATGGCGTAGGTGTTTCCGTTGAGCGTTCCGGCCGGCCCCGAAATATCCACCACCTGATAACCGGTAGCGCCGGGCACATCGGGCCAGCTGAAAGTGATGGAGGTGTTGTCCGTTTCACACGAAATGGCGAAAGGTTCCAGCGGGGCGTCCACCTGCACTGGCTGGGTGACGGGTTCGGAATCGCATCCGTTCTCCGTGACTGTCAGGGTAATCGTCTTTGGCCCGGCGCTTGGCCAGCTCAGCTCGTGGGGCCCGGCGCCGGAGCCGGGGGTTGCGGTGGCGCCGCCGAAGTCCCAGGTATAAACAGCGCCCGGGCCGGCGCCGCCGGTATAACTCACCGTTGCCTGCTGCGTCAGGCAGATCAGCGGATCGGCCGCAAAGGCGGCGGATGGCTGCGGGTGGATGACGATCTGCAGGCTGGCGTCAAAACTGCAGTTGCCTTCCGTGTAGGTATAGCTGATGGTATGGTTGCCAACGCCTGCCACAGCGGGGTCGAAAATACCGTTGGCCGGGTCGATGATGCCGGGCCCGGACCAGTTTCCTGCGCCGCCGCCGGCGCCGCCGGTGATGCTGGCCTGCAGGGGTATTTCGACAAAAATATCCCCTTCACAGAAAGGGCCGGCAGGTTCGATCACAATGGAGACGTTGGGGCAATCTTCGGCAACGCACTGAAGTTCGGCGAAGCTGCTGCCGCAGGGCGGCGCGCCTATGGCCTCCACTTCGATACGCACCACATCTCCGGGGTTGAGCCCGTCGACAAAGTAGCTGTTGCCGGCTTGTATGCCCGTAGGGCCCGCCAGCACGCTGACATTATACCCCGACGCGCCGGGCACATCCGCCCAGGTGAAGAGGATGGAAGAGGTCGTCGTTTCACAATCGATATCCGGCGCAGCCAGGGGAGCCGTCACCTGAACTGTTTGGGAAAAAGGCTCAGAAGTACATCCGTTCTCCGTAACTGTCAGGCTGATCGCCTTTGGCCCGGCGCTTGCCCAGCTTAGCTCGTGGGGCCCGGCGCCGGAACCGGGGATGGCAGTAGCGTCGCCAAAATCCCAGGTATAGGTAGCGCCCGGGCCGGCATTTCCCGTGTAGGACACTGTTGCGGAGCCATTGAGGCAGATTGGGCTCTCAGCGGTAAAAGTAGCGGTTGGCTGCTCATGGACGAGGATGTCGATGCTGCTGTTGTAGCTGCAGTTGCCTTCTTCGTAACTGTAACTAACCGTCCAGTTTCCCGGGCCGGCAAGATTGGGGTCGAAAATGCCGTTGGCTGGATCGGTGACACCAGTGCCGGACCAGCTTTCCACGCCACCGCCGTTGCCGCCTGTAACTGTTGCGGCCAGATCCAGCGGCGTTGCTGTGGCGTCGAGGCAGATGGGAGCCACAGGGTTAATGTTGATCGCCACTTGCGGGCAATCCTCGGCAATGCAGGATTCCACGGCCGAGCTGTTGCCGCAGGGGCCGGCGCCGATGGCTTCCACCTCGATTTCCACCTGATCGCCCGGGCTGAGGCCGGTGACGAGATAGGTGTTGCCGTTCTGCACGCCTGCCGGCCCGCTCAGCACCGTCACATTATATCCCACGGCGCCCGGAACGTCGTTCCAGGTAAACTCCACTGAAGAGGTGGTGGGGTTGCAGTTGACAACCGGCGCAGGCAGGGGGCTCGTTACCACTGCTGTCTGGGTAAATGCGGCGGATGGGCAGCCGTTTTCCTCCACCACCAGGGTGATGGTTTTCGGGCCGGCAGTAGCCCAGCTCACCTGATGAGGCCCGGGGCCGGAGCCGGGGTTTGCCGAGCCGCCGTTGAACGTCCAGGTAAAGTTGCTGGCCGCCGGATCGGCCGTCCCGGTATAGGTTACCGTCAAGGGCTGGTTGATGCAAACCGTATCGGCGCTGAGGGCAAAGCCGGCCGTCGGCGTTTCGAAAATGGTGATGTCGATGGTTTCGCTGCCGCTGCATGGCCCTTCCGTATAGGTGTAGGTTAGGGTATGCAGCCCGGGGCCTGCCTGTGCGGGGTCGAAAATGCCGTTGGCCGCATCGGTAATACCCGGGCCGCTCCATTGTCCTGCCCCATTGCCTGCGCCGCCGCCAACGGAAGCGCTGAGGGTAAGGGGCGGCGTAGCGGCGCCCAGGCATATATCGCTGACAGGGGAAATGCCGATCGAAAAGGTGGGGCAGGACGCTGCAGCACAGCTGAATTGTGCGCTGCTGTCACCGCAGGGGCCGTCGTTCAGCGCGGTGACTTCAATGGTGGCCACTTCTTCCGGCGACAGCCCGTCAACAGTAAAAGAGTTGCCGTTCAGCGTACCGGATTGCCCGCTGAGCACCACCACCTCGTAGCCGCTTGCCCCGGGCACATCGGCCCAGTTGAAGGTAGTGGAAGTGGTTGTCGATAGGCCACAGCTAATGACAGGCGCCTGCAGGGGCTCCTGGACATCCAGCGTGGCGGAAACGGTGATCGAGGAACAGCCATTCTGGGCCACAGACAACCGGACCACCTTGACCCCTCCGCTGGCCCAGCTCACCGTATGGGGCCCGGGGCCCGTGCCGGGGCTGGCCAGGCCGCCGTTGAAATTCCAGTTATACGTGGCCGTGCTGTCGGCATTGCCGGTATAGGTGACGATTATGCTGCCGGTGGTGCAAACCTGGTTGGTGTCGAATGTAAATTCTGCGGTTGGTTCCAGAAAGACATTGATCGTCAGGGTATCATAATAAGTGCAATCCCCTTCTGTATAGGAGGCGATGATCTGGTGTGCGCCCGTATCGGCCGCAACCGGGTCGAACAGGCCGGGGATGGTGTCCACCATACCCGGGCCGCTCCAGAGGGTATCCCCGACGGTAGTGGCGCCGGTAATGGTGAGGGACAGCGGAATGGGTGGGGTGGCTCCATCCAGGCAGATATTCGCCACGGGAGCGATGCTGAGCCCCACAGGAGGGCAATCCTGGGAGGAGCAGCTTATCTGGGTAGCCGGATTGGCGCAACTGTTGCTGCCGACGGCGCTCACGGCAATCACCACTTCCTCCCCTGGCGAAAGGCCGTTCACGGTATAAGACGTTCCGCTCAGCGAGCCCGTATGCCCGCTGAGCACATCCACGGCATAGCCTGTTGCGCCGGGCACGGGGGGCCAGGTGAAAGTGACGGAGTTGGGCGTAATGGCCCCACACTGCACGTTCGGCGCCGGCAGCGATTGTTCGACGGTTACCGCCACGGTGGCCGTATTGCGGCAGCCGTTGGCGTCTGTAACGGTTACTTCATAAACCGTAGAAGCCGTCGGAGCGACCGTGATGGCCGCCCCGATCTGGGAAGTACTCCATTCATAGTCATCGCCTCCGGTTGCAATGAGCTGGGAAGTTTCTCCAGCGCAGATGACATCCGGGCTGGCGAATGCTTCGGCCAGGGGCGGCGGATTGACCACGATGAGCTGCTCGGCAACGGATTCGCAGCCAAACGCGCTGGTGACGGTCACGGAAATCGCCTCGACGGGCGGATTTTCGATCTGCAGGCTTGTTACAGGCCCGGACTGGCCATTGCTCCACTGGTAGGCCACCCCGCCGGAGGCCGTCAGGGTGATCAGGGCATCCTGGCAGGCTTCGAGGGGGCCTTGAATCTCCGCTTCGGGCAGGGGGTAAACGGTTACCTGCACCTCTCTGGTGTCGGTGCAGCCGTTGGCTGTTTGTATATCGACGGTGAAGGTGAGGGTTTCGACGGAAAGCACCGACGGCGCCGGAACTTGTATGGACGGCCCGATGCCATAGGGGCCCCAGTCGTAGAAAACGCCACCCGAGGCCGACAGGGTGATCAGTTCGCCGGAACACAGCGCTCCGGGAGAGGCCTGAGCAGTGGTGTTGACAGGCAGATAACTGACGTTGACCGTCACGGGCTGAGCCGCGCATCCGTCCACGGCAACATTGAGGGTATAGGTACCCGGCAGGGGAACGATGGGGTTTTGCTGGCTGGAGGTGAAGCCGCTGGGCCCCGTCCATTGGTAGGTGACGATATTGCCATCGGGCACGACATCACCGAACACCTGCAGATCCTCGCCGGGGCAGGCGGGGTTGGCGGAGGCGAAGGCGAGGGGCGGGGGCCCGGGGTCGACGGTAGCGAAGGCGGAGCGCGAGCAGCCGGAGATGGCGTTGACGGCCACGACGTTATAGGTTCCCGCCGGCAGGTTTTCCAGCGTTTCCGGGCCGGGGCTGGCGTTTGATTGATAGATGATCGTGCCGGCGGCGTTAAACACGGTATAATTCCAGGGGCCGGACACAAAGCCGCCGCCGCCTTCAAAAGTGATGCTGCCGTCGGAGCCTCCCTGGCAGGAAGTTGGCGTGCCGAAAACGAAGGGGTCGGGGTCGCTGCAGCAGGTGGCAGAAGCCAGGGCGCTGAAGCTGGTTTGGGTGTTGCAGCCCGTCTGCGTCCAGGAGCCGGAGTCTCCGTCTGATAGTGGGTTGACCATTATGCCCAGGTTTGAGCCATTGTCATTGGGGGGGGCAATCCGCCACTTTGATGGTCCAGCAGAAGGAAACCGGCGGCGCCGAAGTCCCGATATTGGAGCAGCCCCCTGTCCCGTCGCCCCAGTTGTTGCCGGGGTCGCCGTCATTGGGGGATCCTCCGCAACCGATGCCGGAAGAGGAATCGTAGGCGAAGCCCGGGCCATAGGTGATGCCGGTGTTACAACTGGTCCAGGAATCGTACCAGTTCCAGGTTCCGTCGCCGCCGCAGGAGGGAGGTGGGGTAGGGACCAGCGTGCTCAGGTCCCAGCCTGGGCCGAATTGTACTTCCACAGCGTGCAGCCATTCCACTGTTCCGGTTACGTCCCATTGGGTGATTGTATAACAAAACTGGACGGTAGTGCCTGAAGAATAGGTGCCGTTGGTAGGCGGGGGCACCGCCGAGAGGAAGCTGTCATTCAGGCAGGGGTCGCAGTCGCGAGAAGCCTGAAAGGACAGGTTGAAAGGCCCCGTATCGTCCACATTGGCGCCGGATATGAGCAGGTAGTATTGCTGCCCCGGCTCGAGCGTCAGGGGCCCAAGGGTCACATTTCCGGAATTGACCATCCCCCTGGCGCAGGCGATAGCGGTCAGGAAGCTGCAGTTGGAGCCTGTAAACAAGACGATATTCGGGGTGGAAAGCCCGATCACCGTGATAGACATCTGGTTGGAAGGCGACACGAAGGTGTACCACACCTCCGCTGCCGGGCCGTTGGTTCCTCCGCCGGGGCTGCAACCGGTAAACTGCGGATAGGGTATCGTAGGCGTAGCGCCGATGTTGGAAGTCGTGATGGTCGTCGTGGTTGGCGTGCCAGCCGGACAAGACGGCGGCGCCGTGATGTTGACCATCTGGGCGCCCGTGCATTCGTCATTTGCGGGCTGGGCCCAAAGAGACATGGTAAAAAACACACACAACAGCAGGAGTGTAAAAAAAGCTCTCATAAGCCAATTTTAAGGTGATTGCCGAATCGAGGCTGCAACCCGGAGGGCCGAGCCGGAAATTTTGGCTTTTTTAAGGGTACAAAGGAAGGGGTTTGGCGCCATGCGCCTGATATCCGGATGGGGTTGAATGGCGCTGAAAAGGCGGCCACCCTTGCAATTTCTGCAATAACTGTCAAAACATGACTCCGCCTGGAGTTGTTTCAGGCATTTTTAAATAAGCGGTGCAAATTACGGTTTTTCTCTTGTTTTACCGCTTTTCCTCTTGCTTATAACTCCCGGATCCAGATGTTGCGGTAGCTCACCAGGTTGCCGTGGTCCTGCAGCCTCAGCGCCGCCGGGCCGTGGGCAATATTTTTAGGCCAGCCGATGTATTCGGTCGTCCCCTGTATTTCCACATGGTTCTGTATCAGGACGCCGTTGTGGATCACGGTGAGGGTTCCGGCCGACACCCTGATGCCGTCCTTGTTGAAGCGCGGGGCGGTGAAAATGATATCGTAGGTTTGCCACTCGCCGGGGGGGCGGCAGGCATTGGCCAACGGGATGTGCTGTTTGTAAACGGAGCCGGCCTGGCCATTGGAATAGGTGCGGTTCTGGTAGTTGTCGAGCACCTGCACTTCGTATCGCTCCTGGAAAAAGACGCCGCTGTTGCCGCGGCCCTGCCCGTCGCCGGTGATCTCCGTCGGCGTCCGGAATTCCAGGTGTAGCTGTGCGTCGCCGAACAGGCGCCGCGTTTTGATGTCCCCGGCGCCGGGGAGCACCGTCATCGAGCCATCGGGGTTAAGCGTCCAGGGAGCCGGGGTGCCGTCTTTGGCCGAAACCCACTCATTGATGCTGCTGCCGTCAAAGAGCACGATGGCATCGGAAGGCGGGGTGGCGGCGGTTCCGGGGGTTCCGGGGGTAACTACCCGGACTTCAGGTTCCCAGAACTCGGTGAGTTCCGGAGGGATGGGAATGTCCTTTTTTTCCTGTGCCTGGGCCGTTTCCCACTGAACCAGGAAAGACAGGCTGAACAACATCAGAAGGGCTGCATTACTCCTTGCCATAACTTCTTTTTTGCCGGAATTATAGCGATTTTTTTGGAAAAGAGGTCAGCTCTTCAGCGTTTCGGAGGAGGTTTTAACGCTTTTCAGCTCTTCGTCCAGCCAGTCGTCCAGGCCTTTGTACCAGTCAATATGGGGGGACATCCTGTCGCAGCCGCCCCGCCAGCCGATGCACTGGGTGTCTTTCCATTGCTTGCCACAGGCCGGGCAACGGGCCGCTGTTTCAAAAGTATTCCAGGTGTGGCCGCAGGTGCAGGCCCAGTAGGCGCCGCCGTCGGGCTCCCATCCGCATTTGGGGCATTCTATTTTGATGTCGGCGGGCATGGGGAAGTTGTGTTATTCTTGTATACTCATCTGCTAAATGTGTCCAACTACTTAGTTTTTTGTGCATTTGCGAAGCTCGCCCCTCAAATCCTCTGAGGGGAAAGCCCGCCCACAAATTGGCTTGCCAGGCTTATTCCACAATCTGCACAAACGCTCCCTCTGTGACCCGTTGCAGGTCATGCGGAGCGAGGCCCACGAGCAGGCCGCGCTGGCCGGCGTTGACGAAAATCCTGTCGTGGCTCAGAGCGGAGGCGTCGACGAATACGGGATAGTTCTTTTTCATTCCGACCGGTGAGCAGCCGCCGCGGATGTAGCCGGTCAGGGCCTGTATCTCCTTGACGGGCACGAGGGCGATTTTCCTGTCGCCGCTGGCCCGGGCCAGGGCTTTGAAGCTGAGGTTGCGGTTGCCCGGAATGACGGCGACGATCACGCCCGCCCTGTCGCCTTTGGCGACGAGGGTTTTGAAGATGCGTTCCAGGGGGAGGTTGTTGGCCTGGGCGATGTGTTCCACGCTGAGGTCGTCCGCATCGTAATCGTATTCGACGGTTTCGAAGGGCGCCTTTTGGGCCTCCAGCATTCTGAGGGCGTTTGTTTTTTTACTCATGTTTCCCCGCGCTGCTTTGTACGGCGGCTTCTACCGGAGTAACCAGCGCCTGATCCAGAAAGTTCTGGAGGCGAACCATTTCATCGCGCCCCAGGCGCTCGCCGGTCTTGGCGGAGAAATACAGAAACAGGGCCAGTGCGGCGGCAACCGGAAGCCCCCAGAGGATGGGAGCCGGGATGCCCAGGCTCAGCTGGGAGAATCCCATGATAGCCACAAACAGGCCAAGCAACCCCAGGATGGAATACATGAACATGAACATCAGCCAGACCGAGGGCCGGGGGCCGTACAAACCACGCAGCAGGGCGCCGTTTTCCGCAGCTTCCACCTCCAGGGCAAGCTGCGGCGACCAGTAGTGCTGCTGCTCGAGTGGAAACCTCAGCACGATGTGGTGATCCATAAAGGCGCCGATGATGCCGGTATCGGGCCCTTGCAGGGCGGCGCGCAGGCGCGCAATGACTTCGGAAGGGCGCTCGGGAAGGCGCCGCTGAAAGCGGGGGCGGATCTCGATTACGGACATGCGAAGCGGGATTTTATGCAATTTAGGGATTCCATCGCTTAAGCGATGGAATCCCTAAAGCAATTTATTCCATTTTCACCACCCTTTGTTGCCCTACCTGTCCGTCGCGGAAGCGGAGGCGAACGATATAAACGCCATCCTCCACCCGGCTGACATCGATGGGTACAGGAAGGCCGCGGAAGTTTTCCTGGCGTTGCAACAGAAGGCGCCCATCAGAACTAATCAGATCCAACGTGGCTTCTCCCCTTTGGTTGGATAATACGTTCAGAAGGTTCGTTGCCGGCACGGGGAAAGTATACACCAGCGCCTGTTCCTGCTCGTCGTTCATCAGGAATACCTCTTCGATGTTGCTGAAAGCTAACTCGCCCTGGATTTTTGCAGCAAGCACGTCATATTTGCGGATTCCATACCCGCCGTTCTGATGGATGAAGCTGTATTGCTGCTGTCCGTTGGTTATGGGTACGACGGCAAGCACGTTTTCCGTTTCATCCGATGTTGTCCAGGTTCGCAGTATGAAGTGGCTGTATGCTGCCGGGTCATCGTCCAGCGTCCAGTCCAATTGCACCCTCCCTCCGGCGCCGGGGGCGCCAGCCAATTCGATAGAGGGGTCGACAACCGCAAGGCTGTCGCAGACGCCTGGGGTCCATATTGTCACACCTGCGTTGGAAGCAAAACAGGCGTTGCTGTACGTCACATCATCACAGCCGCAGACCGGGTCAAAGACCAGCGGGCAGGGGTCGGTGCTCACCAGTGCCGGGTCGGGGCAGAGGAAGGGCGGCAGCGAATCGCAGAGCGGCAAATCGATGCAATGGGTGGCGTAACAGCAGGTGATGTCGATGGAATCTTGTATGACCTGTCGCAATACAATATCAAAACAGAAGCTGTCGACCGGCCCCAATGAACCATCGATCATGATGGTGACCGGCACGGAAGTGCCGCCCGGCGGGTATGCCGGGATCGTAGGGATGGAGATTACATCCGGAGAGATATTGGTGCTGCTGGACGGTATCTCGATGATGCCGATGGTGTTAACCGGAAAGGGAGAGAAGTTCTGCACCTGGAAGGTGTAGGCATAATTCTGGCTCACAGTGCCATTCGGGTTGATAACGGTTTCACAGGTGAGTGAATCGTTGACCACGGTCAGGCAGAATGGGCAGTACACGGCCACCGTATCGGCGCACATCACCAGGCTGTCGGCCGTCAGCCATTTGACCTCTATATAGATGGAGTCGGTGGAAGTGACGCCTTCCACGCAGAAATCAAAGAGGTTGTAGTTGACGCCGTTGGGCGTAATGCCGCTGCTGTGGGTCCAGAGCATGCTGTTGGTAGGCGAGGAAGGGGTGTAACTCCAGCCAGCCAACTGAGCCGGCAGCGTCACCAGGCCTGCAAAATTGACCCCTGGCGTCAGGATGGTGGCCTGTATAGCAGTAAAGAGGCTGGGGTCGTATGTCAGCGTATCGGTGACGAACAGCTCGAAACAACAGTACTCCGCCTGTACATCCGACACCGGCTTGACGCTGGCGTCTACAAAGGGGCAGGGGTCGCAGAGCGGGAAGGCGATACAGGTGTCGATCTCGGCGCAGCACAACCGCTCCTCTACCCCATCGTGAGCGGAGAGGATGAAGCAAAGGCTATCGCCGAAGAGGTCGGCCGAAGACTGGATGATAATGGAGAAGGTGTCCTGCTCTCCTGGCTGAATGGTATCCGTCAGCACAAAGCTGGTGCCGGGGAGGAAAGTGGCGCCAGAACCGGGGCTGGTGATATTGAAATTGACATAGCCGACCGGGAAGCCGCCGCTGGGGTTTTCCACTACGACGGTGTAGAGGTAACCCAGCGAATCGCAAACCAGGGTATCGGATACGATAAAGAGGCAGGTTTGCTCGATCGGGCAGTTAAATTGCAGGGTGTCGCTGCAAAACGTCATGTAGGTGGAATCCAGGTAATTGACCACGATGTACTGCGGCGTGGCCAGCACGTTTTTCAGGCAGATGTCCACCAGCCCGTCCACCTGGCTGGGCATGAGGCCGGAGCCCACCGGCGGCCCCGGAACGATAGTCACGTTGGAGTTGCCAAAGTTGGGGCCGTAATAACCGGGCGTGATGGTGTAGTCGAATTCCACCCCGTCGAGGGCCACCAGCTCGATGCCGTAAACGGCTTCGGAGCCGGTGTTCAAGTAGTCGAGGGTATAGCAGCAACTGTCGGTGGTGATGCTGTCCCTGGGGGTAGCCGTGACGGCCAGGCCTAGCTGTTCACAGCCGGCAGGGCAGGCGCAGTCGAAGACTTCGACGTCGCCGATTTCATTTTTCTCAGAAAACCCGGAGGTCATGTTATCGGTGTCCACAAAGCGGTAGTTGCTATAGAGGCCAATAGTGGGTGGGGCTATGCCTATTCCATAAATATAATTAGGGCCAAATTGCAAGGCATCGGCAGTAGCGTATATATAGTTTTCACAATCCATGGGGGTAGCGCCATCCACGGCAGGGAAAATTTCATAGCCAAAATCCACACCGCCTGCGGCATCCGTGGTATTCGTACCAAAAGGAATCTGTTGCTGGCTCGCCCAGCTTCCGGAAGCCCCTCCTGTATAGCGGAATACCCGGGCCGTATGCGTGCCTCTCTCGGCAGTTAGCATCTGCTGTTCATCATGAGAAAAAGCGATATCAGTGATATATCTGGGAAGAGAACCAGCCAAGGGGGTAACTTGGAATTCCTGAAACGGAGTAGAAGCTGTATTGATAAGGCCAGCGCCTGTTACATCAATAGAGTAAATGCTGCTTTGAGGGTGAACACTACCACTAACCCCAAAACGCGAAAAATAAACCCTGCGTTCTCCCAAATGAAACGCTATTCCCCAAAGCACTTCAAAACGGTCATTCGGCACCCCCGCAAGGCCATCATCTGGATTGAAGGGGTCGAATTGCTGCAGCACCGTGCCCGTATTGGGGTCTATGACGTTGATCGAACCATCTTCCAGATTGGTCACGTAAAGCAAATGATCTGTTGAGTTATAGCAAATATTACCCAACCCGGCATTGACATTCGGCAGTGTTTGCGTATTGACCGGAGAGCCAGAAGCAATAGTCGTCACCAGGTTGGACACACCCAGGCTGAAGCCATTGATTTTGATGACCCCCCCTGTTCCTGCAGGATAGGTTTGCCCTCCATCATAAAGTCGGGTTGCAGTAGCATAAATGTTGTAAAACTTATCAATGGCCAGCCCAAAGATGGGCCCTGTCTGAGAAATATCCCAGTTGTGAAACCGGGGCACGGCTGCCCAGTTCTGGCCTGCCGGCGCCAGTGTTCTGTCTCTTAGGTCAAAAACTGTCAGTGTCCTGGACTGATTAGGGTGCAGACCATAGGAATGCACGGCCATGCCACATTTGAATTTCGACCGCAAGGGCTCAAAATAAAATGGCCCGGGCCTTCGAAAGTCATCTCCCGGCACATCCAGCGTATAAGAGATAGGAGTGGTCGGAGAAAAATCCAGGGCATTATACAAGGCTCTGACGGTATATACTCCTGGCGTTATCCCGATAAATCCATATAAGCCGCCGGAACCGCTGTTCGTAGAAGCTACGGCCGTACCCTGTCCGTCCAACAGCTCCACCTCCATCCCATTAATACCAGGTTCGGTCGCAGGATCGTTGATACCATTAGCATCCAGGTCGTTACAAACAAAGTCTACAATGGACCCCAGGCCCGGATTGGGCCGGCGCACAAAACGCAGGTTGTCCACCGTTTGCCCGGCTGCGAGCCCCAAACCGATCGTGGATGGCCCAAACCAATCGGTATTGGGAATATCGGCGACGATGCTCACGGAATAATCTCCTGCCGGCAGGCCATTAAAGCGGAATGCGCCTTTGTCATCCGTGTTTACGACAATTGGCGCTGCCAGTGGACTGCCATTCAGGGTAACGGGGTAGCCAGCCAGGCCAGGCTCGAAGTTGTCCTGAATGCCATCCCCATCCAGGTCGAAAAAGGCGATACCCGCAATAATGCCCAATTGGCTCAGGTCAACGATGCCAAAATTCACTCCGGGAATGGGCGCCCCACCATAAACCACGGCCTGGGATGCCGGATTGGAAACAAACTGCGGAGAGGCCAAATCCACATAGATGAAATAAGGCCCGACAATGAGGCCGCAGATCTGATAACTTCCATCTGCCAGTGTCACGGCCTGGCTCACTGTGCCATCACTGGCTACAGCCACCACCGTCTGCCCGGCAAGCGGCCCTTCGGCGCCATCCTGGACGCCGTTGTTGTTATCGTCGGAATAAACCACACCCGAAATACAATCCTGCGCCTGCAGGGCGGGTGGCAAAGCGGCGCTCATGGCCGCCAGGCTTATCAGTAAAAACAAACGTAGTCTTCGTTTCATGGCAAAAGTTTTTTAGGTGAATAAGAAAATTCGGGGGCGGCCACACTGTTGGCCGCCCCTTGTGTTACATCTTGACAAAACGGCGCACCACCGCCTGCCTGTCGGCGAAGCGCAGGCGCAGCAGGTAAAGGCCGGGCGCCAGGCCATACGGGCGCGGCTCCACCCGCAGTTACCGTGCCGGAAATGGTATAGTCCACCAGAGCCTCAGCCGGAGTGGCTGGAAGCCGGCTGAGGTAAAGGCCTAGCAGTATCGGGACAGGAAGAGCAATCATGGGTTTCATTTACTGGGTGTTTAGTTTTTGTTGGGTTTTGATTTTTTTGTGGGCTGAGGATCCTGGTTTTTTTCACAAGCCGCGTGTCAGGGTTTTTTGATCAATTTACCCGTCCAGGTTTTTCCATCCTGGCCTTTGGCCTGCAGCACGTACAGCCCGGCGGGCCAGGCTCCAAGCGGCAAGGCCGCCGGTTCAAGGAAAGCGCCGGGCAGCCACCATTCTGAAATGCGCCTGCCCTGAACATCGAAAGCCAGCACCACTACCGGGCCCGGCCAGGGCAATTGCAGATAAGCCGATTGCCGCACCGGGCTGGGCCAGAGGCGCCCCTCCCCCACCCCTGCCCGGTTTTGGGATCCAGTGATAAAAACCTCCACCACATTGCTGAATACGGGTTTGCCGGGCCAGATCACCCCGACAATGCGGTATTCATTCAGCCCTTCGGCCGGATCGCTATCCGTAAATAAGAAGGTGTCGCCGTCCACTTGCGCGATTGTTGCCCAGCCGGCAGCGGGCAGGCGGCGCTGAACCAGAAAAAAACGATAATCAAGCGCTCCCTGGCTAAACCACGCCAGGAGCGCCTGATCAGGGTCAAAGGCTATGATTTCCAGGGTGATGCTGTCTACGGGCGGTTCTCCGCAGGGGCCTTCCGACAGGCCCAGCACACCGCTCCAGTTCAGGGCGGCGCAACTGTTGAGGTAAGTCATGCTGTCGCAGCCGCAAACCAGTTCGATATCAGAAGGGCATTCGAAAGCCCAGTCGATGAAACTGCTGTCCACACAGGGAGGGTCGGGGCAGTCAAAGATCAGGGTGTCGCAAACGGTAAGCGAAGTGCTTCCGTAACAGTTTATCCCAAAGGCATTGCGGCGCTCCACCCGCATGCAGAGTTGGTAGGGGGTTTCGTCGAGGAAGGTAAAAGAAATAGAGTTTGTATTGACAAAGCCGCCAATGCCCATCCCCGTGTTCAGGTTACGCAGGTTCCAGAATGTGCGGTCGCAGGGCCCCCACCCCTGGTAGGTAGCCGAGAGGAAGCCCGTTTCACAATTGGCGGAAACGGTAAAGCCCACACTGACATCTGCCTGGAATTCCTCAAAAGGCGTACAGCAGCGGTCGCAAAACGGCAATTCCACGCAATGGATAAAGGTGCAGCAATCCAGAGCCGAAGAATCGCCCAGCAGGCGGCTGGCCGTAAATTCGAAACAGAGGCTTTCCAGGCCCTCTGCCTCTTGGCGCAATGTAAGGCTGAAACTGCCAAGAGAAGCGCCGGGGGGAACGGCTCCCTGCAAATCCAGCAACTCTTCAACAATGAGATCCTGCCCGGCAGGTTCGGACAGGCGGAGCCGGTGGATGGTATAATCCGTCAGGTTAATCAACCCGAAAGTGTAAGCATAGCCGCCATCGTCCAGGCAGGTGAGTTGTTCCTGCTGAGGGGCCAGGCACTGGTAACAGGCCAGGCGCAGGGTATCGCTGCAGAGGATTTCGCCGCCAGCCAGCCAGCTGACGGCCATTTCGACGGGAAAACCGGTTTGGGGCGCATCCAGACAGTAGCTGAACAGAGATTGGCTGCCCGCCGGAATGCCGCCCGTGTGCTGCCAGCGCAGCCGCCGCCCCTGGCTGAAGGATTGGTATGACCAACCGGAACTGAGCGGATACTGAATGGAGGAGAAGGCAACACTTGCTGTCAATATCTGTGTTTCAATGGCCGTAGCCAAGCCTGCAGCAGGGTCATAATCATAAGCCAGCCTGTAGCAGCAGGCCAGCGAATCATTTTCCACCAGATAAACCTGGAGGCCTGACTCACAGGAAAGGAGTATAAATTCTCCGGAACGCCATCCTCCCCACTTCTCCCAGAAACCAACCAGCCCAAAAGCCAAAGCCAGCATACTGCAGGGCACAGCCAGCTTTAGGCCTTTTGATGTTTGGGTTTGCATAGGGCATTCGTTGGTGTTCGTTTCCTTCAGAAAGCTTCGCTTTCTTTAAGTTCAAAAAAATAAAATCTTATTTTTTAAACAATATCGGTTTTTTAATTTATTATTTTACTATACCAAAAATTATAAATTTGAAAAAAAATATAAAATTAAAATATTTTACAAACTGCTTTAAACCGGATGCAACCTGTGCTCCAGCGCCCTTCTGCTTACCCTTGTTTTTTTGTTTGCCATCCTCAAAATCAGGCATAGCCATTTTCCCAAACATCCCAAATCTCCCCGGCGATTTCCCTATTTTAGCTGCACTATTCCAAAAAAAAACGCCAACATGATCGGGATCAGGAATTATTCCGGATTGTTACTGCTGCTCCTCACCTTCTCCCTCCCGGCCTGCCAGCGGGAGGCCAGCACTGCGCCAATAAAAGTTACCTGGAAACTGGAAAAGAACTATGCGTTAAATACGCAGGACGCCCACGAAACCACCTTCACGCTCACCAACACCTCCGGCGCCACACTGGGCGGCAACTGGGCCCTCTACTGGAATCAGGCGCCCAGGGTGATTATTGGGATCGATTCCAGTGCAAAAGCCGCTATACGCAACATCAACGGAGACCTATACGAGATGAAGGCGCTGCCCGGCTTTGCCCTGGGGCCCGGGCAGTCCGCCGCAATAAAAGTCCTGTCCGAAGGATGGATGAACAAGGAGGCGGACGCGCCGGTGGGGCTCTATCAGGTTTTCCGGGAAAACGGGGAGGACGTCATTCGCCCGGTGACGGATTACGTCATCGAAAAATTCACGGAACCCGCCCAGCTCAGGCGTTCGAACGAGGATGCGGAGCCTGTCCCGACAGCGGAGTATTTATACGGCCAGAATCAGAAGCTCCGTTTGCTCCCCTCTGAGCAACTCTATCCCTTTATACCTGCTCCGGCATCGGCCCGGCCGGAAACCGGTAGTTTTTCATTCACCGGCGATGTTTCGGTAGCCGCTGCCGGGGAACTGGAAAAAGAAGCCGGTTTTCTGATCGCGGCCTTGAATGCACAATACCAGGTGCGGGCCAGCCTGAGTAAGCGCGAGGATGCCAAGGCAGCCATCCGATTATCCCTCGACGAAACCCTGGAAAAAGCGGAATCCTACCGGCTAAACATAAGTGAGCGCGCCATCGGGATAGCAGGCAAGGACGCAGCGGGCGTTTTTTACGGAATACAATCCCTGCTGGCGATGATCCGGGGGAAAGGCAGCCGCGCTTTTGCACCCGCTTATGAGATCGTGGACTACCCGGCCTTCGCTTACCGGGGCTTCCACATCGATGTGGGGCGCAATTTTCAATCCAAAGAAACTATTCTCCGGGTGCTGGATCTGCTGGCCCGCTACAAGATCAACAAACTGCTGCTGTACGTCACCGAGGACGAAGGCTGGCGGCTGGAGATCGAAGAGCTTCCCGAGCTCACGCTGGTGGGCGCCCGGCGCGGGCACACGCTGAACGACAGCCTGTTCCTGCAGCCCGCCTACGGCTCCGGGCCTGATCCGGACGATCCCAAATCCTTCGGCAACGGCTATTATTCCCGCGCCGATTTCAAGGAGGTCATCCGCTATGCGCATGACAGGCACATCGAAGTGATCCCCTCGGCCAACCTGCCGGCCCATGCCCGCGCGGCCATCAAAGCGATGGAGTACCGCTACCACCGGCTGATGGCGGAAGGCAAAGCCGAAGAAGCGCAACGGTACCGGTTGATCGCCCCGGAAGATGCTTCTGCCTACCGCTCGGCGCAGTATTACACCGACAACGTCGCCTGCGTCTGCCAGGATCAGGCTTACGACTTTTACGAAACGGTGCTGGACGACATCATCGAAATGTACCAGGAGGCCGGCGTCCCGCTGCGGATGATCCACACCGGCGGGGATGAAGTCCCTTCGGGCGCCTGGGCCGGCTCTCCGGTTTGCCAAAAATACCTGGCGGCGCACCCGGAAGTCAAAGGGCCGCAGAACCTGCAGGCGCATTTCTTCGATCGCCTGACAAAGATGATCGCAGGTAAAGGGCTGCAGGCCGGCGGATGGGAAGAGGTGGTGATGGATTACGACGAGAACGGCAACTGGGTGGTCAATACCGCTTACACCGGCCGGCAGGTTTACCCCTACATCTGGAACAACCTCTGGGGGCAGCAGGACCTCGGCTACCGCATCGCCAACCGGGGCTACCCCGTCATCCTCTGCCCGGTGACCAATTTCTACTTCGACCTGGCTTACGACAAGGACCCACGGGAACCGGGCCTGTACTGGGCCGGCTTCAACGATACCCGCGACGCCTTCGACTGCATTCCGGGCAACCTTTTCCTTTCCACCAAAGAAGACGACATGGGCCGGCCATTCGATCCCGAAACGGATTTTGCCGGCATGGAAAGGCTAAGGCCGGCAGGCCGGAATAATATCGTCGGCCTGCAGAGCCAGCTGTGGAGCGAGACGGTGCGCGGGCGGGAAATGCAGGAACACTATATTCTGCCAAAACTGCTGGGTTTCGCCCAGCGGGCCTGGCAGGGCGATCCGGCCTGGGCGCAGGAAGGTGATCCGATTCAAAGGGAGGCGCTGGCGCAGGCCGACTGGAACCGCTTCATCAATACCGTGGTTCAAAGGGAACTGCCTCACCTGGACCAGCTCAACGGCGGCTACAACTACCGCATCCCGGCGCCGGGTATTCTGGTAATAGAGGATTCGGTTTATATGAACACCGCTTACCCGGGTTTCGATATCCGCTATACCACGAATGGGGCGGAGCCGAATGCATCTTCCCCGAAGTACGAAAGGCCTTTCCCGGCAAATGGCAAAGCGATAGTTGCCCGGTGTTTCAATGCACAGGGGCGGGGCGGGCTGTCCAGTTATGCGGCCAGGAAAAAGTCACGGGGCGGCTGAACAAAGGTAAAATCGAGGCGAGCTACCCCGTTACTGGCGCGCAGAAACAACCAGAAAATGCTGGCGAACCAAAAATTTCCGGCCCTGTTCAGATTCATAAGGCAGAAAGCACTGCCGGAATAAAAAAATTCAGCTATGAAAATCAGGCCATTTGTTTTTGGATTATGCTGCGGGCTTTCGGTTTCGGTACTGACAGCGTCGGTTTCCCTGTTTGAAAAACCCACCACTTCCAGCGAAGCAATGGTGGAGCGCATTGATGGTTACTACATTTTTACAGACTCCAGGCCCATCCGCGATTACGAAGTGATCGGCACTGTAAAAACCGGCTTCTTTTACCTTCTGCACGATGGTTATCCAACCGTAAGGAATAACCTGATTGCCAAAGCCCGGCGCAATTTTGGAAATGCGGATGGATTGATCTTTAACTGGGACACAGCAGGGAGCGTGGGCGCAGCAGAAGTCATCCGGTTCAGGGAATAAAGGTATTGCCAGACAACTTAAAAAATATCACTGCTTATATATTCCCGCTTTCGCGATAGTCCTGTACTTTCAGGGAATTTATTGCCACAACCAAACAAACGAAAATGTCCGCCAACTTTACCTCCAACCGCCTGATCTCCCTCGACGCCCTGCGCGGCTTCACGATCATGGCCATGATCATCGTCAACGACCCGGGCAGCTGGGGGCATGTGTATGCGCCCCTGCTGCATGCCGACTGGAACGGCATCACGCCGACCGATTACATCTTCCCCTTCTTCCTGTTTATCGTCGGGGTGTCCATCGCCCTGGCCTACCAGAAGCGGCTGGACCAGGGGGATGACAAAGGCCCGCTGGTTCGAAAGATCGCCATCCGGAGCCTGAAGATATTTGCCCTGGGGCTGTTCCTGTGGCTGTGGCCGGACTTCGATTTCGGCAGCATCCGCTGGGCCGGCGTGCTACAGCGCATTGCCCTGGTATTCCTCCCCTGCGGGCTGCTGTTTTTGTACACCAACTGGAGGCAACAGCTCCGGATAGCCATCGGCATTCTCCTGGCCTACTGGATCATTGTGGCCTATCTCCCTGTACCTGGCATTGGC
Organism: Bacteroidota bacterium; assembly: GCA_963169455.1. Classification (GTDB taxonomy): domain Bacteria; phylum Bacteroidota; class Bacteroidia; order Chitinophagales; family Saprospiraceae; genus JACJYE01. Next base: position 89,714 of record CAUJDW010000125.1, on the reverse strand, counting down.
GCGCCCGACCTCTCCGGGCCGGAGAAAAACTGGGCCCACTATCTCGACAGCATTTTGCTGCCGGGCGTTATGTGGCAGAAAACCTGGGATCCCGAGGGCATCCTGAGCACCTTCCCGGCCATAGCGACCGGCATCAGCGGCATGCTCGTCGGGCGGATCGTCCTGGACGTGAAGGAGGATTACAAAAAGCTGAGCTGGATATTTTTCTTCGGCTTCCTGATGGTCATTCTTGGCGGCATCCTAAACTGGTTTTTCCCGATCAACAAGAACCTGTGGACCAGTTCCTACGTCCTGAACACTTCCGGCTGGGCGACGCTGGGCCTGGGCGCATGTATTCTGGTGGTGGATATGCTTGGTTACAGGAGATGGACAAAGATGGGGCAGGTATTCGGGGCCAATGCGATCACGGCTTACGTGCTGGCCGGCATGTTGACGCTGGTATTTTATAACGGCTGGTTCGGGATGAAAGGCCTGAACGAGCTGTTTGTGGATGGCCTGTCGGGCATGGGCATGGCGCCGAAGCTGGCTTCGCTGTTGTATGCTATTGTGTATACCCTGGTGATTTACATTCCGGTTTACATTCTTTACAAAAAGAAAATTTTCATTAAGGTATAAACCCATGTTCGAGTACTACGAAAAAATTACGGATCACTTCCACCACATGGTTCACAGCCAGGTTGACGCCATCAAAACGGCGGCAGAGTGGGTGGCCGAAACACTGATCAACAACCATCTGATCCACACCTTCGGCACCGGCCATTCGCACATGGTCGGGCTGGAGTTGTTCGTCCGGGCGGGCGGGCTGGCCAACGTAAACTCCATGCTGGACAGCGTGGTTATGACCGCAGACGGGGCCCGGCGCAGCGCCGACATCGAACGCATCGAGGGCATTGCCGACATCATCTGGGACCAGCACCATACTTCCCCCGACGACCTGATCATCGTCATCAGCAACAGCGGGCGCAACGCCATGCCGCTGGAGATCGCCCTGCGCGCCAAACGGGAAGGCCTGAAAGTCATCGCCATCACTTCGATGATACAGACCATGCACTACCCTTCGCGGCACTCCAGCGGCAAGAAACTCTACCAGGCCGCAGACCTGGTGCTGAACAACTTCGTGCCCAGCGGCGACGGCCTGATGCGCATCGGCGGCAACCTCACCGGGCCGCCTTCCTCTATCTCAGGCCTGATGCTCGTCCACCTGATCACCACCGAGGGTATGAAAATTGCGGCGGAAAAGGGGGTGAAACTGCCCATTTATTTCAGCCAGAATATCGATGGCTTCAGCAATGAGGAGTTGTATGGGATGTATGAGGGGCGGATAAAACACCTGTGACAGGCTCTTGTGTTCATCCAAAACAGGTTACTGATGTTCCTTAGGTAGTTGGCGGGCAACTGCTTTTTTCTTCGGAGTAATTTTCTCCACAAAGAGAGAATCCTGTAATTTCCATCCAGAAAAACCGAATCCGGCATGCTGACCCAAAAAGCAAAATACGCTATTAAGGCCCTCATTTTTCTGGCTCAGAACAAAGGGCTAGTAAAAACGAAAGACATTGCTGAAAAAGCCCGGATACCCAAAAAGTTCCTCGAATCCATACTGCTGGAACTGAAAAGCCACAAGCTCGTCGCCAGCATCCAGGGAGCAGCAGGGGGCTATTACCTGCTGGAGGAACCCTCCGGGATTACTCTCGCCCTCATTTACCGCATTTTCGAAGGGCCCATCGCTTTGGTGCCCTGTGCTTCCATGAATTTTTACCAACCCTGTTCCGATTGCGAAGATGAACAAAGCTGCCAGATCCGGGCCGCCATGATCAGGGTGCGGGAGCAGACGCTGAAGGTGCTGGAAAGCATTACCATCCAGCAAATGGTAGATGGAGAAGATAAGCAACAAGCATAATTTTTTTGTTTTTATATTCTACTAATTTGGTAGAATTAATAGATTTAATTATTCTTGTGCCGGGAACGATCTGCGGGCAGGATTCATCAACAAAATGGCAGAGCATGAAAATTCCTTATCAACTCTTTATCATGGTGGCTGCCCTTGTGATTATGCCGGGTGCGCCGGCCTTGGCCCAAAATGCTGTCAGCGGTGTGATAAAAGATGAAGGCGGCGCACCGCTGGCCGGTACAACTATAGTGATAAAAGGCACGAACAACTATGCAGTTGCAGATATGGATGGCCGGTTCACCCTCGAGGCAAAAGGAGGGGGGGCTTTCACCCTTCAGGTGAGTTCCGTCGGTTTTGAATCCCGGGAAGTAGAGGTTGCCGGGCTGTCAGAAAATTCAATGGAAATAATACTCAGGGCCAACCTTTTTCTATCTGAAGTCGTAGTCACGGCCAGGCGGCGCGAGGAGAGTGCGCAGGACATCCCCATTCCGATTGCAGTAGTGAGCGGCGCCCGGGCCGAGGAAGCCGGCGCATTCAATGTAAACCGGCTCAAGGAACTGGTTCCATCGGTGCAGCTCTATTCATCCAATCCGCGCAACACCACATTGAATATCCGGGGCCTGGGCATGGCCTTCGGGCTTACCAATGACGGCATTGACCCCGGCGTTGGGTTTTACGTAGACGGGGTGTACTATGCGCGCCCTGCAGCCACAACGCTTGACTTTATAGACACAGAGCGCATCGAGGTATTGAGGGGGCCGCAGGGCACGCTGTTTGGAAAGAATACGACGGCGGGGGCCTTCAGCATTACCACCCGCAAACCAAGCTTTAATACTGGCGGCAACTTCGAGCTCAGCTATGGCAATTATGGATTTTTCCAGGCAAAAGGCTCGCTCACCGGCCCCCTTGGCAGGAAAACTGCCGGGCGGCTGTCTTTCACCGGCACGCAACGCGATGGCGTGCTGTACAACGTCGCCAGGCAGGAGCATGTGAACAGCCTCAACAACCTGGGCGTCCGGGGGCAACTCCGCTTTACTCCATCAGGCAAAGTCGATATCATCCTGGCAGGGGATGCCTCGCGCCAGCGCCCCAATGGATACGCACAAGTTTTTGCGGGCGCCGTACATACATTACGCCCCGAATTCAGGCAGTTTGAGCAAATCATTGATGACCTTGAATATGAACCGGTAAGCCGGGACCCCTTCGACCGTAAAATTGACCACGACACCCCATGGCGTTCTGGCCAGGATTTCGGCGGGCTTTCCCTCAACTTCGATGTAAAACTTGGCCATGGCGCGCTCACCGCGACCAGCGCCTGGCGCTATTGGGAGTGGGGCCCCTCAAACGACAGGGATTTTACCGGCCTGCAGGCACTGTCCCTGTCCCAGGCTCCCTCCAAACACCACCAATTGTCGCAGGAGATCCGTTATACCGGAAATTTCTCTTCCGGCCTTTCCGGCACTTTCGGCGTTTTCGCCTTTTTCCAGAAGCTTAAGCCGGATGGCGCTCACACCGAAGAATCCGGCATCCATCAGTGGCGCTTTTCACAAAACAATACCGATACTTTGTGGCAAACCCCGGGTTTGCTGGAAGGATATGGGATAAAAACCTACCCGCGCTTCGGGAATTTCAGCGGAGCCGTATTTGGGCAGCTCGACTGGGCCATTACCGGAAAATTGCACCTGCACCCCGGCATCCGCATCAATCACGACCAGAAGGAAGTAGATTTCCGGCGGGAGGTTTACGGCGGGCTGCAAACGGACGACCCCAGGCTCATCGCCCTGCAGCAAAGCGTTTACAGCCCCCAGTCGTTCCGGGCAAACACTGCCAACTCCAATTTTTCAGGACAACTTGCCATAGCCTACCAAGCTGGCAAGCGCCTCAACGCCTTTGCAACTTTTGCATCCAGTTTTAAGCCTGTGGGCCTTAACCTCGGCGGCCTGCCCCGGGAAAATGGCGAAAACCTGGTTAACCTTGCGGTGATTAAACCGGAGGAGGTGCGGCACCTCGAATTCGGGCTGAAAACCACCCCTTCCCCGGCCTCCATGCTGAACCTCACCATCTTCAATACCGATATCAGGAACTTCCAGGCCCAGGTACAGGCCGCAGACCTGTCGGTAAACCGGGGCTATCTCGCCAACGCGGGGAAAGTCCGGGTGCGCGGCATGGAGCTTGAAGGCCGTATCCGGGCCGGGGATATTTTCTCGTTGAACGGGGCGCTTTCGTATACCGAGGGCGAATACATCTCCTTCACGAATGCGCCACCGCCACTTGAAGAAGTGGGCGGGCCAACCTTTAAGGACATATCAGGAGGCGAACTGCCGGGCATCTCCAAATGGGCGGGGGCCCTGGGTGTTGAAGTAGTAAAAAACGGGAAATTCCTGGCCAAAGCGGGAGAATATTTCATTGCGTTCGATGGCTACTTCCGGTCGGATTTCTCTTCGAGCGCCTCCCCCTCGAAGTATCTGAATATAGATGGTTATGCCCTGCTAAACGCCCGGCTTGGCTTTCGGGAGCGCTATGGCTTAACTGCTTTTCTGTGGGCCCGCAACCTGCTGAACAAAGATTACTTCGAACTGTTGCTGCCTGCCGGCGGAGGCGCCGGCCATTATGCCGCCATGCCTGGAGACCCCGGAACCGTCGGAATGACATGGAGGTACGCTTTTATACAAGAATAACGGGCGCCCCAATAAGCACCGAAAAAAACGGCTACTGTTCATTTCTCTTTAGAATTCCACATCCCACATGGAAAAAGTCCAATTCAAGCACATTTCCTACCTCATCATCACGCTGAAAATAGGAATCGTCTGCTGGCTGGCATGGCAGTTTTTTCATCAGAAGACCCCAACCGGCTTTTCTTTCGACACGGAATTCTGGCTGTTTTGCCTGGCCGGTTTTATCGCTCAGATCATCGACGGCGCCCTCGGCATGGCCTACGGGGTGAGCAGCACTGCCCTGCTGCTCAATATGGGCGTGCCGCCGGCGCTGGCTTCAGCCGGGGTGCATACAGCGGAGGTTTTCACTACGGGTGTTTCGGGCCTGTCGCACCTCTACCTCAAAAACGTCGACAAAAAGTTGTTCTTCCGCCTGGCCATTCCAGGCATCTCAGGGGCGATCCTGGGGGCATTTCTTTTGTCAAAGATGCTGAACGGAACGGCCGTAAAACCCTATATCGCAGCGTACCTTTTTGCTATGGGGGTTTTGATCCTGGCCAAAAGCATCAGGGAGCCTCTTTTCAAGGATGAAATTAAAAAGGTTGGCCCGCTGGGTTTTGCCGGCGGGCTGCTCGACGCCATAGGCGGGGGCGGTTGGGGGCCTATTGTCACCTCGAATATCATCCGGCGGGGCAAAACCCCTCAGCTCACTATCGGCACGGTCAATACGGCCGAATTCTTCGTCACCTTTTTCAGCACGGGGGTATTCTTGTTTTTCCTCGGCCTGGAAGGCTGGAAAACGGTGCTTGGGCTCATTACCGGCGGTGTGGTTGCCGCGCCGATTGGCGCCTATCTGGTGCGGCTTATCAGGCCCAGGACATTGATGTTTCTGGTGGGTTGTGTGATCATTCTGACATCGGGGCTCACGATCTTCAAAAGCCTCCTGGCGCTTGCCTGATGCCCCTGTTGTCACCAGTGGTTTTTCCGAGCCGGAACCGGATATTCCAGTACTCGCTTTCCGGGCAGGCTTACTACTTCGACCAGAACCGCTTCTTTGCAGGTTTCAATTACCACCTCAGCAAAAACGCCAACCTGCAGTTCGGGTATATGAACGTGTTCCTGCAACAGGCTTCCGGCAATCAGCTGGCTTTCAGGAAGTTTTTCAACTATAGCCAAGAGGGATTTATCAAATACCTGCTTCCATACATGTGGAAACGCAATTTCCAGGGAATGGAAATCAAAAAAAGAGGGAGACTCGGCAGGGCCTCTTTTCATGGAGAATGCGCCCACGGACTCCTGGATGACGGCAGCGTCGGGACGCCTCGGCAGCTCTTTTTTATCTGGCGCCAAAAGCGATTCGGGAGAAGACATGTCAACCAGCATTTTCTGCACATTGGACAGGATGTCTCCTTGTTTTACTGGATGGAGTGCCTGTTCGCCATCCTCCAATTCTGCCGGATTATTGTCACCCGGGGAAGTTAAAGCTGCAAGGTTTTCCAGGGCGCACTTAGTTGCAGCTGATTTTTCAAGGCAATATTTCTCAACCGGATTCTGGAAAACCAGATCAACCGGAAGGGCTGTATCTTCAACCTGGAGTATATCCCTGAGTTGGGCTTCACTCAGCTGGTAAATATTGTTGCTATTATTCGGATCCGTGGCTTCAATGGCCGCTTTTTGAGCAGGGCTTAAAAGGATGCTGGCCTTTACGCCTTTCTTCCTGGCGTTCGCGCCGGTTTCAATTTTCAGCATCTGGTTGGCGCGTTCAACCCCGGCTTTTATGGCTTCCTTCTGGGCCTCTTCAATGGGCTCCCCATCTTTAATTAAAAAGTGGTTTTCCAATCCTGTTGGTGGCGGGGGGCTGATGGACTCCATAAGCTGGCTTATCGCTGCTGCATTTTGTTCCTTTTTTTCCGCCTGTTTTTGCAGCTTATACTGTAAAATGAGTTTTTCGTATTGTTCTTCTTCCTCTTTTTGAGCGATGAATTGCTGCACCCGGCCTTTGGGCAGCGGCACTTTTTTCTTTCCCAGAGTAGCCGATGAGATAGATACATTGAAAATCTCATTTTTACCGGCATTGGCGCGGGGGCTCTTGCTATAGTATAACAGGTTGGCGAAAGGCTCCGTGTTTTCATCTTCGGGCCCTAAGACGACAATATAAAGTTTCAATCTACGATTACCCTGAGTAATGGAATGTACTTCTTCCTGGCTATAACTGAAGAAAAAATTACCATTGGCATCTGTTACCACACTACCCAGGCTATTCGATACCCTTAGGACGGCTGCCAGGTAAGGAGGAACAGGAGAATTCGGAAGCGCCGGAAAAGTCGTCACTTCCTGGGCCTGGTCGAATAGCAGGACGGTGAGGTTAGGAATCCCCAACTGGCTCTCCTTGTGCGTAATCTGCCCGGTGACGGAATATCCTCTGGAATGATTTTGAACGATATTGGTTTCCATGCTTATTGGTTTTAGAATATGGATGTTCAGAAATAATTATTGCCTTAGAAAAGGCACTCTAACCAGAAATATGTTAAAGCCAGCAAGAAGGTAACCGCGCATTATAAGATTTCTTTAGTAGCGGCATGGCCGGCCCACTGCCCCACTACCCTACTGACCTACTGACCTACCGGCCCACCACCTTCACCACCCGCTCCCGCCAAACCTGCCCCTGCTCATCCACGAGATGCAGCCCATACACCCCCGCCGGCAAATGACGCAAGGATAGGCCCGCGCGCCCCTCCAGCTTTTCCGACAACACCATCCGCCCGGCCATATCGAACAGGCGAACCTGAACGGGCTGTGGCGGGCTGCTTCCGGCTGGCCGTACCGTCAGGATGTCCCGGCAGGGATTGGGGAAAACGATCCAGAGTTTGCTTTCTTCGGCCTGCCGGGTGGACACGGGCTGCAGGCCGGACTCGAAGCGGGCCAGCAGCACCTGCTCCTCTCCCTCCGTATCGAAAATGCTGCCGGCCACCGTTATCTTATTATCCGACTGCAGGATCAGGGCGCTGCCATATTCCGCCTCTGCCGGCATGCCGGACTCGACGATGCCGCCATTTCCAAAGCCGTTGTCGAAGCTGCCATCGGGCTGGAAACGCAGCAGTAATAAATTGGCATCTTCGAAATCGGGATTGGTAAAGCCGGCCGCCAGTATCTTCCCGTCGGGCTGCATCGCCACCCCATTCAGTTGGCTGCCAAAACCAGGGATAGCAGGCAAAACCTTCCCTCCCTGGCCAAAGCTCATATCCAAAGCCCCATCAGGCAGATAACGGGCCAGGGCGACGCGCAAGGTGTATTCGAATTCATCGAAAAAGGCGCCGGCGGCCACGATCTTGCCATCGGGCTGAAGGCTCAGGCCGTTGAGGTATTCCGGCGCAAAACTACCGCTCATGGAGGTGATGACGACACCAGACTGTCCGAAAGAAGGGTCCGGCGTGCCATCCGGCAGCAGGCGCAGCAGCAGCCAGTCGGAGACGTCCGGAACGCCGGCGGAGCCGCCCAGCAGTATCTTTCCATCTGGCTGTATCTGCATGGCAAAGATCTGGTTGTAGGGCATCAGCGGAATTTGCACCCGCCCGCCGTTGCCGAAGGAGGCATCGAGGGCGCCATCGGTATTGAGCCGCAGGAGAAAAACATCGGTATCGCCGCCATTTTCAATATGGCCCGCCAGCACTATTTTACCATCGGACTGCAGGGCCATGGCGCGGCAGGAAGCAGCGCTGACGTTCAGGCCAATGGTAGCTACTCCATTTACACCAAAAGAGGGGTCGGGCGTACCATCCGGCAGGAGGCGCACGGCCGTAAAGTTGCTTGGGTTAGTAAAAGTATGGCTCCCCGCAATGACGATCTTGCCGTCGGCCTGCAGGGCCAGCCCGCTGGCCTCGCCGATGATGTCCATCTCTGCCATGCCGCCGTTGCCAAAGCTGAGGTCCCGCTGGCCGGAAGCGGTGAACCGCACGGCCAGATAACGCGGGGCTTCGGGATAATTCCGGTAGTACCCGGTTGCCAACAACCTGCCATCCGGCTGCTGAACGATGGCCCGCCCTACATCTATAAATGCTGCGGAATTGAAGGCGGCGTAGCCGTTGTTGCCGAAACCGGCATCGAGGGCGCCCGGCTGGGCAGCGGCGGAAAGCGCCAGAAGCAGGAGGAGGATAAAGGTAAATTGGATTTTCATAAGCTATGTGTTTTTCTAGTTAACATGTGAGGGATAGGCATAAAGCCTGTATTAAGGTGTCATCTTTCCCTTGGGGCTTTCAGGGAGTGGAAAGGTGACATCTTTGCCCAGGATTCTACCAGCAAGAAACAAACCACGAGCATTTGCTTCTATCTCCGCCAGTCAGTAGTGCCGCAGGAAGAGAATCAATATCCAGGCTTTCAATGATGCTCTGAGAACTCAGGGCATAATGGGAAATTATACCCTGAGAACTAAACGTCCGGCAGGTGTCAGGGTACAGTTTCTCCCCGGCAGCCGTAGCCTTTGGCGAAGGCTGCCACTGTGCCCTGACTTAACCGGGGATTGATTTTTTATCCGCGGCACTAGAAACTGGTTCGTTATTCCGCATCGAGACGGAGTCTCTCGCGAATGGAGGCCATCGCTCTAGTCAATTCGAGATAAACCGATACGTTACCTTCCCGCAATCCTTCTCGGCAGCCCCACTGGCAAATTCCCATTTCCGCACATTCTCAATCGCCAGGTTCAGCAGGTATTCATCTTTTGTAGTGGACCCCTGAGGGGAAAAATTCGCGGAGATCACTTGTCCCTTCTGATCGATACATACATCCAGCACAATGACGCCTTCTTTTCCGCTGTCGTCCTGCATTTTTTCAATCCGGACAATCCTTTGGTTGAAGGATGATTTTCCAAGGCTTCCCAGGCCAGCCGGCTGCTCTTGGCCGGAGGGCAAGCTTTCTCCCAGAGCCCGGGCGGTTTCTCTGCTGTTTTCCAACATCGCTGATGAATCCGGGTAAACCAGCGGTGGCCCGGAGGGCAGCATATCACGGAGGCGCTCCGGCTGTTTCAGCGAAAAGGACAAGTTCGTTCCCGGCTGCACCGGCAGCGCCAGCAAGCCGGTTATTGTGCTTCCGGGAGGAATATCCCGGCCCGCCAGATAGCAGGCGTCCAGTTCTTTTACGAAGCGGATATTGGCGTTCAGCCCTTTGGCCATATTGAACAGGCTCGCCGCCATGACGATACCCTCGGCGCCCTCTACCTCCACAGCCCCTTCGCCTGGCTCCCTCGTCCTCTGTATGAACACTTCCGCCGCTTCTTCCACCGATAACGGCCACATTTGCGCTGCCCCAGCGAATACTTCCAACCCTTCCGGGAAGGCCAGCATATCCGGCCCCTGATTGGCCAGGCGAAGGGCCAGCAGGCTCACTCCTTGCTGCTGCTCCCTGCGGGCGTAGCGGCGGTTGCCGGCGGCTTTCAGCACGTCATACTGCCAGGCGATGGCCAATGCTCCGCCCACCAGCGTATCCTGTGATGCATCGAACCGAAGGGCCTCCGGTTGGATGGGATAGTAGTTGGATGCGCAACTCCAGCACAGGCTTAGCAAAGCGAGGAACCAGAGGGTGGACCAAATGTTTCTTTGCATGGTGTAAGTTTATTGTTTATTTAGTTCCTAACATTACCAGGGAAGCCTTTCCAAAGCCAGCAATATAACAATACAACCATATAGCCATTTCCCAAGGGCAGGTTCCCGATGCTTTCATCCGAAGCAGCCCTTAACAATACCACTACTGCCCCGCTACCTTTCAGTTTTTCAGCATCTTCTGAGAAAAGACAAATGTACCGGATGCATCCACCACCGTCAATACATAAAAACCAGTAGGCAGTGCCGGAGGAACCAATTGCTCGTCACCTACAGCCGCGCGCCAGGCCTCTTTGCCGGAAGCGTCATACAATATGCAGGTGTAGGCAGCATGATCGTCAGCTATATGGATGTTCAGGAGATCGGTGAAGGGGTTGGGGTAAACGGCAATGTCTACACCAGGTTCCACCGTCGCCTGCGGTGCATTGATTTCCAAATCTCCTGTCTGCGACATGCTCCTGGCAGTAGCTTGGGCATCCTGGTTGGAACCGGCCTGCTGAATGGGAGCGGTATTTCCGATCTGCAGCGTCACAGCATTGGATGTATAGGACAGGGACGTTCCCGGGGGCAGCAGTACCTGGTCGAATGTTCCGGTAAGGCAGGCGGCCAGGCTGTCGCAGTGGATGACCATATATTCGCCGGGAGGGACGTTGCCGGTGACGGCCACCTGAAGCGTGCCGCCCAGGTTCAGGTTGCCCCAGATGGGCATTTCATCGTACTGCAGGCTGCCGCCGCTTTTGCGCAATTCGAAACTCATTGTATTGTTATTAGCTACGCTTCCTGCCAGGACGAGTTCGCCGGTGGACAAGCCCGGGGCAATGATGCCGCCATTCTGCATTGGCTGCTTGAAGTCCAGTATGCCGATGCCTTCAATGGTTCCCGCATTGGTAACGGCAACGGAAGCCTTGAAAACCAGGCGGGTATCGGAAAGCTTGCGCACCGTGCCTTCATTGATGAACTGATGGCCGCCGCCCGTGCCGTCGATGCTACGGTCCTGCGGCAGGTTGATGGAAAACACCTGCCCTGCCTTGTTTCGGATCTTCCCATTGGAGCCAAGGCGGATGCCGCCGTTTACCCAGCTGGAATGGCTCTCCAGTTCCAGGGTGCAGCCCTGAATTTCCAGGTCGCCGCTGCTGGCGAAGGTGGCGCCGCCCAGCGTCTTTATCGTACCTCCGCCGGCCAGGACATTGTCATTGCTGTTGCAACTGAAGGCTTCGGTGACGTACAGGGTGGAGCCAGTGTACAAAGCGCCGCCGTCGAGGGCCAGATAACCGATGGAATCAGGGAAATCCCAGATGACTGCCGCTTCGGAGTTGATCCTCAGGTTGCCGTCCAGGTTGGCGCCGGCTTCAAAACGGGTGGTTCCGCCCGCGGCTACCAGTTCGCCCGCGCCGCTGGCCCTTCCGCCGGAGAATGCGAAGTTACCGGAACCCGTTTTCCGGAAAGAAGCGCCGGCCGAAATGATAACCTGCCCGCTGGAAGTGCCCTCTTCCACCTGCAGGGCGCCGCTATTCACATAGACCGCGCCGTTGTTGTGAAAGGGGACACTGATCTGGGTCAGGGTATCGAGAAGGTGGTGGTAAGTGCCGTCATTGATGAATTCGGCCCCGAAGGCAGTGGTTGGGTATCGCTGCATACTTTGGGGGGCGGCCAGGCTGTCAACCCAGTAACCGAGGTTGCGCAGCCTGCCGTAAGGTTCCAGGCGGATATTTCCGCCACTCCAACTGGTATTGCCTGCCAGGTCCAGGGACGTACCGTTCAGGGTTTTCGGGCCGCCAGCCAGGCTAATGTCTCCTTCGAAGCGGGCCCCGCCGAGCAGGTTGGAGATCGCGCCGCCGTTCCAGGCCGCCAAGCCCGTTACCGTAAGGCTGCCGCTGCCGGTGATGGTGATGGAAGGATCGTCGCCGGTTTCCAGCGAAGGTACGGTTACATCCTGCTCGATGTTTAAGATGCCGGCGGTGATCTCCACCGCACAGGCGAGGGTCGCGTTGAGGTGGACGTTGCAGACAGGGCTGGCGCCGCCGATCCGGAAAAGGCCGCTGCCGGTGATACTACTGCCGGCATTCAGGTTCAGGGTGTTCTGGTAGAGTTGTAAAATACAGGAGTTATTCACCTGGAATTGCCCGCTGGCATTGCCGCCCCGGAATTCCAGCGTGCCCGCGTTAACCTGCACCAGGCCATTGTTGGTGAAGTTGACGAGTTCAAACGCCGTCTTTGCCCCGGCGCTTTTCACGATCGTACCGTAGTTTACCAGGGCGCCCATATTGGGATAATAAGGCCGCAGGATATCGTCGCCGGTGATCGTCAGGGTAGCCTCGGTGGCAATAGTAACGGTGTGGCTCTGCGGAACGACGATCATTCCGTCCGTCCAGGTGGAGTTGCCGTGCAGGCTCAGGGGGCGGCCCAGCAGGGTCTTGGTTTGGCTGCCCTGGAATACGATGCCGCTATTGGCGATGGTGTTTCCGGAACCCTCGATCCGCCCGGCCTCCCAGATAAAGGCGCCGTTCACCGTCAGGTCGCCCTGAACGACCAGCACCGCTCCCGGGGCCATGATGGACAATGACTGCACTGTCAGCGCGCTGTGGCGGGTGATCCGGTGATTGGTCGCGATGATCACGGTATCGCCGGGGCCCGGCACATGGCCGCAGCTCCAGCGGCTGGGTTCGTCCCAGTTGCGGTTCTGGCCCAGCCAGGTACAGACGTCGGCATGAAGGGTTTGGGGAATGATAAGGGAAGCCCAGATGAAAAGTAGCAGCAGCTTTTTCATGGTTTGAGTGTTTTCTATTGTTGTCCAATTTTTTTCGGCATCGGTGAAGGTTGTTGATGCCTTTCATGCTATAGTACCGGAGGAATTGGGGTTACCCCCAAAGGGGTTCTAATTTTTTTTCTGAAAAATGGTTATCTTTGAAAAGCACCATTCACAAAGCACAAACCTATGCCGGTTCAACTCAATAAAAGGCTGCTGACGGTGGAGGAGTACCACAAGATGGGAGAAGCAGGTATCCTGCAGGAAAAAGGCATCGAACTGATCAAGGGAGAAATTATTGCTGTGGGCCCCATTGGAAGTAAACACCTGGCATGTGTCAATAAGCTGAACGCTTTGTTGAACGCCATGCTTGGAACAAAAGCCATCGTTAGTGTTCAAAACCCCATTGTCACCAGCGATCTTTCGGAGCCGGAACCGGATATTTCAGTGCTTGCATACCGGGCGGACTTCTACGCATCAGAAGTGCCTCACGCAAAGGATGTCCTCCTCGTCATCGAAGTAGCCGACAGCTCCGTAACCTACGACCGCGAAGTTAAACTGCCGCTCTACGCCGAAAGCGGCATCCCTGAATACTGGCTCGTCAACCTGGAAGCGCTCGAGATCGAGCTTTACTGGCAACCAGCCGGAGATGCTTACAAACTCCGTGAATTATTCCGCCCGGGAGATATGCTGAAGGGGCGAAATATTGAGATGAGTATAGCTGTGAAGGATATCCTGGGATAAAGCGGTTTAATAACAAACAGCCCTTGGGCAGCCAGGGCGAAAAGTCAAAACACTAAATCAGGGCGCCACCTGCACCTTCCCTCTTCCCTCCTGTCTCCAGGCGCCTTCTTTTCTCCGAACCATCAGGCTAAACCAATAGCTGCCCGCTGGCAAACCATTTGTTTCAAAAGCAATCTGTTGAACCCCGGCAGGCTGCCGGCCTGCCGCTTCTACCAATACCAACTGTCCTCGTACATTGAACACCCGCAGCTCCACCTCCGCCGCTTCCACCAGTTGGTATTCGATGTAATGCCGTCCCTCTCCCACAGGGTTGGGATAATGGCGCAGCAGCATGCCCATAGTCTGAGCATCCATAGCCGGCACCAGTCCCCCCAAGGCCTCCAGGCCAAACCAGAGGTGGGGGTATACCGACTGGTCGATGGCCAACTCGAAATAGCCCGGTTGTATGGGTTCCAGCAGCAAGGGGGCGCCCGGTTGGCCAATAGGGTTCAGTGGGTACACCCGCAGGGAGTCCGCCTCGATGTGCAGGCGCAGTGCGATCGCCACAGGCGCTTGCACCGTCGGCCCGTTCCCCCAGTTATTGTGCACCGTCTGCGTGCCGTCCCATACCATATTCGTGTTCTGCTGTACGGTAGAGATCGTCAGCAGGGAACGCCGAGCAGTGGCCAGCGGCGCCTGAGACAGTGCCAACCAACTGACAGAGCCGAAGCGGTTGGCCTGTACCAGGGCCAGGCCCCCGGCTGTTGTGCCGGCGCCATCCTGCAGGAAACCGGTTATAGCGGAGAAACTGGGCGTGGCGCTGGCCAGCAGCCCGGTTTCGGTATCCAGAATGGTTTCTTCGGTTTGGGTTATATAGGGGTTGCCGCTTACAGGCGGCAAAGTAGTAATATCGGTAGTAGAAGCCGCCCGGTAGCTTTTTGTGCGAATGGCATGACTGAGGCCCAGGCGCTTATCATAAGGCACGAACTTGCCCCAGCGGCCCTGGTTGTCCATCTTACCCGACTGGTACACCCAATCTTCGGAATACTGCAACTCAAGCGGCGTTTCGTCCTCTGCCAGCAGGCCGTTGCGGAACACATAGGCAAAGGCAGGGAACAAAGCCATAATGGAATTATCGCGATGGATGCTGAAAAAGCCGTTCAGATAATTACCGTCCCACTGGCTTCCGCCATTGTAGTCGAACCACATGATGCCGTCCACTCCGTGGAAAGCGCTGTAGGCAGCCAGGGCGTGCACCATCTCGGTTCGGAAGCGGTTTGGCGCTGCGTGGTTATATTCGCTGACGGTGTAGGGTTTGTCTGACAACTGCAGGCCGGCACAGATGCTGGTGATGGAACTGAGGTATCCATCCTTCAGCAGCGGCTGATTGTTGATCAGCCAGTTGTAGGGGTCCCAGGGGTTGCCCGGGAACCAGGGGTGGTCCCAGTAGCTGTGGTCGTCGAGGTAATCGAGATGCTCGTGAGTTGAGGCGTCGCTGATGCCACCCAGGGCGTTGGTGCCGGTGATGGGGGCTTGCACATTCAGTTCATCGCGCAGGAAGGCAGCCAGTTCCTCCAGGTGGGCGGCCTGCAACTGCAGGTAAAACTCCGCCATATCGGCCAGGCGGGCGTCGGTGTAGAGCAGGCGCTCCGCCCAGAGGATGCGCCATATGTTGCCGGCTGCCAGGTTCTCATCGGCAATCAGGCCTGATTTCCAGGGAGGCGAAAGACTAAAGGCGTCGAAATAAAGGTTGCCTGCCTGAGTGGGGCTGATGGTAATACGCCCATGGCCATTGTTGTTTTCCGGAGCTATGAAAGAGAAAGAAAAGGTTTGCCATTCTTCCGTCAGGGCGAAGATTGCCCCTGCGTACCAGTTGTAAGGCGCATTGTCGCGCATGGCCGCCACGGAAATGTTGGTGGGAGCGTCGGCGCGGGCCAAAAATTGCAGCACGTATGCCGAGTCCTGCTGCAGGGAAAAGCCGCTTTGCTTGAGCTGAAGGTGCCAATCGGTGCCCGTTACGTTGTTCACTTGCAGGCGGGCGCAGTAACTGCCTTCGTAAGGATTCTGGGCGGAAACCGAAATACCGGCCTGCGCTCCCTCGTGTAGCTCCAGTATCCACGGCCCTGTCGTCCCGTTTTCAAAGCCTGTATTGGACAACAACTGGCCTGTGCCTGGCGAGGTAGCTCCGGCGCTCCAGGCGGCCTCCAGGGCGCCCTGCGTACCGTATTTGTCCAGCAGCCAGGAATTCCAGAGGCTGTCAAGCAAATAGTTATGGCGGTGCAACAATGCGCCCCCTTCGGCGAATGGGCGCAGTTTGCCTTCCTTCCAGAAGCCGTAGAGGCTGTTTTCGTTATTCATCTCCACCATGGCCAACACCGGGTCGGCAGCCAGCGGCAGGCCGGTGTAGGGGTTGGTATGCCCCAGCAACTGTTCGGCGTATTCCCGTTGCAGGAATTGCAGCCAGGGGTCGAACAGGGTGACGCCCTTGGCAAAATCCACCAGCGAGTCGGCGCCGGGCACGCCATCGGATTCCTGGAAGGTGCGCGAGACGTTGAGGTTCATATTGACATAAATGCCGTTGCGCTTCAACTGGGCGATGAAGTAATCGAGGCGGTCCAGCGTGAAGAGGTTGAGCTGGCGGGTGCCGTTGGCGCCACTAAGGAAAATGCTACTGTTGGCGCCGCCCCAGCTCGGGTTGTCGAGGTGGTGGAAGCGTACCAGGTTGATGCCCATTTTGCGCATGCGGGCGGCAATGGCGGGGGCCTGGCCTTTATCCGGGAAACAAGCGCCGGATACGATATTGACGCCCCAGAAACGGATAGGCTCGCCATCGGCGTAGAACTTTCCGCCCGCCCCGGCGCTCACGCGATGCGCTTCCCCGATAGTGTAGGCCGGAAATTCGGGAAGGAATTCCTGGGCGGAGGAGTCGTAGTAGGGAAGGAAGAAGGAGAAGCCGCCGTCGAAGTTTTGAGCGGCAAGGGTTATTGTGGCCAGAAGGACGAGGGAGAATGGGAGGAGCTTTTTCATGATTCCAGGATTATCGGGATGATAGAACCGCAGACGCGAAGTCCTTGCTTTTTTTGAACCGCGAAGACGCAGAGACGCAAAGAAAGACGCGGAGAAAGGTTTCCATAGCGACAAACCTCTGCGTTCTCTGCGTCTTTGCGGTTTTTTTAACCGTGGAGTCACATAGACGCAACATTTGCACTGTTCGGGCTTTTAAAGTAATCAATTTTCGTAACACTTCTGTTCCTGCCTGGATAAATAGGTAAAAAAACCATTCACTCCAAAATCCCAAAATCATGGCAAAAAAGACCGCATCCAGGGCTAAGCCAAAAACCAATCCCAACGAACTGATAGCCCTGGCGTTCAGCAAAGACGGCCAACTCCTGGCCACCACCCGCCCCGACAACGACAAATTGTACTTCGGCCTCGACCCCGAGCAGCTACGCTACGCCCGGGTATTCGTTTTCCCGGAGCCGCCAACCGGCCTGGAAGGCATCACCCTGGCCAAAGCCGAGCGGATGCAGGCCTACGAACCGGCCATCCGGCTCGGCCCCAACAACGCGCTGGATATTTCCCGTATTCCCGGCCAACTCATCCGCAAGTGGCTCTGGTATCGCTGCTGCGCCCGCGGCCGCGTCACCAAGCGCTTCCTGGTCGACGGCGCCTGGCAGGATATGCCGGTTTGCAATGCCATCGTGCACATCTGTGAGGTGGACCCCATCCTTATCGTGCTGCCCCGCGTTCCCGACTGGGTCATCGACCGCTTCCGGGATGTGGTGCTGGAGCGCATTCCCATCCCCATTCCGGATCCCATTCCGGGCCCGCCGCCATTCCGGGAAATCATTCCTGCCCCACCCCGGCCCTTCGCCATTTCGAACCGTATTCAACCGCTCGCCCGGCCGTTGGGAGGGCTGCCTCAGTCAATTTCCGCCGAGGGGGAATCCGGTATCGAACTGCCCCAGGAAGTGCGCCTGAAACTGAGCAACGCCAATACTTTTCAGGCCCGGAACCTGTTGGTGGAGTACATCGATATCTTCCGCCCCTATTTCTGCCGCTGGCCCTGGTTCTGGCCCTGGTTCTACCGCTGCGACGAGATCGCAACGGTGCGCACCGATTTCAACGGCCGCTTCGAGGCCTGCTTCTGGCGCCAGATCTTTGAAGAGAAAGCCGACCTCTATTTCTGGGTAGAATACGAGATCGACGGTGTGCCTACGACTGTTTACCGCCCGCCGATACCCTGCTATACTTACTGGAATTATGAATGCGGAGATGAAATCGGCATCCGCATCACCGACCCGAGGGTGCCCTTCGGTTGCCATCAGCCGCTTGCCGGACAGGTGGCATGGGTGAAGACCATCGGCTGGGGCGCCAATGTCAGCCATATCGAACAGCATTTCGGCGCCAGCATCGTACAACAGGGGCAAAACTTCTCAACCGTTGGCCTGACGGATTATGCCACCGGCAGCCTGGGGTACGGCCTGGCCAACCAAAAGGTACGGCCATTTGCCGATGGCCTGAAATTCATCGTTCAATTTGGCAGCGGATTTCCCAGTAGTTCTGTCACCCACTACCGCTGGTCGTACCGCAAGACTCACAACGACAAGCTCCTGCCGGCCAGCGCTTCCGAACAAGCCTGGGCGCCGCTGGATGAACGCGAAATGTCCAAACCTTATACGGTTGAGGAAACGAGCGGCGTCATCACGACTATCAAAACCAAGTACTTCCCGCTCGGCCCCTTCCCCATCGGATCCGTCGATGCTTACAAAATCCCACCGGTATCGCCCAAAGGCGCTGATGTAAGTGGCGACCCCACCGCCGAATGGGATCAGAACACGATCACGATGATCGTTGACAGCACTTCGCTGAAAGGCGACGGCCTGTACGAATTCAAGCTGGAGTTTTTCAATGCCGCCGGCGTCCGCCAAAACGTGGCTGATACGGTCAACCAGATCTCCAACCCGGCCAACCTGGGGCAATCCCAACCGGCGGGCAGCGATTACCTGCTCCCGGCTTCCGAAGATGCCTTCAAGCCCTTCCGCATGAAAGTGCGCATCGACAACCAGAAGTGTACCGCCCAGATCTATACGGTGCTGGTGGATGGCGTAGCCTCCTCTACAGAGTGCGGCTTCGTCCAGTACAAGGACAAAGGCACTTCCAATGTCAACTTCCGCTTCCGGGCCAGCCACCCCAACGACTTTGCCACCTTCAGCTTCAACGTTGCGCGGGGCAACAGCGCCGACCCGCTTTCCAATGCCGATACCGGCGGCATGGTTATGGGTTCTACGGCCAACTACACCCTTGGCGTGGATGGCATCTACCGGAACGCCGTCAACGTCGGGTACCTGCTTGGAACCTGCCCGGATAAAGCAGCCTTTGCGGAGTACCTGTACACAGACGGCCTGCACACCAATGGCACTTCCGTACTGAATATCTTCGACGCCTCGGCCCTGGCGGCTTTTGCACTGGAGCCAGAGTAAAGGGAAGTAACAGCTTTACGAAACTTTCCCGGGTAAGCTCCGGGAAGTTTCGTAAAGCTTTACTATCAACAAAGCATCTTTGCCTGAAATTGCTTATTTTTGGAAGAAATACCTTTTGAAAATGTATAGCGGCGCACCCAAGGAAAAGTTGTACCTGATTTACCCCGAAACCGATGGAGAACCGATGGCTGAGAACACCCTCCAATTCGAATGGATCGTGCTGATCAAGCTGGGCCTGGAGGCCTGCTTTAACAGCCGGAATGACGTCTTTGTCGCCGGTGATTTATTCTGGTATCCTAAAGAAGGAAGGCCTGACATCCGGCAGGCGCCCGACGTATTGGCCGCGATTGGCAGGCCCAAAGGCCACCGGGGTTCTTACCTGCAATGGCTGGAAGACAACATTCCGCCGCAAGTAGTATTCGAGATTCTTTCTCCCGGCAACCGCCGCGGAGAAATGGCAAAAAAATTTGAATTTTATCAGCGCTACGGGGTTGAAGAATACTACATCTATGACCCTGAGAAAAATATCCTGAAAGGTTACCTGCGCCAAGGCAAAGCACTCGCCGCAATCCCGGATATCCGACAGTGGATCAGCCCTTTGCTGGGCGTCCGCTTTGAATGGAAAGCCGATACCCTAAAGCTGTTCCAACCGGATGGCGAACCATTTCTTTCCTACCTGGAACTTCTCGAGTTCAACAAAGAAGCCATTCTGAAACTGAACCAGCAACGGGAATTGCTTTATGAAGAGATCAAAAAAACCCAAAAAGCTCAGGCTGAAGCCCTGAAAGAAAAGCAAAAGGCGCAAAGGGCAAAGCAGCGGGCAGAACAGGAAAAACAGCGCGCGAAGCAGGAAAAACAACGGGCAGAACAGGAAAAACAGCGCGCGGAGCAGGAAAAACAACGGGCGGAGCAGGAAAAACAGCGCGCAGAAGAGGAAAAACAGCGCGCGGAAGAGGCCGAACAGCGCGCCCGCCAAATGGCTGAAAAGCTTCGCCAAATGGGGATAGATCCGGAGGGCTTCTAAGCCGGAGAGCCCCTGTTCTGGTTTTATTCCTTGATTCTTGCCCGGAACCTTCCCTCCTCCCCCAATGATTTTCGTATTTTTGACGAAAAACATGCGCTACATTTACGCCAAACTCCTGACATTTGCCACCCTCTGCCTATCCGCCCAGAACCAGCCGCCTACAGTTGTCATACAGGATGTACTGCTGGATGAAAATGCCCAAACCCTTACCATCACCTATGATTTAAGTGATGCGGAAGGAGAAGCCGTCGAGATATTCTTCCGCGCTTCCGCCGATGGCGGCTCCACTTTCAACCTCAATACTTCGGGCGCCGCAGGCGATGTGGGTTACCCTGTGAACCCGGGTGTGGGAAAGCAGATCACCTGGAATTACGCCGGGGCTATAACCGGCATTGGCGAGCACCAGCTCAAGGTCGTAGCCGATGACCGTTACGAAACAGACATCCAGGAAATCGTGGATCAGGTGGACAGCAGCCTGTTGCGGCAGCGCCTCTCCGGTATCGCCGGGGTGCGCCACTACTTCGGCAACCCGGCCAACCTGAACCGCTGCCGCGACACCCTCGAGCAGGCCTTTCTGGCCTACGGGCTGGAAACTTACCGGCAGAACTTCCCCTTCAGCAACACCACCGGCCAGAACATCATCGGCAGCCTGAAGGGCGCCGTGGCGGCGGATACCGTGATCATTATCGACGGCCATTACGACACGGTCAGCAATTCTCCCGGAGCCGATGACAACGGTTCGGCAACCGCCGGGGTGCTGGAAGCGGCGCGCATCCTGTCGGCGTATCGCTTCCGTAAAACTATCCGCTTCATCGGTTTCGACCTGGAGGAAGCCGGGCTGCGGGGCAGCCTGTATTACACCCAGCACCTGCCGGAAAACGAACATACAGAAGGCGTGCTGAACATGGAGATGATCGGCTACTACTCGACAGAGCCCAGCAGCCAGGAATTGCCGACGGGCTTTAACGTGCTCTATCCCGCTGCATACCAGGCGCTGGTTGACAATGCATTCAGGGGAGACTTCATTACCAATGTCGGGCTATTGAACTTCCTGCCGCTGAGCAACAGCTTCAATGCAGCAGCAGCCCAGTATGTGCCGGAACTGAAAGTCATTCCCATCACCGCCAACGCCAACCTGATACCGCCCGACCTGCTGCGCAGCGACCACGGCCCCTTCTGGCAGGCCGGCATCCCCGCCCTGATGCTGACCAATACCGCGGAGTACCGCAACCATAATTACCACACCCCCAACGACACCCTGGGCGCCCTCAACTTCACCTTCATGAGCAATGTCGTCAAAGCCGTTATAGCCACGGCGGCCGAACTGGCGGAGCCTCAGCACAGCACGGAAGCGGTGGCTTCGGTGCAGATCACCACCGGCGCAGATCATCTGCATGCACTGGATTGCACGTACTCGGTTTCACCTAACCCTGCCCGGGGGGAACTGAGCATCCGCTTCGGCCCCTGCGCTCCCGCTGCGCTGAATGTGGAACTGCTGAATGCCCACGGCCAGCCGGTATGGCAGGGCCGGGCTTCGCCCCTGATGGGCGTGCTGCCGCTGAATACACAAACACTCCCTGCCGGGCTGTACTGGCTGAGGCTGAGTGACGGGGAGCACTTCAGCACACAGCGGGTAGCGGTGAGGTAGGCGGCGGGGAGATCCCACGAATGAATTCGTGGGATAGGGGAAAGTGCACCAAAGATGAGCCCAAAAATGAAGCTTTTATCCTTCTGAAGCTCTCTGGCATTGGCTATATTTATTGCCTGTGATCAAACAAAAAACAAGGAACGATATGAGCGACAAGATCAACCGCCGGGATTTCATCCAGAAATCCGCCGCCGTGGGCGCCGGGCTGGCCGTTTTGCCGGGCGCCGCTTTATCCGCTCCCGCCATCACCAAAGGCGGGCGCCCGAAATCAAAGATCAACATCGGAGTCATCGGCTCGGGCCTGCGCGGGCAGGGCCACATTGACCTGCTGCTTCGCCGCGATGATTGCGATGCCCCGGCAATATGCGACATCGACCAGGGCATGGTGGACCGGACGCTGGCCATGTACGACAAAAAGGGCAAGCCAAAACCCAAAGTGTATGGCCCCGGCGAACGCGACTACCTGCAAATGCTGGAAGACGAAAGCATCGACGCCATCCTCATCGCCACCCCCTGGCTATGGCATACCGAAATGGCCGTGGCCGGCATGCGCGCCGGAAAGTACGTGGGCATGGAGGTGTCCGGCGGCTTCTCCCTCGACGAATGCTGGCAACTGGTCAATACCCATGAGGCCACCGGGGCGCCCCTTTTCTTTCTGGAAAACGTCTGTTACCGGCGCGACGTCATGGCCATTCTCAACATGGTGCGGCAGGGCCTGTTCGGCGAACTCATCCACCTGGAATGCGGCTATCAGCACGACCTGCGGGGCGTGAAGTTCAACGACGGCAAAACGGCCTATGACAGCGGGGTGGAATTCGGCGAAAAGGGCTTCAGCGAAGCCAAATGGCGCACCCATCATTCGGTGCACCGCAACGGCGACCTCTACCCTACCCACGGCATCGGCCCGGTGGCGCAGTACATCGACATCAACCGCGGCAACCGTTTCCTGACGCTGACTTCCACGGCCAGCAAAGCCCGCGGGCTGCACGATTACATCATCAACCACCCCAAAGGCGGGCCCGGTCACCCCAATGCCAAGGTAGAGTTCCGCCTGGGCGATGTGGTGACCACCGTCATCAAAGCCGCCAATGGCGAAAGCATCATCATCAGCCACGACACCAACCTGCCGCGCCCTTACTCCCTGGGCTTCCGTGTGCAGGGCACAAAAGGCATCTGGATGGACGTCAACGAGTCGATCCACCTGGAAGGGCAAAGCCCTCGCCACGACTGGGAGCCCGCTCAAGGCTATCTTGACAAATACGACCATCCGCTCTGGAAAAAATATGCCGCCGACTCCGAAGGCGCCGGCCATGGCGGCATGGACTGGTTCCTGATCAATGCCTTCGTGGAATGCGCCAAACGTGGCGATAAACCACCGGTCGACGTTTACGACGCCGCTGCCTGGCTGGCCATTACGCCCCTGTCTGAGCAATCCATCGCCATGGGCAGCCAGCCGATGCCCTTCCCGGATTTCACCCGCGGGCGGTGGACGGAGTGGAAAAACACCTTCGCACAGGGAGATGACTATTGAACATTCGGCCCGCCAAGCTTTCGCCTGGCGGGCCTTTACGCCTCAGGTTGAAGGTTTATGGAAGCCGTTCACGCGCCAGGGGCCGCTTCACTTCACCCCGATATCCTTCGCCGCGCCACAAAATTTCGCACAAAACCTGCCGCAGCGAAGTATAAATGGCGGGCTTCCGCTTTTCTTATCAAAAAAACACCTATATTTATAGCCCTTGATAAGCTTTTCCTTCGGCAACCGATCCTCCCCTTCGGATGTGGCCGCCGATCAGCCAATAACTCCAGGAGCCTTTTCTTTCCCAACCAAAACCTCATCCGATGAAGCCTGTATCGTTCCTGGCCTGCCTGCTGCTCACCGCTTGTCCGGCATTTCCAAAAACGATGGCTCTTCCCGCTTCCTGCCCGGAGCCCGGGAGAACGCCAGGCTGTTTCGCAAGCACAGGGGTCGTGTTGCAGGAAGCGACCCTTTGGGTTGGCCACCCCAAAGAAAAAACGGCCATGGCATTCCTGAAAATCGCGGAGGGCACGACAGTGCTGATCCTGGGCCTCGACAACGGTTATTACAGGGTCGATCACAAGGAGATCATCGGTTATGTGGAGGAGAAGCTGGTCAAGGTAATCGAACCCATCGCACCCGCCGACGGGGATCCGGCCGCCAGGCCTGCCGAGGCTCCACCAGCGCCCGCAGTTATACCTGCCACAACGGAAGCCCGGCCCCGCGCACTTACACCGCAGCCGCCGGCGCCGGGCGCCTGCATCGTCACCCGGGAAACCAGCCTGCGCGCTGCTCCCGACCACCGCTCAAAGGTGATCGTCAGGCTGCCCGAAGGCGGTGAAGTTTCGTTTCTGGAACGCACCGACAGATATTGGTGGAAAGTGCAGTACAAGGGCCGAACGGGCTGGGCAAAATGCGCGCTGCTGAAAAAAAAGTAGGGGTTCCCATTCCTTGGGCCATGCCCTGACACTCTATTCCGAAAGAAAAAACACCCCTCCGGCAATTCACCAAATTGCTTAAATTGCCCCGCTGTTGCGGCTATCCGGCCCCGGCTTTTCACCTAACATCACGGACATGGCAAACCAGAAGCCCCACCCTCCTTTCCAGCCTTACATCCCGGCCTCCAATACCGGCGTGCGCGAATTCACCCTGCGCGCTCTGGTGCTGGGGGCCATCTTCGGCATTATTTTTGGCGCCTCCACCGTTTACCTCGCCCTGAAGGCGGGGCTGACGGTAAGCGCTTCCATTCCCATCGCTGTGCTGGCCATTTCGCTGGGGCAGCGCTTTTTCGGGACGACCATTCTGGAAAACAACATCATACAAACGGCGGGCTCGGCCGGAGAAAGCATTGCCGCAGGCGTGGTGTTCACCCTGCCGGCCTTCCTCTTCCTCTCCGACCCGGCCGTTGGCGACCAGTACTTCCGCTACTGGACGATCTTCACCCTGGCGGTGCTGGGCGGCATCCTCGGAACGCTGATGATGATCCCTCTGCGGCGGTCGCTCATCGTCAAGGAACACCATAGCCTGCCCTATCCGGAAGGCACGGCCTGCGCCTCGGTGCTCATCGCCGGCGACAAAGGGGGAAGTTTCGCCAAAACGGCCTATCAGGGGCTGGGCTTCGCTTTTCTGTACGCCATTCTTCAAAAAGTCATTCACGTCATTTCCGAAGTGCCGGCCTACAGCACTTCCCTGGCCAACAGATACCTGCCTGCTGCAACCGTCAGCGGGGAGATCACGCCGGAATACATGGGCGTTGGGTACATCATCGGCCCGCGCATCTCGGGCGTGCTGGTAGCCGGCGGCGTGCTGGCCTGGCTCGGGCTGATGCCTTTGCTGGCCACCCTGGTGCCGCCCGACACCATCGCCGAACAACTGGTCAAGCTGGGTTACCTGCAAAGCCTGGCCACGGCCGGCGGGGCCGGCGGCTGGGATCCGGTAGGGCATACCTTTTCGGACGCTTCTGCCGCCATCTACCGGGCCTACGTGCGGCAGATCGGCGCCGGCGCCGTAGCGGCAGGCGGATTTATCACCCTGCTGAAAACGCTGCCTACCATCATCGCCTCCTTCAAGGAAAGCCTCGGCGCCCTCAACAACCGCAACAAGGGCGAAGCCGTCAGCCGCACCGAAAACGACCTCTCGCTGAAGATAGTCCTCTACGGCAGCCTCGCACTGATCGTGCTCATGTCGGTGTTGCCCATGATCCCCGGCGAATCCATCCTGTCCAAATGGCTGATCGGGGTGCTGGTGGTCTTTTTCGGCTTTTTCTTCGTCACCGTCTCCAGCCGCATCGTCGGCATCATCGGCTCGTCCAACAACCCCATCTCGGGCATGACCATCGCCACCATCATGGGCACGGCCCTGATCTTCATCGCCGTGGGCTGGACAGGCAAGGTGTTCGAACCCCTGGTGCTGGTTGTCGGCGGCATGATCTGCGTGGCGGCCGCCAACGCCGGCGCCACAAGCCAGGACCTGAAGACGGGCTACATCGTCGGCGCCACGCCGAAATACCAGCAGCTGGCGCTCTTCGTCGGCGCCATTTTTTCCAGCATCGTCATCGGCTTTACAGTGAAATACCTGGATACGCCGACGCCGGAGTTGCTGGAGCAGGGCATACAGCACGCCATCGGTGAGAAATACGCCGCCCCGCAGGCCACCCTCATGGCCACCCTGATCAAAGGCCTGCTGTCATTCAACCTCGACTGGCAGTTCGTACTGGTGGGCGTTTTCATCGCCCTGACGATAGAGTTGTGCGGGGTGAAATCCCTGTCTTTTGCCGTGGGCCTGTACCTGCCCTTGTCCACGACGCTGCCCATTTTCATCGGCGGCGCCATTAAAGGGCTCGTCGACTGGCTCAAGGAGCGCAAGGGCAAAAAAGTAGAGGATGACGAACTCGGCAAGGGCAACCTCTTCGCCACGGGGCTGGTCGCCGGCGGCGCGCTGGCGGGCGTCATCGTAGCCATCCTCTCGGTCAACGACAAGGTGGCAAGCGCCCTGGCCCGGGTGAACATGGAAACGCTCTTCCTCCACCCGGCCCTCGGAGAAGGCGGGTATATGCTGCTGGGCGTGGCCTTCTTTACCTTTATGGGATTCGTGTTGTACCGCATCGGCATGCAGGATGACTGACCTGAAAATCCGCCTCCACGCCTGCTGCCTGGAACAGTTGCAACAGTCCATCGACGGCCTGCAGCGCGCCATGGCTGATGCCCAGGCCGCCGCCAACGAGGAAACCAGGAGCAGCGCCGGCGACAAGTACGAAACCGGCCGGGCCATGATGCAGGCCGAAAAGGACAAATACGCCCGCCAACTGGCCGCCGCCATGGCCAACCGCCGGCTGCTGGAAACCATACAGCCGGAACAGGCCCGCCGACGCGTAGAGGCCGGCAGCCTGGTGCGAATCAATGAAGGGCTGTATTTTTTTTCGGCGCCCCTGGGCAAAGTTGAAATGGATGGCAAAATATTTTTTGCCTTGTCCATGTCCTCCCCACTCGGGCAGGCCTTGCTCGGGAAGCAGGCCGGGGAAAAGGTAAAGTTTCAGGGAAGGGAGGTTGCGGTGGAAGTGGTGTGGTAATGCCCCTGCTGTTTCGAACCGGGATTCAAAGGATTAGCGGATTGCCGGGATTGGGGCAGCAAGCTGCCTGTATGCCGGAATCCAATCAGGGTAATCAGAATCCTGGCAATCCGATAATCCGAAAAATCCCGGTTCGGGACAGCCCTGGTCACTCCACCAACTTCCCACTAAACACGCTCACCTTCGGATTGATCGGGTTGCCGGATGAGCGCCGGAAAGACACCACCTGCCCGGTATGCCAGATGGCATCGGCAATGGGGCCGTTGATCAGGTTCCAGAAGGGGAATTCGCGGGTGGCTTCGCCGCGTTGGAAGACGATATTGTAATCCGCCAGGGCGCCTGCCGGGCTGGTTCGTAGTTTATCGGCGGCCATTTTGAGGTTTTCCAGCGTCGTTCTGCGGAGTTGTTCAAAGGATAACGGGGCGCTTTCCCCCTGGCTTTCGTTGGCTCTCTGCAAGCAAGCATTGAGGATAAGGGTGGAAAGCCCGTGGATGTGCTGCAGGGTTTCCTCCGTGGTGCGGGCCGATTCGTTGGGGCGGAAGGCCAGGTCTTCAGCACGCAGGCCTTCGGTGGCCCAGTAGTAGCGGAAGCCCAGCCCGTCGACCATCCGTGCGGCGACGGCCTCAGGGGTGTAAGCCGCCGGATAGTCCGGAATCTGGTAGTATGGCAGGCTGGGCGTACTGTTATGGAGCGGGCCTGCTGCATCCTGAGCGGCCAGCCCGGCGGCCGAAAAAGCCAGGAGCAACGCAAAAAACAGGTGAAGGTTCATAAGCCGGGTGTTTGAATGTTTTGTAATTTGCTTTCAACAGGAAGTTAAAGTTAAGGTGCTCTTCCGATTTCTCGTACAGGCCCGCCACGGGGTGGCTGATCTTTTGCAATATCAGGGAAACCAGCCCGGGGCTAGCCCAAAAACTCAGCCCCATGCCAACAAAGATACTCCTCGCCGGCGGTTATGGAAATGCCGGTTATCCCATTGCCGATTACCTTTTACTGGAAAAGGCAGATGTTGAACTCATCATTGCGGGCAGAAACCTTGAAAAGGCCCAGGCTGCCGTGAACCGGTTGCAGGAGGCCCATCCCCGGGCGGCTCTATCCGCTCTTGCCCTCGACCTGAGCGACCAGAAGGCTCTCGAGGCAGCATTAAAGGGTTTTCAACTGCTGATCGTTGCCGCCGGCGCCATCCAATACGCCGGGCAGGCGGCTGAAGCCTGCCTGCAGGCCGGCGCCGACTATTTCGATATACAGCTCTCCGCTCCACAGAAACTGGAAGCCCTGCGGAAGTGGAAGCCTTTCATCGAATCGGAAAAGCGGTGTTTCATTACTGATGGCGGTTTCCACCCGGGCATCCTCGCCGCACTGGCCCGCTACGCCGCCCTGCAGTTCGACACCCTGCAAAAAGCCAGCATATATGCCGCCCTGAAGGTGGACTGGGCCGCCATGGATGTCACGGCCGGAACCAGGGAGGAGTTCGTGGAAGAATTGAAACACTACTCCAACAAAATCTTCCTGAATGGCAAATGGATAGAACCATCCGCCTGGAAAACCTACCCCTATGATTTCGGCGCCCCCATCGGCAGGATGGATTGCGCGCCCATGTACTTTGAAGAACTGAGCATCGTGCCGGGCCTGAACCCGGACCTGCAGGAAGCCGGGGTCTTCATTTCCGGCTTCAACCCCGTCACCGATTACGTGGTGCTCCCTCTTCTAATAATGGGCTTTAAGTTGTTGCCTGCCCGCTGGCATCCGGCGCTGACAGGCCTGTTCTGGTGGAGCCTGCGCTTCTGCAAACCACCATTCCTTGCCCGGCTGGTGCTGGAAGCAAGCGGGCTTCGCCAGGGTGCGCACAAAACTTTTAGAATGCAATTATCGCACCAGGACAGCTATGTCCTCACCGCCATTCCGGCCGTGGCGGCCTTGTTGCAGTACCTCGACGGCACGGCCCGCCGGCCCGGGTTGTGGTTCCAGGGGCAGATCGTAGAGCCGGAGCGTTTTGTTGCCGATATGGCGCGCATGGGGATCGAAATCCTGTGAGCCCTCCTTCTGTCAGCCCTGTTGCGAAAGAATGCCCGGGGGTGAGCGCAAACACGGCGGCAATTTCCTATTATTACTGCGGCAATGCTAAACCTCAGCCGATGCGCCTGTTTTCCACCCTATTGTTCTGCCTGGCCGGCCTAAGCGTTCAGAGCCAGTTGTTCTCCCTGCAGCCGGATTCCTTACTGGAAGCCCAGGCCGAAACGGATATCCACAACCTCTTCCAGGTCGACATCCTCAATGAAACGGAGGGCAGCCTGGCGCTTTCCTGGCGCAGGGTGGAAAGCAACTATCCCGAAGGATGGGAAGTGGAGCTTTGCGACAACCAATACTGCTACGGGCTCATTCCGGCTTCCGGCGACATGTGGCCCATCAGCCAGGGCGGATCGGGTTATCTGCGGCTCGACATCTTCCCCAACGGCCAGCCGGGGCTGGGCGTTTTCCGTTTTCGCGTGTACCCCACCGGCGGCCCGGACAGCTACCAGTGGGTGAGCTTCATCGTGCAGGCCGGGCTGACATCGTCCGGCGAACCGGGCCTTGCAGCGCTCCGCTTCGGCCCGAACCCCTGCGGCGAACTGGCCAGGCTTTTCAACCCCTGGCCCCAAACGCTGAACCTAAAGCTCTTCAACAGCGCCGGACAACTTGCCCGGGAGCTGTCCGTACCGCCTTCCACCGAAGCTCAACTCGGCCTGGCAACCCTGCCCCCGGGCGCCTACTGGCTGGCCGGCTCTGCGCAGGGGAGGATAATCTTCCGGGAAAAAGTCATCAAACAATAAGTCATCTGTTATATGAAAAGCATCCTGTCTCTTGTCCTGGCGATGTCGGCCACCTTCGCTTTCGCCCAGCAAATAAGCCTCGTCAGCCAGCAGGAAAACGCCATCACCCTGCGCCTCAGCCTGGCCGGTTTCGAAACCCGAACGGTGGCTACGCCATTGGGAGAAGCCATACTGGCCATCATTCCCGATGCAACACCCCTGCTGCGGGAAGGAGCGCCCGAAGTGCCGCAACTGTCCGTTTCCTTTATCCTGCCCCCGGGCGCCCGGGCGAAGTTCAGGGTGGAAAATGCTGCGTACACCGACTACGAAGGCGTATTGCTGGCGCCATCCAAAGGCAACCTTTACAGGGACACCAGCCCCGACGCCGTACCCTATTCCTTCAGCAGCCTCTACCAGCAGGACGAATTTTACCCCCAATCGCCGGTAAGCCTGCGCGCACCCTTTACTTTCCGCGATTACCGGGGGCAAACCGCCTTGTTTTACCCTATCCGTTACAACCCCGTTCAACGAGTGATGCGGGTTTATGACGAAATAACGGTATCCATCGCATTCGAAGCCGATGAAACTGCCGGGGGAAGCGAACGCATCACCTCAAAACCGGCGCCCGAACCCTTTCACCTGCTCTACCAGAAGCGCTTCATCAATTACGGCAGCTCCGGCCGCTACGGGCAGGTTGGCGAACTGGGCAATATGCTCATCATTACTACAGAAGCCTACCTACCCCTCATCGAGCCCCTCGCCGCATGGAAAAACCAGAAGGGCATCCCCACCGAAGTGGCCCTCATGTCCGGCATCGGCAGCACGGCTGCGGAATTGAAAAGCTTCCTGAGCCAGTATTACGCCGAAAAGGGGCTCACCTACCTGCTGATCGTGGGCGATGAACAGGCCGTGCCCACCGATCAGACGCCGTTCAACAATGCCTGCGACCATTGTTACGCTTACCAGGCCGGCGACGACCATTATCCCGAGTTTTTTGTGGGGCGCTTCAATGCTGAAAACGCCGGGCAGGTACAATTGATGGTGGATCGCAATATGATCTACGAGCGGGCGCCCGGCATGGACAACCCGGCATGGTTCGGCACGGCCATTGGCATAGGCTCCTCGGAAGGGCCGGGTGATGACGACGAATTCGATTTCGAGCATCTCAACAATATCAAGGACGGCCTGCTGGATTACGGCTTTTCCGATGTTTACGAGTTTTATCAGGGCGACCAGGCCCAGCACTCCCCCACCCCCGGCAGCCATACCGCAGATGAGCAGGGCGAACCCCTGGCCGCCGGCATCAACGCGGCCATTGAAGCCGGCGCCAGCCTGATCAACTACACCGGCCACGGCGGCCATGACGGCCTGTCGACGGGAAACTACAACACCGCAGCCGTTGATCAACTGGCCAATACAGGCGCTTATCCCTTCATGATCGTCGTAGCCTGTTGCGTAGGGGATTTCCAGAATGACTTCGGCGCCGGCCCATGCCTCGGCGACGCCTGGATAAGAGCGGTGGATGAAAATACCGGGCTGCCGGCAGGCGGCATCGGCGGCTGCTTCTCCAGCATCCTCCAAAGCTGGTCACCGCCTATGGAAGGACAGGACGAAATGAACAAGCTCATCACCGAATCGGGCGCTTACGCCATCCGGCATTCGATCGGCAGCATCGTAGCGCACGGCGGGGCATCCATGATCGACGCCTATGGCCCTGCGGGGGAAGAGATGATGGATACCTGGAATATCTTCGGCGACCCTTCGGTGGTGTTGTGGACAAAAACACCGGACACCCTGCTGGCCAGCCACGCCACCCAGGTATTTCTGGGAACCAGCCAACTGCTGGTCGAATGCCCGGTTGAAGGCGCTCTCGTAGGCCTGTACCACGAGGGCCGAAACATCGCCTACGCCCTGGTGGGGGAAGACAGCACGGCCCTCCTGGAGTTCGAGGCCCTCGGTTTTCCCAGCCCCCTCACAGTGACCGTGACGGCTTACAATTACCTGCCCTATCAGGGAGCGGTGGAAGTCAGCCCGGCAGAAGGGCCTTTCGTTACGGTGGCGGCCTATTCCATCCACGATGAAAGCGGCAACGCCAACCAGCGCGCCGATTACGGGGAAATGATCGAGCTGGGCCTCACCCTGGCCAATGTAGGCCTGGACACCGCGCGCGCCCTGCGCACCACGCTGAGCACCACCAGCGAATACGTAACGCTGCTTGCCGATACTTTCGAGTGGGGCGACCTGCCGGACAGCCTGCAGCGCAGCGAAGCCGCTATTTTCCGGTTCCTGCTTGCCGACAGCATCCCCGACCAGCTGGCCCTGGAATTTCTGGTGGAAGCAAAAGACACCATGGGCCACAACTGGCAAAAGGTGTTAAAAATCCGGGCCGATGCGCCCAGGCTGGAGGCCAGGGCGATCACCATCGACGACAGCGCCGGCGGCAATGGCAACGGCCGGCTGGAGCCCGGCGAAACGGCCCTGCTGCTCGTCGAAAACCACAATACCGGACACAGCCCTTCCCCGGAAGCCATAGCCAGCCTGGCCAGCAGCAGCCCATTCCTCAGCGTTGAGAGCGGCCCGGTAAGCCTGGGAAGCATCGAAAGCCAGGCCACGGCCAGCTTCACCCTCCAGGTTTCGGATGATGCGCCCGTCGCATCCCTTGCGCAGCTCTTCTACCAATTGTCGGCGGCGCCCTACGGCGCTCAGGCCGAACCCGCCCTGCTGCTCAACCTGCTGGTGGAGGATTTTGAAACGGAAACACTCGATACCCTGCTTTGGCAGGCAGACGGTGTAAACCCCTGGTTTTACACCACCCAGGAGCCCTACGAAGGCGCCTATTGCCTGCAGTCCGGCGAAGTGGACGACAACGAGTCCTCCGAGCTGAACCTGCACCTCAAGGTGACGGAGCCGGGCTTCATCGCCTTCCGCCGGCGCTTGTCCAGCGAGGCCGACTGGGATTTCCTTTTCTTTTACATCGACGGTGAAGAAATGGGCTTATGGTCGGGAGAATCGGGCTGGGAAGAGGCATCCTACGATGTGGAGCCCGGCGAACATGCTTTCCGCTGGCTCTATAAAAAAGATGATATCATCAGCGCCGGACAGGACGCCGCCTGGCTGGATGAAGTCATACTGCCGCCTCACGAAATTCCGGAGGATACCACCGTGGTGAGCGCGGCGCCCGGGCTTCAGGCAGAACAGCCCGGCCTGCAGGTGTATCCCAACCCTGTTCGCGAAAGGGCCGTCATCACTTATGCCCTGCCGCGGGCGCAGCAGGCAGCGCTTTACCTGGCCGACGCACAAGGCCTGGTGCTGCGGCAGCTGGCGCCGCCGGCTCTTCGCGGGCAGGCCGTTTTCCAGTTGCCGCTGGACATGAGCCAGCTGCCGGCAGGCAGATATGTCGTTGTGCTGAAAACGGAAAACCTGGTGCGGGCGGTTCAGGTGGCCAGGCAGTAGGGCAGTTGGCAGAGCCCAGGAGGTTCCAGGGTAAGAAGTTTTACCCGGTTGATCGTAGCGAGCACGGGCAGGTTCCTGGTTTTTTACCCGGCTGAGCGCAGCGAGGATTTATCTGGTTGGCCAGGCGGACGGGGCAGGGTTGCTCATCCCGGGGCGGCGGCAAGCCTTCGGCACAGCACTTCGATATCCTGCCGGCGGGCCAGTTGTTCCAGCCATTTTTTGGGTATGCTGTCGAGGCCGTATGCCAGCCCTGCCAGGCCGCCGGTTACGGCGCCGGTGGTGTCGGTGTCTTCGCCCAGGTTGACGGCTTTGAGCACAGCTTCGGGGTAGCTGCCCGTCGTCAGCAGGCACCACAGGGCGGCTTCGAGGGTGTGCAGGACATAGCCCGAGCTGTAGATATTGTCCTCCTGTACTTCCGGCAGCTTTTCTCCGAGGATGCGGGTGAAATAGGATAATTCCTTGCGGTTGAACTGCTGCGCTTCGGCAAATTCCCGGACGAGGAAAACCGCCTCGTGGCAGGCATCTGCAATGGTTTTGCCCAGCAACAGGAAGCGGGCGATTTCCAGGTACATAAAGCAACTGAACACGGAGCGAAAGTGCCCATGCGTCAGGCCCGACACTTCGCTGCAGGCCTGGAAGCGCTCCGCTATGGGCTTATCGCGGATATAAAACAGGAGCGGCAGGATGCGCATCAGGGAGCCGTTTCCATTGCTGCGCTCATCCATGCCCCCGGCCAGTTCGGGCGGCAGGGCGGGATTGGAAAGCCGCTCTATGGCGGTGAGCGTGTTGTTGCCAATGTCGAATACTTCTCCAAAGGGCGTCCACGTTCCATCCCGGTACCAGGCGAGGAACTTATCGGCCATATCGCGGAGGTTATAACCGGAGCAAAGGCTGTCCGCCAGGCAGAAGGCCAGCGAACTGTCGTCCGACCACGTGCCGGGAGGCTGATCGTGGGTTCCGTGGCCCCGCATGCTCTCCACCGGGAATTTCTTCAGCCAGGCCCTGTCGGTGAATTCCACCGGCACGCCCAGCGCGTCGCCTATCGCCAGCCCGAAAAGGGCGCTTTTGACCTGATATTCCAAGCTGTGGTGTTTCTGGTGCGTCGGCATGTTGCGGTTTGTACGTTGACACCTTGGGCGTTGACATGTTGGAATGGCGGCCGGGTGAGAGTAGGCCCGCTCTATCTGCCAATTCCCTCGTCTCTCTTCCACCCCGGACGCCGGCCTGGCCCGGCGCTTTCTCCTGAAGCGTGAAGTTAAAAAAAAGTGGGGAAAATCATCAGAAAACTGTGGCAGGCGAAAAGGTAAGGGCAGGAGCCGGCTCTGCCGGAGCTTAAAAGTTTGTGCATATTTGTTTGCCAAAGCTCTTTGAAACAATACCGTTAATGTATACTCACCGGCTTTGGTTTTGTAAATATAAAAAATGTATTCCAAAAACCCACATATAGTTTTTTCACAAAATCGTCTTCTTCGTTTTTTTGACCTAGCGCGATGAGTTCCATCTTTCCGGGGGAATTTCATAAAACCAAGGGGGGCAAAGCCAGAGCGAAGTAGATTAGAATTGGTTTGGCCAGATTTCAGTGGCGCCTCCAACCGGCCACAGCTACAGAGTCAAAATAAGAGGCCGGGCGGGCTTTGGAGCCCCCCGGCGCTCTGGAAATCACTTGTTTATCAGGACAGAGCCCGGTGTATTAAACACCCAGGCTCCATCATGACTGTTGTTGCGGATTGGGAAATCCTTCTTTTATCACTCTGTACAAACCATCTTCCTGGTTGCCGTGTATTCACCCGCTTTCACCGTGTAGCTGAGTACGCCAGTGGGCAGGCTTCCGCGCTTCAGTTTCAGTTCGTTGTATCCTTTCACCCCATCCATTCGGATCAGTTTCAGCATCCGGCCATTGACATCGCTGATGGTTACCACCACCGCTTCTGCCTGCGGCAACTTGAAGCTGATCACTGTTTCATCCTGGAACGGGTTGGGCCAGTTCTGATAGAGTTCGAACCCATCGCCGGCCGGTGAAACCTGCCCGAAGCTGAGGGCTACATCCTGGAACTCGCCGCCACGGCGGTAAGCTTCTGCTTTCGTTATGCGGCTGTTCACACTCAGTAGTTCGCTCAGCATCGCATCTGCCTTCGCTCTGAAAACGAGCCTGAACATTTCCGGATCGGAGGTTCCGGAACCAGCCCCCCCGGCCGAGCCAGATGCGTTCCAGCTGGTGGTGATCAGGCCTTCGTCCAGATAACGCAGCCCAAAGTTGTCGCTCTTTGCCACTCCTTCCATGATGTCCACCAGTTCGAGGGCATTCTTGTCGAAGCTCAGGGTTGCCTGATAGCCTTCCATCCGGGCAAGACCGCTTGCCTTAAAGGCCACCGCGTACTCATTGCCGGCTTTCAGGGCCTGGTCTTCAACCTGGAAGTAGAATACACCTGCCTTGTCGCGTTCTTCCACCACCATCAGGCTGTTCGTCACCGCATCCAGGGTGACATCGCCAACCTTGAGGGCTATAAAGTCTGCATCGTTCAGTCCACTGGCCGGCAGGTTGTTGATGCTGATGACTTCGGGGAAGTCTTCGAACCAGGGGTTCGACGGTACCGGAAACACATAACTGCGAGCTACAAAACGCCAGCTGGTGTTGTTGCCGAACTCCGTATCAATCGACAGGATCAGCTTGCGCAGCAGGATCATATCCAGCGTCGTCACCGTATGCGAGTTGTTGACGTCGGCCGCGATGATCTTGTAAGGACTGTTCAGCGGCGCCACACCCAGGATGTGTTTGCTCATCAGCACCAGGTCGTAGGTCGATACCCCGTTGAGATAGTCGCCGTCGCGCATGGGCGTCACCGTGTAATCGTAGCCTTCCTGCAAGCCGGAGAATCCGTACCAGCCGTTGGCCCCCGTCATCATCACGTCAAAGCCTTCGCCGCTCAGCGTTACTTCCACATCTTCCACCATGCTGTTCACTTCGGTTGCAATATTGCCGGCTGCAAGCAACAGGGTGTCGTTTCCACACACTCCGAAGTTGTCCTGTACCTGGATGTAAGTCTCGCAGAAGTCGCTGTTTCCTGCGGCATCCCAAGCCCAGACTTCAACCACGAGGTTGCCCGTATCGGCGCAGGTCAGAACGATTGCCGTAGAGTCAACGCTGGCTGGCTCTCCAATCCGGTTGATGGAGTATGTCACCGGGCCGGAGCAGTCCTGCATGGGACTGACGATAAAGTCGCTTGCCCAGACCGTCATGCGGCCTTCATCGAAGATGCCGTCGTTGTCGGTGTCGAAGGGCATCAGCTCGGTGGCCAGGCCATTGATGCATGTCGGAGCCGGCGCCTTGCAATCGATTACCTGGAACGGAATGTCGACACTGGAAGCGTTGCCGCAACCATCTTCCACATGTACTTCGAAGCGGTGGCTGCCGATCGGGAAGTTACCCGTGATCGTGAAATCCGGGAAGCTTCCGCTCAGGGCATCTGCCGTGATCTCGCCATCCAGGTTGCCATCATCATTGGCATCCAGGAATACCTTGACCGTCAGGTCGGCCGGCGTACAGTTCTCGACGATAGAGAAGGGATAAGCCACCAGGCCGCTGCATTCGGCGTTGTCATAGCTGCAGAAGGCATCCTGGGCTTCGAACACCACTTCGGGGTCGATGTCGTCATATACCTTGATGATCTGCAGATACTCGTAGTAACCGCCATCGTAGCCGGCCTTGCGCCAGAAGTCATCGATGCCGTTACATACGTTCTGGAAGGCCAACGGCACGTCATTGGGCTCAGTTTCGTCGTTATCGCGGTCGATGTAGGTATAGCCATTCGGGCGGAACAACACCCACACTGCTTCGTCGCCAGGCTGGTTGTCGCAATCTTCGTCGCGCCCGATAACATACGGATCGCTTTGGCCATCATACTGGCACCAGTTGATCACCCGCCAGGTGCGGAAGATTTTGTAACATTCATCGCCGGAGGCGCTGAAGAACTCATCGGTATGGCTTATGGCCAACAGGTCACAGCCGATCTCATTCACCGTCACGGAATCCGGTTCGGCTTCGCCGCAGACCGCCGAGGCGTCGGCAGGGAATCGGATCTCGTAGTTATGCACCTCCTCGATCGTAATCACCTGCTGGCAGAAGTTATTGCTTACATTACCGTGCAGGTCGATGGCGCGGAAGCGGCGGGTGATGGTTCCAAAGCCGCATTCCAGGTCAACAACAGGCGACAGTTCTTCAATCGTAGCGCCACAGTTGTCCTCTGCCGTTGCTGCGCCGAAGAGCTCAACCAATTGGTTGATACTGTCCGGCTCGAAGCCGTAGGGCAGCAAATCACAGCCTACGCTGACATCATGGGGAGCGTAACAGTAGGGCCGCACTTTCTCTTCGGGTACTACTGTCAGCCAGCAGATGTTCTCGTTGCCGTCAAAGTCCGTCACCCGCATTTCGATGGTGATCGTATCTCCGGCGTCGCAGCAGAAGAAGTCCACATAATCGGCCCATTCCGACCATCCGTCGCCGCAGGTAAAGCCGTCCGCATCAAACTTGTTGCGGCGCACATCGATGCTGGCGATGCCACAGTTGTCGGTAGAACCTTCATTGATATCTTCGGCGTAGATTCGGGCATAGTCACCGCCGCCAATCGATACATGCAGGTCCTCATTGCATACAGCCGAGGGCTCAATCTGGTCCTTGACCACGAAGGGTACATAACGCACTACCCTGTTGCCGCATTCATCTTCCACCGTGTAACGGAACAGGTTTTCACCCGCAGGGATCCCGCTGACGATCCGGCTCGGCGCGTCGAAAGGTATCACGGCCAGCACAATGGTATCCGTCACCTGCCCGTTGAGCAGGCCATACTGGTTGTACACGTCCACCAACACCGTGTCGAGCACTTCGGCCAGGACTTCCCATCCCGAGCAATTGTCGCTCACCTCGGGCAGCGGAACCTCAAAGGCGGCTGCGCAGGAGAATGGCCCCGTAGAATAGGTGAGCACATCCGGCTCTCCATCCCAGTCGTAATCTTCAGCCGGGCCGCTAACTACAGGCGGGGTGAAGTCGCCCACCTTGATGATCTGATCGAACTCCAGCGCTGCGCCTCCGGCGCACCAGTCCACAATCACCCAGTGGCGGACGAACTTGTAGGCGCCTTCGCAGACAGAGATTCTCGGCTGGTCTTCGTAAATAGCTCCGATGTTGCAGAAGTCATCGCTCAGCGGATGCAGCCCGAAGGCGGTGCGGATGGACGGATAGCCTGTCACCTCTGGCGAAGGGTTGCCGTTCGGCAGCGTCGTGAAGCTCTCGTCGCATTCCAGCACTGCCGTGAAGGGAGGCAGGTTCACATCCGCCAGGGTGGCTTTGCGCACCCGGATTTCCTGAACGCACTGGTCGATGTTGCCGGAGCCGTCAGTGGCAGTAAACGTCCGGAGGATCACCGTCTCGTCACAGTCCCCGTTCGGGCCAAAGATGGCGTCGGAGAAGGTGATTTCCACATCATCCGTACAGTTGTCCGTCGCCGTCGCTGCGCCTGTATAGGCCAGGCTGGCAGGGTTGTTGAGGATGTGGCTAATGTCGGTGCAGATCAGATCGCTGGACAGGTTCAGCGTTGTCGTGGGCAGGCCGTTGAAGGTGATAGACGTATCAACTGACCAGTCCACAGGGTTCGTTATGTATGTGGTGTCCCAGCTTCCGATCCAGCCGTCGCCGCTGGCGCTGTAAACATTCCAGGTATAATCGCCCGTCTGGCTGGCCTGCCAGCTCGAGGTGAACAGGTAGTACACCTGGCCGGCTTCCAGCGGCAGGGTGATGCTGAACAGCGGGTCGAGGCTTACGCCCCCGGCGCCGTTGAATGCATCGTCCTGCTGGGCGATCATGTTCTGGCAGGGCTGCGCCTCGTCAAAGCTGCCTGCAAAGATCGCTGCAGAGCCGTCACCCCAGCTCGAGATCATCTGGAAGGTGTAGTAATCGTCAACATTCACCTGGAACGGTATCAGGTCGTAGTAGTGGGGGCCTGCCTGCGGCACGGCCGTCTCAATGAAGCAGGAGTGGTTCGCCAGGTTGATGGTTGGGTCCGCCGGCATCAGCTCACCAACGATCTGGTGAACTTCCTGCGCAACCGTAGCTTCGTCCGTATTTTCCGGGCAATCGATCACAGGCGCTTTCTTGTCTTCCACCTTGATGGTGCCCCAGCAGTGGTTGTTGCACATGGGGTCCACGACTTTGACGAAGAGCGTCTGGCCGATGTGGGCCGAATTGACTACGTTTCCGATGTCATTACCCTGAAGGTTGATGATATGCACCTCCAGATCGGTGTAACACGGCAGGTCGCCTTCCAGGATGTTGTCCACCGATACTTCGGCTTCGCAGCTTTCGCCCAGGCTGATGTTCACGTTGGCGTTGCACACCAGGTTCTCGATCGACACCACTTCCAGGGTCAGGATAGCTGACCTCGACGGGCAGTTGTTCACACCCGGTATGGTGTAGCTGAAGCGGTAGAAGCCGGCTTCAAGGCCTGTGACCACCACCATCGTGGGGTCGCTCAAATCCAGGCCGCTGCCATCCAGGTCCGTCCAGTAACCACCCGGCCATGGGTTGCCTTCCAGCGAGCCGAAGAAGTCCACCACCACCTGTGCGGCGGCACAGCCAAGGCATACTGAAATATCGGTGTCTTCACCCGGCGACTTGTAGCAGGCCACGTCGACAAAGGCCGGGTCGTGGTCGTCTTCATCGCCGCCCAACATGCCGTTGCCGGTGGTTTCATTATCATTCGCGTAGGTATCGTTATCGGGATCATCATCCGGCGTAGAGTCGATATCGGCTTCCGGATTGCCTTCGTCATCCGTAGCGCCGCTGATCTCAGCGAAGTTCAGCAGGTCCTGGCCCTGTTCCACACCCGGGTCCACGATCAGGCGGATCTCGATGATGTAGGAGAATCCAGGTTGCAATCCGCCTGCAGGCAGTTCGCCTTCCGCAACGCTGATGGTCGTTTCGGGATACCCGCCTGCATTCACCATCCAGGCCGGGTTCAGGGCGGCGTCGAACAGGAAGCCGCCAGGCACGTAGTCCACAACCGAGATGTTGTCGGCAGGCACCTGGCCCTGGTTGAACACTTCGACTTCGAAAGTGATGGTATCGCTCGGGAAAACGATCTGGTTCTGGCCTTCCTTCAGGCGCTTGGTAAGGGCGAGGTCAAATACTTCTGTCGTCACCAGGGCGCCATCGTGGTCGTCCTCGTCTTCGCCTTCGTTGCCATTACCGCTCACCTCATTGTCCTGGAGGTAGGTGTCGTTATTCGGGTTGTTGTCCGGATCAGAGTCGATGTCCACCTGCGGTGCGCCATTTTCGTCCGTTGCTGTAATGATCTCGGCAAAGTTCAGCAGGCCGACACCTGGGTTTATCGGGTTATCCACGATCAGGTACACGTCAACCGTAACGGAAGCTCCCGGAGCAAGCCCACCTGCGGGCAGTTCGCCGCCGGCTACGCTCAGGGCCGTAACTGCGCCATAGCTGGTGGCGTTCCAACCCGGGTTCAGGGCGGCGTTGAAGTTCAGCCCATCCGGGATGTAGTCCGCCACCAGGATGCCGTCAGCTGCAATCATGCCCTGGTTAATCACTTCGATGGTGAACAGCACCGTGTCGCCCGGTTCCACGTAGGGTTCCTGGCCGTCGCCCAGGAGCTTCACCAGCGCAAGGTCGAAGGCTTCGGTCACTACTACTGCCGGGTCGTGGTCATCTTCGTCGCCGCCGGCCAGGCCGTTGCCGTCGATGTCGTTATCATCCAGGTAAGTATCGTTGCCCGGGTTGTTGTCCGGGGCCGAGTCGATATCTTCAACCGGATCGCCGTTCTCATCGGTAGCCGACGTAATCTCGGCGAAGTTCACCAATGAGGTTCCCTGCGGCAGCGGCGAGGCCACTACCAGTTGCAGGTTGACGCTTACTGTCTGGCCCGGCGCCAGGCCGCCCGAGGGCAGCAGGCTGTTCGCAACGCTAAGAGTCCTGACCGCTTTGCCGGATACGAACGTCCATCCCGGGTTGAGCGGGCCGTCGAAGAACATGCCGGAGGGGATGTAATCCGTCAGGCTGATATTATCGGCCGGGATCATGCCCTGGTTCACGACATGGATCGTGTAGCTCACCGTGTCGCCGGGTTCAACGATCATGGATTGCCCATCGCTCAGCACTTTGTACAGTGCAAGGTCGAAGGCTTCCGTCACCACTTCTGCGAAGTCATGGTCGTCTTCATCGCCGCCGGCCAGGCCGTTGCCGTCGATGTCGTTGTCCTGAAGCACGGTGTCGTTATTGCCATTGCTGTCCGGCGCAGAGTCGATATCCTGCTGGGCATCGCCATTGCTGTCGGTAGCGCTGGTGATTTCTGCGAAGTTCACCAGGCTCGTCCCGGCTGCCAGCGGAGCATCCACCGTAAGGGCAATTTCTATTGCAATGGTAGCGCCACTTGCCAATCCTCCGGCAGGCAGGCCGCCATTGGCAACGCTCAGCGTGCGCTGGTACTTGCCAAGGGATACCACCCAGCCTGGGTTCAGGGTTCCGTCGAAACTCATTCCTGCCGGCACATAATCCGTGACCTTGATGTTATCGGCGGCAATAGTCCCCTGGTTCACGACATAGACGGTGAAGTAAACCGTATCGCCAGGTTCGACTACCATCGGCTGGCCGTCGCTGAGCAGCTTGTACAAAGCAAGGTCAAAGGCCTCGGTACTAATGGTGGCAATATCGTGGTCGTCTTCGTCTTCACCATCATTGCCGTCGCCGCTCACTTCGTTATCCTGCGCCAGTACATCGTTGTCCGGGTTGTTGTCCGGATCGGAGTCGACATCCTGCTGCGGATCGCCATACTCATCCGTAGCCGAGCTGATCTCGCCGTAGTTGTCAACCTGAGTGCCTGCCGGTAGCGGGCTATTTAAGGCCAGGTAGATTTCAACTTCCACCGAGTCGCCAGGCAGTAAGCCGCCCGTCGGCAAGCCGCCGTTGGCTACGCTGATAGTACGCTGCACCAGGCCCGGCGCAGTTTCCGTCCAGCCAGCATTGCCGCTGATACCTGCTTCGAAGTTCATCTCAGCTGGCACATAATCGCTCAGCACGATGTTGTCAGCAGGAATCATACCCTGGTTGATCACCCGGAAGGTGAAGTGTACCGTGTCGCCGGGTTGCACCGTAGCGCTCTGGCTGTCGCCCAGCAACTTCATCAAAGCCAGGTCGAATACTTCCACCGTCACCGTCGCCGGGTCGTGGTCGTCTTCGTCTCCACCTGCCAGGCCGTTGCCGTCGATGTAGTTGTCCTCCAGGTAGAGGTCGTTATCATCGGTATCGTCCGGTGTGGAGTCGACATCCTGTTGCGGGCCGCCGTTTTCGTCCGTAGCGGAGGTGATCTCAGCGAAGTTCACCAATTCCGTTCCAGCCGGCAGCGGAGCGTCGATCACGAGGGCGATGTCCACCGATTGTGATTTGCCGGGCAGCAGCCCACTGGCCAGCACCATAGTGAATTCGGGTTGGCCGTTGGCGTTCAGCACCCAGCCCGGGTTCAGGCTCGGGTCGAAGGACATGCCGGCCGGCATATAGTCCGTAACGGTGATGTTGTTGGCGATGATCGCGCCCTGGTTGACAACGGTAATGGTAAAGATCACCGTATCACCGGGTTCTACCGTTGCGTCTTCCCCGTTGCCCAGCACT
Organism: Bacteroidota bacterium; assembly: GCA_963169455.1. GTDB lineage: Bacteria > Bacteroidota > Bacteroidia > Chitinophagales > Saprospiraceae > JACJYE01. Next base: position 46,964 of record CAUJDW010000125.1, on the reverse strand, counting down.
TTGTAGAGCGCAAGGTCGAAAGCTTCCACCGTCACCGTTGCCGGGTCGTGGTCGTCTTCATCGCCCCCGTTCAGGCCGTCGCCGTCGATGTCGTTATCCTGCAGATAGGTATCGTTATCATCCGTATCGTCCGGTGTGGAGTCAATATCCTGTACGGCATTGCCATCTTCGTCGGTGGCACTAGCCACTTCGGCGAAGTTCACCAGGCTCGTACCGGCCGCCAGCGGGGCGTCGACCACCAGGTAGATATCTACCGTTGTTGATGCGCCGGGCTGCAGGCCGCCGGCGATGTTGATCACCGTCGCCGGGTCGCCGTTGCCATTCAATGCCCAGCCCGCGTTCAGCGTGGCGTCGAAGCTCATGCCTGCCGGCACATAGTCCACTACCTCGATATTGTCAGCAGGGATCATGCCCTGGTTCACTACTGTGATGGTGAACAGTACCGTGTCGCCCGGCTCTACCGTGGCGGGCTGGCCGGCGCCCAGTTCCTTGAACAGGGCCAGGTCGAAGGGCTCGACAATTACTTCGGCCACGTCGTGGTCGTCTTCGTCTTCGCCCTCGTTGCCGTTGCCGCTGACATCATTATCAGACAGGAAGGTATCGTTGCCGTCCACATCGTCCGGCGTGGAGTCGATATCCTCAACGGCGTTGCCGTCTTCATCCGTTGCATCGGTAATTTCGGCAAAGTTCAGCAAGGAGGTTCCGGCTGCCAGCGGGTCGTCAACTGTCAGGGTGATGTTCACCGTAATGGAAGCGCCCGGTTGCAGGCCGCCGGCTATCGTTAGCGTAGTAGCCGGGTCGCCGTTGGCGTTCAGGCTCCAGGCCGGGTTCAGAGCCGGGTTGAAGGACATGCCAGTCGGCACGTAGTCCGTCACCACAATATTGTCGGCAGGGATCATGCCCTGGTTGATCACCGTGATGGCGAATGTCACGTCCTCGCCCGGTTCCACCATGGCGGGCTGGTTCGGAGCCAGCTGCTTCACCAGTGCAAGGTCGAAGGCCTCCACGATGACCGTTGCCGGGTCGTGGTCGTCCTCGTCGTCACCCTCATTGGCGTTGCCGCTGACGCTGTTGTCCACCAGATAGGTATCGTTGCCGTCCACATCATCCGGGGTGGAGTCTACATCCTGTACAGGGTTGCCATCTTCATCCGTCGCGCCGCTGATCTCGGCGAAGTTCACCAGCATCAGCCCGGCAGAGAGCGGGTCGTCCACTGAGAGAATGATATCTACCGTCGTGGAGGTGCCCGGTTGCAGGCCGCCGGCTACTATGATGGTGGTTTGCGGGTCGCCGTTGCCGTTGAGGCTCCAGGCCGGGTTCAGGGCCGGGTTGAAGGACATGCCAGTCGGCACGTAGTCCGTCACCACGATATTGTCGGCAGGGATCATGCCCTGGTTGATCACCCGGATCGTGAAGCTGACATCATCGCCCGGTTCAACGGTGGCAGACTGGCCGGCAGACAGCACTTTCACCAGTGCAAGGTCGAAAGGCTCAACAATTACCGTTGCCTGGTCGTGGTCGTCCTCATCTTCGCCCTCATTGCCATTGCCACTGACGTCGTTATCAACCAGATAGGTATCATTGTCATCCACATCATCGGGGGTGGAGTCGATATCCTGAACTGCGTTGCCATCCTCATCGGTTGCCCCGCTGATTTCCGCAAAGTTCACCAAATTGGCGCCGGAGGGTAGCGGTGCGTTAACCGTAAGCACGAGGTTAACCGTAATGGACTGGCCGGGCAGCAGGCCGCCTACGATGGACAGCACTGTGAAGGGGTCGCCGTTGCCGTTCGTGCCCCAGGCCGGGTTCAGGGCCGGGTTGAACGTCATGCCGGCCGGCACATAATCCGTAATCTCGATATTGTCAGCCGGGATCATGCCCTGGTTGATCACCTCAATAGTATAGGTGATGTTGTCACCGGGTTCTACCAGGTAGGGCTGGCCGGCTGCCAGTTTTTTCACCAGTGCCAGGTCAAAGGCTTCGACCGTTACCTGAGCGGGGTCATGGTCGTCTTCGTCTTCGCCTTCGTTGCCATTGCCACTGGTATCATTATCAGACAAGTAAGTGTCATTGTTGTCCACATCATCCGGCGTAGAGTCGACATCCAGGACCGCATTGCCGTCTTCGTCGGTGGCGCCAGATATCTCGGCAAAGTTCACCAACGTCAGGCCGGCCATCAGCGGGTCGTCTACTGTCAGGACGATATTCACTGAGGTAGAAGCGCCAGGCAGCAGGCCGCCGGCGATGGTAATGGTTGTCGCCGGGTCGCCGTTGCCATTAAGGCTCCAGCCCGGGTTCAGGGCCGGGTTGAACGCCATACCCGCCGGAACATAGTCGGTAATGACGATATTATCGGCAGGGATCATGCCCTGGTTGATCACGTTGATAGTGAAGGACACCTCATCGCCTGGTTCAACCATGGCAGCCTGGCCAGCCGCCAGTTCTTTGACCAAAGCCAGGTCGAAAGGTTCAACGATCACCTCAGCCGGGTCATGGTCGTCTTCGTCTTCTCCTTCGTTGGCGTCGCCACTGACGTAGTTGTCGGCGAGATAAGTATCGTTGCCGTCCACATCGTCCGGGGTAGAATCGATATCCTGAACCGCATTGCCATCCTCATCTGTGGCATCGGAGATTTCTGCGAAGTTAACCAGTTTGGCGCCAGCCGGCAGCGGGTCGTCTACCGTCAGGGTGATATTCACGGTTCTGGAAGCGCCGGGTTGCAGGCCGCCGGGTACGGTGATTGTCCGACTGGGGTCGCCGTTGCCGTTCAGGCTCCAGCCCGGGTTCAGGGCCGGGTTGAAGGACATACCCGCCGGCACATAGTCCGTCACGACGATATTGTCGGCCGGAATCATGCCCTGGTTGATCACGCGGATGGTGAAGGTGACGTTATCGCCCGGTTCAACCATAGCGGATTGGCCATTGGCCAGCACCTTGGTCAGGGCCAGGTCGAAAGGTTCGACGATGACCTCTGCCGGGTCATGGTCGTCTTCGTCGCCACCAGTATTGGCGTTGCCGTTCACCTCATTATCTACGAGGTAGTTGTCGTTATCGTCCACATCATCCGGGGTGGAGTCGACGTCCTGTACGGCGTTGCCGTTTTCATCCGTAGCGCCGCTGATCTCGGCCACGTTCACCAGGCGGGCGCCAGCCGGCAGCGGGTCGTCTACCGTAAGGATGATATTCACGGAAACGCTTGCTCCCGGGGCAAGGCCACCGGCAGGCAGGCGGTTGTTGGCATCACTCAGGGTAATGGCGGGGTCGCCATTGCCATTCAGCGCCCAGCCGAAGTTGAAGGCCGGGTTGAAGGCCATACCGGCAGGCACGTAATCCGTCACGACAATATTGTCAGCCGGGATCATGCCCTGGTTGTACACCCGAATGGTGAAGGTGACAATATCACCCGGTTCAACCATAGCGGACTGGCCGCTGCCCAGGGCTTTCGTCAGTGCCAGGTCGAAGGGTTCGACGATGACCTCAGCGGGGTCGCTGTCATCTTCATCTTCGCCATCGTTGCCGTCGCCGCTGACGTCATTATCCTGCAGGAAAGTATCGTTGTCATCCACCTCATCCGGTGTGGAGTCGAAATCCTCAACGGGGTTGCCATCTTCATCGGTGGCGCCGCTGATTTCCGCCAGGTTCACCAGGCTGGTTCCCGCCGGCAGCGGGTCATTTACCGTGAGGATAAGGCTCACCGTAGTGGAAGCGCCTGGCAGAAGGCCGCCGTTGATATTGATCGTCGTTTGAGGGTCGCCGTTACCGTTGATGCTCCAGCCGGGGTTCAGGCCCGGGTTGAAGGACATGCCGGCCGGCAGGTAGTCGGTAACGACAATGTTATCTGCCGGGATCATGCCCTGGTTGATGATTTCAATAACATAGGTAACGTCATCACCTGGTTCCACCATATTTGCCTGGTTCGGGCCCAGCAGTTTCACCAGGGCCAGGTCAAAGGGTTCGACGACTACTTCTGCGGGGTCCTGATCATCTTCGTCGCCTCCATTCGTTCCATCACCATTGACTTCGTTGTCATTCAGGTAGGTATCGTTATTGTCCACATCATCCGGCGTGGAGTCGACATCGTCCTGCGGGAAGCCCTGGAAGTCCGTAGCATTGCTGATCTCCGCAACGTTCACCAGCATAGTGCCGGAGGACAGGGGCGCATTCACCGTCAAGGTAATATTAACCGTAGTGGAAGCCCCCGGTTGCAGGCCGCCTGGAATGGTGATCGTGGTTTGCGGGCCGCCATTGCCGTTCAGGCTCCAGGCCGGATTCAGTGCCGGATTAAACGTCATGCCTGCCGGCACATAATCCGTAACGGTAATATTGTCGGCAGCTACATTACCCTGGTTGAACACGGTAATGGCATAATCCACCTCATCACCCGGTTCCACCATGTTGCTCTGGCCGGCGCCCAATTCTTTGATCAGCGCCAGGTCGAAGTAAATGGGCACGAAACCGAAGTCAATGGTCATGTCGCCATTGGCATCGCTGGCATCGTCCTGGGTGCCGCCCTGGGCATCTTCGCCGCCGCCAACCGGCTCGGTTCCAGCCATCAGCATGAATACCGGTGAGGTGGTAGTCGTACCCTGAACGGTTTGCGAACCGTTATCGTCAAAGTCTTCCTGGTTGTCATTCGTATCCGTATTCACGGAAGACAGGGTAGCGTTCTCCAGCGACATGCCGGCGCCAAACTGGCTGGCAGGGATCTGGATATAATAGTTGCCTTCATACAGGCCACCGAAGTAGTAGTCGCCCACCGAATTCGTCGTGGTGCTGGCCACCAGGCCGCCATCATCGGCCGTGCCGATCAGCTTATCCGGGCCGGCATCGTACAGCTCAAGCACAACGCCGGGGATGCCTTGTTCATTCAGGTCCTGTATGCCGTCATTGTCTTCGTCCAGGAATACGGTGGAGCCCACGCTTACGGCCGGCGTAAAGCCGAAGTCTTTCGTCATATCGCCGTTGTCGTCGTCGGGATCATCCTGCGCGCCGCCCGGGCCAGGCTCAGAGGCAGGCTCGGTATTGGATTCCAGGATGAATTCCGGAGACATCACCATGCCGCCGGCGCCGCCCATCTGCAGGCCGTTGTCATCATTGTCAGTTGGGTTGTCCGTATCGGAAGAAGTAATATCTGCACTCGACAGCAGGTAGGCCTCGAGGGCTTCGCCGGCGCCGAACTGGGTGCTTTGTATCTTCAGGTAATATTCACCCTCCAACAGCCTGTCGAAGAAGTAGAGGCCACCGCCGGCCGTTAGGTCGGAAGCCACCAGTGCGTCATCGGCAGTGCCTTTGTCACCATCGGAACCCGTGCTCCACAGTTCCACTTCCACGCCGTCGATGCCAAAGTCAGCGCCGTCGAACAGGCCGTTGTTGTCCAGGTCGGCGAAGACATGGGAACCTACGCTTACAGCCGGGATAAAGCCGAAGTCGATGGCCATGTCGCCATTGTCATCATCGGCATCGTCCTGGGCGCCGCCCGGGCCGCTTTCGCCCATGGGCTCAGCCGCTACAGCCAATTCGAATACGCTGCTCATTGCCATTGCGCCAAGGCCGCCATCCTGGATGCCATTGTCGTCATCATCTTCGCCATTGTTTGCATCGGTATCCGTTGGCGTACTCGAAAGCGGGTATGCGGCATCCGGTGTCGGGATCACTACGTAGTAGTTGCCCGGCAACAGGTTGCCGAAGTAGTACAGGCCGCCGCCGGCCGTTACCACAGGCGCTGCGGCAATATCATCGGCGGTTCCGAGCAGGCCGTCCGCGCCGGTGATGATTTGGACATCATCGCCGCCACCTTTCGTGCCGTCCGGGCCGGGGCTCCACAACTGCACCTCTACGCCATCGATACCGCTATCGGAGCCATCGTACAGGCCATTGTTATCTTCATCAGCAAACACGAGGGAGCCCACGCTCACGGCCGGCACAAAGCCGAAGTCCACGGTCATATCGCCATTGGCGTCGGCGGCATCGTCCTGCGTGCTGCCCGAACCGTCTTCGGCAGGGGCCAGCGGTTCAGTACCGGGTGCCAGGATTATTTCCGGAGACATTACCATCGTACCCAAGCCGCCCATTTGTATACCGTTATCGTCATCATCCTCGCCATTATCATTGGTATCGGTAGGGGTGGAAGACCAGGGCTGGCCCTGTAGGGGTTCGCCGGCGCCAAATTCGCTGGCCGGGATAACGACATAGTACTCGCCTTCATACAGGCCGCCTACGTAGTAGTCGCCATTGCTGTCGGTAATATCCGAACCAACCTGTACGTCATCGGCCGTGCCTTTGTCGCCGTCAGGGCCCGTACTCCATACTTGCACCACAACACCCGGGATGCCATTCTCACCATCCTGTGGTTCGTACAGGCCGTCATTATCAATATCGGCGAAGGCCGTGGAACCGATGCTCACCGCCGGGGTGAAACCGAAGTCCTTGGTCATGTCGCCGTTGTCATCATCACTGTCATCCTGCGCGCCGCCCGGGCCAGGCTCGGAGGCAGGCTCGGCATTGGCTTCCAGGATGAACTCCGGAGACATCACCATGCCGCCGGCGCCGCCCATCTGCAGGCCGTTGTCGTCGTTATCAGTGGGGTTGTCTGTGCCGGTAGAAGCAATATCTGCACTCGACAGCGGGTAAGCCTCGAGGGCTTCGCCGGCGCCAAACTGGGTGTTTTGTATCTTCAGGTAGTATTCCCCTTCCTGGAGCCCGTCGAAGAAGTAGAGGCCGCCGCCGGCCGTTACATCCGTTGCGATCAGGGCGTCGTCGGCGGTGCCTTTGTCGCCATCGGGGCCCGTGCTCCAGAGTTCAACTTCCACGCCGTCGATGCCGAAGTCAGCGCCGTCGAACAGGCCATTGTTGTCCAGGTCGGCAAAGACATGGGAGCCCACGCTCATGGCCGGGATAAAGCCGAAGTCGATGGTCATGTCGCCATTATCATCGTCTGCATCGTCCTGGGCGCCGCCCGGGCCACTCTCGCCGGCCGGTTCAGCGCCGGCCTGCAGCATGAATACGCTGCTCATGGCCATGGAGCCGAAACCGCCATCCTGAATACCATTATCATCATTATCTTCCTGGTTATTGGCGTTGGCATCCGTAGGCGTGCTGGAGAGCGGGAAGGCTGCATCCGGTGTCGGAATCACAACGTAGTAGCTGCCCGGCAGCAAGTTGCCGAAGTAGTACAGGCCGCCGCCGGCAGTCACCACCGGTGCTGCGGCAGGGTCATCGGCCGTACCAAGAATGCCATCAGCTCCGGTGACGATCTGAATATCGTCTCCGCCGCCTTTGGCGCCATCCGGCCCGGGGCTCCACAACTGGACTTCCACCCCATCGATGCCGGATTCGGAAGGTTCATATTGCCCATCATTATCGGCATCAGCCCAAACGAGGGAACCAACGCTAACGCTTGGTACAAAACCGAAGTCCACGGTCATGTCTCCATTGGCGTCCGCAAAATCGTCCTGGGTGCTGCCGGAGCCGCCTTCGGCCGGGGCTACCGGTTCGGCATTGGGCGTCAGGATGATTTCAGGAGACATCACCATGGTACCCTGTCCACCCATCTGAATACCATTATCGTCGTTGTCTTCGCCATTGTCGTTGGTGTCTGTCGGCGAAGAGGACCAGGGCTGGCCCTGGAGGGGTTCGCCGGCGCCAAATTCGCTGGCCGGGATAAGGACGTAGTATTCGCCAGGGAACAGGCCGCCCAGGAAGTAATCGCCGTTGCTGTCGGTAATATCCGACCCTGCCAGTACGTCATCGGCTGTGCCTTTGTCGCCATCCAGGCCGGTGCTCCACACTTCCACTACTACCCCGGGGATGCCGTCTTCACCATCCTGCGGCTCGAACTGGCCGTCATTATCGACATCAGCAAATACCGTAGAGCCAATGCTCACCACGGGGCTGAAGCCGAAGTCTTTTGTCATATCGCCATTGTCATCATCACTGTCATCCTGCGCGCCACCCGGGCCAGGCTCGGCGGTAGTCTCCGTATTGGGCTCCAGGAGGAACTCCGGAGACATCACCATCGTGCCGGCGCCGCCCATCTGCAGGCCGTTGTCATCGTTGTCGGTGAGGTTGTCGCTGCCAGAAGAGGCAATATCTGTGCTGGACAAGGAATATGCTTCCAGGGCCTGGCCTGATCCAAACTGCGTAGTCTGGATTTTCAGATAGTACTCGCCCTGGGGCAAATTACCGAAGAAGTAAACGCCGCCACCGGAAGTAAGGTCGGTAGCCACATAGATGTCATCGGCAGTACCTTTGCTGGCATCAGCGCCAGTGCTCCAAAGCTCCACTTCCACACCGTCGATGCCGAAGTCGGAGCCGTCGTAAAGGCCGTTGTTATCCAGGTCGGCGAAGACGAGCGAACCGACGCTAACGGCGGGGATGAAGCCAAAGTCCACGGTCGAGTTGCCGTTGTTGTCGTCAAAATCATCTTCGCCGCTGCCGGGGCCGTTTTCGCCGGCGCCATTCACCGGTTCTCCGTTGACGGTCAGGGTGATCACGCCCGATTGGACCGGGGCGCCGGCGCCGCCTGGCTGGAGGCCGTTGTCGTTTTGGTCCAAATCACTATCCGGGTCCAGTTCATCCGTAGTACTCGACAAGGCGTAATCTGCGGGCGGGGTAGGGATTACCAAATAGTAATTGCCCTGGCGCAGCCCGAAGAAGAAGTAATTGCCACCGCCGGTAGTCATATCTGTATCGATCAGCACATCGTCCATCGTGTTCGGCTGGCCATCCGGGCCAACGCTGAAGAGCTGAACCGTTACGCCATCGATGCCCGGTTCGCCCCCATCCTGGATACCGTTGTTGTTCTCATCGTAAAATACGGTGGACCCAACGCTAACCGCGGGTATGAAGCCAAAGTCGATGGTCATGTTGCCATTTGCGTCATCGAAGTTATCCTGGAGGTTGCCCTGGCCGGTTTCACCAGCGCCGTCAACCGGTTCGTCGCTAAAGGAAAGCGTGAAGACACCCGATTGGCTGGGGCCGCCAAAGATGGACTGGGCCCCGTCGTCATTGGCATCGGTATCGCTGTCCGCAATACCGGCGCCAGCCGAAGATTCAGGGGCAATGCCCGGAGGTGCGGGCACATAGACGAAATAATCGCCCGCCAGAAGGTTGCCGAAGAAATAATCGCCATTGCCATCGGTCATATCGGTGGCCAAAGGCAGGCCTACTCCTGGCACATCGCCAGCCTGGTAGAGTTCTACTGCAATGTTCGGGAGCCCGGGTTCACCGCTATTCTGAATGCCGTCCTCATTGATATCCAGGAATACAGTGCTGCCCACACTGAAGGAAGGCAGGATGAAGCCCGCGTCGAAACTGTGGTCGCTCGTTCCTTCAATCGGAGTGGAAGCCAGGATATAGGGGAAGCCCTGAATGGCCGGTGGCAGGGAGCCTCCGGCGATGCTGGCGTCAGAATCGTTCAGGTCGGGCCGCGGGCCGGCGCCGATATTAATCAGGGTCAGCGAATAGGCGTCCCCGAGGTAATTCAGGGTCGTTCCGCTCCATTCTCCATCGGTGCCAAATACTATATAATAATCGGTTTCCGGCGTAATGCCGTCAGCTGTATTGAAATAATAGTAACCGTCGGCATCCGTGGTGGTGGTTGCGATCAGCGTTCCCGAAATACTGTAGAGGGACACTTCGATGCCGGCCACAGGCGTGTCGCAGGCATCCTGGGCGCCATTTATGTTTTCATCGATAAATACGAAGTTGCCGATTTGCTGGAAAGGTTCGCTACAGGTGAGCTCGAGGTCGCCGAGGCCGGCGGCTTTGCCGAACAGGCCCGTTGTGCCACTGTTGCCGGAATAATAGACCTCGTACTGGCGGGTGGAAACACCCGTTCCATTGTTGTACCAGGCCAGGCCGGCGGAGAAAGCGCCCAGGGGGTCCATCACGGCCGTCACGATCTCGTTGTTACTGGGGTGTAAGGCCAAACCGCCCTGCGCCGTTTCTTCGTGTGCGCTGCCAAAGGCGTCCTGGCAGTAAAACTCGCCGCCGCCGGGGCCCTGGCCGGGCGCCGGCTGGGTGGAACCGCAACCGGTAGTATAACCGGCAACAGCGTCTTTTTCCAGAAGGTAGTGTCCATTGTTATTGAATACGCGCAGGACATCACCGCCCAGGTTGCTCTTGTAAGCCTGGCTGGTTGGCGGGGAAGTATCGTAGTCGTACCATCCACCCTGAAGGCCCATGCGGTCAACAAAGCCAAGGGTCATGTTGCCGAATACATCGAATTCGATATCCGTCAGGATCGGCTGCGGATAACACAGTTCGATACCGCTTTCGATAATGTCGCTGAAGTTGGCCGTCCAGGGGTTCCAGTTTTTACAATCCGCCGAGGGGTTGCCCAACCAGGAAGCGGGAGAGCCTTTGGGGTAATCCAGGTCGAAAGAAATGAGTTCGGCAAAAGATGAGGTGATGGGGTCAAAAGAATACACCACGCCAATCATCTGCTGGTCGTTCTGGTTAGTTTGGCCGGAACAGACCCCCCCGACATACAGGACACCCTTGTGGTATTTCAAAGCCCAGGGCCGCCAGTCATTCGAGCCGCCCATGCAATTGGGGTCGGGGATGGCAATTTCGGTTGCCGAGAGCGGCGTGTCGGTATTCGGATCGTTCTGGATAATGACGAGTGAACGCGTAAACAGGTTGACGACGAATATCGAGTCGAAATCCGCGCTGATATCGATATCGCCGAAACCGGCCTTACCCACCAGGTCGAATGCCTGCGGGTCGAAGCTCGGCACCGTCAGGTTCGGCGACAGGTCGCGGGTGATCGTGTATTCATCGGCTGCGTCTATGCCGAACTGGGCGTCCAGGTCAACATAGAGGGAGGAGTTGCCGGTGATACTGGGCGCCGGAACCTGAGAAACGTCAATTTTGTAGATGGCGCTCAAACTGTCGGGCCCCCAGCCGGAGTGGCGGCGAAGCAGCGCGGAGGCGAAAACCGTCCTGGTGTTTCGGTTATAGGCAACGCCCCAGGTCGGGCCGACCTCGGCGTTGGTCGCCAGATAGGTATGCTGAACATTCACCTGCTGCTTGTTACCGGAAGCCTGATAGGGAACGGCCACCATGACCGGCATGCCGGCCGAGGCGCCCGGGACCAGGGGGTCGCCCCGCACCCAGCAAGGCAGGATCAGGAAGGGGTTGTTCTCGCAGAATTCGGCAATGTTGATCAGGCCGAAATCGACCTGGCAATCCGAACCCACGATGGCAAACTGTACTGACCCCCCATCGTTGGTTCTACCCGACTGGTTGTTATCGTCGGCGGCAGCTGCCACATAAGGATAGGGGTAGTTGTAGAATTCGACGCGCACTGCTTCGCCATTCGCCAGGCCCGTACAGGTCCAGTCGCCGTTGAAGTCGGTCGTGGTCGTGCACATCAAATTGCCGTTGCAGTCAAACACATCTACGACAATACCCTCCAGGCCGAATTCCGAAGCGTCCTTTTTGCCGTCGGAGTCGAAATCGGAGAACACATTACCCCCGATAGCATTTGGGCCGGCGCAGGGCGTTGTGGGCGCACAGGGCGCCGGCAGCAGGTATGACGCTGTAGCGACGTTGCAGGCTCCCGGAGAAAACTGCGCCGTGACCATTCCCGAAGGAGCCGCGGTGTTCAGGTTCGCCAAAAACTGGACATATTTAGGGTTTCCGTTGGAGTTGGGGTTGATGGTTTTGGACTGGCCATCAAAGGTTATCTCGATGAGTGAACCCGGCGGTTGGTTGATCCAGTCCACCTGCACCGAAACCAGGGCTGTAGGCACGTTGCCCGTCGTCGCATTATTGACGCATTCTCCTACGCCGACCTCAACGATGTTGAGCAGGCAACCGGCAGGAGGGCAGGCGACAGGCGCATCATAGGCGCTGCTGCCGGCACAGGTATTGCCGGAAAATGCGGCGTTGATGACATTGCCCAGCGAGCCGTCGGCCAGCACGTTAAATGTTACCGTTGCCGGAGAGGCGGCGCCGCCGAGCAGGTCGATGAATTTCGTCTGCGCCCCTATGGTTACGAAAATATTTTCGCCGGCCGGCGGATTCACCCAGCTTACTTCCACCGTTACGGTGGCCTGGCTTTCGCCGGCGGCTATATTATAGGTGCAGCCGCTCACCTGTACATCCGAAATGGAAATGCCGCAAACGAGCGGCGGCTGAATTTGCACGACATAATCTTCTACCTCGCCGTCGCCGGCGCTGCCGGTGGAGTTGGCGGCATCGGGGTCGGTGCTCAGGCGGAAACGCGCGCCGAGACTGGTGGAGGTTACTGCGCCTCCCGGCACGTTGAAAGCGAGCGTTACGTTGCTGGCGCCGCCGCTTAGCACTGTGACGGATGCGCGCTCCGTGGAATTGTCCAGTTGGCCGTCATTATTGAAGTCGATCCAGCCATACAAGGTTGCCTGGTTGCCCGTCGTATTTGTCACACTGACCGTAATGTTAGCCGACTGCCCGGCATAAAAAGTAGGGAATGAGGCAATTCCATCCTCATCATCCGTATTGGCATCATCTCCGTCGGCAATGGCGCTTTGTTGGCCATCCCCTTCGCCATCAACAGAGGCGCCTATTCGAAGGGCATTGTTGACCAGGTGGCGGGGGCCGTCGTTAGCCAGCAGGGTTTGATAATCACCGGCGCCGGTGCTACTGGTGAGGTCGGGCAGGTCGCCGTAGTCACAGCAGGTAAGCGGCAAGTTACCACGAAATGGGAAGGCGTGGAATTCAGAACCGGAACCGCTGTGGACGGCATTACCTTCCACCCAGAAACGGCCGTTCAGGCCGGCTGCACTAACGGTCGTCGTTGCTGTTGCACCTGGCACCAGCACCGACCCCTGCAACTGGCCGCCAGAGATGGTGACGCTGGAAGCATCGGGAAAATTCCAGAGAATGCCTTCCCGCAGGGAGAAAGCCAGCGTTCCGGAGGAGGCTCCTTCCCCCGCCGGGGAGCCGTTGCGCTGCGTGGCCGCGATGTCGATAGTGACCACATCGCCAGAACCCGGCAGGTCCACGTTGAATACGATGGTTTCATCGCCTTCGAAGCCCACGAAGTTCAGGGTGGCGGCGCTCAGGCCACTGCTCAGGCTGACGATGTAAACATTAGCCTCGGATACTTCTGTAATGGTATAGGCCCCTCCGCCATTGTCTACGAAGGTTATATCCGAAGCAGGGCTTTGGCTTTTGGCTCCCAGGCAGTCGCTGATTGCGGCGAGTTGGCTGAACATCTCGTCGAATGGCGCCGTATTGGTGGGAGTGTTTGACTCCGATGCAAAATTGACTACATCGGGAAATACCCCGTTAAGGTCAAAGGGGCTTAAGAATCCGCCATAAACAAAATTGCCCAGGAAATCCGGGGCGGCATCGGGGCCCAAAATGTAACCGGCAGGAAAATTCGGCACATTCACATCGCCAACTACCGTCACCCAGTCGATGTTATTACTAGGCAAAACGCCGGTGCCTAAGCCCACATACCCCATGTTGTAACCTGAAAAACGGTTCATAACCAGGTTCCCACCGATATAGACTTTCCCCTCCATCTCCGCTGCGTCGTTCACGGTGAGGTTTCCGCCGATGAGGACGTTGTAATTGTCGTCGCGGCCGTTGGGAGTAATGACGTTATCCACCTCCGGATATGGCGTTGGACAGGTTCCGTCACAGCCCGCCAGGGCTGTCGGCAGAGAACACTGCCCGCTGGCCGGTTCCGGCAATACAGCCAAGCCTGCCAGAAGAAATACTGTGGACATGAGATGAAGCGCAAAACGGCGCATCTTCCGGAATGAGCGCTTATCGGCGGAAGATGGCTGGAAGGAGTCAGCTGGAATGTTTTCCAGCACCTGCTGGGCAAAAGATTTCATGAGATACGATTTGTTTGCTATGGCAAAAAATAAATCAGGCGCCTGCGGCCATACCATGCCGCATTAGGCCTTCTTTCTGTATGAAGAAGGCGGGGCTTGTGCCGCCACGCCTTTTCTTCCGAGCAAGCGGTGAAAGGAAAATGGGCCGGGGCTCTTTCCAGCCATGCGCAAACGGGCATGATGGAAAGAGCCCCACCTGAACCTGAGCTTTAAAGCGCCTCCCAACCCAAAGGGCAAAACGTGATCTTATGGAAAAGCACTTATGCGCCCGGGCGCCGCACACCACTTCAGGCAACGGAACCCGGACCTTTAGCTCGCGTAAACAGGCTGTTAGCCCGTCGTCCTAACAAACTAATTTCAACCCATTTCAAAAAATTTATTCCCAAATTCCATTTCCATATTGAAAAGCCACCATGAGATAATCTCCACTGCGCACAACCGGGTACAGCCCCGGTTTTATCCTTACACAGCTCCCCTGAGCCCAGTAATCAGGCTGGAATTCGAAGGGGGATTCCACCAGGAAATGATCTGCGGTGAAATATTGCCTGACGGCCTTTCGGCACATCGATTGTATGACAAAGTGAAAGGCAATGGCTGTCGGAGAAAGCACGCGCACCAGGGCGACTGCCCGGTGGCAACCCCAGCGCCCTTCGGTGCTCATCTCCTGAGCCACCGGCGCTGTTACCCTGCAAATGCCGGCGCCCGCACAGTTTTTATTGGGAGAGCCGAACAAAACATCCGCCACCAAAACTTCCTGAACAGCTTGCCTTTGGGGCGCCCCGTTGGGCTGCTCCGATCTTTTCCGGGGAAAACCCTGAATCATGATCTGGCTGTTTTTTTTCTTGTTGTGAGATTGGGATCGTTGCTATTGCAGATCGTGATCCTATTTCTTCTTGGGGCCAATGATGTCAACATTGATTATACCCTTCTGAAATTGCATGCCGATACCGTTCAGTTGAATGCCCTGAGCTTTCATCTGTCATTGATTTTGTTGATGAAGAATGTTGTTCGTAATCGGCCTCCACTGATTCCGAAATCCTGCCGGGGAGTTTGTTTTCACAGCCGGATTCGGCGGTAGCGCTCTTTGTATGATCCAAAGGTAGAGCGCCCCTCCTCCTGGCTTACGGACAGAATTTCGGTTTTACATACCCCCGCGTTTCGGGGGTGAAGTTTTCGGGATGGGAATGCGGTTTGTAGTGTAGTTTCTCGCTTTTGATGCTGTAAAGGTAGGTGGAGGGGATGGGCAGGGCGGGGACAGTTTTCGCGATTTACATACCCCTGGGGGCCCGTCCTCTCCCGGCTACTGTCGGAAGGGGGAAGGGGGAAGGCGGAAATCGGAAGGGGGAAATCGGAAGGGGGAAATCGGAAGTGGGAAGTCGGAAGTGGGAAGGCGGAAGTCGGAAATCGGAAGTGGGAAGGGGGAAGGTTTACCCGAACACGAGTGCAACGAGTGGGCGGGCGGAAGGGGGAAGTCGGAAGGGCTGAAGGCGGAAGTCGCCCCTGCTTTTTTTTGAACGCGAAGTACGCGAAGGCTTGTGGCTTTGCTTTATTTTGGAACCGCAGAGCTTGCCCGGCTCCGGAGGAGACGGGGCGCAAAGACGCAAAGAAAGGCTCGGAGAAAGGGCTTTTATATTGTAAAACCTCCGCGTCCTCTGCGGTTTTTTACAAACACATGAGGCGCAGATAAATTTGCGGGCCACGGCCATTCCCGGCCAGGCGGGATGCCTGTCCCGCAGGCAAACTGCCGGGAATTTTTGCCGGTGAATGAGCAGTTGGAATCCGGGCCTCTGGCGGTAGAAATGGCAACTATTTTATCCGGAGCGCCCTCACTGATATACTGAAATCACCTCGGGTTGCCCACCGGGCACGGCCCGATGATATCCACGTTGACGACCCGGAGAAAATGGGGGGTAAAGGTGGAGGTGGGAAAAGATGCGGCAGGAGAGGGGATCAGCAGCAACGGCTCTCCTTCACCACGGGAATACGGTAGTTGTGTGTTCATCTTAGCTGTTCATGTTTAGGTTAAAAAAGGAGATATATCGATAAACGGCCTGGGATGGTAAAAAACAGATTTAATTTTTCTTTAATACGGATAGAAGGCGAGACAGTTTCAAATATAAATAAAAATTTATTTGTTTTTTTTTAAATTCTTTGCCCGTTAGCGGGGTTGGCCCGAACCGCTACCGGGAGAGCAGGCTGAGCACGTATTCCCAAAGTTTTCCATAAGGTATGATCTCTATCTCGAAAGTCTGGTTGGCCATTTCGATGGGCATAGCGGACAGTGCATTGTAGTCTTCGGCGGCTTTCGCCTCCACTGCCGCCCGGCGGTATGCATTTTTAGGGATCTGAAGCAGCATTTTCAGGAAGTAGTTGCTGCGGGCGATGTCCCCCTCCCTCATGTAGCGGGCCCGGTATTTATCGATGGCTTCGACCCGGTCGATCAGCTCATCGTATTTTCCGGAGGCTATGCCCAGCAGCAGTTCGAGAATGAGGATGGGAATGTTCATGCCTTGCTTGTCTTTGGAAAAGACCTGCATTTCATTCAGGAACTTCGAGAGCCGGAAACTGCTGGCCTGCTCCGCATCCTTGCTCTGCGGCCCGAGCTTGCCGGCGCACTCCAGGAAGTAGAGGTAAGCTTCCGATATCTTCCAGGTTTCCTGTACGTTGGCGGGCAGCTCCGGGAAATTGGCGTGGCTCATGATCCTGTTCAGAATCTGCCGGGCTTTCTCGTACTCGCCGCTATGGGTATAGAGCAGGAAATACAGTTCGTAGAGTTTGAACCAGTTGAACTTGCCTTCCTCCAGGTACTTCAGGCATTGCTCGGCAGCCATCCGGGCATTGTCGAACTCGCGCAACTGTACGTGGCAGATGAATTTCTGGTAATGGAAGACCTGCAGGGGGACGCCGGCAGTGAAGTCTTTCTTTTCGAAAAAGGCGATTGCCCTGTCGCACACGGAAAGGGTGCTCCGGTAATCATTGACGGCTGTAAAGATGCTCACCTCGATGAGCCGCCCGCAGAGGTGGAGCTGGTAAGAGCCGTATTGCTCCAGCGCCGGCTGCACTTCTGCATAATAAGCCCTGGCCTTGTCCTGAAATTCCGTTTTGGTGGCCTTGCTGTTGATGAACCCTATGCTGAGCTCGATGAAATACTCCTCGGCGCGGTTCTCCTGTATCCACAACTGTTCGTAAGCCTTGAAGTCCTCGTTGTACTGCTGGTACTTCTTGTAATCGCCTTCGATGGTGCCATGGAATAGGCGGAGGGTATGGCAGATGTCGACGATCAACTCCGTAAATTCGTACTTCCTGGCGATCTTCAGGAGCTTGCGGGCGATGCCTGCCGCCGCCGTTCGGGCATTTTTGCCGAAAAGGATCTTGGCGGCAGCCCACTCTTTGTAACACTCGTAGTAGGCCTTCTGCCGGTCGGTATAGGAGGCCTGCTTCAGGTCGATGACAAAAAGGGAATTGACCAGGCGGTCTTTGAGGGTTTTCCGCAGCTTCTGGTAGCTGGGCGCGTTTTTGTCGGCGCCGTAAAAATAGCCGGCCGCCTCATCGTCGTCCGAAAAACGCCCCTCCGCCACCAGGTCGTAAAACTCCTGAAGCTTGGAGGATCCATCGCTGTTGTCCCCCATCAACTCCACCGAGCGAAGCTTGGTTCGGGTGACGATATTTACAAGGTCTGCCAGGTCTCTCATTTCTTCATCTTTTAGTAGTTGCCGTGTATTTGACCACATGGGCTCAGAGGCGCCTCTCTCCCGTCAAACTGAACCTGATAAACCCGAACTTCATCTCAGCAAAAAATAGCCATGTGTGCGCAAATGGCGCACTGGAAAGCATAAAATCCCACCCAAAACCCTGGATACTGGCTGCATTTTTCATAATCAAATATTTATTGCACTTCTGTTTGGGCGCCGCAGCACAAATCCCGTGCACGGCATTTTCGGCTACCCCTGCAAAGGCTGCATGGGCGCCGCGAGGTAACGGTAAGCCTCTCCGGTTTCAGGGTTAGCGGGTATTTTCATGAAACCCGCCACTAGAAGGTAGGATTGGGTAGTTATTCGCCAAAGCAATGGTGGAATCCATCCTCACCACAGGGCTGGCGCATAAATTTTCCACAAATAAAGACAAACCCTAATGTATCAACAACCGGGCTCAATGTGAAAAACATGTAAGTAATGTAATCGGCGCAATTATTCAGCACTCCTTCGCGGCAAGGGCTGAGGCGCAGGCCCGGCTCACGGCTGCCTCCGCAAAAGGCCGCCTGCACGCCCCCCGGGCCATGGGCTGCTATTCAGCATTTTGTGCTTTTGCCCTTTTTTTTAACCTTGCCACCGTAACCTTCTCATTTTATCCCTATGCGCTACAACCAACTCGGACAGTCCACGCTCCAGGCCAGCGCCATCGGCTTCGGCTGCATGTCGCTGGGGGATAACGAAAACCACAATACCAGGCTGCTGCACCAGGCGCTCGGCCTGGGCGTCAACTTCTTCGACACGGCCGACCTCTACCAGCACGGCCGCAACGAGATATTCGTCGGAAAGGCGTTTAAAGACAGAAGAGACAAGGTTATCCTCGCCACAAAGGTTGGCAACCAGTGGCGGGCCGACGGCAGCGGCTGGGACTGGAACCCCCACAAGAGTTACATCAAGGCCTGCGTCCACCATAGCCTGCGCCGGTTGCAGACGGATTATATCGACCTCTACCAGCTGCACGGCGGCACGATCAATGACCCCATCTCCGAAACCATCGAGGCTTTTGAGGAACTGGTGCAGGAAGGCCACATCCGTTACTACGGGCTGTCGAGCATCCGCCCCAACGTCATCCGGGAATACCTGAAGCGCTCGCACATCGTCAGCAACATGATGCAGTACAGCCACCTCGACCGCCGCCCCGAGGAAAGCTGCCTGGGCCTCCTCCGCCAGCATGGCGTGAGCGCCGTGGTGCGCGGCGGGCTGGCCAAAGGGCTGCTGGCCGGCAAAGCACCCCTGCCCTACCTCGACCACGGCCAGGAGGCAGTGGCCGCCGCCCAGCGCCTGCTTCAATCCCTGTCTTCCGAAATGCGAAGCCCGGCCCAAACGGCCCTGCTGTATTGCCTCGCAAACCCCGCCGTTGCGTCCGTGGCCTGCGGCATCAGCAGCGAAGCGCAACTGATTGAAAATGTGAAAACCCTGGAAGCGCCGCCATTGACGGCAGCGGAAATGCAGTTACTGCAGGAAGGCATAAAAGCTTATACTTATATGGAACACCGCTGAGCAGGGGGCACAATACTCCTCTTTGCAATACGCCCATATTCCGGCCCCTGAACTTTTCGGAGCAGCCTCCCTACCCCCTTATCAGGTCCACAGCACCTCCGTCTTCAGCCCTACCAGGCAGCCATCGGGCGCGAGGCCCACCCAGTAAACCGGGTGCAACGGCCCGGATTCGCCGTTTTTGCCGGCAATGGCCAGCACGATGTCGCGCAGCATATCCTCCATGAAGGAAATGAGCGCGCCGGCGTGGATGGCTTCATGAATGCCGTACAGGCGGTAGTTGTCGATGAAGCGGCGGTGGAAGGCGCGGGCGTCGGCTTCGAATACCTCGATGGCTCGGGCGGGGTCGCCGGTGTCGAGCTTCAGGGCCCGGGCGAATACCTCCCTGTCCAGATGGCCGAATTTTTTGTCGAGGAAAAAAGGTTCAAGCGGAGCGTCCGTTTCGGAGCCGAAGGAGAAAAAGGCCAGCCCCTGCGCCAGCTCGCCCAGCTTGGCGGCGATGTCCTTTCCGTTGTCCAGGTGTTCCACCAGAGCGGCTTGTTTCAGCTCCTGAGCGAATTCCACGGCCAGTTTCCCCAGGGTGGACATTTTTTCGACCTCCGCCCGCGACAGGCCGTTGTGGTTCAGGTCGTATTTGTCGATGAGCTTCTCCTCGGCGTACTGCAGTGCCTCTTCGATGTCCTTGTTGGTGATGCGCGAACCGGGCTTGTAGTCGCGGTGGTCCATAAAGCGGTAGAAGATGCTGGTCAGGCGCTGTTCCACTCCCCGGAGGGACTGGAGTTTCCTGCGGATGTCGCGGCGGCTGACGACGGGGTCATTGCCGGCGGCGCTGCGGATGTTCTGGGCGGCCCGCTCCAGCGCAACGTGTATGTCTTTTTTGGCGATGCGGGACATGTTCTTTTGATTGGGTTCCTCTTATAGAACAACCAAAAGCGCCCGATGGATACACGCCCGCAGGGCAATAACTCAGAACCGGTGGAATCTGGATTTTTTCTTCTGCCCTCTTGCTTCGTAATCCCGCATGGGAGCCATGTACTTTTTATAGCCTTCTTTCATGACCCAGGCGCCGGCCAGAATTGCCCCCCAGGCGAAGACATACCTACTGCCCTGCATGAGATAGGAGCCAACGGTGATAACCAGCCCGGTTAACAGCACGACTGCACCCAATAGCAACTGCCCCAGCGCCCTGGCCCTGTACTGCTCGTGAAGCTGGTGCTGCACGATAAATCCGTCGGTTTTTTCCAGCAACACCCGCCGTTCCTCGGCCGGCAACTGGTATTGCTCCAGTTCCCTGCGGATCTGTTCGTATTCCACGCCCTGGTAGGCCAGTTCCCGGCAGCGGGCTTCGATTTCTGAGCGTTCCATTTTCATCCCATATCCATCTCCCGCGTGAATTTGCTGATCCAGCCAATTGCCTGCAGGATATGTTCCAACCGTTCCCGGTCATCCGGCTTTGCGCTCATAGATCAGTACTTTTTCTCTTTCAATCCTTTCTTCGGCATACTGAAAAACAGCAAACAAGAAATGGGATAGCTCCCGCCTCAATAGGGCAACTCTGGAAAAAGACGAGGTGGCTTGGTGGCCGCGAGAGTGGGAGAATGAGAGAGGCCGGCCGGGTAAAAACCATGAACCTGGAACAAGTAAGGAAGCCTCTTCAGGCTCTGCCCCAACTGCCGGCTGCTTACTGCCGGCTGCTTACTGCCAACCTTTCCGCCAGTTCCACCACCTGCCGTTCCAGTTCCGGCATGACGGCTTCAACTTCCGGCGAAAGGCCGATATGCATATTCTGCAGTTCGGATACGGATACGATGAATAGGTGGATTTTGGGCAGACGGCCCATGATGTGCAGGCCTTCCACCAGGTCGCGCAGGCCGATGTCGTGAGTGCTCATGGCGCGGGGAAAATCGGAAGAA
The DNA here is from genome assembly GCA_963169455.1 of Bacteroidota bacterium. GTDB lineage: Bacteria > Bacteroidota > Bacteroidia > Chitinophagales > Saprospiraceae > JACJYE01. Next base: position 25,973 of record CAUJDW010000125.1, on the reverse strand, counting down.
AAGCGGGGTTCCAGCCGGCGGATGCTGCCGGTGGGGCGGCCGTCGAGCGTGGCGTCCACCATGATGAGGCAGGGATAGTCCTCGAAATAGGAGGAAAGGTGAAAGCCGCCGGTGCCGCCGTCAAGGACGTCAACGCCTGCCGGCAGTTCCCGCCCCGCCAGCCGCTGCGCCAGGTGCACGCCCACCCCCTCATCACCCATGAGCAGGTTGCCGATGCCGAGGATGAGCAGGCGGGGATAGGTTTCGCTGGGCTCCATTGTAGCGAGGGTTTGGAACGCTGGCCTCCGGCCCGCGAAAAAGCAGCGCGATTGGATATCGCACTTCCCTTGCAGGCCGGGGGCCGCGGGTTGATAATCTGAACACTGTTTTACCTGGCGAAGTGAAAAGGCCGCTGGCATGCCTTCGTTCTCCGCCCGCTGAAGTTTATAACGAAAGCTGGAAAGCTTCGGCAGCCGGAGAAATTGCCCGCTTCACGGCTGGAGCCAGGGAGCCGTTCCGTTCGCGAGAGACTGCGTCTCGATACGGAAAAACAAGCCGCCCCAAAGGGGCCCATCCATTCTATCCCCGGTTTACACTTCTTCCATCTCCGCCTTCTCCTTTTCCATCTCCTTCTGAAAAACCTCCTCCTCGATGAACTTCCAGCCGCCGATGATGGAGGAGGTTTCGCCCCTGCCTTCCACATAATCATGGTAGAATACCAGATAAACGTGGATGATGGCGAAAATGATGAAGAACCACATCGTCGCGTGATGGATCTCGCGCAGGACGAAGTCGCCGCCAACCAGCCCGGGCACCCAGGCGAAGAGGTTGGGCAGCCACCAGTCGCTCATGCTGGCGTACAGCCCGAAGCCCGTAATGGCCTGGACGGCGAAAGCGATGAAAGTCAGGAAGTAAATAAAGCCGGCCATCGCATTGTGCCCGATGGAAAGGTGCTCCGTGTTTCTTTTCAGCATGATGTCGATCTTCAGCACCTCCCACATCTCTTTGAAGAATTTCCGGTTGGTGGGGATGAAGTTTTTCCAGTCGGCGTATTTATTGCCGACAAACCCCCAGTAGATGCGGAAGATAAAGTTGAAGATGAAGATATAGGAAGCGACGAAGTGGATGAACCGGTTGATGCCGAACCAGTAGCTGAAAGATGCCTCTGCACCTGATTGTATGCCCGGCGGGCGTGCAATGATGTAACCCGTCACACAGAGCACGACGATGCACAGGGCATTGAGCCAGTGATACACCCTTACAGGCAGTTGCCATACAAAGACCCGGCGAAGATTATGCTTAGTCATTGTCTTTTAATTGAGGTGGATGCAGCCGGGCAGCCAACCCTGGGGTTCAGGCGCCCGGCCGCACGGAAAATTTCAAATCATAAAACCCTGGCCCGGCTCACCTGTTTGCCCTCCTCGTCGTACAGGTGCACGGCGCAGGCCAGACAGGGGTCGAAGGAGTGGATCGTCCGGATGATCTCCAGCGGCTGTTCCGGGTCGTGAACCGGGGTGTCGATCAGGGAGGACTCGTAGGCCGACATTTTGCCTTCCGGGTCGCGCGGCGAGGCGTTCCAGGTGCTCGGCACGACCAGCTGGTAGTTCTCCAGCTTCTGGTCGCGGATGACGCACCAGTGGGCCAGGGCGCCCCGCGGGGCTTCCATGTGCCCGACGCCCTGGGCGAAGGATTCCCAGCGCTCCGGATTGAACTTGCTGGTGTCCGCCATGCGGGTGTCGCCGTTGCGGATGTTGGCCAGCAGGGCTTCGTAGAACTCCATCGCCCAGCCGGCGATCAGCAGGCTCTCCAGCCCGCGGGCCGCGGTGCGCCCCAGGGTGGAGAAGAGAGCCGTAACGGGAACGCCCAGCTTGGCCAGGGTGCTGTCAACTACCTCTTTGTATTCTTCGCGGCCGAGGGCATAGCCCACCAGCATGCGCGACAGCGGGCCTACTTCCATGGCGTTGCCCTTCCAGCGCGGGGTCTTCAGATAGCTGTACTTCTGTTCGACATCCAGATAATCGTACGGCGGTTTCGGGCCGGTGTACTTGATGTTGGTCTGGCCCTTCCAGGGGTGCAGGCCCGCTTCATTGCCTTCGGAATATTCGTACCACGAACGGCTGATGAACTCCTGAACCTCCGTATCGGCGCGCAGGTCGACTTCGTAAACCTTGCTGACGTCCTTGTTCAGGATGGCGCCGGCAGGGAACTTGAAGCTCGAGGGGTCGCGGTAGCCGTTGGTGGGCAGGTCGCCGTAAACGAGGTAGTTGCCCAGCCCGCCGCCGATGGCGCCCCAGTCGAGATAATAAGGCGCAATGGCCAGCAGGTCGGGGATGTACACCTGCTCGATGAAGCGCTTGCCGTCGGCCAGCAGTTGCCCGACCATAGCCAGGCGTTCGGCATTGATGGCGCCGACGTCGTCCAGGTTGATGGAACAGGCCATGCCGCCAACCAGATAGTTGGGGTGCGGGTTCTTGCCGCCGAAGATGGTGTGTACCTTGACGATCTCCTTCTGCCACTCGAGGGCCTCCAGGTAGTGGGCCAGCCCGATGAGGTTGATTTCGGGCGGCAGCTTATAAGCGGGGTGCCCCCAGTAACCGTTCGTAAAAATGCCGAGCTGCCCGCTTTCCACGAATTTGGCCACCCGCTTCTGCAGGTCGGAAAAATAGCCCGGCGAGCTGTTGGGCCAGTTGCTGATGCTCTGTGCGATCTCCGAGGTTTTCTTCGGGTCGGCCTGCAGGGCGTTCACCACATCCACCCAGTCCATGGCGTGGAGGTGGTAGAAGTGTACGACGTGGTCGTGCATGTACTGGCTGCAAAACATGATGTTGCGCACCAGCTCCGCATTGGGCGGCACGACGATATCGAGGGCGTCCTCTACCGAGCGGCAGGACGCCAGTGAGTGAACGGTGGTGCAAACGCCGCATACCCGGCCTACAAAGGCCCAGGCATCCCTGGGGTCGCGGCCCTGCAGGATGCGCTCGATGCCGCGCACCATGGTGCCTGAACTGTAGGCATCCTTGATCTTGCCATCCTGGATCTCTGCCTCGATGCGAAGGTGCCCTTCTATTCTGGTGATGGGATCGACTACTATTCTGTTACTCATGATTTCTTTTGTTTTGGTTGCCGGTTTTACCGTTTCAGATTAGGAAAAAACTTCGCTTAAGACAGTTCCTTTTCGGATTCCTTGCCTTCCGTGATCAGGGTGTCGATCAGTTTCTTCTTCCGCAGGTTGGTGCCGATGGCATGGGCTGCGATACCGGCAACAGTTACTCCGGCAGCTACGGCGCCCACCTTGTCGGCATTGCTCTCGATGCCGAAGCCCGGGAAGTTGGCAATCCGGCGGTAGAACGGGCCGTTGTCCCAGAAGTTCTCTTCGCTGCAACCGATACAACCGTGGCCCGACTGAATGGGGAAGCTGACCCCGTCGTTCCACTTCGTGACGCCGCAGGCATTATAGGTCATCGGGCCGCGGCAGCCGACCTTGTACAGGCAGTAGCCCTTCTTGGCGTTCTCGTCGTCGAAGTTCTGGACGAACAAACCGGCATCGTAGTAGGGGCGGCGGTAGCAGCTATCGTGCACCCGCTTGGAGTAGAAGGCCTTGGGGCGGCCGATGCGGTCCAGTTCGGGAATGCGGCCGAAGGTGATGAGGTGCACCAGCACGCCGGCCATCACTTCGCCAATGGGCGGGCAGCCCGGCACCTTGATGATGGGCTTGCCTTTGATGAGCTTGTGAATGGGCGTGGCCCCGGTGGGGTTGGGCGCGGCGGCCTGTACGCAGCCGTTGCAGGCGCAACTGCCCCAGCCGATGATAGCCTTGGCCCCGGCCGCCGTTTCCTCCAGAATCTGCTCGGCCGATTTGCCGCCGATGCAGCAATACACGCCATCATCGTAAACCGGCACGGAACCCTCCACGCAGAGCACATACTCACCGTAATAGTCTTTCATGGTTTTTTCCATGGCTGCTTCGGCCTGATGCCCGGAAGCAGCCATCAATGTCTCGGTGTAGTCCAGCGATATCTTGTCCAGCACAATATCCGCCACAATGGGATGGGAAGAGCGGATGAAGGATTCACTGCAGCAGGTGCACTCCTGGAAGTGCAGCCAGATGACCGGCACTCTGGGCTGGGACATCAAAGCCTTGGACACCTGCGCCACCCCCGAGGCTTCCAGCCCGAGGTACGCGGCAATCGTGGTGCAAAACTTCATGAAATCCCGGCGGGAGTAGCCTTTCTGGCGCAGTTCTTCGTAATAGGTAGGTCTTTTTGTTGAAGGCGTCATGGCGACTTGTGGTTTGTTGTTGATGCGTAAGGCTGCAACCGAATATAATTTTCGGAATCAATGGTAAAGAAAAATGAACTTCAAGCCTTTTCAGATGACATCAATCAGTAATTAGGGTGACTTTAATCACCGGCTTATGCCGCCCATGCGCCTAATTTTGACAGTGTGTAAAAGGCGCGAATTATCTTCCTGACAATAAAAAAACTGCAATGATGCTTCGTAAAGCCATTTCCCTCATGGCGGCATTTGCCGGCCTCCCTTTACTGGCCCTCGCACACGACGGCCACGGCCACTTCCACGGCTATCAACTGGCCCACTATTTCACTTCTTCCGAACACGCTATCCCCATCGCGCTGGCGCTGGTGGCAGGCGTGGCCTTTTTCATAGCCCGCCGTTGGGCGCTGGCCAAAAAGGAATCAGGGAAGTAACGGATCAAACAGCATCATGCACGAGTTGTCCATCGTCCTGAGCATAGTGGATGCGGCTGAAGAGCAGGCCCGAAAGCACGGCGCCGCCGCTGTGGAGCGAATCGACCTGGAGATCGGCGCCCTGGCAGGCATCGAACCCGACGCCCTGGCCTTCGCCTGGGAAGCAGGGCTGCCCGGCACCATACTGGCCAATGCAGAACGCCACATCCACTACATCCCGGGCCGCGCCCGCTGCATGGACTGTGGCTGCCAATTCGATGTTCAACAGTTGTATGAAGCATGCCCCCAATGCGGAAACTATTTTACGGATTTGCTGCAGGGGCGGGAACTGAAAATCAAATCTCTGACGCTGACTACGGCGGAAGAAGTTATTTCTTGATCGCAAAACCAATCCGACATGTGCAGCACCTGCGGTTGTAACCAACCTTCAGACGCCGTTACCATTACCCTGATCGGCGAAGAACAAACTACCCGGGAGCAACAGGGATTCTCCCTCGACATGCAGGGCGACGACCCCCAACCTACCCGCCATTTCCACCCCGGGCATGGCCGCCGCCACGCGGCGCACCATCACCATCACCTGCACGGGCACACCCACGGCCACCACCACCACCTCCACAGCCACGATGATCACGATCATGGCCACGATCACCACCACGGCAAGACGGTAGTGGAACTCGAGCAGGACATCCTGCAAAAGAACAACCTCCTGGCTGAGCGCAACCGCGGCTTTTTCGAAGCCCGCAATGTGCTGGCCCTGAACCTCGTCAGCTCCCCGGGCTCAGGCAAGACCAGCCTGCTGGAACGCACCCTGGCCGCCCTGAAAGGCGAACTGGAGTGCTTCGTCATCGAAGGCGACCAGCAAACCTCCAACGACGCCAACCGTATCGCCGCCACCGGCGCACCCGTCGTTCAGATCAATACCGGCAAAGGCTGCCACCTGGATTCCGACATGGTCAACCAGGCCGTCAAAAAACTGCGCCCCTCCGAAAGCTCCCTGCTCTTCATCGAAAACGTCGGCAACCTCGTCTGCCCCTCCCTCTTCGACCTCGGCGAAGGCGCCCGCGTCGTCATCATCTCCGTCACCGAAGGCGATGACAAGCCAATCAAATACCCCGATATGTTCTTTTCTTCAGATCTTTGCATCATCAACAAGATCGACCTGCTGCCCTACGTGCAGTTCGACATGGAAAAAGCCAAAGATTACGCCCGGCGCGTCAACCACCACCTGGAATTCATCGAACTGTCGGCTACCAGCGGCCAGGGAATGGAACAGTGGCTGGACTGGCTGAAGCGCAAGCGGGGGGAAATGAATGCGTAAATGCAGCGCAGGCCGCAAATTTTTGTTCACAAATCACCGGCCGCTGGCCGCCGCAAAACCAATAACCATGTGCCTAGCCATCCCAGGTAAAATCATAGATATCCCCGTCGCCATGGACGATGTATTCCGCATGGCGAAGGTTTCCTTCGGCGGCGTCGTCAAAGACGTCGACCTCACCATGGCCCCCGAAGCCAGGGTCGGCGACTACGTGCTCGTCCACGTGGGCGTGGCCATCGGCATCGTGGATGAGGAAGAAGCAAAAAAAACCTTCGAATACCTCCGGCAAATCGGAGACCTCGACGAACTGGAGCCGGAAGGAGGGGGGTAGAGCCTTGGGACAAGGTTTCAGGTTTCTGGGGTTGCCACAGGCTCACCCCCTCTCCCAGTTTGCCCGGCTCGCAGAGACGCCCCCCCAGTCTCCCCGCCCTGCAGGGCGCCCGGGCCAAAGGCTGGCAAAACCACTTCAGCCCGCCCCAGGCGCGCACTTTGCTGATATTCAAAAACCGGGTATCATAGGTAACGACAACGCTGCCTGTTTCGAAGCGCATCTCCAGGCGGCCTCTTTTTTTCCAAAACCAATAAAGCCAACAATATTGTGATTTGGCGTTACCCTTGCGCATCTTTGCCCTTTTCAGGGCGGAGAAGGGCCAATCCATGCGGGCTTCAATACCCCGGCACATTTTTCCCCAAAACGATATCCCTTTCGGCAAGCCATACGCCCTGCTGGTTTTTCAGGGGGCGCAGTATGCCCGATCCGCCGCGCTCGGCAAGGCGGTTGCGCAGCGCCGCCGTCAGGAAGGGGTCGTCATCGAAGACAAAATCATCGATCCAGTACTCCCCCATCCCCGCTTCCTTGATGATGGCGTGAATGTGCTGCTCGATCGTGCTTTGGGGATAAGAAGCGGGCCGGATGGTGCGGAAGCGGTAACGCCCGTCGGCGCCGGTTTTCATCCAGCTGCGCAGAAGCCCGTGGCGGCGGGCGCATTCGGTGGCCCCCGCCCCCCTGGAATACCGGCCTTCTCTGTCGGTGTGGTAAACGTAAAGGATTACCCCGGCGGCAGGCGTTTTGCCGTCTTTGCGGTAAATGGTTCCACTGACTTCCAGCGGCTCGCCCGGTTCACCTTCCGGGCTTATAGTGGTTTGCCAGGACAGTTGCTCCGGCAGCCCGTCGCGCCAGGCCTCACAGCACTCGCAGGAGCCGCCCACCCGGCGCTCCGGGGCAGCCCTGGCTCCGGTTTCCTTCACCGAAGGCTTTTCCTGACAGGAGGTTGGGGAAATACTGAACAGGATAAAGGCAGGCAACAGATAGGTTTTCATGATTTCAGGCTTTTTTTGAAAGGATACCCAAATAGCCCGAAGGTTGCATGCGGCAGCAGCAAGCCGGAAAAGCAACTGCATACTGACATACTGGCATCACAGCTGCAGCCCTTCCAGCACCTCCGCCATCCGCTCCAGGGCTTCCCGGATCTGTTCCTCCCTGTATGGCGCATACCCCAGCACCAGCCCGGGCGCCTGCCGGAACTGCTGCGTATAACCGGATACCGGTGAGGCGATTACCCCTGCCCGCAGCAGATGCTCCGCCACCCGGCGGTCGTCGGCGCCTTGCTGGAGCCAGCCCACGGCATGCAGCCCGGTATCGGAAGGGTAAATGCGCAGCTCATCGCCCAGGATTTTGCCGCTCCAGTACAACAGTGCATCCTGCCGTTCCTTGTACAGCAGCCGCATGCGGCGCAGGTGGCGCTCCAGGCGCCCCTCCTCCAGGAAAGCGGCCAGCGTGGCCTGCTCCAGTATGCTGTTTCCCCGGTCGGAAAATGATTTGGCCCGCTGAAAATGCCCGGCCAGGGCCGGGGGAACCACCAGATACCCCAGCCGCAAAGCTGGAAAAAGGACTTTGCTGAATGTGCCCAGGTACAATACCCGCCCGTGGCGGCCAATCCCCTGCAGTGCGGCCAGGGGCTTCCCGCTGTAGCGGTATTCGCTGTCGTAATCGTCTTCAAGTATCCAGGCTTCCCGTTCCGCCGCCCACTCCAGCAACTCCAGCCGGCGGCCCAGGCTCATCACCACTCCGAGCGGGTACTGATGTGAGGGCGTCACATAGGCCAGGCGGGCATCAGGGGCTGCTTCCCGGCCGGCCCTGGCCGAGATCCCTTCCTCGTCGAGCGGCACGGGAATGGGCCGCACCTGCATCAGGCGCATAGCCTCCCGGGCGCCGTTATAACCAGGGTCTTCGATCCAGGCGCCGTCGCCGGGGTTGAGCAGCAACTGGCAGGCCAGGCACAGGGCCTGCTGGGCGCCATGGACAATGATAACCTGCCCGGGCTCACACCGCACGCCCCTCGATTGCCTCAAATATTCGGAAAGGGCGCGCCGCAGAGGCAGATAGCCGGCGGCATCGCCGTAACCGAAAGCATCGAAGCCGAGCTTTCTGCTCTGCCGCGCCATCAGGCGAAACCAGTCCGAAAAGGGGAAATCCCACAAAGCCGGAACACCCGGGCGAAAGGGCCTGAGGTTATTCCCGGCTGCGATCCCGCCCACAGGCAGCCCACTCGCTGCTTCCCCCCGCCTCGAAAGCAGTACTGCCGAAGGAACTGCCGGCCTTTCCGCTGCCTTCAGGCCCAACAGGCCAAGCTGGCCCGGCGCCAGCGCGCTGACGAAAGTCCCCGATCCGCTTTGGCCAGCCAGGTAGCCTTCCGCAGCCAGGTGTTCGTAGGCCTGCATCACCGTCGTGCGCGATACGCCCAGTTGGCGCGCCAGAACCCGGCTCGGCGGAAGCTGCTCCCCACCCTTTAACTGCCTGTTCAGAATGGCCTGCCGTATAAAATCGTATAACTGCAGGTATTTGGGGCGCGATCCCCCTGCCCATTCCAGGGCGCTGAAGACTACTTGGATAGGCATGACAGCGTGTTTTTTTAAAAAATTGGCCTTATTGGTTTTACTAAATTGGCTATTTACACTAAGCCAATTTAAGTATTTCTTTGCAGAAAACTCCATTACCAGATATGGCCAGGGATTATCTGCAACAAGCAATCAACCAGCCGCGCCGCAAAGACCGGGCGGTGGAAGACGAGGCCTGGATCACGGCATTTCTGCAAAAAGCCCCCTTCGGCTCCTTTGCCTTCTGCCGCGATGGCCAGCCCTTCATCAACAGCAACATCTTCGTTTACGACCCCGGCCGGAGAGCCGTTTATTTTCATACGGCGCGCGAGGGCAATACACGGAGCATCGTGGAAAACAACCCCGCCGCTTGTTTCAGCATCAGCGAAATGGGGCGCCTGCTTCCCGCAGAAGATGCACTGGAGATGAGCGTGGAGTACAGCGGCGTGACGGCCTTCGGCACGGTTCGGATCGTGGAAGGCGAAGAAGAAGGCTTTACTGCGCTGCAGCTGCTGCTCGACAAATACTTCCCCCACCTCCGGCCCGGCCGGGATTACCGCCCTACCCTTCCGGAAGAGTGGAAACGCACCACCGTTTACCGGCTGGATATCGCGCAGTGGAGCGGAAAACGGAAAATGGCGGAAGCCAGTTTTCCGGGGGCCTTTTTTATGGCTCCGTTCAGCAGCCCCCCGGGTAGCCAGCACCTGAAACCCCGCCCCCCGAAAGGGCATCATCCAGGATGGTAAAAGGCCGGCCGGCCTGCTTCTGAAGAACATCCGGGAAATCACCCGACACCCTTTGGCGCCCGGCATCGCAGCAGCGCAAAAGGCTCCGGCCTTTACCACCATCCTTTCGGCAGGTTTCGCGAAATTCCCCGCGTTTGACTATTTTTGGGAAAATTCACCAAACCGGCGTTTGAAAAATGATGCTTTCCAGGTTCACCTACCTCTGCCTTTTGTTTTCACTACCCACTTTTCTCCTTTCCCAGCCTGTCAAACCGGCGCTCACCCAGGACGACATCGCCCGCTGGAACCACATCGAAACCCCCTTGTTGTCGGCAAGCGGCCGCTGGGCCGCCTACCGGCTGAAACCCAACGAAGGGGGCCCCACCGCCGTGTTGTACGACACCCGCCAGAAAAAAGAGTACGTTTTTCCCCGGGGCCGCGAACTGCGCCTGGAAGCGGGCAACCTCTTCGCCGCCTTCCTTATCCAGCCCCATGAAGACAGCCTCAGGGCGCAGCGGCGCCGGAAAGTAAAAAAAGAAGATCTGCCCAAAGACACCCTTGCCATCTTCAGCCTGGCGGACGGGCAGCTGGCCAAAATCCCCCGGGTGCAATCTTTCCTGCTGCCTGAAAAATGGGGGGGCTGGATCGCCTACCGGCTGGAGCCGGCCGAACGCGACAGCACCCTGCCGGATTCCGTCAAGGTGAAAAAAGAGAACGAAGACAACGGCAGCCGCCTGGTGATCCGCAACCTGCAGACTGCCGCAGCAGACACCATTCCCTACGTCAACCGCTACATCGCCGCCGAGGAAGGCCCGCGCTTCCTGCTGAGCAGCACCGGCAGCGGAGATTCCGCCTTTGCCGCCGGCGTTTACCTGTACGACTGCGAATCGGCTTCCCTCCTTTCCCTGATCACCGGCAAAGGGGATTATCAGGGCCTGGAACTGGACAAGGGGGGCAGGCAGGCGGCTTTCCTCGCCTACCGCGACACCCTGGAGCCCCAGGCCAAAGCCTTCGGGCTGTATTACTGGGCCGACAGCCTGCCCGCGGCACAGCTCATCGTGGACTCCACCGCCGCCTTCCTGCCCGACGGCTGGCTGGTCAGCGAACACGAGCCGCTGTTTTTTTCCGAAAACGGGCAACGGCTTTTCTTTGGCATGGCGCCGCCGCCCATCCTCCGGGACACCAGCCTGCTGGAAGATGAGATCGTCGAGGTGGAAGTCTGGGCCTATACCGACAAACGCCTCTATACTCAGGAGGAGGAGAAACTCGATGAAGAAAAGAAACGGGCCTATACCTGCGTGTACCACATCGCTCAAAACCGGGCCGTTCCGCTGGGCAGCCCGGAGGCGCCCGTCGTTAAGCCCGGCCGGGAAGGTGATGCCGATGTCGCATTGGGCTACGATGAAACCCCTTACCTCCCGCTATTGTCCTGGGAAGGTTTTCCCGTATGCAAGGATGTTTTCCTCATCGACATCAACACCGGGCAAAAGGAACTGATCGCCCGCAAAGTATGCGGCAACCCCGAGCTGTCACCCAGCGGCCGTTATGCCTTCTGGTACAGCTATCCCGATTCCGCCTGGTATGCCTGGCCTGTCGAGACGAAACAGGCCCGCCGCCTGGAAGCGGAACCGGGCATTCCCTTCTACGACGAGCGGAACGATGAGCCCCGCCACCCTTCGCCCTACGGCATCGCCGGCTGGACGACGCAGGACGACTTCGTGATGATCAACTGCCGCTACGATGTCTGGCTCATCGACCCCACCGGACACCTGGCGCCCAACAACCTGACCAAGGGCCGGGCGGGCGGCATCCGCCATCGCTACATCAAACTGGACCCGGAGGAAAAAGCTATCGAGGAAGTCAGGCCCATGCTGTTCCACACTTTCAACGAGCACAGCAAATCTTCGGGCTATTGCTGGTTCGACATCCATACGGGCATCAAAAAACAGGTGCAGGAAGGGCCCTCTTCCCATACGCTCCGGGTGATCAAGGCCAGAAATACGAACGCCTTCCTCTTCACCCGGGAGAGCTTCCGCGAATTTCCCGACCTGCTGTACAGCCAGGACAACCTGAGCAGTTTTTCGCGCATCAGCCGGGCCAATCCCCAGCAGGAAAATTTCCGCTGGGGTGAAGCCGAGCTATACCGCTGGACGGGCGCCGAGGGACAACCCATGGAAGGCCTGCTCATCAAACCCGACGGCTTCGATCCCGGCCGCCGGCACCCCGTGATCACCTATTTCTACGAGCGCAACGCCGACAACCTGCACCGCCACTGGACGCCGGCATTTCCGCGCTCGATCATCAATTTCCCCTATTACGCCAGCCGGGGCTACCTCATCTTTATCCCGGATATCCACTACCGCACCGGCGAACCCGGGCAAAGCGCCCTGAAGGCCGTCACCACCGGGCTCACTTCCCTGATCAGCCAGGGCTTCGCCGACCCCGGGCGCATCGGGCTGCAGGGCCATAGCTGGGGCGGTTATCAGGCGGCCTATCTCATTACCCAAACCGGGCTGTTCCGCTGCGCCGAAGCCGGGGCGCCGGTGGTGAACATGACCTCCGCCTACGGCGGCATCCGCTGGGAGTCGGGCCTGAGCCGCATGTTTCAGTACGAAAAAACCCAGAGCCGCATCGGCGGCGCCCTCTGGGAGAAACCCCTGCAGTACATAGACAACTCCCCTCTCTTTTTTGCCGATAAAATCCAAACGCCGGTGCTCATCCTGCACAATGATGAAGACGGGGCCGTGCCCTGGCAGCAGGGCATCGAGTTCTTCACCGCCCTGCGCCGCCTCGGCAAACCGGCCTGGCTGCTCAATTACAACGGCGAAAAGCATGGGCTGCAGGAAACACGGAACAAAAAGGACTTCCAGCGCCGCATGCAACAGTTCTTCGACCACTACCTGCTCGGCGAACCCATGCCCGGCTGGATGGAACGCGGGCTGCCGCCCATAGAGAAAGGGATAAAGCAGGGATTTTGAAAAGGTGGGCAGTCACAGGCCTATCGAACCACAAACCCTGCACTTTTCAATACGCCTCCGCTCCATGCTGTAAGCACATACCAGCCGGAAGGGAGGCCTTCCAGGCTGATCTCCAAATGCTGAAGGGGCGTAGGCGGCCGGACGAAGCGCACAGGGATGCCCGCCGCTGTGCTGATTGTTACCTGGCCCAGGGGCATGGAAGAGTTTACGTGAAGGACACCACCGGCCGGATTGGGAAAAACCCGCAACCCCAGGCCGGGCAGGGCCTCCAGGCTCCGGCTGGTGCAACTCACCTCAATAATGTAGATGCCCGTCTCACAGGTAATCTGCGTGGCATGGGCGCATTCCACCAAAACAGTATCCGTGCCGCTGAAACCGGGTGGGGGAACATATTGCAGCGTGTCGGGTGTCAGGGCATCGGCCCCCAGGATCACGGCCTGGCCATAGGCGGGCCCCTGTATGATCTCCGGCCTCACCCAGAACGGGTAACCCAAGCCCGGCACAAGCAGGGTGCTGTCGCAGCTTATCTGGTGGGTTTCCGTGAAGGCGCTCACAGGCGGGCAACCGATCACATGCATGATATAAATGCCGGTGTCGCAGGTGATCTGGGTGGCGCGGGCGCAGGCAACCACAAAAGTATCCATGCCCAGAAAACCATAGTCCGACTTGTATACGAGAGAATCCGGGAAGGGCTCATCGGTAAAGATGAAAACCTGCCCATGTTCCGCCGGCCTGACGATGCTTGCCTGCGCCCAGGTAGGATAACCCACAGGGCCAAGTTCGACAATGGCGCCGCAAAAAATATAATGGTTTTCGGTAAAGGCGCCCGCCCGAAGGCTCCCGCTAAGGGCGGCTATCAAAAGAAGGGCCAGTAGTGATTTTTTCATGGTATCAGCTTTGGGAATGTCGTACTGTCTACCAGTAAGACGGACAATAACCCCCGGGATGTTTGCTGTTTCCATTAATAATAGCCGCGTGAGGGCGCTCCTGAAAGCCCGGGATGGGGACAATGGCCCGCCGCCGCCAATGGCTTTGTCGGGTAAAAATACTGGAAGGCAGCTATGCGTAAGCCGCTGTTGCCTGAACTGTGATGCATTACTCCAAAATTCTCTGCCTGCCAGGCGTTTCCGCAGGAACGGCAATCAGGCATGGCTCCAACACTCCAGCCCCGAAGGCTTTCCGGAGCAGCCTCAGCTGTTTGGCAATACAACCTCCCCGTGTACAAGGCATCTAAAGCTCCCATCTCCAGGCGCCGGGTTATTTCCCCCGCCCCCGGCGCTTCAGGCGGCGGAATAAGCCATGGAAAAACAAGAGGAAGGCCGAAACGAAATCCACCTGCAGCCCGATGTTGGAGTTGTCCATGAGCATCAACGCCAGCTGATTGCTGAAGGGTGCTTCATTAACGACATAGGACCAGGTAGCGGATGGGCGTTCCACGCCCAGTTCCGCCAAACTGCCGCCACCGGCCAGGTAGGCGGCCTTCGTGTTCAACTCCGCTTCCAGCTGCTGTTGCATGGACTGAAAATACTCATCTGCTTTTGTGCGGAATTCCCGCAGCGGGTTTTGCCCCCCAAGGCGAACGAGGTGGATGTTCTCGCGCAGTTCCCACAACTGATCCAGGTGAGCTGCCCAGTTGCGGTCGAACTCGAAGAGGGACAGGGTTTTCAGTTCCTGTTGCCGGCGGCCATCCAGCCCCATGTATATGTTCCAGAATTCCCATAACCAATCACCGGGGGAGGAAGCCCCCCTCCGGCCAAAGAGGATTTGCTGGCGTTCCGCCTGAAAAATGGACCGCTGAATTTCAATGAAAGCGGCATAATCGTACAATTGCTTACGCATATCGAAGAGGCGATTCTCGATGATGCGCTGCATGGTATCGATATAGACCCGCAGTTGCGGAGATTCAATCGGTTCGTCACCTGCAATGCCCTGATATTTCCGGGGAAGGATGTCCTTCAGTTTATATTTCTCCATCAGGTCATCCTCCAGGCTGGTAAAGAAACGGGAACTGCCCACGTCTCCCTGCCGCCCGGCGCGCCCCCGGAGTTGCCGGTCGATCCGGGCGCTCTCGTGGCGGTTGGCGCCAATCACGTAAAGCCCGCCCAACTGCACGACTTTCTCTTTTTCTTTTTCATCTTTCCCTCCAAGCACAATATCAGTGCCCCGCCCGGCCATATTGGTGGAAATGGTGACCGCTCCGAGCCTGCCTGCTTCGGCAATTATGGCGGCCTCTTTTTCGTCATTTTTCGCATTCAACACAGGGCAGAGGATACCGTGTTCGTGCAAACGGGCGGCCAGCGCCTCCGATTCTTTAACGGTATGGGCGCCCACCAGGATGGGCCGGCCGGTTTGGTGTACGGATGCTACTTCATCCAGGAGCACCCGGGTTTTAGCCTGCCGGGTGGCAAAAACCACGTCGGGATGGTCCGTCCGCTGGCAAGGCAGATGAGGTGGGATAACCAATGTCCGCAGGCCGTAAAAACTGAAGAACTCTTCGGCGGAAGGCTGCGCGGTAGCGGTCATGCCGGCGATTTTCGGATACTGCTGCAACAGGTGTTGCATGGTAATGGCATTGAGGATATTGCCTTCCGCCTGTATCGGCGCCCCTTCTTTGGCTTCCACCGCCGCCTGCAGGCCGCTTCGCCATTTCCTGCCTTCCACCACCCGCCCGGTAAACTCATCCACCAACTTCACCATGCCCTCCTTCACGATATAGTCGATGTCTTTATGCAGCAAAAACCTAGCCTGAAGGGCCAGGTTGATGGCCGTATGCAGTTCCAGGTGTTCAACCGAATGCAAATTGCCGGCCGAGAAATGACGCTCCGCTTTTTCCCACCCTTTTGCCGACAGGAAAACGGTTTTGGCCTCCGCATCCAGTTCAAAATCCTGTTGCGGCTCCAGGCGCTCCACGAAACGGGCGGCCTCGGGCAGGCCGGCTGCCGAACCGCCCAGGTTGCCTGCCAGAACAAGGGGATTGCGCGCCTCGTCGATCAACAAAGCATCTGCTTCGTCTACTATGGCATAGTGCAAAGGCCGGAGCAGCACTTCTTCCGGCTCATAGGCATTAAAAGAGCGCAGGAAATCAAAACCTACTGCTTTGGCCATGGCATAGGTAACATCCTTCCCATAGGCCTGCTTTTTCTCTTCGGCCGGCATTCCTTCCTCGATGTATCCCACCGACAGGCCGAGAAAACGGTAGGCCGGCCCCATCCAGCGAGCGTCGCGGCGCGCCAGGTAGTCATTGAAGGTAAGCACATGAGCGCCCCGGCCGGATAAGGCATTGAGATAGGCAGGAAATACTGCCGCCAGCGTTTTACCTTCGCCGGCCTGCATTTCGGCCAGCTTGCCCTGATGCAGGGCTACGGCTGCGATGAGCTGTTCATCAAAGGGGTTCAAACCCAGTTGCCGGATACAGGCTTCTTTCGCCAGCGCATAAGCCTCCACCAACAGTTCATCCGGATGCGCCCCGCCCCGCCCTCTGGCCAGCAAAACTTCCGCCTTTTGCTGTAAAGGCCCGTCAGCCACCCCCCGCAACTGGCCGTGCAAGCGGTTGACCTCCTCCAAAACCGGCTCAAATGCACCGAGGCCATTATCGATATAGCGCGACGCAGGATTGAGGTGATATTGAATCTGTTGCCTTAATTTCATGGTTCTCCAAAATCTTCTTCTTCAGCAACGCATGCGGTACAACTGCCAGGAATCGTAGAGATTCTGAAAAAGAATGTAAAACATAGGCCCCAGGGCAGCCACCGGGCTGATAAAGGTAAGGGCCAGCCAGATGCCGAACATGGTGTTTTTGCGGCCGAGCGACAGGCCGGTTTCCACCGGCAGCCCGCGCCGGCCGATCCATTGGCCCAGCCGGAAATGCAACAGGCAGATCAGGGCCGACACCAGGCCGATGGCCGCAAAGAGCCCCAGCGCACCGCTGCCCTGCTCACGGGCAAAACGGGAAGCACTTGCCGCCGCCACGAAAATGGTGAACAGGAAAAAGGCGAAATTGAGGTGGCTGAAGCGCTGAACGCGGGCGGCGGCGGCAGGCCAGCTCCAACGCAGGGCAAGGCTGGCGAACAGGGGCAGGAAAACGATACTGACGGCTGGAACGGCCACCTCCAGCACTTCAATCTCGGCCTGATGGCCGATCACCAGCGGCAGCGTGAACGGCAAGGCCAGGGCCACAACCGTGTTGTTCAGCAGAACGGCCGCCGTGACGAAGGGGACGTCTCCGTGCAGAAAACCCGCCATGGCCGGCGCAACGGCAGCCGTGGGCATGGCGGCAACGGCGAAGGCCGCCAGGGCAATATCCGCGCTGAAAGGCCGAAGAACCGCAAAAACGGCCAGCGGAAGGGCAATGTTCAACACCACCACAACCAGATGAACAGGGCGCAGCAGGCGCCCCGAAAAGCGTATCTCCAGAAAGGACAGGAAAAGCATCGCCATCAGGCAATAGCGAATCAGAAAGCTAAGCTGTCCGGCAGCCGGCGCCAGTAAGCCGATGGCAATAGATATTAATATACTTACGCTGCGGCCCAATTATTCTACCCCCCCCCTTCGGGTTCAGTTTTTTTCAGGCGGCCGCTCCTGCCCTCACTCAGCTTTCCCCGGAATTGTCATCCTCATCGATATTGACATGCCCCCAGCGGATGCCCTTCTCGATCTTGTAGGCGCAATTCTCGGAGACCCCGAATTTGCGGGCTATGATCTTCCGCTTGGTCTTTCCGCGTATCAGCATGCGCTTCATCATCCGCACCTGGCTTTCCGTAAGCTTGTAGTTGCGGGTGCGGGCCGGGCGCCCCTTGTGGTTCGGATTGTTCTTCTGATACTCCTTCCATTCCAGCTCAGTGGCCCACTCCAGGTTGTTCCACTTGTTGTTGGCTTTGTCATAATCCTTGTGAAGGATGTATTCTTTGTCATCCGACGGGCGTGGTACGAAGTTTTCCGCAACGAAACGATGGATGTAAACAATGCCGGTCGAGTCGTCCTTGAGTTTCTGGTTGAGCATAATCAACCCGCCTCTCGCTTTGGCGCCCCTCAGCAGGCGCTCCTGCCCGGTCACTTTGTCTACGCTCTTGATCCTTCCATAATTGGAAATCTCGTAATTGCAGGTTTTTGTTTCCTTTCCGAAATTGACTTTGGCCCATTTTTCATTCCAGAAAGTTTTGACTGTTGGATCTTGCATAACGCTCTCTAAATTGAATCAGGATACTATTGCCTGAATAGCAGATAAATATTTATGAATGAGGTTAGAAAACACTTTACGCCTGCCTCTCAACGGGCTTCCCGCCGCTTGAGGCTTTTACACCCAAATTATTTGGCAGCGCCCGCTCACATGAAGGCCAAACGCCCCGTGAAGGCAAATGTCAAAGCCCGCTTGCAAAGGGAGGTTTGTCAGGGTTGATTTGGTTGAGGGGGGTTATTGAAGTTTGAACGCCTAAATTTAAAATTCATTACGGAGAAAGGAAAGAATAGTTGCATCAAAAAAGTACTACATCCGGGATTTCCCTCGAACAGGCCCGGCAGGAAAAGGGAAACAGGCTGAGATGGGGCATTAGCCGCCTCACGACCAGCCGTTTGGCTGATTGAGGATGCCGGCCCAGTCATTGTCCTGTATGTCGCGTTCGATAATCTGGAAAAACTCGTCCAGGTAGCGCAGCATTTTGTCCCGCTCGGAAGCGTCCAGCCATTCAAACGTTTCCACAACCGCCCTTAACCGGGACTTTTTGGACAGGAAGTGCGCCACGGTTTCGCCGAAGCCTTCCAGGCTCTTCCCGCGCCACTGGAAAAGGCGGTCGGACACATCGTCAATGGGCAGGCTGGGATGAGGGAGGGCGTAATCCGCGTCGACCAGGCCTGCATTGTCGAAATCGTATGGAACGGGCGTTGGGAAGGATTCGCTTCCAACCTGCACCAGTTCGATATTATGGCCCTGCTCCAGGCCCCAGTCCGTGTTGCCGATCATATACTGGAACAGGACGAACCGGCGGTACTCCTCGGCCTGCAGGGCTTCCAGCGCTTCGGCGGGCTCGACGATGCTGCCGCCCAGGCGGGCGGCCAGGGCCTGCTTCGGTTCGATGAGGAAGGCGTAATGGCGCCCGCCGGGCAGGCTGCCATCGCTGTCCTTGTAACGGATGTGCACCAGTTGCACCTGGAAACTGCGGTTGGAAATCTCATTGAAAAGGCGGTAGGCCAGATACTCCTTCAACACCCAGGGATCCCCCTCGTCCTGGCAATGCGTCACCAGTTTGAGCTCGCCCGAACCGGAAAGCCCTTCCGACCGGAGGGCTTCTTCATCAAAGTAGAGCTTAAGAGGCGGAAAACTGCAGAAGTTCCGGCGCATATTGCCCCGGGCGCGCACTTCTATATCGTACGCGACAGGCCCGCCATCCCGCTCGATGAGCAGGCGGGCGGGCTGCCGCTCCTTTCCTTCCTTGCCATCCACCAGGCCCGAAAGCCCCGTCTCCAGCGTCATTTCAAGCACCCCTTCTTCCTGAAGGCCGCTGAACAAGCCAGGGCCTTCATCGCCGCCGGAGGAACAGCCGAAGCCGGCCAGGGCGGCCATCGAAAGAATTATGAGTGATCTGGAAAAATTTTTAAGTGCGCTCATCAGTCCGGTGAATTTGAATACAAATATGGCGGTTTTCCAGGCTATAATGTTACATTCCACAAGCAACAATCGATGAGCCGGCTCTGTGGCTCCATGAACGGTACGATGGTTCGACAAGATGGGAAGAATACCGGATAAACGTCCAGGGCCGGCCCCGGGCAGTCAATATAGTATCAAAATCCGTCAAAATGATGGGAGCTTTTCCCCTGCAGCCGGGCCTATCTTTGCATCGTCAATGTGATCGATCATAATGACAGAGCCGCAAAAAAACAGGCGGCCTATCCAATGTGCTGTGTTTTTTTAACTAAAATCATTTTTGAGCCATGAATGCTGCAATGAAAAAGTTCTTTCAACTGTCTGTAATAATTCTGGGCCTGGCCGGCACGGCCATGGCCAACAGCGGTTTTCCCGCCATCGACCTCAAGCCGGTGCCTACTGAGAAGAAGGCCGCCCTCTCGCTCGACGGGCTGAAGGAAAACACCACCGTAATCCTCCAGGACGAATACGGCGCCGTGCTGCTGCGCGAGGAAACGAAGGGCAATACCACCTATGCCAAGCTCCTCAACCTCGGCAACCTGCCGGCAGGCAACTATTACCTGCGGGTAGTAACCAGCCTTAAAGAAGTGGTGCAGCCCATTGTACTCACTGAAAAGGAAGTTGTCATCAACCCGAACCGCCAGCGCGAGTTCTTCGCCCCTGTTATCAAGGCGCAGGACGGGCGCCTCGACATCTCCCTCTTCAACAGCCGCCTGTCGGACGTGGAAATCACCATTCTGGATGACAGGGACAACGCCGCCTTCAGCGAAACGCTGCAGAATGTGGTCATCGTTCAAAAGCGCTACGACCTCAGCCAACTGCGCTGGGGCGCTTACACCGTACAAGTGCGCACCCCCGAAAAGTTGTACCAGCACCAGTTCTTCGTGCGCTAAGTTTTTCGGACACTACTGAGTCCCTTATATCGCAAATTTTTGTTTTAGGATCGGAAAATTGAGCTGCGCCTCCCCGGCGCAGCTTTTTTTCAACTCCGTATTTTCTTCATCGCGCTATTGCCCCTAATTCTCCTCCTCCTCTATCTTTACATGCCCCCAGCGGATGCCCCGCTGGATCTGATAGATGGTGTTCTCCGCTACGCCGAAATTGCGGGCGATGACCTCGCGCTTGACCTTGCCCCGGGCGAGCATGCGCTTGATCATGCGCACTTTGGTTTCGTTGAGCTTGTAGTGGCTTTTTTGTATGTAGCGGTATTTCTCCGGGTCGTAACCCGGTTTATTTTCCAGATAGGATTTCCACTCTTCTTCCGTGATCCACTTCAGGTTGGTCCATTTATTATCGGACTTATCGTAATCCTTATGCACGACGACGGTATGTTCCGGGGAAGGCCGACTTACAAAATGTTCCGCCACAAACTTATGGACGTACACGTAACCGTGTGAACCGTCTTTGAGGATGACATTGAGTATTTTGAAATCACGGTTGACGATGGCCCCTTTCAGCTCCCGTTCCGCTCCGCTGGCCTTATCGATGCTTTTGATCCTTCCGTAGTTGGATATCTCGTAAGTGCAGCCTTTGGTCGCCTTGCCAAAGCTTACCTGTTCCCACTTTTCATTCCAGTGGTTTTTGAGCTTTTTTGTCATTTCTTTCCGCGCTCACGCATTTTCCGGATAAACTTATCTGCCTCTAAAGAGAAAACAAGGCGTTGGATGGCGCGGTTTAATAGCAAGGCGCTCTAATGCCGCCAGGCGGCTGTTGCGGCGCGGCCTGCATTCGAAAAAGAAAAAACAGGAGCTGCCCGAATTTCAAATTGAGCGGTTTTGCCTGGCATTTCCTGTTCAGGTGCTGAGTTTTCATACAAAGCTGCACAAAGGCCTTGAAGGCCTTTGTGCAGCTTTGTATTTTCTTTGCGGGGCTTCGCGCCGCTATTCTTCAGGCTGCCGCTGGATGGATTCCAGATATTTGACCAGCATGTCGATCCGCTCTTTGAGGACGGTTTCATCTTCAATGCCTTCCGATTGGTGGAAGGTGGCGCCCCAGACCGGCATATCCCCTTCGCCGTGGCCGGCAATGTTGTCGCGCCCGTCGATGATCCGGCGCATCTGTTCTTCGGGGAACTTGCCGTCCTGCCGGCGGTAGCTGATCAGGGTGAGGTCGGGTGGCGGCGCCTTGAGCATATTGGCCATGGGGCCGTCGCCGTGCTCGCCGTGGCAGATCTGGCAGTAGGAGATATACAGGGCTTCGCCGGTAGGTTTTTCCACCGTGACGGCTTTGGTGGAGGAACCTCCACAGCCGGCAAGGAAAAGGGCAAGCACCAGGAGGGCAGCTCCAATGGCATCACTCGTTTGAAAGCTTATGGTTTTTCTCATGTTTCGTTGTTTTGCCTGTTAAAATACGCCTTTTTGTCTTTCAGCGCCGGGCTTAGGCCCCTTTAAATATACAAAAATACCGGGGGATTCCAATACTCCGGATGCAGGCCCGCAGGGCAATCGCATTTGGAACAAGCCTTCAGCCGGATGATGAACGCTGGGCGTCCTGGCTAGTCGTCTGACGGCTCAAAGCCGTCGGACGGCTTAACGTGGCTCCCCGGCAGGATGCGCATACCGGCATTTGATGCAAAAAAAGTTAGATGCGATTGCCCTGTGCAGGCCCGCGCCTAGCCCAGGAAGCTAAGCAGGATACCGGCCACCACGGCCGAGCCGATCACTCCGGCCACGTTGGGGCCCATGGCATGCATCAGCAGGTGGTTGTTCGGGTCTTCTTTCAAACCGATCATCTGCACCACCCGCGCGCTGTCAGGCACGGCCGAAACGCCGGCCGCGCCCACCAGGGGGTTGATCTTGTTCTCTTTGCTCAGGAACAGGTTCATCACCTTGGCAAAAATGACCCCCCCGGCCGTCGCAATGATGAATGAAAAAGCGCCCAGCACGAATATCAGTATGGACTGGGGCGTGAGAAACACATCGGCCTGGGTGGAAGCGCCGACGGTCAGGCCCAGGATGATGGTCACGATATCGATGAGGGATGTTTTTGCCGTATCGGCCAGGCGCTTGGTCACGCCCGATTCCTTCAGCAGGTTGCCCAGGAAGAGCATGCCCAACAGAGGCAGTGCGCTGGGAGAGATGAAGGTGGTCAGCAACAAACCGATGACGGGAAACAGTATCTTTTCCGTCTTACCCACGGCCCGGGGCGGCTTCATGCGGATCAGCCGCTCCTTGTGCGTCGTCAGCAGGCGCATGACGGGGGGTTGTATGACGGGCACCAGCGCCATATAGGAATAGGCGGCAATGGCAATGGGCCCGATGAGGTTTTGCGCAAGGATGGCCTGCCCGGCAGCATCATACCCGATGACGTTCAGCCCGTTGGCCAGGCGCGACGACAGGAAAATGGCCGTCGGGCCGTCGGCCCCGCCGATTATGCCGATGGCGCCTGCTTCAGCCGGATGGAAGCCCAGCATCAGCGCGCCCAGGTAGGTCGCAAAAATGCCCAGCTGCGCGGCAGCCCCCAGCAGCAACAGCCGCGGATTGGAGATCAGGGAAGAAAAATCGGTCATCGCCCCGATGCCCAGGAAAATGAGGGGGGGGTAAATACCCTTGACCACCCCGTAATACAGGTAGTTCAGCACGCTGCCCTGCTCGTAAATGCCAATTTGCAGGTTCGCCCCCAGCTTGAAGGGAATATTGCCCAGAAGAATGCCCACGCCGATGGGGATCAGCAACAGCGGTTCATATTCATACTTGACGGCCAACCAGATAAAAAACAGGCCCGCGATGATCATGACAAAGTGCCAGGGGCTGGCGTTGGCGAAGCCGGTGTAGCCGTAAAACTTCTGCAAAGCGGACAAAGCCCTGCTTCCCGCTTCCTCATCAGCAGCCGGAGCAGCTTCCTGCACGAGGGTTACCGTAGTGTCGGCGCCGGATTTTGCCGGCTGGTCGGCCCGCACAAGCGTGGCGTGCAGAACCGATAGCAAGGCAACGGCAAGCAGGATGGAAATGACTTTCTTCATAACTATTCCAGTTCAAGCAAGACATCGTTTTGTAAAACCGTATCCCCTTCCTTCACCCTGATGGAAACCACCCTCCCGTCTTTTTCGGCAAAAATGGAGTTCTCCATTTTCATCGCCTCCATGATCAACAGGGTGTCGCCCTTTTTCACACTGTCGCCCGCCTTTACCAGGATTTTCAGGATGGTGCCCGGCAAAGGCGTCTTCAACGGGTGCGAGCCGCCGGTTGCGGGTGGAGGAATCCTGGATTCTTCCTGCGAAGGCAGCGGCACGGCCGAGCGGACCAGTTTTACAGTCCTGGTCTGCTTCACCTCCCGCTGAAACTGCACTTCGACCGAATAGTGGGTGCCGTTCACCTCGAGTTCCGCAACGTTGTGCTCGAAACTGAGTATCTCTACGTCGTATTCGTGCCCCTTAATAGTGAATTTGTATTTTTTCATGCCTCTGGGCTGCTTTTTATGTTCAGATCACCGCCGCAGGCGGTTGGTGACGCCAAATATCTTCGAACTCCAGGGAGAGTAAGCCCTGGATACCTTCTTGATCGTCATGGTTACGTTCTCCTCGTCGTGCACTTCGTGGAGATACAGGTACAGCGCCGTTGCAATGGCCGCACTGACATCGCCCCCGATGAACAGTTCCTCCCCTTCGTGCGACTGCTTGCCTTCCCGCCGCAGGCGCAAGCGGGCGCGGAGGTGCAGCAGGCGGGGCAGGTAGCGGAAGACGTAGTACAGCGCGGCCAGGGCGAGCAGGACGACCGTGTACCCTACTACCGAGATCAGCAGGCCGTCGAGTACGACATCCCAGTTTATGGCCAGGTGGATGGGCTGCATGTGCGCAGGTGTTTGATTTTACAATGGAATATTCCCGTGTTTCTTCGGAGGCAGCAGGTCCTTTTTGGTGGAAAGGGCCCGCAATGCCCGGATGATGCGCCAGCGGGTGCTCCGCGGCTCGATGATGTCGTCGATGTAGCCGAAGCGCGCCGCAACGTAAGGGTTGGCGAATTTTTCCCTGTACTCCTCTTCTTTCCGGGCGGCAAAAGCGGCCCGTTCGGCGGGGTCTTCGATCTCGCTGATGCGTTTGCCTTCCAGTATCTCGATGGCGCCCTGCGCCCCCATGACGGCGATCTCGGCGCCCGGCCAGGCGTAGTTCATGTCGGCCCTCAGTTGTTTGGAGCCCATCACGTCATGGGCGCCGCCATAGGCCTTGCGCAGGGTGATGGTGATCTTGGGCACCGTGGCCTCGCCATAGGCAAAGAGCAGCTTGGCGCCGTGGGTGATGATGCCGCCGTATTCCTGGAAACTGCCCGGAAGAAAGCCCGGCACATCCACCAGCGTAATGATCGGAACGTTGAAGGCGTCGCAGAAGCGCACGAAACGGCCTGCCTTGCGCGCGGAATTGATGTCGAGCACCCCGGCCAGGAAATTGGGCTGGTTGGCGACAATGCCGCAGGGCTGCCCGCCGAATTTGGCAAAACCGGTCACGATGTTTTTGGCCCAGAACCGCTGCAGCTCCAGAAATTCCTCATTGTCCACAATGCGGTAGATGATATCCTTCACATCGTAAGGCTTGTTCGGGTCGTCGGGGATGACGGTGTTGAGCTCGTCATCCATCCGGTCGATGGGGTCCTTGCACTCGGTGACGATGGGATCTTCCAGGTTGTTCTGCGGCAGGTACTCCAGTATCTTGCGGATGAGCAGCAGGCCCTCGTTCTCATTGTCGGCCTTGAAGTGCGCCACCCCTGATTTGGAGGTGTGCACGGTGGCCCCGCCCAGGTCTTCGGTGGAGATGTCCTCCCCCGTTACCGTTTTGGTGACCTTCGGCCCGGTGACGAACATGTGGCTCGTCTGGTCGCTCATGATGATAATGTCGGTCAGGGCCGGCGAATAGACCGCTCCGCCGGCGCAGGGCCCGAAGATGGCGGATATCTGCGGGATGACCCCGGAAGCCATGATGTTGCGGTAGAATATCTCCGCATAACCGGCCAGGCTGTTGACGCCCTCCTGTATGCGGGCGCCACCGCTGTCGTTGAGCCCGATGACCGGCGCCCCGGCCTTCATGGCCTGGTCCATAACCTTGCAGACCTTCATGGCAAAAGTTTCGGACAGAGAGCCGCCGAAGACGGTGAAGTCCTGGGAAAAAATATAGACCACCCGCCCGGCGATGGTGCCGCGGCCGGCCACTACGCCATCGCCCAGATATTGCTCGTTCTCCAGCCCGAAGTCGGTGCAGCGGTGGGTGACGAACATGTCGTACTCCTCGAAGCTGCCTTCGTCCAGCAGCATGTCTATGCGCTCGCGGGCGGTGTATTTGCCTTTTTTGTGCTGGGAATCGATGCGTTTTTCCCCACCGCCCAGCCGGGCTTTATCCCGCTGATCGATGAGGTGCTTGATTTTGTCCTGAATATCCATAAACTAGCGGCTTGCCGATTTTTCTTCTGAATATTAGCACAAAAAGGGGGTAACTCCCAATGAATTTTGTCTTGAGCAGGGGTGATTAAAATCACTATCTGGGGTGGGGTGGGCTTGGGCGAGGAGAGAAGTGGCTACTATTCCAAGTCTTCAATTATCGATTCAATGGCTGGAAGCAGATTGGGGATATCCTTGGTTGCTGTTTCCCATGCGGTATCAGGGCCAACATCGAAATAGTCGTGAATTGTAACTGTTTAGCCCTCTTTGCAGTATGGCCCAGGACGCGGGCCTCTGGCGTCAGGGGGTGGCTGAACGAGGTTCCATTCAGGCGAGCCACCCCCTGACTGAGCACGGAAGCGAAACAGCGGCTATGCCCAGTCAGAGGGT
>CAUJDW010000124.1 GCA_963169455.1 Bacteroidota bacterium | reverse complement strand
CTGCCAACGATCCCAACGGGATCACACATCTATAGCAAAGCCCCCGGGCGCCACACCCCTGCCAACGATCCCAACGGGATCACACATCTATAGCAAAGCCCCAGGCGCCATACCCCTGCCAACGATCCCCAATTGGGAGCAGTTGCAAATTATATCCATAACCAAAAGGAGCACCATAAAAAAAGGGCGTTCAAGGAGGAATACCTCAGGTTCCTCAAAAAATTCGCAGTGGAATACGATGAGAAATATTTTTTTGAATGGATAGATCAGTGCGATGCCGCCGGCATCGGAGGAATTATTGCTTTGCCTGGCTATATCCGTTCAATCTCTTCGGGATTGGCAGGGAGCCCGGCGACGCCCACAGGCTCACCTCGTCTCCCCCTCTCCCAGTCTCCCGGCCTCCATTGGGAGTTGCAGGTTGCAGGGGTCGCCGCAGGCTCACCTCGTCTCCCCATCTCCCGGCCTCCCAGTCTCCATTGGGTGTTGCAGGTTTTTACCCGGCTGAGCGCAGCGAGGACGGGGCTGGTTTGAGCCCCCCCTGATAACCAGGCTTTTACCGGGGTATCGACACCGTTATTTGAAGGCGCCTTCCGACTCCCACTTCCTCCAAAAACCAAATCCGCCAAGAGTGACAAATCTCATTTTTAAATTCCCTGTTTTTTCAACCTTTGTAGTATAAAAACAGAACTTTCCCACGTTCCCTCATAAACAGATGAGGAGACTTTCCAATAATTTTGAAAAACGATAAAATGCGGACCCTGATATTTTCCTTCCTTCTCCTTGCCTTCTTTAGTGCATGCCAAAAAAATGAAGACGCCGCCGCTTCCGGCAATGGGCTGGCGGAAAAAACCGCGGCATTGGCCAAGCTGAAAAGCCAGCAGTCGGCCCTGTCGAAAAAAATTGCTGCGCTCGAAGCGGAGATCATCGAACTGGATCCTTCCAAAGCCGTAAAACCCAAGCTGGTTTCCGTTGCCGAAATCGCACCGAAAGGTTTTGAAGCCTACATCAACCTTCAGGGCAGGGTGAGTTCCGAAAACATTTCTTACGTGGCGCCGAGAAATGGCGTAGGCGGGTATGTGAAGGAATTGTACATCAAAGAAGGCCAGGCCGTAAAAAAAGGGCAGTTGATCCTGAAACTGGATGACCAGGTATTGCGGCAATCCATCTCCTCCTCCAAGACCCAACTCGCCTTCGCCCAGGATCTATACGATCGGACCAAAGCCCTCTGGGACCAAAAAATCGGTACCGAAGTCCAGTTGCTGAATGCAAAGAACAACGTCGATGCCATAAAAAACCAGATCGCCATTCAGGAAGAGCAACTAAACACCTACCTCGTATATGCGGACCAGAGCGGCATTGCAGAGATCGTTAATATAAAACCGGGCGAGCTGTTCACCGGTATCGGTGCTACCGGCCCGCAGATACAGATCATCAACAACAACGACCTGTCCATCGAAGTGGATATCCCTGAAAACTATGCGACGGAAGCAAAAGTAGGCGCCGAAGTCCTGGTCGAAATTCCCGCCATTAATAAAACCTTTAAAACCACTATCGCCCGGATCAGCCAATCCGTCAATGCTGCTTCTGTCGGATTCAGGGCCGTGGGCAGTATCCCCTCAACTGCGGGGCTGAAGCCCAACATGTCCGCCTCGGTAAAGATCCTGAGCCATTCCAGCGCCAGAGCCGTTGTCATACCGGTCAACATCGTGCAGTCGGATGAAGAGGGGAAATATGTTTATCTGATGGTGGAAAACGAGGGCAAAAAAACAGCCCGGAAAGTGCGCGTACGCCTGGGCGAACTCTACGGCGGGCAGATAGAAATACTCAGCGGCCTGCAGGCGGGCGACAAGCTGGTCACGAAAGGCTACCAGGATCTGTACGAAGGCCAGGTTATCAACAATATATAAACCGCAGGCAGGGGCGGGCGGAAAACAACACGACAAACCATGCAAAGGGTAAAAAAAGCATTGGACGTATTTAAAGAATTCAGGCCTACCAGCTGGGCGGTGGACAATACGACAGCGATGTATATCATCATCATGATCATCGCGTTGTACGGGTTCTATACTTTCACCACCCTGCCCAAGGAGCAGTTTCCCGACATCGTTGTCCCCACCATTTCCGTGACCACCGTTTACGTGGGAAATTCTCCCCAGGATATTGAAAACCTGGTAACCCGGCCCATCGAAAAACAGATTAAGGGCATCTCGGGCGTGAAGATCAACGAAGTGAGTTCCATTTCGATGACGGACTACAGCATTATCATCATTGAATTTGATACGGATATCACCCCGGAATTTGCGAAGCAAAAAGTAAAAGATGCGGTTGACAAAGCAAAGCCCGACCTGCCCACCAACCTCACCAGCCAGCCCGATGTGGTGGAATTTTCACTGAGCGACATCCCCATCATGTTCGTCAACATCAGCGGCGATTATGACGGCCTGAAGCTGAAACGCTTTGCGGATAAGCTCAAAGACCGCTTCGAATCCCTGCCCGAAGTCAGCAAGGCAGAGATCGTGGGGGCGCCGGAAAGAGAGATCCAGATCAATGTGGACCCGCGCGCCATGGAGAAAGCGATGCTGAGTTTCAACGACATATCCAACGCCATCGCCGGCGAAAATACGGATATCAGCGGCGGGCAGCTTGAAGTAGGGGATATGAACCGCGCGCTGAGGGTACAAGGGCAACTGGCCAGCAGCCTGCAACTGGGCAGCCTCATCGTGAACACGCCAAACGGCGGCTATGTCCGCCTGCAGGATATTGCCGAAATAAAAGACACCCTCAAGCAGAGAGAAAGCTTTGCCCGGCTGAACGGCCAGAACGTCATCACCCTGAACATCGTGAAAAGGCCTGGCGAGAACCTCATCGACTGCGCCGGCCAGATAAAGGCCATCGTGGAGGAGATGAAGGTTTCGGAATTGCCCAAAGACCTGTCCGTGGTGGTCACCGGCGACCAGAGCAAAGCGGCCGCTACTTCCTTTGAAGAACTGGTCAACACCATCATCATCGGTTTTTTGTTGGTGCTGCTGGTGCTGATGTTCTTTATGGGGGTGGCCAATGCCTTCTTCGTGGCGCTGAGCGTTCCGCTGAGTGTCTTTGTAGCATTTTTATCCCTTCCCGCAGCCGAACTGATCGTCGGCGGCAATATCACGCTGAACTTCATCGTGCTGTTTGCCCTGCTCTTCGGGCTGGGCATCATCGTGGATGACGCCATCGTGGTCATAGAAAACACCCACCGCCTTTTTGACAACGGCAGGACGCCCATTGTGAAAGCGGCCAAGATAGCCGCCGGCGAGGTATTTATTCCCGTATTGGCGGGCACGGCCACGGTGGTTGCGCCATTCTTTCCCCTGCTGTTCTGGAAGGGCACCATAGGCAAGTTCATGATCTACCTGCCCACCATCCTGATATTCACCCTGCTGGCCTCGCTCATTGTGGCTTTTTTCATCAACCCGGTCTTTGCCGTCAGTTTTATGAAACCGGATGAAAAAGCGCCTCCGGGCAAATGGGGCATTTTTAAAAAATGGTGGTTGTGGGGCCTGTTTGCCGCGGGCATCTTCGGAAGAATGGCCGGGCTGCCTGCCTTCGGCAACGCCCTGATCATCTTCGCCCTTCTCCTCATACTGAACAGGTTCGTGATCAAAGACCTCATTTACGCTTTTCAGTCTTCCGTTTTACCCAGCTTAATGAACGGGTATGAACGCCTGCTGAATTGGATGTTAAAAGGAAGGCGCCCGGTATGGGCCTTTATCTCCGTGTTTGCCCTTTTCTTCGTTTCCCTGTTCGCTTTGATCTCCAGGAATCCAGATTTCCCGTTTTTCCCAAGCGGCCAGCCGAACATCATTTATGTGTACCTGAAAATGCCGATCGGCACAAAAGCCGAGGAGACCGACCGGGTGCTGAGGCAACTGGAAAACAGAACCTACCAGGCCCTGGCCAGCCTGAAGCCCGGCGAGCCGGGTTCCATCGTGGAAAGCATCATCTCCAATGTCGCGGTGAATGCGAACAACCCCATGGACAACAACCGGGGCGTCCAGTCCAATCTGGGCAGAATACAGGTGTCTTTCGTCGAGTTTGCCCAACGCCCGAACCAGCCCACCCTGCCCTACCTCGACAGCATTCGGGCCGTGGCCAAGGGGATTCCCGGCACCCAGGTCACTGTGGAACAGGAATCCAACGGCCCGCCTACCGAACCTCCGGTCAACATTGAAATCGCGGGCGATGACTTTGACGCGATCAAAACCGTGGCGAAAAACCTGTATAACTACCTGGATACCAGCCGGGTTGAAGGGATTGAAAACCTGGCCATAGACGTTGACCTCGACAACCCGGAAGTGGCCATTGCCATCGATAAGGAAAGAGCGGCCATCGAAGGCATCAGTACGGCCCAGGTGGGGAACGCCATCCGCACAGCCCTGTTCGGAATGGAAGCAAGCAAGCTGAAGGATGGGGAGGATGAATACGACATCGTGGTCCGGTATAATGAGGGCCACAGGAATAACCTGCAAAGCCTGCTGAACATGCGCATCACCTTCCGGGATTTCAACACCGGCCAAATCAAACAGGTGCCTGTCAGCTCGGTAGCCAGCTTCGATTTTACCAGCACGCCCGGCATGATCAAAAGAAAAAACATTAAAAGAACCATACAGTTGCAGTCCGCTGTCACCGACCTGACTGCCGTGCCCAAGATCAACCAGGAACTGGCTCAGAAAATAGAGCGATTCAGGGAGGCTTATCCCCTGCCGGAAGGCGTCACGATCATCCAAACCGGCGAAAGTGAGCAACAGCAGGAAACCAACGCCTTCCTCGGCAAAGCTCTGATCATCGCCACGGGCCTCATATTCCTCATCCTGGTCCTGCAGTTCAACTCCCTGAGCAGGCCTTTCATCATCGTGACGGAAATTTTCTTTTCCGTGATCGGAGTGTTCTTCGGCTTTGCCCTCACCGGCATGACGATGCCCAC
The DNA here is from genome assembly GCA_963169455.1 of Bacteroidota bacterium. Lineage (GTDB taxonomy): Bacteria > Bacteroidota > Bacteroidia > Chitinophagales > Saprospiraceae > JACJYE01. The sequence goes on along the minus strand of CAUJDW010000124.1, from coordinate 6,706 downwards.
CGTCATGGTGCTGGTCGGCATCATCGGTTTGGCGGGTATCGTCATCAAAAACGGCATTCTGCTGATCGAATTTACCGACGAACTCAGAAAGCGGGGGTTCAAAACAAGAGAAGCAGCCATCGCAGCCGGCAGGGTGCGGATCATTCCCGTACTGCTCACGGCCGTGTCCACCGTGCTTGGGCTGGTGCCCCTGGCCATCGGCTTCAACATCAATTTTGAAACCCTGCTTTCCGAGCTGGACCCCCAGATCTGGATCGGCGGCGACAGCGTCGTTTTCTGGGGGCCGCTGGCCTGGACGATCATCTTCGGCCTGATCTTCTCCTTTTTCCTCACCCTGCTGATGATCCCGAGCATGTACCTGATCGCCGAGCGGCTGAAGCGCCCCATGGCAAAATTCTACGGCACGAAGTTCGTCGCTTTGCTGGGTTTCCTGGGCCCATTCTTTTTCATCTTCGTCGGCCTGATGTACCTGGTGCGGTGGATTACGGGAAGGAAGGTTTGGAATGGAACGTATGCCTGGCCACCAGTCGGCAGTTCCTGAGAAGGCTTAGCGTTTCTGGTTTCTGGTTTCTGGAGCTTGGCAAAGCCTTCACAATGGCAATTAGCTGCCATATTTTGATTTATTGTAACTGTTTAGGAATCCTTTACCCGCAACACAGGCAGAGCCACTCCCGAGGCCCACTGATTATAACTTCGCGGGCCACAGGCCCGCGCTCCAACCCAAATAGTTGCGATTTATTAGTTAACAGCCCAGTAAAACCCTGGTTATCAAGGAAACCCTGAAACCTGTAACACCCAACGGAGACTGGGGGACTGGGAGAGGGGGAGAGGAGGTGAGCCTGTGGCAAACCCTGAAACCTGAAACCTGAAACCAGGAACAGCCCCTGAACCGCCCTGCTGCTCAGCCACTCATCTTTACCTTGCGCCCCGGCAACAAATCCCAGATGCCTTCCCCTGCCTTCAGGCCGCCGGGCGTGATCATCCAAAGCACCGGGCGGCGGCTTTCGATGCGGGGAAGGGCGGCGTAACCGTCCGTGAAGTAAATAATGGCGTCGGGCAGATAGTGCTGGTTGGCAAATTCGAGGGGGGCGTTGAAGTCGGTGCCGCCACGGCCCATGATGAAGTCCGGGGTTATGCCGCGATAGGGGTACTTCCGTTTGATCTGGGTATCGCATTCCACCACCAGCACCTCGGCGCCGTGGCGCCAGATCTGGTAGATTTCGGAAAAGAAGCGCTGGATGTCCGCATCGGGCACGCTTCCGGAAGTGTCGATGGCCACCAGCAGTTTTTGTTTGCGCTGGATCTTGATGCCGGGGGTGGCGCCATAGCGTTTGGAAGGGCGGCGGATAGTATTTTTCAGGTGGGTGCGGCTACTGCTGGCCGTAAACAGGCGCAGGGCCCGCCGCCAGTCGGTTGACGGCGCATTTCGCCCGGCGATGTCCCGCAGAAAAGCCTGCAATTGCCCGGGCAGCTTGCCGAAGTCCCGTTCTTGTAGGCGTTGGGAAGCATGATATATCATGGCTTCCCTGGCCTGCTCCAGGTTGCTCCGCCCGGCGGCGGTGAGCTGCCGGGAAGCCCAGTGCTCGTGGCGCTCCAGCTCGGGGTGGGCGGAGCCTCCCGCGAGGAGTTCATTCAGGCGCTCCATGGCGGAGGAGGGGCTGCCGGAGTTTTCGGAGAGGCCCGGCCCGGCGCCTGCTTCCCCGGGTTCTCCGGAGGGCCCGCCGCCCTGCCGGAGGGCCTCCATGAGGCGCCGGTAGTAGTATCCGACATCCCGGTTGGGTTCCAGCCCAAAACTCCGAAACTGCTCCAGCAGAATGGCGCCGGGGGGCAATTGCTCCCGCTCGACGTACTGGTTGACAACGATATCCGCTGCGATGTTGAACAGCGTGCGGTTTCTGAATTGATGGGCTACCAGCAGATGCCCCAGGGCGAGATGCAGTATCTCGTGTTTGACCACTCCCCGCCGGAGCTGCTCATCCGTCAGTTCCTCCATCCAGAAGTGTTCATTGATGCAAAGCCTGAACAGGCTGCCGGTGGAAACCGCTACAGCCAGCGTAGGCGCCTCCTGCCCCACTTCCTTTGACAACCCGGCCAGGAGATGCCCGAAAAAAGGCTCATCCAGGAGCAGGCTGATCGTTGTCCGGGATACTTCCCGGAGGACGCGTTCCGACATGGCCGTGGTTTTGTATTCTTACCGGAAAAGCCTCAATTTATGGAAAAATAGTGATAAAGAAGGTCGGAAGGTCGCCCGATCACCTTGTCGCCCCTTCGGGTAGGCCGGAAGGCTTGCCCGGCTCGCAGAGACAGGCCGGCATGTCTGGCGGCAAAATAGCCTCATTTAAAATAATGCCGACAGCACTAACCCCTCTGCTTACTGCCAACTGACATACTGCCAACTAGCACACTGGCTCAGGCTCCCATTTCCAGCGGCGCCCACCGCCCGCCATCCCTGGCCAGGGCGCCCTCGGTATAGGGCAGCACGATGTTGTAAATGGCCTGGCGGATATCTTCCGGCGCCGCATCCAGCGGCGAGCGCTCTTTGTCGAAGCGGAGGTGCAGCACCTCGGGGTGGGCTTTGGCGTTGGGCGCGTGCGCCAGCCCTGCTTTGTGTAGGAGGTAAAAGAGCTGGGAGGCATCGGGGCCGAGCTGTTTGATCTTTCCGGGATCGACGCTTTCCAGCGCATTGGCGATTTGTTCATCCGTATAACCGCAACGGCGCGGGTCGCCGCCGATAACGCAGAGCATGGCAACGATGCGGCGGCACTTTTCGCAGCGCCCGCAGGGGTGCATGCGCCCCCCCTGTTCGTGGGCGGCATGGCAGGACAACTGGTGGGCCTGGAGTTCCGGGTAGCGTTGCGTCAGTACTTTCTGGATCATGAATTCCGAAACGGGCCTCAGGATGGAAAACTGCCGGATGCCCCATCCTCTGGCCGCGAAATAGCGGCTGCAGGCCTCATCGAAAAAACGGCTCTGGTCATAAAGCCCGTCATAATGGGGGATGCCTTCGTGATGCAGGCGGCGCGTGGTGTCGTATTCGTTGCCGATCAGCAGGCGGCCCAGGCCGCGCTTGCGCATCAGCGGCAGTACGCCGACGAGGAACACGGCCACCGTCCACAGGCGGATCGGGTAGTCGTCGGTGCGCAGCGTGGCGAAATCCTGCCGGACAAAAGGCAGGTGGCGCAGCATCCAGGCAAAGACGCGGTCGCTGTTCAGCCACACTTTGTCCGTATTCGGTTCGGTTTCCTTCAGGTAGCGGTATCCGTTTACGGCCGTGAACCAGTGCCGGCCGCTTTCATTGCCGAAAATCGGATGCGCCTCCTTGCCCAGTTCTTTCAACAAAGCATAACTCAGCAGGCTGTCCTTCCCGCCGCTGGAGAGCACGCAGTATGCGTCCTGATCAACCTGCCAGGGCTCGTCCGGCGCTTTTTCCGAAAAAGCGGTATTGACGAAAACCAATTCGGCATTCGTATATTTTTCGCGCTTCTCAGCAGGCAGGCTGGCCACAGGCCCGGTGAGGAAGAGGTTGGGCTGCAGGAATTTTTTGACGTAGATCTCGCGGGAGGTGTTTTCCAGCATGGCCTGCAGAAAGCGGCGGCTGGTTTCATCATACAGTCCGTCGAGCACGATATGCCGGCAGAACAGGCCGTAATTGAGCGCCAGTTGCGCCGCCATAAAACTGGCCAGGTTCTGGCTGCCCGGATCGCCGGGCTCAAAAACGGGCTCGCCGAAGGAGTAGATGAGTTCGGTGCTGTCTTCCAGCCCTTTTGCCCGCACGCGGTAGGGGGCCGCCAGCCTGTTTTTCTCCAGGCGAAGCGGGCCCACCCGCAGTTCGTCGATGACTACCAGCTGATCGTATGATGGGAGGTCGTTTTTCATAGTGGTGGTGGAGGCCCACGACTGAAGTCGTGGGGCAGGTGCTGCTAATCTATGGCTTTCAGGTAGGCGGCCAGGGCCTCGAGGAGGCCGTCTGTTCCCTGCACGAGCACGTCAAAGGCCGGCAGGCCGGTGCTGCGGGTGATATCCAGGCAGGCGGCCGGCGCTTCCTGGGGGGCCATATCTTCGTGATTGACCGTAATGGCGACGACGGGTTTGCCGGACAGCAGTTCCACCGCTTCGATCTGGACGGGCAGAGGGTGGAGGGGATATCCGGGGAATCCGTCATACTCCCTGCGTTTGGGTGCGTGCTGGAGCACGACCACATCGGGCCGGCAGGCGGCCAGTATCTCGTGCCCGCCCGGGTAAGCCGGGTTCATGAGGCTTCCCTGCCCTTCGATGACGATCACATCGGGCCTTCTTTCCACCCAGGCCTGGTAGGTGGCGTGTTCCAGTTCGCCCGCCACGAAGTCGTTGATCAGCGAGTCGAGGATGAGGCAGTATCGGGCGCCCTGCATCCAGGCGGTCTGGCCGGTGCCGATCATCTCCGCCTTGTAGCCTGCCTTTTCAAAAGCCTGAACGATGAGCCAGGCCGTGGTGCGCTTGCCCACCGCGCTGTCGGTGCCCAGCACGGCTATCTTCAGCGCTTTGACCTTCTCGATGTTTCCTGAAAAGGAATGTAACACGGAGCGGGGCGGCGTCTTGCGCACATCCCGGATCTGCACGCCCTTCTCCTGCGCCAGGGCGCTGATGTCGGGGTCTTCCGAGAGGAAATCGTGCAGCCCGCTATCCACGTTCAGCCCGTGTTCGATGGCGGTGCGGATGTGAGCGCGGGCAGGCGCGGGCAGGCGGCCGCCGTCCGGCGCCAGGCCTATCACAAAGTAAGCGGCCGGGGCGCCCTTGTCAGTGGCGGCCTGGATGGCCTGTTCAACCGATGCGTAAACGGGGATGCCTTTGGCCTGGCCGTCGAGCACCTGCCCGGCATCCTGGCCGGCATAATTGCTGTCGACGACCGACAATACGCGGTAACGGCGGGTATGCCGCACCAGGCCGTGAGCCGTTTTCCCGTTCGGCGTATTGAATGCGCCTTCGCAATAAACGATGGCGTTGCCATCAAGCACTGGTTGTGTATTCATTGATTGTTATAGATATTGGCCTTATTATTTCCTGCTGGTCAGAATCGCCACAAAGCGGTCGTTCTGCAGCACCTCCTGGTCGGGCGCCGCCGCCAGGGCGGCCAGCCCGGCCGTTGCGGCCGGCAGCACGTTGAGGCCCTCCTTCTCCTTGAGTATCCTGGCCAGGCGCAGCATGGAGCGGTCGGTCACGTCGCTGGCCCAGCCGCCGGTGGCGCGCAGGGCGTTGAGCGCCAGGTCGCCGTCGAAGGAATGCCAGTTGATCAAAGGCTCATTGATCTCCGTTTCCCTGATGCTGCCGGGCTCCAGGTCCTCGCAGGCCTCCTTGTCATGGAGGAAGGCCTGCACAATGGGGTTCTTCCGGGCCGATGAACCGGCGACGATCAGGGGCATGCGGGAGGTCTTGCCGCGGCGAAAAAGGCTGAGAAAACCCTTATATATGCCCGCCACAACCGTGCCGTTGGACACCGGTATGGCGACGGCCCTGGGCGCATCGCGGAGTTCATCGTATATCTCATAGGCGATCTCGCCGTAAGCTTTCAATTGCAGGGATGTGTTGTCGCTGCCCGGGTTGGCGTCGTACAGCCCCATTTTGCCTGCATAGTTCTGGGAGGCCTCCACCGCCCCTTCGTAATCGCCTTCCACAGTGATGACTTTGGCGCCCATTTTCTCCATCTCTCCCCCGCGCCGGGTATGGTAGGCCGCGGGAATGAAAATGTGGCATTCCAGGCCCGCGTATTTTGCAGCAAGCGCACAGGCGACGCCGTAATTCCCACAGGTAGCCAGCGAGATGCCGTCGAAGCCGCGGCGCAGGGCGTCCGCACACTGGGCAAAGGCGATGCGGTCCTTTTGGGTGCCCGTGGGGTTGCCGCCTTCCAGTTTCAGGTATATCTGGCGGAACCCAAGCTCGCGCTCCAGGTTGCGCGCCCGCAGCAGCGGGGTATCCCCAATTTCACTGTCGGTGATAAAATCGAAGGCTTCCAGCCTGTCTTCCAGGCGCTGCGACTTGTCCAGCAAAAGGCCGTATTGCTGTTGCAACTCGGCCTGAAGGTTATAATGGCCTGCACCATTGGCTAAGGCGCCTTCTTTGGGTTCTTCCATGACGAAGCTTCTTCAAAAGCATTTTTATGTTGACGCTTGGCAGGGCAAAGGCCACGCTTTTGTTCCGCTTTTAACTTCGGGGCTCCTGCCAGGCTATAAGGTAATTAAACTACCAATACTCTGCAAAAAAACCAATGACAATGATCAGGGCCTCCATTCGGCCGCTTCCGCCTGCCCACTCGTTGCTCTCGTTTTCGGGTAAACCTTCCCATCCCGGCCTCCTTACAGTCGGTACGGGGCTCCCTTCGGCCGATTCCGGCTTTTTACCCGGCCGATCCCGGCAGTAGCCGGGAGAGGACGGGCCTAATGTCGTCAACTTAGGGCTGTCAGCGACTGACTAAACCGGGTTTTCTCTCAGGCGAGTCAGCCGCTGACTGACGCGGGAGTAGTCAGCGGCTGGCTCGCGCCGAGTTATCTCTGCTTAGCCAGGCGCTGACAGGCCTGCTACGAAAATTTAATTCTACTTTGGCACTTTAAGATTGATACCTATCCAAATCTTTCTGCCGCAGAAAATGTCGCTTTTGAATCAAGTCCCAGGCCTCTTGTTCGGATGTTGCTTTTCGCATCAAGTTCATGGCCAAGAAGAATTTTATGTCTGG
>CAUJDW010000123.1 GCA_963169455.1 Bacteroidota bacterium | reverse complement strand
CGGAGAGGTCGCACAAGGGCAAGATTCCGGCAATGAAGCATTTAAGGTTCGACCTCTCCGAGGTCGTCTCACGCTTTAAATTATTCATCTACAAACGGTTGACCTCTCCGAGGTCATTTCCATAATTCGGGATGACTCATGGTTTGTTGAAGAATGTTTTGTGGTTGAACTTAAAACGGCCGATGAACTAGCCCCTATCCACATGGCCCAAACCTTGACCTACCTCAGGCTTACGGATACCCGCCTGGGCTTATTGATAAACTTTCATGTTCCAGCCTTAAAGGATGGTGTGAAAAGGGTAGTCAATAACTTTTAACCTTTGCATCGAACTGCAGAGGGGCGAAGTTCTCACGGCTTTTTGGGAACCGCCGCCGCAAAGACGCAGAGCAGAGTGCAGAGATAGAATTTCTACTACGCAAAACCTTTGCGTCTCCGCGTCTTTGCTGTAAAAAAACAGCGAAGCCTCTGCGTGGCCTGCTTTATTGGGGATAGCCGGATACCTCTCTCCGTCAACCCTACGGGAAAAGCATGACTGAAACGATTTTTGAAAAAAAACCGTTTGAAACAGTGGGTTACATGATTCTTTTCCAAGAAAACCCTAACTTTAAAAGGATTACATGACCAAATACACCCAGAATGATCCATCACCAAATAAAAATTGACATTCCTGAAAAAGTTTTGCTTGCCGAAAAAACCGATGTCGAGAGTTTTGGCAAAGAAATAAAACTTCTGGCTGCAGTGAAATTATTTGAGTTAGGGCGGCTTTCATCTGGAAGCGCTGCTGAACTGGCCGGAATGTCTCGGGTAGAATTTCTGCTGACGCTTCCCAGATACAAGGTGTTTCCCCTTTTGTCCGAGCTAGAGGATTTGGAGCATGCTGCAAGCCATTAGTAATACTTCCCCAATATTATTCCTTTTCAGAATTGGCGCAATTGGCCTCCTGCCCCAACTTTTTTCAAAGGTTTGGATTACGCAAGCCTCTATTGAAGAGCTTGATGTCGCCCGAAAAAAGGGATATCAGGTTCCGGATTCAAAAGATTATGATTGGCTGTCTATTCAAAATCCATCGCACACACCTTCAGAATGGTTTGCGTCGGATTTGGGGAAAGGCGAAATTGCAGCTATGTCCCTTGCCCTGGAATGGCCACAGTATATTCTTTTGTTGGATGATGCACCGGCGCGCCGCTTAGCCAAAGCTGCAGGCCTTCAAGTCTGGGGAACACTGGGAGTCCTGCTCGAATCAAAGAAAAATGGTTACATTCCGGCGGTAGCGCCCTTTGTCAATCAACTCGAAGATTCAGGAATGTGGCTTTCCAATGAAATACGGCAGCGCATCCTGCAACTCGCTGGTGAATGGCCGCATGAATAGCCGCAGTAGAAGAACACAAAGGTGTTATAAAAGCCTCTTCCTCCGCGACTTTCTTTGCGTCTCCGCGTTTGCGGTTCAATAAAAACAGCGAAACCTCTGCGTCTTTGCGTCTCCGCGGTTTAACAAAAAAACCATGAAACTCGCCGTCACCCCCCATCCCGTCCACTCCCCCACTCCCGACGGCCATATCTGTTAACCCATGGCAAAAGACCTATTTCACGACTGTGTAAAAGCAGCACTAGAGAGTGATGATTGGCAAGTCACCCATGACCCATATCGATTAATCGCTACACGTCGAGATGGTAAAAAAGTAGGTATTCCAATTGACCTCGGCGCAGAGAGAATATTTGCGGCAGAAAGAGGCGAAGAAAAGATTGCCGTCGAAGTCAAAAGCTTTCTTCGTGCAAGTATAGTCAATGAGTTTCACCGCGCAATTGGCCAGTACCTGATGTATCGGGTTGGGCTACGAAGCCAGGAAAATGACCGCCTGCTTTTCCTCGCTATCCCCGCCCGCATTGCCGAAGATATTGTTGATTTAGACCTATTACAAGCTTCTTTCGAAGCATACTCAATAAATATCCTTATCTTTGACCCGGAAAATTGTCGTATTACGCAATGGATAAAACATTGAAATACCGGAATATTATAACCGAATATCTTCATTCGATCACCCTCAATTGGACGAACAACCCTGGGGAAGAGGTTCAAGTCGTATGCAGCCAGGATGGGCGACATTTCCTGGTGGTAAACTATGGTTGGTCACAACAAGGGCATCTTCACAGCGTACCTATTCATCTCGAAATTCGGGATGGCAAGGTTTGGATTCAAGAAAACCTCACCGAAATAGAAATAGATAATGACCTATTAGCCTTAGGCATTCCAAAATCAGACATCGTTTTGGGAGTATTACCCCCTGAATATCGCCGGTATTCAGGCTTTGCAGCAGCCTGATTTGAGACTAAATATTCCGAAATTCCCTTTTTCACCTTAGCATTTTTATCGTACCCACCAGGCTGTTGTGCCCGCGCCAAGGCCTGTATGGGGCATAACCTTTGCATAAGTTTTCGCGTCTCATATGTTTGTAAAAAGAACCGCAGAGACGCAGAGGACGCAGAGGTTTTTCACAATAGAAACCCTTTCTCTGCGTCTCCGCGTCTCCGCGGTTCAATAAAAACAGCGAAACCTCCGCGTCTTTGCGTCTCCGCGGTTAGTAAAAAACCATGAAACTCGCCGTCATCTCCCACACCGAGCACTACCGCCTCCCCGACGGCCGCGTCGCCGGCTGGGGGCCCACGGTGCGCGAGCTCAACCACCTGCTGGAGCTGTTCGACGAGATCTGGCACGTAGGCGTGCTGCACGAGGGCCCCGCCCCGCCCAGCGCCCTGCCCTACGCTTCCGACAGGATACACTTCGTGCCTATAAAGCCCTTTGGCGGGCCTCGCTTGATCGACAAACCCGGCATCCTCTGGCAGGCGCCCGCGGTGATCCGGGCGGTGCGGCAGGTGCTGCGGCAGGTGGACTGGTGGCAGTTTCGCGCGCCCACCGGCATCGGGGTATTCCTCATTCCCTACCTGAGCCTTTTCGTGCGCAAGCCCGGCTGGTTCAAATACGCCGGCAACTGGGCGCAGGAGAAGCCGCCCCCGGGCTACCGCTGGCAGCGCTTCTGGCTGGCGAAAATGCAAAAACGCAAGGTGACCATTAACGGGAAATGGCCGGGGCAGCCGGGGCATTGCCTGAGCTTCGAGAATCCGTGCCTGGATGAAGCGGAGCGGGAAAGAGGCGCCCAAATCACCGCCGGCAAGGATTATTCCGGCCCGCTGGAAGCCTGCTTCGTCGGCCGGCTGGAGGACGCCAAAGGGGTGGGGCGCATCCTGGAAGCCTTTGCCGCCCTGGGGCCCGAAGCCGCCCGCTTCCGCCGCCTGCACCTGGTGGGCGACGGGCCGAAACGGGAGCGCTATGAAGCCATGGCCGGATCCCTGCCGGTTCCGGTTGTTTTCCACGGCTTTCTGAGCCGGGAAGAAGTGGCGGGCATTCTGGAAAAGTGCCACCTCTTTCTGCTGCCTTCCGATTCCGAAGGCTTTCCCAAAGTGGTGGCGGAGGCGGCCAACTATGGTTGTGTGCCGGTGGTTTCCGCCGTTTCCTCCATTCCGCAGTACGTCAATAGTAGTAATGGTTTTTTGTGGGAAGCCGGCCGCGAAAGCTTCCCTGCCTTCTGGGCCAAAACGATGTCCAATCCTGAAAGCCTGGGCGAAAAGGCGCAAAAGGCCCATCAACTGGCGGCCTTATTTACTTTTGAGGTTTATCGTTCCCGCTTAGAAGCGGAGATCCTTCATGCTGTTTAGGTTTTACCTGAAATACCCGGCCTGGGCCGCCCTCATTCACCTGTTGCTGGGCGTTGCGGCCCGTTTTGCGCCGGCGCTTTCAACCGCTTATTTTGTCATGGTGGGCCTGATAGGCCTCGCCCACATCCAACGAAAGCGGGATGCCGGCAACCTTGCGGCCTATTACGCCATTTACCTGGCGGGCTACGAGATCGTTTACCGGGTCGGAAGGTTTTACATCTTCTGGGAACTCGGCAAATACCTGTGCATCCTGGTGCTGGCCGCGGGCTTGCTGCAATCCCGCAAATCCCTGCTTCGCTTCACCCCTTTTGCCCTCTATCTCCTGCTGATGATCCCCGGCGCGGCGGTCGCGCTTTTGTACGGCTATGACGACCCAACCTACCTGCGAAAGCTCATTTTGCAGAACATGAGCGGCCCGCTTTGCCTGGGGCTGGCGGGCTGGTATTATTTCAGAAGGATGTTTTCCTGGGAGCATATCCAAAAGATGCTGCGGCTGGCGATCCTGCCTTCCATCAGCCTGGTAACTTTGCTTTTTCTCGGAAGGAGCATTTCGGAAATATCCTTTGCCACCGGTTCCAATTTCGAGGCCAGCGGCGGTTTCGGGCCCAACCAGGTCAGCACCATGCTGGGCTGGGGCATAGCCCTGCTGGGCTTTGGGCTGTTCAAGCAAACTACGCTGACCATCAATCGGGCTACTGATATGCTGCTGGTAGGCCTGCTCGCCTTCCGGGGCCTGCTCACCTTTTCCCGGGGCGGCATGCTCGGCGCCGCGGGCGCTTTATTGCTCGCTTTTTTTATACCTGTTTTATTCAACCGGGAGGGAAGGAAAAAAGCCGGCAGGCTGGCGTTCCAGCTGGTGGGCATCGGACTGGTCCTGGCCATTACCGCGATTATCGTCAATCAACTGACCGGCAACTACCTGTATTACCGCTATATCGCGGGCGGCACGCCGGCGGAGCTGGCTTATGCGCAGAAAATCGGGCAAAGCGGTTATAGTTTGTCCGGCAGGGAAAACGTAGCCCAACAGGAATGGGAGGCATTTAAAGAATTCCCGTTCTGGGGCACCGGCGCAGGCCGGGGAACGATATTCCGGATGGAGCGTTATCTCTACACTACTTCCTCCCACCTCGAATTCACCCGGATGTTAGGCGAGCACGGCCTGCCGGGGCTGCTGGCCCTGCTGCTCATGGTTGTCCTGCCCATCCGGTACTTTTTCAAATTCCCGGGCCTGTCCAACCGGCAGTGGCTGATCATGCTGGTTGTGATCTCCACCTTTACCATGCTGCATTCCAGCATGCGCCTGGCCATGCCTTCCCTGGCATTCGGGCTGGCCTTTATCATGATTATCGATAGAAATCGCCTTGAAAAAAATACTGTATATAGGTAACCATCTGTCCAAAGATGGCGGCTATCCATCTGTAGCCGAAAGCATGGCGCCAATGCTGCGGCCCGAAATCGAGCTGCATTTGGTGTCACACCGCCGGAATAAGGCTCTGCGCCTGATTGAAATGTTGTGGGCCGTTCTGCGCTATGGCCGGGCGCAACAACCGGTAATTATCGATGTTTACAGTACGCTCAACTTTTACTATGCGCTCTTCACCGGATTATTATGCCGAATGTTTCATGTCCATTATTGCTGCGTTTTACATGGAGGAAACCTTCCTGCACGATTAAACCAGAATCCTCAATTGTGCCGGCTGCTGTTCGGAGGCGCACAGAAGAACATTGCCCCCTCAGCCTATTTACTGGACGCTTTTCAAAAAGCCGGCTATACCACACAGCTCATTCCCAACTTTATCCCAATTAAAAATTATCCCTTTCAGTTGCGGGCCCATATCCGCCCCCGGCTCTTATGGGTGCGGGCTTTTGATGCCACCTATCACCCTGAAATGGCCATCCGCTTGTTGGCGTCCCTGTCCGAAAGCCATCCGGACGCCCGCCTCTGCATGGTGGGCCCCGACAAAGACGGCAGCCTGTCCCGCTGCCAGGCGCTGGCGGAGAAACTGGGCGTAGCGGAAAAAGTACGATTCACCGGCCGCCTCAGCAAAGCGGACTGGGTTGCCTTTTCGGCCGGTTACGATATTTTTATCAACACCACCAACTACGACAATACGCCCGTCAGCGTGATGGAGGCCATGGCGCTCGGTTTCCCCATCGTATCCACCAATGCCGGCGGGCTGCCCTACCTGATCGAAGAGGGGCAGGACGGGCTGCTCGTCGAAAAGGGCGATGTGGAAGGCATGGTAAAAGCCATCCGCAGGCTCCTGGAAGAATCGGGCCTGGCGGGCCGGCTTTCCGCCAGGGCCCGGGCGAAAGCGGAGGGCTTTGATGCGGAGGTGGTGTTGGGGCAGTGGGTGGGGTTGCTGGGGGAGTGAGGTGGCCCCAGGGAAAATGAACCGCGGAGAGGTGTCGCAGTATTTTTAGCCTCTGGAGCACACAGCGATTTGTCGCTATAGAAAACCCCTTCCTCCACGACTTTGCGGTTCACAAAACACAGGGACTTTGCGTCTGCGGTTAATATATCGTCTCTTCTCAAAGATCACGGCAAAGGAACTTTTAGATTTTCCAGCCTGTTTCTTTTAAGTGCAAGCGCCTGAAAGTCTTTTAAGCCCCTTTTTGGCGCATCTTTTTACAAACACAATCTGTCCACATGATATTGGAAAGAACCGAAAGTGAGGTAATTATCCGTCTCCCTGCAGACATTGACTGGGAATCGCTCGAATTGATGATCCGGTTTATCAAATACAGGGAGAACATAGCCAAAAGCCAGGCGAAACAAGAAGATATTGATGCATTGGCGAGAGCGGTGAACAAGCAGTGGTGGGAGGAGAATAAAGGCGGTGTCTCTCGCCCATGAAAAAAATCCAGCCTTAGCTAATTCTTTCTTCATCTGTTCTACAACGCCCTTCAAGAAAACCTCCTGCTCCCCCTCGGCGACCGCCTGCTGGGCACGGCTTTTATGCCGGAGCTACGGCGATGGCGGGCCATTCAAAAACTCAGCCCCGGCCAGGTGGCGGCTTTGCAGGAAAACCGGCTGGGGAAATTGCTGGATCACGCAGTTCAGCACATTCCCTACTACCAGGCGCTGAACCGATATGGCGGCCTGGCGCCGGCGGAGAGGCTCAAAGCTTTTCCCGTCATGCGCAAAAGCGAGATCAGGGCGCATCTGGACAGCCTGGTTCAGGGAGGCCGGAGCAAGCTGGTTAGCGAAAAAAGCAGCGGCTCTTCGGGCATACAGGGCGAGGTGTTCATGTCCCGCAGGGAGCAGTTCAACGCCATCGCCCACCAGACTTTTTTGTGGGAATGGGCCGGGTACAAGCTTGGGGCGCCTTTGCTTCAATTAGGAATTACTCCGGACCGCTCAGGGATAAAAAGCCTCAAGGACCGCCTGTTGCGTACAGACTATCAGCCCGCTTTTGAAATCGATAGCGCCATAGTTAAAAAAGCGCTGGCCGGCTACCGCAAGAAGAACGCCTTCTTCGGCGGTTACGCCTCCGGCCTGTACACATACGCGCTGCTGGCCGAAGGAATGGGCATGGAGGATATTCATTTCAAAGCCGCGATCTCCTGGGGCGACAAGATGTTTCCCCACTACCGGGAGAAAATCGAATCCGTTTTCCATACCCGGGTTTTCGACACCTATGGCTGCACGGAGGGCATGATGATAGCGGGGCAATGCGAGCAGGGCAACTACCACATCCTTACGCCTCATGTTTATCTTGAGCTGCTGAATGAGGAAGGCAAGGAAGCGCCGCCGGGTGAATTGGGCCATGTCGTCGTAACCCGCCTGGATGCTTTTTCCATGCCGTTGATCCGATACTATCTTGGCGACCTGGCCATCCGGGAAGCGCCGGACAACCAATGTGCCTGCGGGCGGCCGTTCCCGATGCTGCGGCAAATCATCGGCAGGGATACGGATATTGTCCGCACCCGGTCGGGAAAACACCTGATCGTGCACTTTTTCACCGGCATTTTCGAGCATATCCCGGAGGTCAGGCAGTTTCGGGTCATCCAGAAAACACTGGACGGCATCGAGCTGGAGTACATTCCCGGCTCTACCCTTTTCAATCCGGAGGTGCTGGAAAATATTCAGAAAAAGATTGAAGCCAAGCTGGGTGAGCCTCTGGCAGTTTCCTTTCGCGAAGTAAGCCATATTCCCGCCACTCCTTCCGGGAAACCGCAGATCATACAGTCTTTTATCGGTTCCTAGCCCATGCTTATCAGCGTCATCTGCCCGGTATTCAACGAGGAAAAGCACCTTTCCAAGGTCATCGAATTTTTCCTGCAGTCTGCTCCGGCGGAAAAGGAATTATTTCTCATTGATGGAGGTTCCACCGACGCCACATTAGGGATCATCCGCAGCTATCAGGCGACCTATAAGCACATTCACCTTTTGCACAACCGGCACAAGTACGTGCCCTTTGCCCTCAACCAGGCAATTCCCTTGTGCCGGGGCCGGTACATCGCCCGGCTCGACGCGCATGCAGAGTACCCTGCGGATTATTTCGAAGCCTGCCTGGAAGCGATAGCGGAAAGTGATGCGGATAATGTTGGGGGGTACATTTATTCGGAGGGCAAAGGCCCTGCCGGCGAAGCCATCGCCCTGGCGATGTCCTCCCCGTTCGGCGTCGGCAACTCGAGTTTCCGGACGCGCGTGGCGGATGCCTTCGTGGAAACAGTCCCTTTCGGTTTCTGGAAACGGGAGGTTTTCGGGCGTTACGGGCTGTTTGATGAAACGCTCATCCGCAATCAGGACGATGAGTTCAACTACCGCACGATCCGGATGGGGGGTAAAATCTTCCAGTCGGCAAAGATTCATTCCAGGTACTTTGTCCGGGATTCCTTCAAAGCCCTGTTCCGGCAGTATTTCCAATATGGTTTTTACAAACCGCTTGTACTGAAAAAAATCGGGAAGGTGGTCAAAGCCCGGCACCTGGCGCCGGCTTGTTTTGTCGTTTACCTCTTTACTCTGCCCATGGCGCTGCCTTTTGGTTGGTGGCTCATTCCCTTAGGAATTTACGTAGCCTTAGCCCTGTATTTCTCTTTCAAAAGCCGGCTTAGCGCCACCGCAAAGGCCCTGGCTCCGGCGGCTTTTTTCACCCTGCACCTGTCATACGGGCTGGGTTTCCTCGCCGGGCTGCCTGCTATATGGAACCGATAATTTGCACTTCTGCCCGATTAGGGGCAGTGCTTTTGAAGGCCGGGCTCAGAAACAGGCCTTATGGAAAAAAACTGTAACTATTCAGGACTCCTTTTGCGGCAATCCGGAACGCGGGCCTGTGGCCCGCGGCGCAGGCAGAGCCCCTCCCAAACAAGGACAATGGGCAGCATTAAACATCCTTCTTTTTCCGCAAATGCAGGCCCCTGCTCGCTTCATCAAAAGATTCCGGAGAATACACGCGTTTTTCCCATATCTGATCAATCTCCTCGTCCACTTTTCGGGCATAATATTGCACAAGGAGCTCCCGGATTTCCAGTAATTCCTGTTCCGTCATATTTCTGGAAAACAACTCGAGCAGGTGCAACTGAACCGGGTTCAATTTTGCAGAAGTAGTAAAATCAGGTTGATTGGAAGGCATAACCCTTTGGTTTTTGTAACTCAATATCCTTGAGATTTCCAATAAAAACAAAGTCAATGGCAAAAAAGCGCCCTTTCGGCCAGGCAAGCCCAGGTAGCGCCGAGGCTCAGGAATCTAAAGAAAGATCGTTCGTGAGGGGCTATAGTCCCGAAACGGCCTGATGTGCAAGCCTCCGGCTTGCGTATGCGCTGCCTGCCCGGCAAATAGTAAACAGCCGGCGCTATTCCCGCCAGTCGGAGACTGGCTTGTTCTCCCGCATCGGGACACAGTCCCGCGCGAACGGCGGAACGGCCAGCCGGCGCCAGGCGTGAAGCGCTTTCCCTTTCGGCCAGGCAAGCCCCCTGCGCCCCAATGCAGCAAACACCCCAGCCGGCAACCTGTTTCAACATGATCCAGTCCACACAACCCACCCAACTTCCCGCCCTGGCGCGCTGCCATAGCGCCGCATTCCCTGACACCCTGGCTTCCGCAATGGGCCTGCCGTACCTCGAGCGCATGCTGAGCTGGTATTTATCCACGGAGAAGACCTTCCTGTTCCACCTGGAAGAAGGCGGCCGCTGCCTGGGTTACTGCGGCGGCATGGTCGTTGATGGCACGCTGCCCACCGGCTCCGCCAGCGGCATGGCGCAGCACAGTTTCCAGGCGGCGGTGCGGGCCTTTCTGTTGCGCCCCTGGCTCTTGTTCCACCCCGAGGTGCGGGCCAAGTGGCCATTGTTGTGGAAGAACCTCCTGATGAAGCTGGGCCTGCGGGCCAGGGTGCATGCGCCGCAGCAGAAAGCGAAGCAAAAGCGCGAGCCCCACGCCGGGCTGGTCGTCATCGGCGTTGACCCGGCCTTTCAGGGCAAGGGCTACGGCTCCATCCTGCTGCAGGAGTTCGAGCGCCGGGCGGTGGCCGACTACGGCATCTACAAGCTGCAACTCACGGTAAAAGCCGACAACGAACAAGCTATCCGCGCCTACGAACGCAACGGCTGGGTGCGGGGGGAGGTGAAGGGGGAAGCGCTGGGGATGTTTAAATCAGTAGACGGGGGGACTGGGTGACGGGGGGACGGCACAGCGGGTAGGTCGTAAGGTCGTAAGGTCATTAGGTTGGAAGGCTTGCCTGGCTCGCAGAGACGGGTCGGAAGGCTTGCCCGGGCTCACCAAGTCACCAAGTCTAATGTCGTCAACTTAGGGCTGTCAGCGGCTGACTAAACCGGGTTTTCTCTCAGGCGAGTCAGCCGCTGACTGACTCGGGAGTAGTCAGCGGCTGGCTTGCGTCGAGTAACCCCTGCTTAGCCAGACGCTGACAGACTAGCCATGAGAATCTTAATTCTACTTTGGCACTTTAGATTAGCCTTGAGACATTACGCTCCTCCGGAGCTTTTTGAAACGTTGTGCGTATCGATTCTACGAACATTTACGCCCCTCCGGGGCTATTTTGGGCCTGCTGAAAGGCCCGGAGGGCCGAAAATGTTGTTAGAATTGGCTATTCAAAGTCCATTTAGCTCCGGAGGAGCGTAATGTTAGCTAAAGTGC
>CAUJDW010000122.1 GCA_963169455.1 Bacteroidota bacterium | reverse complement strand
ATAATCCGGCTGAAGGCTTGTTCTGAATGCGATTGCTCTGTTCCCTTCCCCCTCAGCCCGGCACATAATCCGGGTTGCTCACCAGCAGTTCGATGGTGCGCACCTCCCAGTCGAATTCCGGTAGTTCCGGCGGTGTCCTGGCCTGGCCTTCGAATTCATAGCCTCTCTTCGCCGCCACCTCATCGAGCGGGGTGGGCAGGGGATCGAGGTGGAGCGGGGTGAGGTCGAAAGGGGTTTTGCTGGCCAGAATTTTGAAGTAGTTGTACTCCACCTGCCAGTTGTACTTTTTGGTGTAATCGTCCACCAGCACCTGCAGGTATTCCCTGCCGTTATTGTTGTCGGCAGGCTGGGCGCCCAGCTTTCGGGAAAGCGCTTTTTCTCCCTTCAGCAACGGCATCTGGGGCTTCTTCAAAAAGCAGAGCTTTTCCGCTGTCAGAAAGCCGAAGTTGTAGGGCATGTACACCAGGCTGGCGTGGAGCAGGCCGGGCCCAAGGTTTTCCAGTTCGAAGCGCAGCCAGGCCTGAGGTTTTTCTTTGCTCAGTTCCAGTTGTATCTGATTGCCTTTGGGCGTCAGCAGGCGTTCGCTGCCGGCGCCAGTGTATTCGTAGATGCGCAGGGCGAGCGGGCCCGGGGATGAGTAGTGGTTCAGGTTTTTCAGGAAAACCCACCTGGCCATCTGCTGGAAATCATTGCGGGCGATGGCTGCTTTGGCGGGGTCGGGGCTGCCGTCTTCCTTGCGGTAACTGATGGGTTTCAGCAAGGGGCGTTCGGGGCCGAAGGGAAGGTGGGTGTAAAACAGGCCGTCTTCGGCATGCAGCACGTAGTCGGCATCGCTCTCCTCGTCAACCAGGGAGAAAAAGGCCATGCCCCCAGCCTCGATGTACTCCCCGAGCTTTTGCCTGGCCATAGCAGCGCCCGCCGCTTCTCCCGAGATGTATATCCGAAGCGGCGCGATGGCCAGCTTGCCTACGGAGCCGAAAAAAGGCCCATCGGCGGGCTGCAGGCCAGGCGGGGGTTCGAGGGTGGCGTGGGTGAGGTACACCTTTTTGATGCGGGCCTCTATTTTGTTCTGCGGCGCCTTCAGGGGAAAGACGGCCGCTGTCAGGGGTTTGTCTGTTTTTGGCGGCAGCCCGTGGAGGGCGCCCAGGCTGAGGCGCCATTCCTTTTCGGCGGCGTTGTACTCGACGGGCGCATCGGAGCGCTGGCCGCTCAGTTGGGTGGAGAGGAACAGCTGGTAGCGGGCGTCGGCCTGGCCTGCCTCGATGTACAACTGGGGGGTCTGCCGGCGGTCTTTCCACTGGCCCTGCTGCCAGTAGAAGCGCATCCGGTTGAGCAGCCGGGCGTGGAGGTTGTGGTAGCTGATATCACCCTTATGTTGTTGCAGCACTTCCGTCAGCGCACGGGTAAAAGCGCCGTTGCTTTGACCGCCGGGGCCGGCATCGGCTTCCCAGGCCAGCTCTACTTCCAGGCAGGCGGCCATCATGATGTGCCGCCCCAGGGGCAGAATTTCTTCCAGCGGGGCCTTTTGCTGTACTTTTTCCCAGAGCCCCGGGCTGTTGTGAAAGAGGAACCCCTTCCAGCTGCGCGCGGGCAGCGCCCGCCGCTCCAGCTGGCGCGCCCGGGCGGGTATTTCCTCGGCCATCACCGAGCGGGTATTGGAGCCGGAATGGCAGCAGTCGAACAGCGTCACTACCCGGGCTTTCGGCTGCCCCTGGCCGTCTTCAGCCAGCTCCCGGATGAGGAAGCGGAATTCCTTGTCGGAAAGGACCGTATCATCGGGGTCCTTTTTTCCCGGGCCCCGGAAATCGCTGCAGATGATGCCGGCGATGTTGGCGTCGATCTCCTCTTCCCGGAAGGCTTCGATATCGGTTATTTCCCGGATGCCGTGCCCGGAATAGTAGAACAGCGCGAAATCGCCCGGCCCGGCTTTGCCCAGGTGCCCGCGTATGGCCCCGGCTATCGCCTCTTTGCCGGCATGCCGGTTCAGAATGGGGGGCAGGATGTGTATGCTGCTGAACCGGGCCTGCATAAAAGGCTCCTGCAGCAGGCCTTCTATCAGCCGGACGTCGTTGAGGCATCCCGACAACTGCTTGTCGGCCGGCAGATAGGGGTATTCGTTGATGCCTACGAGCACGGCATAGAGGGCCGGGAGGTTTTTTTCGGGCGCATTTGTTTTAGCCATGAGATTTTTTTTGGTTTGAGCTTGCGTAAAAAACCCGGGAACCCATCGGGGAGACTGGGTGGCCCGACTTTGCGAGCCGGGCAAGCTGGGTGAGGGGGAAACGAAGGGAGCCCGGGGCAAACCCTGCCCCATCCTCGCAAAGCTCAGCCGGGTAAAAAACCTTTATCCGGCTTGCAGAGACGGATGAAACCTGCAACCCATAACCAGGCCTGCCTCCCCGGCTTTCCCCCAGCCCAGCTGGCAACAGGCGGCGGTGCATTTATTTCCCGATGAACGAGGCCACTGCTTCGTCGCTGGTGAGGGAGCGGGAGAAGACATCGGAGACGACGCCCCAGAGGAAGACCTTGAGGTAGTCGAGCAGGCCCTCCGAGCCGAAGGTGTCGCCGGCCTGGATGTATATCTCGTTGAGGCCGAGCAGGAGCAGTACGGCGAAAGTGGCCAGGGACACCAGCGGGCGGATGAGGCCGTAGCGCACCCTGGCGGAAATTTTCACGCCGGACAAAACCTGCATGGCCCGGAAGAAGAACTTTTCCATCATGCCGGGTTCTTTGCCCGTTTCCTGTTGCGCCGGCCCGGGTTCCTGCAGCGACTGGATCAGTTTGGCGAACTGCTGCTTCATGGCTTCGGCGGCCGGCGCGACGGCCTCGTCGAAGAAGCCCTTGCTTTTTTCCGCCTGGGCGCTGGCCATGCTGTCCAGTTTTTTCAGGCCTTCCATGGCTTCCGCTTCCTTTCCGTCCAGTATCATATCGCGCACCAGGCGGAACTGCTGGCTGGCCTGCTGTTTTACTTCCGGTTCGGGCTCCGCTGTTTTGTATTGTTCCTGCATGCGTTCGAAGAGGGCGTCCAGTTCGCGGGCCTGCTGGATCTTTTTTTCCAGGGGGGCGAATTTTTTCTCTACTTCCTCCCGGGCTTCGTCGCTGAATACGCTGTTGATCTCGGTTTCCAGGCGAGACAGTTCATCCCAGAGCTGTTTGCGGGCCAGTTTATCGGCCAGTTGTTCCACCTGGGTGCGCAGGGGCAGCAGGCGGCGGACCAGGCTTATCTGGCCCTGGGCCCGGTTGAGGTCTTTGATCAGGCGGCCGAGGACAATGCCCAGCAGCAGGGCAACCAGCACCCAGAAGGAGCCCGCCCGGGCCGCCAGGGTGACAGGCAGCGACAGGGGGTCCGGGTAATCCCGGAAATAGACCCGAAGTTCGCCCTGGTACAGGTCGGGCTTGAGTTTTTGTTTCTTTTCACCCTGGAAACGGAAGCTCAGCATTTCCAGTTCGCTGGCGTGCAGGTTCTTATCGGCGTTTTCCCAGCTGACGAACGACTCGGTGAGGGCGTCCTGCGTGTTTTCGCCGATGAGCACGAGGGAAAAGCTGTCCATGGTTACCGCCCCGGGCCCTTCGTTTTCGACCCGGAAGTTGATGCCTTCCTGCCGGATGCTGGGGGGCAGCAGGAAATTCAGCCAGGACGGGGCCACGGTTTTCAGGCTGAGGGCCTTGCCGTCTTCCTGGATTTGCACCTGCCCCTCCCGGCTTATCGCGAGGGTAATGGGAATTTCCCATTGGCAGCCGCCATCTTTCTGGCTCAGTTCCAGCACGCCGGCATAGCGGCCCGGCTGGCTGACGTTCTCTGCGCTGAATATAAGGCTGGCTGTTTTGCCGGCGCCAATGGAAAGCGAATGGGCAGAAAGGGAGATGTTGTCCGGGGGTATGAACTGCCCGCCCGCTTCATCGGCCAGCGGGCCGGCAGTGGCCGTCAGTTCGGCGCCGGCATGGCTTTTCAGAATAATAAGCCCCGAAAAATTGCCGGGTTGCCCGTCCAGCGTCCCTTGTATATGGGCAGGGCGGAAGGACAGGAGGCTATCGCACTGGGCTTTGGCAAGCTGCCAGCAGCAAAGGCATACGAGCATGGTTAACAGAGGCCTGGGCATAGCGGTTTCAGGTAGGTTGTGGTGATAAGTTTCCGAAAAAGTACGCAAAAAAAGCGGGATTGTTCCAAGGAAATGGCCGCTGAAGAGGCCGGGAGGGGGGAGAAAGAAGTGCGCGGGGGCTCTTCAGGATGGCGGGAGTTTTAAAAAAAAGCAACGTATAGCGAAAAAATCAATGTATTTAAATCCAGGAAAATAGGGTTTTTTTAATGTTAACTTATTGATTTTCAATTCATTGGATTTAAATTATTTTTTCGAGTAACCCAGTAATTTCGTGAATTGTACTTCTATTGCCCCGTCAAAAGCGTCAGTTTTGTATTGTCAACGGAAGAATAGCAGTTGGCAGGATTATTCGGAAGAGAATAAGATCATCGACTCGCTACTGAAAAAAAATTGCAGGCGGCCTGTGGCGGCGCCTGCAATTTGAAGCAGGATGTAATCCCACGAATGCAAATTATAATCTCATGAAAGATTTTGAGGGTATCAAAGGATATCCTCCGTTTTGGTATGTAGATAGCCTCTCAAAGCTCTTTTGGAAACCGGCTAACGATGTTGGCCGGTTTTTTTATTGTGTCAAAGATAGCACTTTTAAATAAATATGGCGAATTTTTTTTCGCCCCCTCATTTTGTGGTAAACCGGATGGTTTGGTATGGTTTACGGGAAATGAGGCTATATGTTACAAATTATCAGAAAAAAGATATTTTTTTTCTTTTCAAGTTTACCTGAAGCTGTTATTGATCTCCTCCAGCACTTCCGCTCCCGGGTTCAGGTCTTCTTCCTTTAAGGTGTTGAGCGGTTGTTCGACGGTTTGCTCCAGTTCGTGCAGCCCCTGGCTTTCCGGGTCGATGTAGAGCAGGCCGGTGAGCACTTCCCCCTTCATTTTGGATTCCAGCAGGCGCGTAACGGCGGAATTCCGGTCGGTAGGGTCCCAGTGCGGGGCCAGTTTATGGAGCTGGATGACGGAGCCGTCGTGCAATTCTACCGAAGCGGAGTGCCCGGGCTGGTAGCTGACGGTGATCTCTTCCCGGTGGGGGACGAAGTCGATGGTGGCGGTGGCTTCCAGGTGGGCGCGCACGTAGTCGTATGATTTTGTCGACTGCGGCTGGTTGTTGAAGGTGACGCAGGGGGAAATGACATCCAGCAGGGCAAAGCCCGGGTGTGACATGGCCGCCTTGATCAGGGGCACCAGCTGTTTTTTATCGCCGGAAAAGCTGCGCCCGACGAAAGTAGCTCCGAGCTCGAGCGCCAGCCCGACCAGGTCGATGGAAGGGAAGGGGTTGGTGGATCCGGTTTTGCTCTGGGCTCCCGCATCGGCGGTGGCGGAGTGCTGGCCTTTGGTCAGCCCGTAGCAGCCGTTGTTCATGACGATGTACACCATGTTCACGTTGCGCCGGATGGCGTGTACGAACTGCCCCATGCCGATGGAGGCCGAATCGCCGTCGCCCGATACGCCGAGGTAAATCAGCTCGCGGTTGGCCAGGCAGGCGCCGGTCGCAATGGAGGGCATCCGCCCGTGGACGGCGTTGAAGCCATGCGAGTTGCTCAGGAAATAGGTCGGCGTTTTGGACGAACAACCGATGCCCGACAGCTTGGCCAGGCGGTGCGGCTCGATGGACAACTCATAGCAGGCCTGGACGATGCCGGCGCTGATGGAATCGTGGCCGCAGCCTGCGCAGAGGGTGGAAATGGCGCCTTCGTAGTCGGCCTTGGCGTATCCGATTTTATTCCTCGGCAATTCAGGATGCCGGAACCTGGGCTTTATGTACGTCATCTTTTGTGGTTTCGCTGTTGAAAGTTCTGGCAATTTGTTGTTCGATCGTATCTGCGGGGATGGGCTTGCCATCGTAGTTCAGAACGGAGATCAGCTGGCGGGGCGCTATTTCCAGTTCGTTGATCAGCAGGCTCCGCATCTGGGCGTCGCGGTTCTGTTCGATGACGAAAACCTTTTCGTGTTGTTCGATGAACTGCCGGACGGTTTCGCTGAAGGGGAAGCTGGCCAGGCGCATGGCATCCAGTTCGATGCCCTTTTCCCGGAGCAGGTCCATGGCTTCCAGGGCGGCGTAGGTGGTGGTGCCGAAGAAGATCATGCCGTACCGGTGGCGGTTCTCGTTCTGGTAGAGTTCCGGAGGCGGAACTTTCAGTTTGGCGGTTTCCCATTTCCGGGCCAGGCGGTCCATGTTGCGCACATAGGCTTCGCCGTTTTCGGTGTAGCGGGCGTATTCATCTTTGGAAGTGCCCCGGGTGAAAAAAGACCCTTTGGTGGGGTGGGTGCCCGGGATGGTCCGGAAGCATATCCCATCGCCGTCGACGTCGAGGTAGCGGCCGAATTTTTCGAGTTTTTCCAGCTCTTCGGCGCTGAGCACTTTGCCGCGGTCGTAGCGGCGCCCGTCGTCCCACTTCAAGGGAGGCGACAGGTGCTCGTTCATGCCCAGGTCGAGGTCCGACATGACGATCACCGGCGTTTGAAGGCGGTCGGCCAGGTCCAGGGCCGTGGCGGTCATTTCGAAGCATTCGGCGGGAGTGCTGGGGAAGAGCAGGATGTGTTTCGTATCGCCGTGAGAAGCGTAGGCGCTCGACAGGATATCGGGCTGCTGGGTGCGGGTAGGCATGCCGGTGGAGGGGCCGCCGCGCTGGACGTTGATGAGCACGGCCGGTATTTCCGCGAAATATGCCAGCCCCAGGAATTCGCTCATCAGGGAGACCCCCGGGCCGCTGGTGGCGGTGAAGGCGCGGGCGCCGTTCCAGGTGGCCCCGATGACGACCCCCATGGCCGCCAGTTCGTCTTCGGCCTGTACGATGGCGAACTTCCGCCGGCCGCTCTCCGGGTCGATGCGGAGCCTGCTGACGTACTTGCCGAAAGCGCTGACCACGGAAGTGGAGGGGGTAATGGGGTACCAGGCCGCAACGGTGGCGCCCCCGTAAATAGCGCCCAGGGCGCAGGCCGTGTTCCCGTCGATCAGTATGCTGTCATTTACTTTATCCCTCCGCTCCAGGCGGATGCCGAGGGGGTATTCGTAGTGTTCCTGTATGTAGTGCAGGCCTAGCTCCAGGGCCTTGATGTTGGGCGCTATCAGCTTTTCCTTCTTTTTGAACTGGTCGCGGATGATGCTTTCCAGCACTCCGAACTCGATGTCCAGCAAGGCGGACAGGGCGCCAACGTAAACTACGTTCTTGAACAACTGCCGCTGGCGGGGTTCGCTGTAGTGGTGCATCACCATGTCCGTCATGGGGAGGCCGATGTAGTGGATGTCCTCCCTGATGAACTGCGGGTGCAGCTTTTTGGTGCTGTCGTACAGGAAATACCCTCCGGGTTTGACGGAGGCCACATCTTCCGCCATGCTTTGCGGGTTGATGCACACCATCAGGTCGACGCCTTCCCGCCGGCCGAGGTAGCCCTTTTCGCTGATGCGGACTTCGTACCAGGTAGGCAGGCCCTGGATGTTGGAAGGGAAAATGTTCTTGGGCGTAACCGGGATGCCCATCCGGAAGATGGCTTTGGCAAACATGTTGTTGGCGCTGGCGGAGCCGGTGCCGTTCACGTTGGCGAAGCGGACGACGAAGTCGTTTACAGCATTGAGTTGTTCCATATCGGCGCGGCTTTTGTCACCTGGTACAAATATTTCTGCATATCCCATGCGGCGGTCGGGCAGCGTTCTGCACACAGGCCGCAGTGCAGGCAGACATCCTCATCTTTGATCATGACGCGGCCGGTGGGCAGGCCCTCGGAAACGTAGAGGTCCTGGCTCGTGTTGTGGGCCGGCGCGCTCAGGCGCTGGCGCAGTTCGTCCTCCTCGCCATTGAGGGTGAATGTGATGCAGGAGGTGGGGCAGATATCCATGCAGGCATCGCATTCGATACAGCGGCTGGTGTTGAAAACGGTCTGTATGTCGCAGTTGAGGCAACGCTGGGCTTCTTTAAAGCCGGTGGGCTGGTCGAAGCCGAGTTCCACTTCCAGCGTGCGGTCCTGGAGGGCGAGCTGTTTTTCGACATGGGGCACCAGGTAGCGGGCGTCGTTTACCACCAGGCTGTCATAAGCCCATTCGTGTATGCCCATTTTCTGGCTGACGAGGTTGGTCATCGGCGCCGGGCGGTTGTACACGGATTCGCCGCGGCAGAACAGGTCGATGGAGATGGCGGCCTGATGGCCGTGGGCCACGGCGGTGATGATATTCTTGGGCCCGAAGGCGGCGTCGCCGCCGAAGAAGACGCGGTCGAGGGTCGACTGGAAGGTGGTCTTGTCCACAACGGGCAGGTCCCAGTTGCCGAATTTGATGCCGAGGTCGCGTTCGATCCAGGGGAAGGCATTGTCCTGCCCGATGGCGACGAGCACATCGTCGGCTTCCATGAATACATCGGGTTCGCCGGTGGGGATGAGGGTGCGTTTGCCTTTTTCGTCGTAGATGGCGGCCACTTTTTCAAAGAGTACGCCTTTGAGCTTGCCGTTCTCCACCACGAATTTTTTGGGAGGCATATTGTTGAGGATGGTGACGCCTTCCCGTTGAGCGTCTTCGATCTCCCAGGGGGAGGCTTTCATATCCCGGAACGGGCTGCGCACCACTACCGTCACCTGGCCTGCTCCCAGGCGCAGGGCTGTGCGGCAGCAATCCATGGCGGTATTGCCGCCGCCGAGCACCAGCACTTTTTTGCCGATGCGGGTAGTGTGGCCGAAGGCGACGCTGGCCAGCCATTCGATGCCGAGGTGGATGTTCTCCTTGGTGTCCCAGCGGCCGGGCAGCTTGGGCAGGTCGCCGCCGCGCGGCGCGCCGGTGCCCACGAAGATGGCGTCATAGTCCTTCTCCAGCAGGTCCTTCATACTGGAAACATAGGTGTTGAAGTGGGCGTCGACGCCCATGTCCAGTACGTAGTTCACCTCTTCATCGAGGACGGATTCGGGCAGGCGGAAAGCGGGGATTTGGCTGCGCATCATGCCGCCGCCGGCTTTCTGGTCGTCGTAGAGGTGGATTTCGTAGCCCAGGGGCGCCAGGTCGCGGGCGACGGTCAGGGAGGCCGGCCCGCCGCCGATGAGGGCGATCTTTTTGCCGTTCTTCTGTTTCGGGGCTGCGGGCATGAGCCGCTGCACCTCCCCCTTGTTGTCGGCAGCCACGCGTTTCAGGCGGCAGATGGCCACGGGTTCTTCCTCGATCCGGCCCCGCCGGCAGGCCGGTTCGCAGGGGCGGTCGCAGGTGCGCCCCAGGATGCCGGGAAAGACATTGGACTCCCAGTTGACCATATAGGCTTCCGTGTACCGCTCGGCGGCGATCAGGCGGATGTACTCCGGCACCGGCGTATGGGCCGGGCAGGCGTACTGGCAATCCACCACTTTGTGGAAGTATTCCGGGTCTTTGATATTGGTCGGCTTCAAAATCCGTTGATGTTTATTGGGTATTGAAACTTTTAAAATAACGCTGGGTGACAAAAATGTAAAATTTTTGTTAAACAGAGGAGATTTTTTTGGGAATATTATTTTGATAAAAAATCCAGGATGCCTTCGCTTAATTGCCGCGCGGCAGGAACGCTTATTTCCACCCTGTTGCAGTTGTTGAAGGCCGCAAATGCCTGCAGGCTCTGCACCAGGGCGGCTTCTGTTTCTTCCCGCCTTTCTTGACCGGCTTCCCAGGCCAGGTTGTTGAGAAAAAAACAGCCGGTTTTGCGGCCTGCCCTTGCATCGAGCTGCCCCACGAAGCAATCGCCATAGAGTAAGGGGAGCCCGAAGTAGCCAAACTTGCGCTTGCCGGCGGGCGTATAACATTCCAGCGTATATGAAAACCCGAACAGTTCCTCCAGCCTTTTGCGCTGGATCACCAGGTTGTCAAATGGGGAGAGGATATACAACATTGGCTTTTCATTCATGCGGGTGAAACGCTCCAGCGCCTGCGGCCGGATATAGTACGGTTCTTCGCCCAGCCCTTCCACACGGGCTGTCAGCAACTCCCCGGCATTCACCATTTCCCTTAAAACGGCATTGAGCTTCGGCTGAAGGCCTCGCAGCAGATAGCCGATTTCCCTGGCCTTTACCAGCCCATGTGCGCGGGTATCACGTTCAATCAGGTACCGGAGGTATGCATCCCTTGCGGGCAGCTTGTCGTCCGTGCCGGCGGGCAAGACCTCTTCGGGCATCCCATAGGCTTTTTGGAAGCCCCGCCGCCCGGCCACCATGATCCGGCCTTCCATGAAAAGCAGGCGCAGCGCCAGGTTGAAGGGGTTTCGGGCCCAGTCCATGCCATTGCCGGGCGCCGTCATGGGTTTGTCGTTTTTAAAATCCTTGGACATCAGCGGCCCCTCGCGGCGAATGCGCTCCAGCACCGTATCGGCGGTATGGTGGTCCTTCTCAAACCAGAATGCGCCGCCACTGAGGAAGTCCTGCTTTCGGCAGAGGCTGAAGGGGTAATCCTTCATGGGCAGGTAGGCGGCGGCGTGGGCCCAGTACTCAAAAACAGCACGCGACGCTTCCAGCTCCTTAAGGTGCGTTTCATTATAACCTGCAACGCGGTTCCAAAGCACGTGGTGGTGGGCGCGGGCCACTACCGAAATGGTATCGATCTGGACATACCCGAGGTGCTCGATTACCTGCAGGGCCCCTTGCACGCCGGCAAAGGCTGGAGCGCCGCCGAGCAGCTGGCTGTTCACGGCCAGCGCCCGGGCTTCCCGGATACTGAGGGTGACGGGTTTTGCCATAGCCCGAAAGATAACCTGAATTCCAATAGGGCGCAACTGGCCGGAATTTTCCCGGCGAGGCATAATTAATGCCCCCATCCTATGGAAAATACTGCTGTTTTTTTTAAATTTAGCGTGAGAATATTCGGCCTCAGTTTTTCAAACCGCTGCGATACCCAAATGACGATCAGGCCCAGGGCCTTTTACCCATTCCAAGCCGCGTTCTTCCGGCGGCCAGGTTGAGTTTCTTGTTGAACCACACAATATAAATATCTATGAAGAACCCTTCTGAAGAGCAATCCTCCATGCAAGAGAAAAAGGGCGTCTCCCGGCGCGCCTTCCTGAGGGGCGCCGGACTGACAACGGCGGGCACCGTAGCGCTTAGTGCGGGCCTTTTGAGTTTCAAACTGGAAGATGCCAAAGCCCCTCCGGCCATTCTCGGGCCCGGGGAAGCGGAAGTCCGGTTCGTGGTAAACGGCCAGGCCCGCACGATTTGGGTGGAGCCGCGCACTACCCTGGCAGAGGCCCTTCGGGAACATCTCAGCCTTACCGGCGCCAAAGTCGTCTGCGACCGCGGCTCCTGCTCGGCCTGCACGGTCTGGGTGGACGGCAAGCCGGTCAATTCCTGCATTACCCTGGCCGTGGACGTGTCCGGCCGCGAGGTTACCACCATTGAGGGCCTGGCCCAGGGCGATGAACTTCACCCGGTGCAGGAAGCCTTCATCGAACACGACGCCAGTATGTGCGGTTTCTGCACGCCGGGCATGGTGATGAGTTGCGCCGCCTTGCTGAAGCGAAACCCCAACCCAGGCCTGGAGGACGTGAAACTGGCGACCAGCGGCAACCTCTGCCGCTGCGGCACTTATCCCAAGGTCTTCGAGGCGACGCTGGCTGCTGCAAAAAAGATGAAGAAGTAAAAGCGGCGCTCCGCCGGCGCTTTATTCCAACCACTTAAACCCGGCGCCAGGCCGGGTGGCAAAAAACAGAAAATATGGCCAATCCTGATAAAAACAAGGCCCTGAACACCAAAAAGCTGAAGATGCCTTTCGGCGTTCCGGGGCACAACCTTACCGAGATCGAGCGGGAAGTCCCTGCCGACGAGCCTTCCGCCCTGCCCGTCAACGAAAAGCTCAGCGTGGTGGGTAAAAGGGTAAAAAGGGTGGATGCCCTGCAAAAAGTGACCGGCGCAGCCAAATACACCGCCGATATCCAGTTGCCGGGCATGCTCTACGGCAAATTCCTGCGCTCGCCCTATCCCCACGCCCGCATCAAATCGCTCGATGTGTCGGCTGCCCGGAAGCACCCGGGCGTCTTTGCCGTGATCGTGCAGGGTAAAGAAGGGGAACAGAAAGACCAATACGACGGCAAAGAACTGCCCCGGCTGCGTTTTGCCGGGCAGGCCATCGCCGCGGTGGCCGCCGAATCGATGAATATCGCCAGGGAAGCCCTGGGCCTGATCAAAGTGGAATACGAGCCCCTGCCGTTTGTAGTCAACCTCGACGAAGCCCGCAAGCCCGGTGCGCCCCTGGTGTACGAAGAAGTCATTGAAGACCGGGGCAGCGCCGGCGACGTCGGTGTCACTGCCGCTGATGAACAGAAGGGCAACCTGCGCGGGCCCACCACCAGCAGTTTCTTCGGCGGGCCGCGCGGCGATGTCGAAAAAGGCTTCGCTGAGGCGGATGTTATCCTGGAAAAGGAATACCGCACCCAGGTTCAGACCCACTGCTGCCTGGAAACCCATGGCGCGGTGGCCGACTGGCGGCCGGATATGCTGACGGTTTACAGTTCTAACCAAAGCACGAGGGACACCCGCAACGACCTGGTAGAACTTTTTGGCCTGCCCACCAGCAAGGTGCGGGTGGTCACCGAGTTCATGGGCGGGGGCTTCGGCTCGAAATTCGGCGCCGGCGAGACCGGCGTAGCCGCCACCTGGTTGTCCAAACTGTCGGGCCGCCCGGTGAAGCTGATGCTGGAGCGCGAGGAGGAACAGATCTCCGCAGGCAACCGCCCCAATTCCCACCAGATACTGAAAGTGGGCGCCAAAAAGGACGGAACCCTGACCGCCGTCGACCTGCTTTCCTACGGCACCGCCGGCGTCGGGCTCGGCGCCGGTGTGGGGCGGGTAGCACAGGACATGTACGTTTGCCCGAATTTCAAGATGGCCCAGTACGACGTCTTCACCCATGCCGGCCCGGGCCAGGCCTTCCGCGCCCCCGGCAACGTGCAGGGCGCATTCGCCATGGAGTCCCTCATCGATGAGCTGGCGGAGAAACTGGACATGGACCCGCTGGCCCTGCGCGATAAGATCGACGCCAATGACATCCGCCGCATCCAACGCAAAGCGGGCGCCGAAAAATTCGGCTGGAAGCGCAGGAAGGCGGGCGCCGATACCGGCCCCGTCAAGCGGGGCATCGGCGTAGCGCAGGCCACCTGGCCCCGCTTTGTCGAAATGGACAGCTCCGTGATGGTTCGCATCAACCGCAGCGGCTCCGTTGAAGCCCTGTCGGGCGTCCAGGATATCGGCACCGGCACCAAAACCATCATCGCCCAGGTGGTGGCCGAGGAACTGGGGCTGAAGGCCGAAGACATCACCATCAAGATCGGCGACACCAATTATCCCGACGCCCTGGGGTCGGGTGGCAGTAAGACAGCGGAAAACATCACACCGCCGGCCCGCAACGCCACCTACCAGGCCAAATTGAAGATGCTGCAGGGCGTAGCCGCTGCCTGGCAAGTGGATGTGGAAGACATCGAACTGAAGAACGGCGAGGTGTTTGTCAAAGCCGACCCCTCCAAAAAAATGACATTTGCGGAAGCGGCCAAGCGCATGCCCACGAGCCAGGTTATCGCCACGGCCAGCCGCACGGCGGATTATGGAGGCTTCCTCTCCGGCAGCTGGCTGGGCCATGGCCGCCTCGGCGCCGTTCAGTTTGCCGAAGTGAGCGTGGACACCGAAACGGGCTTCATCAAGGTGGAAAGGGTGGTCGCCGTCCATACCTGCGGCCGGCCGATCAACCCCATGCAGCTCGAAAGCCAGATCAATGGCGGCGTGATCATGGGCGTGGGTTATGCCTTGTTGGAAGACCGGGTCATAGACCCCAACACCGGGCATCAGGTCAATACGGGCCTCGACACCTACAAGCTGCCCTACGCCAAAGAGATCCCGCAAATCGAGTGCGTGCTCATCGAAAATTACGATGCTCATTCCAGCACCGATGTGGCGGGTATCGGCGAACCGGCCAATATCGCTACGGCAGCCGCCATTGCCAATGCGGTGTACAACGCCATCGGCGTGCGCATTTACGAACTGCCTATTACGCCGCAGAAAGTGCTGGCGGCCCTGGGCCATATTTAAACCCATTACCTAACTGCCAAAATCAGATCAGAATATGAAGCGATTTGAATATGTCCAGGCGCCGAGCGTACAAGATGCCATCGATATGATGAACAGCACGGTCTCGGAAGCCCTGCTCAAAAAAGCAACTTCTTCCGCATACGTGGTGAAGGCCGGCGGGACGGACCTGCTGGACCTCATCAAGGAGGGCCTGGTGGAACCCGCCAGGCTCATCGACCTGAGCAGGATACCCGGGCTGGATAAGTTATCGTACGACAGCAAGGCCGGGCTGCAATTCGGGCCGCTGGTCACCATTGCCGGGCTTGAAAACAGCGAAGAGGTCAAAAAGCACTACCGGGCCCTGTACGAGTCGGCGACGCACGCCGCAACGCCGCAGTTGCGCAACATGGCCACCATGGGCGGCAACCTGATGCAGCGCCCCCGCTGCTGGTACTTCCGCAGCAGCGCGCACAAGTGCCGCAAGAAAGGCGGCTTCACCTGCTATGCGCAGATCGGGGAAAACCAGTTCCACGGCATTTTTAACACCAATATATGCCCCTGCGTGCACCCCTCCTCCCTCGCCACCGCCCTGCTCGCCTACGACGGCAAGGTCGAACTGACGGGCCCGGAAGGCCGGCGGGTGGCGCCCCTGGCTGAATTCTTCCTCTCTTCCGAGGAAAATGTAAGCCAGGAAACGGTGGCCGGCAGCAAAGAGATCATCACCAACATCATGCTGCCTCCGGTTGACGCCAATACCCGCGCTGCATACCTGAAGGCAGGCCAGCGCGAGAGCTACGACTGGAGCATGGCCGATGTGGCCGTGGTGCTGAAAATGGACGGCAACAAATGCCGGGACGCCCGCATCGTATTCGGCGCCGCCTCCTCCGTGCCGCTGCGCCGCGAAGGGGCTGAGGCCGTGCTCAAGGGCAAGGTGGTCACGGAAAAAGTAGCTATGGAAGCGGCCAAAAAGGCGCTGGAAGGCGCCACGCCCCTGAAACACAATGGCTACAAGGTGAAGCTGTTCGAAAACCTGACGAAGCGGGCGATCATGGATGCGGTGGGCTAGCGGGCAGGGGGATGGCTATATGGCTATATGGTTTTTGGTTATATGGCTATATGGTTTTATGGTAACTGTTTAGCCCTCTTTGCAGTATGGCCCAGGACGCGGGCCATTGGCGTCAGGGGGTGGCTGAACGAGGTTCCATTCAGGCGAGCCACCCCCAGACTGAGCAAGGAAGCGAAACAGCGGCTATGCCCAGTCAGGGGGTGGCTCACCCTGACTGAGCAAGGAAGCGAAACAGCGGCTATGCGCAGTCAGGGGGTGGCTCACCCTGATGGGCTACCGATCAGCCACCCCCTGACGCCTGGAATGAATACGGGCAGGTGGCCCTCCTAAATAGGTACGTTTTATGGCTATATGGTTATATGGTTGAGGCTGCTTCAGGAGGCATTGTTTTTTTACACGGAGCCACACAGAGGAGACATGGAGTAACACGGAGCATTGGTATTCATGGAGTTAACTCTTTGAGCCTCTGTGCCTTCTCCGTCAATCTCCGTGCAATCCGGAGCACACCCATGGTTATATAGCAATATAGCAATACAGCAATACAGCAATACAGCAATACAGCAATACAGCAATATAGCAATACAGCAATACAGCAATACAGCAATACAGCAATACAGCAATACAGCAATATAGCAATACAGCAATATAGCAATACAGCAATATAGCAATATAGCAATATAGCTGGCAAAGTGATGGCTCATACGATTTAAGCATAATAGGTTAGCCGCAGGGTGGGCTAAGGAGCGCCCCTGCGGCTATTTTCTGAAAGGATATGGAACAAAAATCCTACTGCCGTTACCTGCGCGCCAGGAACGCCTTCGGGGCTATGGAAGGCGGCGGGCGCCCTTTTCTGCCGGAAGACCCCGGCAACAGCACTTACTGGTGCATCCGGACCATGGGCCCTGTCGGGCCTGACGGGAGGCTGGCGCATATCTCCGCCTGCGCCCAGGCGGAGCGGGGGTGTTATAAGAAACAGGAAGAGGCGAAGAGCCCGGAAGGTTAGGTTTTGTTTTAACCCGGTTAAAACATAAATTAGAAACAAAAAAAGAGCCTTCTGTGGAAATACGGCGGAGCATATTGCCCAAACTTCATGCGCACCTTTCCGAACCGGAAATCACTTTGTTGACAGGCCCCCGTCAGGCTGGAAAAACCAACCTGCTCCGGGCCGGATCACCGGCCTTTCCGCGCTTGCGCTGAAAAACTACCTGTGGTACGGTGAAAAGGTTTTTGCCCTGGTATGGCCTGTTGTATAATAAAGAAGCCGGTTTAATAAACTATAATATCCAGGAAAGATGAAAATGGCCGTCGGCAGCGATATGAACACCCACCTGACGCAGGCGGTGGTGGAGGAACTGAAAAAGTTGGGCCACGAAGTAGGCCTTTACGGCGCCCTGCTTGCGATGCCCGCGCCCTGGACGAAGGTTGCCATCGAGGTGGCCGAAAAGGTGGCGGCCGGGCAGTACGATCAGGCGGTGCTGTTCTGCTGGACGGGCACCGGCATCAGCCTGGCGGCCAACAAGGTGAAGGGCATCCGCGCCGCCCTCTGCGGCGATGCGCAGACGGCCGCCGGCGCCCGCAAGTGGAACGACGCCAACATCCTCTGCATGAGCCTCCGGGCTACTTCCGAAGAGGTGGCCCGGGAGATACTGGAAGCCTGGTTCAGCAACGGGCCTAGCACGGACGAGGAGGATGCGGCCTGCCTGCGGTATCTGGAGGAGTGGGAAGAAATGCACCTTTGACCCAGCCTACTGCCTGATGAGGCGGGCCTGCCACAGCCTGCCGCCCGGCCCGGTTTGAGGCGTCCAGATGCTGAGGTACAGGCAGTCCTCTTTCCCCCGGAAGTTTGAAAGTCTTGCCGCTCCGTTTATAGCGCTTTCAATGCCGTCAGGCTCAGAGCCATTGGCAACAGGCGGTGAATGATTTTTCTTTTTATAAGTTGGCCGAAACTTAAAAAATGCGCTTAGCTTTTAAAGTAGGCCATCGCCCCCGCACTCACAACCTGATCCACCACCCTGTGCGCCCACCGCGACAGTTTGTTCTTTTCGAGCCGGGCCATGTGTTTTTCCACCTGGCTTTGCAGCTTCCGGATCGGCTGGAGCGTCAGTTGCAGGCGGCCTTTTTTGTTGCGGGCCAGCCAGAGGCGCTCGTGCTCCACAATGATCTGCTGGCAGAGCGCCCGCATTTCCAGGAGCAGGGCCTTGTTTTCTGCATCTGTTCGCTGGAGGTGGTAGCCGGTGTATTGTTTGGTTTTGGCGCCCAGTTGTATCATTCGGATTGCATTCCGGTATTCATCCAGGATGAGCGCGGCGCCGGGGCGGCCAAGGCGAACGGTTTCGAGCTTCGATGACAGGGCTTCCGTCCATTCGACAATGGCCTGGTGGTGGTAGGGCCTGGGCTCGTCGAAGCGCCGGTGCATGGAATTGATTATGGCCGTATCGTTCTCCGCTATCAGGGCTGCCATGCCGGAGAGCAGTTTTTTGTTGATGGCCGCCAGCATCATTTTGTCCATCAACCCGAACTGGTAGGCGAAGGCGGTCGTCGTGCCGGCCACCATCGGGTATTCTTCAAACTGGTTGAAGCGCCCAAGGTCCAGCGCGATGGCGCCCATGGCATGTGTGGAGTCTCTGAAAACCAGCTCGCTCAAAAAGCCGTTGAGGTTCACCTGTTCACGGCTTTCGTAATTCCAGCTCAGGGCAGCGCCATAGGCCAGCCCGGCGAAGCTGGCGGGCAGGTACTGCAGGTGCCCCAGGTCGCCCCAGTCGGTGATGAGCATGCCGGCGGCGCCGTAGCGGATGCCGTTTTTTACGGCATTGCTGATGTTGGCGAGCATGTTGTCGGTGCGGCCCGCAAAGCTGGACCAGGTGCTGGCGCCGGGGCAAACCATAAAGGGCTGCCCTGCCTGCTGCAGTGCCCGGCAGCGTTGCTCGAAAGGGTGGTCATCCTCATAACCCCATTCCAGCAAAGTGATGTCCTTCGGAATATCGGCGAGGATTTCGGGGTGCCGGCTGACGACGTCTCCCCACATCATCATGCTTTTGCCCTTGCTTTTTACATACTCGTGCAGTTTCAGGGCGTAATCCAGGTACACGCGGCCTTTTCCCAGTTGCTCCGCGGCTTCTTTCGACCGGCATTCTCCCAGCTCGAAGGGCTCATCGAGGTTGACGTTGAACCGGGTAGAGGAGAAATTGGGCAGGAGATCTTCGCTCATTTTTTTCACCAGTTCCAGGCTCTGCGGGTCGGTGGGGCAGAGGGTGCCTTTCATGTCGAGCAGCCCCAGCAGCTTGTATCCTTTCGGGCATTCAGCCAGGTGCTGGTATTGTTCCGTGGCGAGCCAGTCCATCATGTGGCCCAGGGAGTTCTGATTGGGAACCAGCTCGATGAAGCGCTCGCGGCAGTAGGCATCCAGTTGCCGGATATCCTCGGGCGTGATGGGCGTTTCCGTTTTTTCCCACAACTCCCGGAAACCGGGGTAGGCAAAAGAGAAACCTTCGACGTAGAGCTGCAGGTGGTTGTATTTCAGATCCGCCAGGAAGTCCACTATTTCGTAGAGGGTTTCCAGCTTCGGCACCTTGTTCCGGCTGATGTCGAGCATGGCGCCCCGCACCTGCAGCGCGGGCTCGTCCTGTATGTCCACGCAGGGCATCGAGGCTCCGCTTTGCCGGTAAATCTGCTTCACCGTCGTCAGTGCGTAAAACAGCCCGGGCAGCCCGCCATATTCGGCCGTAACGCCCCGGGGGGTGATGGACAGGTGGTAGGCCTGCGGGCCGAGGCCTTCTTTTTTCACGAAGCGGAAAGCGCCCGAAGGAGCGGCTATCGCCTCGATTTGCAGGTGTTGCCGGAATATGGCCCTGATCCCGGCGGTATCGGCATCGGTGGAAAAAGTAAGCGTTTCGGGCATCCGGAATACGCCTCCGCTCCAGCTTAGTTGTTTCGGAACGGGCAGCAAAACGGGCCTGGCGGCATCCGCTACAGCAGGTTCTTCGAAGCGGAAAGGCGGCACGGGCGGCAGTTCCGGGCTTTCCTGATAGCGGGCCTGGTAATAGCCGGCCAGGCCGGCCAGGGAGAGCATAAGCAGTAGCAGCAGGCCGACGGCCAGTAATTTCAGGAATTTGGACAATCGTTTCATGTTGTTCCTTAAAAGTATAAAAAACCGGCCATCCCGCAGCGTTTTGGAACCGCCTATTATTCATTCAACCCTCGCCGCCCACAGCAGCGCCGGCAAAATCCGTTTTCGCCGCCTCCCACCCGATCATGGCCGTTTTCCGGGTGCTGCCCCAGTGGTACTGCCCGAACAATCCCGTCGATTGTATCACCCGGTGACAGGGGATGAGAAAGGCGACGGGGTTTCCACCGACGGCGGAGCCTACTGCGCGGGAAGCATTCGGGCTATCGATGTGCCTGGCGATGTCGCCGTAGGTGGCCAGCTTCCCCATAGGGATTTTCAGCAGGCTTTCCCATACTTTGATCTGGAATGCCGTGCCTTTGAGGTGTAATTTTACCTGGTGGAGCCTGCTCCAGTCGTGTGTGAAAATGTAAAGCGCATGCTGTTGAATGAGGTCGAGCATCTGCCGGAAGCGGGCGTTGGGGAACTGGCTTTGAAGATCGCTCAGCGCCTTTTTTTCGTCGTCGGCAAATGCCATGTGGCAGATTCCCTTGGCCGTGGATGCCACGAGCAGAGGGCCGAATGGGCTTTCGGCGTAGCTGTAATTGATGGACAGGTTTTCGCCGCCGTTTTTGAATTCTCCCGGCGTCATGCCTTCGATGGTGACGAACAGGTCGTGGAGCCGCCCGGCGCCGGAAAGCCCCGTTTCATAAGCCGCGTCGAACAGGGTGGCCCGCCCGTCTTTCAGAATCTGCTTGGCGTGTTCCGCGCTGATGTACTGCAGGAATTTTTTCGGGCTCACCCCGGCCCAGTCGGTGAACAGCCGCTGGAAATGGTAGGGGCTCAGGTGGACTTTGCGGGCCACCTCGTCCAGGCCGGGCTGCGCTTTGAAATGTTGCCGGATATAGGCGATCGCTTCGGCAATCCGTTCGTAATTGATCCGCTCCTGTTCTTTCATGGTTTTTGAATTTTATGATGCAAAGATGCCGGCATCCTTGCACCGATAAAACCCGAAACTTGCGGCCTTTTACTGCTCCAGCCACTTTCTCGCATTCGCGAAAGCTTCGATCCAGGGCGATATTTCATCTGCTCTTTCCGCCGGGTAATGGGCCCAGTTCCAGGGGAAGATGGAGCGTTCGATATGGGGCATGAGCACGAGGTGGCGGCCGTCGCTGCTGGCCATCATGGCGGTGTTGTAATCACTTCCGTTGGGATTGGCGGGGTATCCTTCGTAGCCGTATTTGGCCACGATGTGGTAGTTGTGCTCCGGCATCGGCAGCTCGAATTTGCCTTCACCGTGGGATATCCACACGCCCAGGGTGCAGCCGCTCAGGCCCGACAGCATGACCGACTTGTTGTCCAGGATCTTTACCGAGGTAAAGCCGCTTTCGTGTTTGTGCGAGTCGTTGAAGCCCATCTTCGGCTTTTGCGCGTGATCCGGATTGATGAGCCCCAGCTCGATGAACAGCTGGCAGCCGTTGCAGATGCCCACCGACAGTACGTCTTCCCTCGCGAAGAAGCGCTCCAGTGCGGCCCGGGCCTTGTCGTTGTAGAGGAAAGCCCCGGCCCAGCCCTTGGCGGAGCCCAGCACGTCGGAATTGGAAAAACCGCCGACCGCCCCCAGGAAGCGGATGTCCTCCAGCGTTTCCCTTCCCGCCATCAGGTCGGCCATGTGCACGTCGCGCACGTCGAAGCCGGCCAGGTACATGGCATGGGCCAGCTCCCGCTCGGAATTAC
Organism: Bacteroidota bacterium; assembly: GCA_963169455.1. Classification (GTDB taxonomy): domain Bacteria; phylum Bacteroidota; class Bacteroidia; order Chitinophagales; family Saprospiraceae; genus JACJYE01. The sequence goes on along the minus strand of CAUJDW010000122.1, from coordinate 25,438 downwards.
TGCCCTTCTCCCGAAGGATGGCCGCTTTGGGGCGCCTTGCTGCCGGATCGATCCGGGGCATTTTCCCGGAGAAGCTTTTTGGGAAAGTGTATTTCAGCGGTTGTTCCTTGTAGTTGCGATAGCGCTCGTCGGCTTTCTGCCCCGCCGTTTGTTTCCGGTCGAGCAGCCAGGAGGTTTCATACCAGGTGTCGCGCAGTGCGGCTATGTCGAAATCATAGGTTTCCGCCCCGTTTGAGAGGGACAGCGTGTTTCCATCCCTGACCCGCCCAATCGGGCGGCAGGGTATGGGCAATTCCGCGATGGCGGCCGCGGCGGAATCATCAATGGCCTGAAAGACGAGGGCGCAGTTTTCCGAGAACAGCAGCTTTACGGTGTCAGGTTCGCCGAGGGCGTCGAGCTTGATTTCTGCGCCCAGGCCCTTTTCGGCGAAACACATTTCGAGCAGGGTGGTGATCAGCCCGCCCGCCGAGACGTCGTGGCCGGCCACGATTTTCCCTGCTTTGACGAGAGCCTGGATGGCGTTGAAGGCCGCGGCGAATTTTGCGGCGTCCCGGATGTCCGGCGTTTCGGCGCCAACCTTGTTGCGCACCTGGGCGAAGGAAGAGCCGCCCAGCCTGAAGGCGTCCATGGAGAGGTTGATGTAATAGATGGGGCCGCCATCCCTTCGGAAAACGGGCTCCACGATGCCCCGGATGTCGTCGCACACTGCGACGGTGGAGATGATCACCGTGCCTGGGGCGAGGACTTCGTCATCCGGGTATTTCTGTTTCATCGACAGGCTGTCTTTGCCGGTAGGGATGTTGATGCCCAGGTCGATGCAGAAGCCGGAAGCGGCCTGTACGGCCTGGTACAGGCGGGCGTCTTCGCCCTCGTTGCGGCAGGGCCACATCCAGTTGGCGGAAAGGGAGACGGAGCGGAGCCCGTCCTGCAGCGGGGCCCATACGAGGTTGGCCAGCGCTTCGGCCACTGCGTTCCTGGAGCCCGCCGCCGGGTCGATGAGCCCGCTCAGCGGGGCGTGCCCGACGGAGGTGGCCACGCCGTAATGGGTGTCGAAGGACAGGGCCATCACCCCGCAGTCGTTGAGGGGCAGTTGCAAGGGCCCTGCGCATTGCTGTTTGGCCACCAGCCCGCCCACGCAGCGGTCCACCTTGTTGGTCAGCCAATCCTTGCAGGCCACGGCTTCCAGCCTGAGCACCTGTTCGAGGTACTGGTGCAGCAGTGCGGGCTCGTAATCCACCTCCTCATAGGCCCGCGCGAGGGCCTTGTCGGCCATCACTGTTTTTGGGGAGCTGCCGAACATATCGGCCAGAGCGAGGTTGATGGGTTTGGCGCCTGTGGCGGATGATTCGAAAACGAAGCGCCCGTTGCCGGTGACCTCGCCCACAACGTACATGGGCGCGCGCTCGCGTTCGGCGATTTTCTCCAGGATGTCCAGTTTTTCTGCGGGAATGACCAGCCCCATGCGCTCCTGCGATTCATTGCCGATGACCTCCTTCATGGAGAGGGTGGGGTCGCCGATAGGCAGTTTGTCGAGGTCGATTTTTCCGCCGCTGGTTTCCACCAGTTCCGAGAAGCAGTTCAGGTGCCCGCCGGCGCCGTGGTCGTGGATGGCCACGATGGGGTTTTCATCGCTTTCCACCAGAGCGCGGATGGTGTTGGACACGCGCTTTTGCATCTCCGGGTTGGAGCGCTGCACGGCGTTGAGCTCTATGGCCGAGTGGAATTCGCCGGTATCGGCGGAGGAGACGGCCGCGCCGCCCATGCCGATGCGGTAGTTGTCGCCGCCGAGCAGCACGATCTTGTCGCCGGGGCGGGGTTCTCCCTTGAGGGCCTGGGCTTCCTTGCCGAGGCCGACGCCGCCGGCCAGCATGATCACTTTGTCGAACCCCAGTTTCCGGGCATGTTCGGCATGTTCGAAAGTGAGCAGGGAGCCTGCGATGAGCGGCTGCCCGAATTTGTTGCCGAAGTCGGAAGCGCCGTTGGAAGCCTTGATCAGGATGTCCATGGGCGTCTGGTACAGCCAGGGCCTTTCGGGCATGGCCTTTTCCCATGGGCGGTTCTCCTGCAGGCGCGAGTAGGCCGTCATGTACACGGCCGTTCCGGCCAGTGGCAGCGAGCCTTTCCCGCCCGCCATGCGGTCGCGGATTTCGCCGCCGGAGCCGGTGGCGGCGCCGTTGAAGGGCTCCACGGTAGTGGGAAAGTTATGGGTTTCGGCTTTCAGGGAAACGACGGAGTCGAATTCCTTTTTTTCGTAGTAATCCGGGTGATCCGCCGACTTTGGCGCAAACTGCCGCAGGCGGGGGCCCTTCAGGAAGGCTACGTTGTCCTTGTATGCCGAAACGATGTAGTTGGGGTGCTCCTTTGAAGTTTTTTTGATCAGGGAAAAGAGCGAGCCGGCCTGTTCCACTCCATCGATGAGGAAAACCCCGTTGAATATCTTATGGCGGCAGTGCTCGCTGTTGATCTGCGAAAAGCCGAAGGCCTCTGAATCCGTGAGTTTCCGCCCGAGCCTCCGGGAGAGCTGTTCGAGGTATTCCACTTCTTCGGTGCTCAGGGCCAGCCCTTCGGCCTGGTTGTAGGCCGCGATGTCCTCCACCTCCCGGATGGGCTCCGGTTTGATGTTGATGGTGAAGATGCCCTGGTTCAGCCCGTGGTATTTCTGGGACAGCATGGGGTCGTAGGAAGCGTCGCCGCCTTTCAGGGGCTGGAATTGCTCGATGCGGCGGATGCCTGTGATGCCCATATTTTGAGTGATCTCCACGGCATTGGTGCTCCATGGGGAAACCATGGCGGCCCTCGGGCCAACGAACAGGCCATCCACGCTGCCGGCTGCTATCTGATGCCGGCCGCCGAACAGCCAGGAAAGTTTGGCGCTGTCTTCTTCGGAGAGAGGCGAATCGAGCTGGACGGCGAAGATGGTGTCGGCTGGGCTTCCAAAAAAGAGGATCATCATGCAAGGGATTTGGATTCCCAGCAAAGGTCGTTCGTTCGGCCTGAAAAACCCAGGGTGGGGAAGAAAAAAAGGCGCCCTCCACCTTTGAATTGCAGCAGGCGCCAATTTTAAACCCCCTGTGGTTCCTGTTTATATTTCTTCCCCTGTATCAATATTGCCGCATCCGCTGGCCGGGCTTCCGTCAAAGGTGTTCCCCATGAGGCAGGCCTCCGTATCGCCCCGGGTAATCCCGGTCTCCTGGGTGCGGAAGTGGAGCAGCAGGTCGAGGTCGCCATCGCCGTCGACATCTTCGATATGCCCCCTGCGGTGGGCTATCTTCGCGCCGTTGGGGCCGAATTCCACGGAAAGGGAATTGACCGTCGTTGCGTCGAATGCTTCCGTAGAGAGGATAGCCACCGGAATTAAGCCATTGTTAGCAGGATTGATGGGGTTGTTGTCGCTGCCGGGAAGGATATCCGCAACGACTCGAATAACCTTACATTTTCCATTGGCTCCGGCATTAAATATCTCCAGAATTTCGGCGCTGGAAAGGGCTCTCGAATAAATGCTCAGTTCATCAATAAGGCCGTTAAAGGGCTGTGCCCAGGTGGGCGGGTTCCCGCTGTGGTTTCCAATGCCGATACCGGGCTGGGCATTGGGGTCCAGGTCGCGGAAGGGCCTGACAGCGGTGAATGCCTGGGCTACCTGATCGCCATCGATATAAATCCTCATGGCTCCGGACTGGCCGTCCAGTACTGCAGCGATGTGTAAAAGCTGGTTCAGCGGGAGGGGGGCAGGCGTTTCCAGGTCAGCATTGCCGGTAGTTCCTCCGATGTGAAACAGCAACTTTCCGTATGGCTGTACGGACAAAAAATAGGGGTCAAAGCTGCTGCGGCTGTCGCCCCGGAACAGGATATGGCTATGGTAATTGGAATAGGGCGGATAGCCTTTGATGTAAATCCACGCTTCAATGGAAAGGGAAGCGGTTAGTTTCAGATCATCGGCGTCTGTTAAACTGATCCCGTCGTTTATTCCATCAAAGGAGAAAGCCCGGCCTACTTTGCCTGGGACAAAAGCCATTCCTCCGAAGGCCGTGCCGTGGTTTTCGCCTACAAAGTCTGCTGCTGTCCCTTCGCCCGGCCACCAGCTAACCATGCCTGTTGGCGGGGTAATACAGCCCGCCGTAACGCCTCTGGGCTCCAGCAGGACTTCCGTACTCATTGCGTCTTCTGAACCTGTAATTGGATTGTCCCGGCTACAGCCCGGGAAAAGCAAGGCGACGGTGAGAAGCAGGAGAATACCTCCTCCCATAGTTTGCTTGTTCATAGTTTATGATTTATATAAAAGAAATTCATAAACCATTTTTCCTTCCCGGGCACATGTTTTGAGAGAATAAGGTAATGGCATCCGGACAGAGAGGCAATGATTTTTATCAGGCAGCCTGACTGCCTTATTATTCCTTAACCGAAAACCGATACACCGTTTTGGAGGCGAACTTTTCTCCCGGGCGCAGCACTGTTGCCGGGAAGCCCGGCTGGTTCGGCGAGTCGGGGAAGTGCTGGGTTTCCAGGCAGAAGCCGGTTCGGTATTCGTGTTTGACGCCGCCTTTGCCGACGGTGGAGCCGTCCAGGAAGTTGCCGCAATAGAACTGGATGCCGGGCTCGGTGGTCAGCACTTCCAGGAAGCGGCCGCTCGTGGGTTCAAAGGCGCTGGCCGCGAGTTCGAGCCCCTGCCCGCTTTTGTCGAGCACGAAGTTGTGGTCGTACCCACGCCCGAGGCGAAGCTGTTCATCGCCGGCATTTATCCGCGCCCCGATGGGGGTGGGGTTTTTGAAGTCGAAGGGGGTGCCGGCCACAGGCCGGAGCTCGCCGGTGGGGATGAGGGTGCTGTCGACGGGCGTGAAGCGGCTGGCGGCAATCATCAGTTCATGGCCGAGGATGTCGCCGTTTCCGGCGCCTTTCAGGTTGAAATAGGCGTGGTTGGTCAGGTTGATGATAGTGGCTTTGTCGGTGGTGGCTTCGTATTCGATGAGCAGTTCATTGTCGTCGTTGAGCAGGTATCGGACGGTGGCGTTCAGGTTGCCGGGGAAGCCTTCTTCCATGTCGGGGCTGGTGCGGTTCAGTTCCAGCCCGGCATAGCCCTCCCGCCCGATCTCTCTGGCCTGCCAGAGGTGTTTGTCAAAGCCCGCCGCTCCGCCGTGCAGGGTATTGGGGGCGTTGTTGATGGCGAGGGCGTACTGCTGGCCGTCAATGGAGAATGCGCCTTTGGCGATGCGGTTGCCGAAGCGGCCGATGATGGCCCCGAAATAGGGGCTGTTGTTCTGCAGGTAGTCCTCCAGCTTGTCGAATCCCAGCACCACATCGGCGAACTGCCCGTTTTTGTCGGGTGCGAGTAAGCGGGTGATGATCCCCCCGTAGTTGGTGATTTCCACCTGTATGCCTTTGCTGTTTGTGAGTGTGTACAGCTTTGCCGGCCCTTCCACCGTCTGGCCGTAATCGGACACTTTAACGGACAGGGCGGATGCCTCTGCCGTTTCATTTTGCCGGGGGTTGTTTTTGCAGCCGGTTGCCCCCAAAAGGGAGAGTAGCAGGAAGTAGGTGACAGGTTTCATTGCTTTGGATTTTTCCGTTAGAGAGGGCTGTCTCGCATAATATTTGCCGGGAACACCTCAGCGCTTACATCTGAGGCAGCCTCTTGCCTGCTTTTTTGATTTATCGCCGAAAATATATGTTCATTCCCAATATTCTGCAACAATACCCCAAAATTGTGTAAAACCTTATTTTTGAATTATTTGTACTTTTGTAAAAACAATTTCCTTGTTCCTCAGAATACTCCATATAAGCCTTTCCCTGCTCCTCTTCACAAGCTCGACGGGCTTTGTGGCCAACAGCCACTACTGCCGGGGAGAACGGAAGAGCCTGGCCTTCTTCGCCAAAGCGAAGGCCTGCCCGGGGGAAAAGGACATGCGGAGCTGCCTCATCCACAGAGCGGGCGAGGGCGATCACCGGGCCGGGTTTAAAAAGAAGGCCTGCTGTGAGAGCCGTACGGCCTATTATAAGGTGGTTGGGGAACAACTGAGCCAGCCTTCGGAAAAGGGGCTCCCGAAAAACATCAGCCTGGCCGTGGCCATGCCGGCGGCATTATCCTGCCAGCCGCCGGGCCCGGAAGAAGCCGGCCTTCATGCTTACCTGCACTACAAACCGCCTATTGCCTGCAGGAGCCTGCTGCCCCTGTTGCAGGTTTTTCGTTTATGAAAAGCTGCCACTTTACCCTCTGACACCCGGCTTTCAGCAGAGCCGCCGTGCCTGTGCCGCTTTTTCCAAAGCCGGTGCGGATGCGGTTTTCAACCATCCAAAGTGACAGCATCATGCTCAATCAAATCATTCGCTTTTTTCTCGAAAACAAGTTCGTCACGCTGCTCCTGCTGGCCCTGTTCATCGGCTGGGGCATAGCCACCGCGCCTTTCGGCTGGAAGACTTTTCTGCCTTCCGACCCCGTACCTGTGGACGCCATTCCCGACCTGGGTGAAAACCAGCAGATCGTCTTCACCGAATGGATGGGGCGCTCCCCACAGGATGTGGAGGATCAGGTTACTTACCCGCTCACCACGTTTCTGCTGGGCATCCCCGGTGTTAAGTCTATCCGCAGTACTTCCATGTTCGGTTTTTCCAGTATCTACATCATCTTCGATGAGCATGTGGAGTTTTACTGGTCGCGCAGCCGCATCCTGGAAAAGCTGAACTCCCTGCCTGCCGGGCTGTTGCCGCCGGGTGTGCAGCCCGCCCTCGGCCCTGATGCCACTGCTCTGGGGCAGGTCTTCTGGTACAGCCTGGAAGGGCGGAGCCCGGAGGGCAAGCCTACAGGAGGCTGGGATCTGCATGAAATCCGGACGGTGCAGGATTTTTACGTCAAATACGCCCTCAACGCCGTCGAAGGCGTTTCCGAAGTGGCTTCCGTGGGCGGGCAGGTGCGGGAGTATCAGGTGGACGTCAATCCCGGCGCCCTCCAGGCTTACGGCATCTCCCTGATGGATGTGGCGGCGGCGGTGAAAAAGTCAAACCGCGACGCGGGCGCCCAGACCGTCGAGATCAACAAGGCGGAATATCTGGTGCGGGGCCTGGGCTACATCAAAACGACGGAAGACCTGGAACTGGCGGTTGTCGCCGTGCACGACAATGTGCCCATCCACATCAGGGACATCGGGCGGGCCTCACTGGGGCCGGCGGCCCGGCGCGGCATTCTCGACAAGGAGGGCGCCGAGGTAGCCGGCGGCGTGGTCGTCGCCCGCTACGGTTCCAACCCGCTGGCGGCCATCAACGGCGTGAAGGATAAAATAAAGGAAATCGCTCCCGGGCTGCCCAAGAAGACGCTGGCCGACGGCACGGTGAGCCAGCTCACCATCGTCCCCTTTTACGACCGCACCCAGCTCATCCAGGAAACACTGGGAACACTGGAGCGGGCGCTGTCCCACGAGGTGCTCATCAGCATCATCGTGGTCATTGTGCTGGTGCTCAACCTGCGGGCCGCGCTGCTGATCTCCAGTATGCTGCCGGTAGGGGTTTTAATGACTTTTATTGTCATGCGCTATGCCGGCGTGGACGCCAATATCGTGGCACTGTCCGGCATCGCCATCGCCATCGGCGTCATGGTGGACGTGGGCATCGTTTTTGTGGAGAACATCATCCGCCACCTCGAATTGCCGGAAAATGAAGGCGCCCGCGGCCGCGCCCTGCTGGAGCTGGCCTACCGGGCGGCGGCGGAAGTATCGGGTGCGGTCACTACAGCCCTGGCCACCACGGTGGTGAGCTTCCTGCCCGTTTTTGCGATGGAGGCCGCCGAGGGCAAGCTGTTCAGGCCCCTGGCTTTTACCAAAACCTTCGCCCTGGGCGCGGCATTCCTGCTCGGCATTGTCGTGCTGCCTGCCCTGGCCCATCTGGTGTTGTCCATTAATTTTGACAAAAAAAGGGTGCGGGGCATCTGGAATGTCAGCTTAATGGCAGCGGGCGTAGTATTCATCATTTTCTACAAAACCTGGCTTCCTATCTGGCTGATCGTGATCGGGCTGAACAACCTGCTGGAAAAATATTGGCCTGAGCGCTGGCGGGCCGCGCCGAATTACCTCAACATCGCCATCGTCGTGCTGGCGGCCACTTTCTTTCTGGCGGAAGAGTGGATGCCCCTGGGGCGCCAAAATGCTCTTTTTGCCAACTATCTTTTCGTGCTGCTGCTGCTCGGGCTCATCCTCGGCGCCCTGCTGGCCATTGTACATTTTTACGAACCCGTTTTGAAATGGTGCCTGCGGAACAAGGGGAAGTTCCTGCTCCTGCCGCTGTTCACTATCCTTTTCGGGCTCGCCATCTGGCTGGGCTGGAACCGGACGTTCGGCTTCGTAGCCAATGGCTTCGGCCAGCTGGGCCTTAACATCCGGACGACGGCCTTCTGGAGCGCCATGCTGCATAAATTCCCCGGCATGGGTAAAGAATTCATGCCTTCGCTCGACGAGGGCAGTTTCCTGCTGATGCCGACTTCCATGCCCCACTCGGGCCTGGAGGAAAACCAGCGGGTGCTGGCCCAGCTCGACATGCTGCTGGCCAACATTCCCGAAGTGGATCTGGCCGTGGGCAAAGCCGGGCGCGCTGAAACGGCCCTCGACCCCGCTCCCATTTCGATGTATGAAAACGTCATCAATTACAAGCCCGAATTCCTGATCAATGAAAAAGGTAAACGGGAAACTTTTAAAACCGATAAAAGCGGCCGCTTTATCCTCGTTTCGGGCGATACGCTTTCCAATGAGGAAGCGCTGCTGCAGGGTGTAAAACCGGCAAATCTCATACCCGATCCAAATGGCCGGTATTTCCGCAACTGGCGCCCGGAGATCAGAAGCCCAGATGACATCTGGGATGAGATTGTTCGCGTCACCAGGCTGCCCGGTGTCACCTCGGCGCCTAAACTGCAGCCCATCGAGACGCGGCTGGTCATGCTGCAAACCGGCATGCGGGCTCCAATGGGCATCAAGGTGTACGGCCCGGACCTGAAAACCATCGAGGGCTTCGGCCTGAAACTGGAAGCCATTCTCAGGGAAGTACCGTCCGTCAAAGCTGAGGCAGTGTTTGCCGACCGCATCGTGGGCAAACCTTACATCCACCTGAATATCGACCGGGTGGCGGCCGCCCGCTATGGGCTGAACATCGAAGATGTCCAGGATTTCATCGAAACGGCCATCGGCGGCATGAGCGTCACCACCACAGTGGAGGGCCGGGAGCGCTACGCCGTGCGGGTGCGCTACCCCCGCGAACTGCGTGACAACCCGGAAAGCATGAGGCAAATGCTCGTGCCTACTCCGGTAGGCGCGCAGGCGCCCCTCGGAGAACTGGTGCAAATTGAATACGTGCGGGGGCCTCAGATGATCAAAAGCGAGGACACCTTCCTGACAGGCTACGTGCTGTTCGACAAAAAAGACGGCTACGCCGAAGTGGATGTGGTGGAGGAAGCTCAGCGGTTTATTCAGCAGCGCATCGACGGTGGCGAACTGATCGTTCCGGCCGGGGTAAGCTACAAATTCTCCGGAAGCTATGAAAACCAGCTGCGCGCCATGAAGCGCCTGGCCGTCGTCATTCCCATCAGCCTCATCACCATCTTCCTGCTGCTGTTCTTTCAGTTCAAAACAGTTATCGCCTCCTCCATTCACTTCTCCGGCGTTTTCGTGGCTTTTGCAGGCGGCTTCATCCTGTTGTGGCTGTACGGGCAGGGCTGGTTCCTGAATTTTTCCGTCGCAGGAGTGGGCATGCGGGAGCTGTTCCAGATCCATCCCGTCAACCTGAGCGTCGCGGTCTGGGTGGGCTTTATCGCCCTGTTCGGCATCGCCACCGATGACGGGGTGATCATGGGCACTTACATTCACCAGGTTTTCGAAGAACGCCGGCCGGAGACGGTGGAAGAAGTGCGGGAGGCCGTGTTGATCGCCGGTAAAAAGCGGGTTCGCCCGGCAATGATGACTGCCGCGACGGCCATGATCGCCCTGCTGCCCGTGCTCACGTCCACCGGGAAGGGCGCCGATATCATGGTGCCTATGGCTATACCGACTTTCGGCGGCATGGCCATCCAACTGATGACCATGTTCGTGGTCCCGGTTCTGCAGGCCTATTGGCGGGAAAGCGCCGTCAGGAAAACAGTACTTCAGTGAGCTGTATGCCAAATTCAGAATATCAAAAAGGAAATTTTTATGCGAATTTTCATCATCATCCTATCGATACTGAGCGCTGGCGGGCTTTCGGGGCAAACCCTGGAAAACTACCTGGAAATCGCTGCCGAAAACAACCCCGGAATCCGGGCGAGGCAGCTGGAATATCAGGCGGCGCTTCAGCGGCTGCCACAGGCGGCCGCACTGCCGGAGCCGCAGCTGAACGCCTCCGTTTTCCTTCGCCCCATGATGCTCCCGATGGGCAACCAGCTGGGCAGCATATCGGTGATGCAGATGTTCCCCTGGTTCGGCGCGCTCGATGCCATGGAAAACGAAGCGGCTCAGATGGCGCAGGTGAAATACCAGGCTGTGGCTGCCGCCCGGAATGAACTGTTCTTCAAAGTGAAAAACGCCTGGTTTCCTCTCGCCGAACTGGAGGAACAAATCCGCATTCAGCAGGAAAACCTGCGGGTGCTGGAGGCGGACAAGGAACTGGCCACGATCAAATTCCAGCATGGCCAGGCGCCTATGGTGGACGCCATCCGGGCCGATATCATGATCGATGATGTTAAAACCGAAATAGCTCTGCTGGAACAAAAGCGGCGCCCGCTGGAGTCGGCCTTTAACCGCCTGCTCAACCGCAGCGATAGCACGCCCATCTCCATATCCGGCGGCTTGCCCGAACCGGAAACGGGCATCCTACGCCGCCGCGACAGCCTCCTGGGCAACAACCCGGCCCTGGCTGTCCTGGGCCAACAGATACTGGCGGAACAAGCCGGTGAAACAGCTGCCGAATTTATGCGCAAACCCATGATCGGCGCCGGATTGCAGTACATGCCGCTCGCCAGGCGCAACAACGACCTCCATCTTCCCCCCAATACCGGCCGGGATATGTTGATGCCCATGGTATCCGTCTCCCTGCCCATCTGGAGGAAGAAATACGATGCCGCCCTCGAAGAGCGCCGCCTGATGCAGCTCGTGTACGCCGATATGAAAAAGGATATGGAAAACGAACTGGCCACTATGTATGAAATGGCCTGGTACGAACTGGAAAAGGCAGCGCAGATGATGGCATTACTCAACAGCCAGATGGCAAAAACCCGGCAGGCCATCGATCTGCTTACAGCGGCGTACAGCAATAACGGAAGCGATTTCGAAGAGATTCTCAACCTCCAGCAGCGCCTGTTCCGCTATCAGATGGAGAAGGTTTCGGCCCAAACGGAATACCAACTTGCGCGGGTAAAACTGGATTATTTAACAGGAAATTAACGCAACATGAAAAACATAAAAATCAATCGATCCACCCTGCTCACCGCCATAGTCATGCTGGCGGCGGGCTTGCTCATAGGCTGGCTTATCAAACCCTCCGGCCCGGCCGTTCACGGCCATGGGGCGGCGGCGGAAGTTCCCTCCGAAGTGTCGGAATGGACCTGCTCCATGCACCCCCAGATCCGGCAGCCGGAGCCCGGGCAGTGCCCCATCTGTGGCATGGATTTGATTCCCCTGGAGGACGACATGCCTGAGGGAAACCCCCTGGAGGTCAGGATGTCGCCAACGGCCATGCAACTGGCCAGTGTGCAAACCGCCGTGGTAGGCCGGGGAACGGCAGTCAAAGAAGTCCGCCTGAACGGCAAGGTGCAGCCCGATGAACGGCTGATTTTCTCCCAGTCCACCCACATCGACGGCAGGGTGGAGGAACTGGCCATTGCTTTCACCGGCGAGCCGGTGCGGAGCGGGCAAAAACTGGCAGGCATCTACTCACCTGAACTGGTGACGGCCCAGGAGGAGCTCTTTTCCGCCATGAAGTTCAAAGATATGCAGCCTGCCCTTTTTTCGGCGGCGAAGGAAAAACTCAGGAACTGGAAACTCACCGAACAGCAGATTGAAAACATCATCGCTGCGGGCAAGCCGCAGGAGCGCTTTCCCATCCTGGCGGATGTCAGCGGGATTGTTCTGGAAAAAAAGGTCAACCTCGGCGACTATCTCATGCGGGGCATGCCGCTGTACGACATTGCAGACCTATCGAGGGTGTGGGTGTTGTTCGACGTGTACGAGAGCGACATCCCCTGGACGAAGGTGGGCAGCACCGTGGATTTCACCATCCAATCGCTGCCGGGCGAAAATTTCAAAGGCAAAATTACTTTCATCGGCCCCGTCATCAATCCCGTAACGAGGGTGGCAACGGCAAGGGTGGAAGTGTCCAACCCCGGCGGGAAGCTCAAACCCGAAATGTTTGCCAGCGGGCTCGTCAAAACCCGCCTGGAAAGCCAGGGGGAAAGCCTGATGGCGCCCAGGTCGGCTGTTATGTGGACGGGTGAGCGGTCGGTGGTGTATGTCAAAAGGACGAGCGATCAGGGCGTCAGCTTCCTGATGCGGGAAATAACGCTCGGGCCGCTGGTTGGGGACAGTTATGTGGTGAAGGAAGGGCTGGAGCCCGGCGAGGAGATCGCCGTCAACGGGGCCTTCTCCATCGACGCCGCCGCCCAGCTGGCCGGCAAACCCAGCATGATGAACCCCATGGGCGGAGCCGCAAATAACGGGCATCAACACGGGGATGCGGCAACCGGAGGGCAGGTGGCTATCAGCCGGGAAGCCAAAGCGGCCGTCCGGAAATTGTTTGGCATCTATTTCTCCCTGAAAGATGCACTTGTAAAAGGCGACCCCGCCACCTCCGCCCGGCAGGCGAGCGCCTTGAAAACAGCTTTCGAAAAGACAGAAATGAGCCTTTTCAGCGGCCAGGCCCACGATCATTGGATGAGCCACAGCGGAGCTGCTGCTGCTGCCCTGAAAAAACTGGCTGCTGCAAAGGATGTGGACGAAGCGCGCCGCCACTTCAAACCCCTTTCCGGCCAGATGGTAGCCCTCGCCAAAGCCTTCGGGCCTTTCGGAGGGGAAACCATCTACGTACAGCACTGCCCCATGGCCGATGATAATGCCGGCGCCGACTGGCTAAGCCTGGACAGGGAAATCCGCAACCCTTATTTCGGCGATAAAATGCTGAAGTGCGGCTCGGTAACCGAAACCATTCAATGAGCGGCCGGCCCGGCCGGCAAAGATTATATCCGGGCGTGGAAGGCAAGGGCCAGTACCTGCCGCCTTCGCCTTGAAAAACACCTTTTTTAACCTAAATTCAATTGCCATGACCCATCAATATGAAATCAGCGGAACAATCAGCAGGCAAAGCGCCCAGGCTGTCAAAAAAGCCCTGGAAAGCATCGAAGGCGTCAAATCGGCTGAAGTGGCGCTGGAACCGCCCCGAGCCACAGTCATCATGCACCGCCATATTCCGGAGGAAAAGCTGAATGAAGCCCTGGCGAAAGCCGGAGATTACCGGCTCACCATGGACGGTTCCCATGCGGCGCACGGCCACCGCCATACTCCTGCGAAAGCACATGCCCATGGCGGGCAGGGCGGCGCCCATGCTGGCCACCATGATCACCACCGCATGATGATCGCGGATTTCCGGAAGCGGTTCTGGGTATCGCTGGTGCTGGCCGCTCCCATCCTGTTGCTTTCCCCGATGATCCAGCACTGGCTGGGCATCGGCTGGCAGTTTGCAGGCAGCCGGTATCTGCTTTTCGGCCTTTCCAGCGCCGTCTATTTCTACTGCGGCTGGCCATTCCTGAGTGGCATGTACGAAGAAATCAAAGGCAGGTCGCCGGGCATGATGGTGCTGATCGGGATGGCGGTTTCAGTGGCCTATTTTTATTCCGCCGCCACCACTTTCGGGCTGCCCGGCGAGAGCTTTTACTGGGAGCTGGCCACGCTGATCGCCATTATGCTGCTGGGACACTGGATCGAAATGAAATCGGTGCTCGGCGCATCCAGGGCGCTGGAACTGCTCGTCAGCATGATGCCTGCAGAAGCCCATAAGGTGGAAGGCCATGCGGTGGTGGATATCAGCCTGGAAGATTTAAAGCCCGGCGACACCATACTGATAAAACCCGGTGAAAAAGTTCCCGCCGACGGCCTCGTGGTGGAAGGCGAGAGCTACCTCAATGAGTCCATGCTTACCGGCGAGTCGAAGCCGGTGAAAAAAGGGCAGGGGCATAAGCTCATCGGCGGCAGCCTCAACGGCAACGGAGCACTGAAAGTGCAGGTGGCGCATACCGGGAAAGACAGCTACCTGAACAAGGTCGTCACCATGGTGCGCGAGGCGCAGCAGGCCCGGTCGAAGATGCAGAACCTCTCCAACCGGGCGGCCAGGTGGCTGACGTATATCGCCCTGGCGGCGGGCTTTGCCACCCTCTTCATCTGGCTGGCCCTGGGCAGGGATTTTCTGTTCGCCCTGGAACGCATGGTGACGGTAATGGTCATCTCCTGCCCTCATGCCCTGGGCCTGGCGGCGCCGCTCGTGGTGGCCATTTCCACTGCGCTTTCCGCCCAGCACGGGCTGCTCATCCGCAACCGGACGGCTTTTGAGGAGTCCCGAAAAATTACAGCCCTGATATTTGACAAAACCGGCACCCTGACCAAAGGCGATTTTGCGCTGGCACGCTATGAAAGCCTGCAGAAAGGGCTGGACAAGAATGAGATATTACAATTCGCCGGCGCCCTGGAGCAGGAGTCCGAACACCCCATCGCACAGGGGATTATCCGGAAAATTAGGGAGCTGAACCTCGAAATCCCGAAAGCGGAGCGCTTTGAAGCCATCACAGGCAAAGGCGTGCAGGCCAGGGTGGGCGGGCAAGCCGTCAAGGTGGTTGGCCCGGGCTACCTGGAGGAGGCAGAGATCGATGTTCCCCAGGAAGCTTTCGGCAGTGCGGCGGAGACCGTCGTTTTTGTCCTCATCGACGAAAAACCGGCCGGCTATATCGCTTTGGCCGATGCGGTTCGGCCCGAATCCGCCGCCGCCATTCAGACGTTCAGGGACAACGGCATCAAAGTGTATATGGCCACGGGCGATAACGAGCGCGTAGCCAGGGCAGTGAGTGAGGAACTGGGCCTCGACGGCTACTACGCCGGCATACTGCCGCACCAGAAAGTTGGGGTCGTCAAAAAACTGCAAGCCTCCGGCGATTTTGTCGCCATGACGGGCGACGGGGTGAACGATGCTCCGGCCCTGGCGCAGGCCAACGTAGGCATTGCCGTGGGCAGTGGAACCGATGTGGCCGCCGAAACCGCCGATATCATCCTGGCCAACAGCAACCCCAAAGACATTGCAAAACTCATTCTTTTCGGCAAAGCCACCTACCGGAAGATGATCCAGAACCTGGCCTGGGCGACGGCTTACAACGCCATCGCCATTCCTCTGGCGATGGGCGCCTTGTACTCGACAGGTTTCGTGCTGAGCCCCGCTGTGGGGGCGGTATTTATGAGTTTGAGTACGGTGATCGTGGCGGTGAATGCGCAGTTGCTGAGAAAGGCGCTCGTCTAAGCTCAGCTCCTCTGATACGGAAGCCGCTCCAGGATGCAGCGGATGATCTCCAGGTGCGCCTTGCGCTTGTCGTTGGCCTCGATCCGGATCCAGGGGTTGAGGGGGCCGTCGGTGCGGCGGAACATTTCGGTTTTGTAATAGGTGTACTGCTCCCACAGCTCCAGCGCCCGCAGGTCAACCGGCGTCAGTTCCCAGCGGCGCAGGGGGTCTTCGCGGACGCCTTCGATGCGTTGCTGTTGTTCCTCCCTGCTGATGGACAGGTAAAACTTGATCAGGCGGATGCCGTCGCCGATGAGCATATTCTCGAAGTGGTTGACTTCGTTCATGAAGCGCTCGTACTCCTCTTCGGTGCAGAAGCCGTTGGCCGGCTCCACGACGGCGCGGTTGTACCAGCTGCGGTCGAAGAAGGCCAGCTCGCCCCGCTCTGGGAGCTGTTCGACATAGCGTTTGAAGTACCACTGCCCCTGCTGTTTGGGCGTGGGTTTCTGCAGTGCAACCAGCTTCATCGACCGGGGGTTCAGGTGGTCGATGCAGGCGCGGATGGCGTCGCCTTTGCCGGCGAATTCGCGCCCTTCGAAAATGATGATGGCCCGTTCCTCTTTATCGACCACCCAGTTCTGAGCCTTGATCAGCTCTGACTGCAGCAGTTCCAGTTTTTCTTCATACTGTATCTGCTCCAGCACTTCCCGGAAGTCCGGCTTGTCCAGAGCCAGCAGGTATTCCAGGCCTTTCGGAGAACTCAGCAGTTTCAGTTCGTTTTTACTGAACATGGGGATGCTGTTTGAGTTTGCTTTAAATGGGTATCGACCGGTAATAGCGGTGCACCACGTTCGGGTCCGGGTCGAGGGTGGTGGCGGCTTCCTCCTTGCCGTCGTAATCGAAAATGGAAAGCAGGTAACGCAGGCTTTCCAGCCGCGCTTCCAGCTTGTTGTCGGTACGGATGATGATCCAGGGGCTGTACTCGGTGTGGGTTTTGATAAACATCGCTTTGATGTGGTGCGAATATTCCTTCCACAGTTCCTGCGACTTGATATCGACCATGCTGATCTTCCACTGCTTCAGGGGGTTGGTCTTCCGCTCCCTGAACCTTCTTTCCTGTTCCTCCCTGGAGATCGAGAACCACAGCTTGACGAGCTTGACCCCGTCTTCGTACAGCATGTGTTCGAATTCGGGGGCCTGCATGAGAAAGAGTTCGTACTCCCTCGGCGTGCAGAAGCCCATCACCGGCTCCACGACGGCGCGGTTGTACCAGCTGCGGTCAAAGAAAACGAGCTCTCCGGGATTGGGCAGTTCCTTGACGTGCCGGCGGAAATACCACTGGCCTCTTTCGGTGTCGGAGGGCTTGCCCAGGGCCACCACCCGGGCCGAACGCGGGTTGAGATAGCGCCGGAAGCGCCGGATCGCGCCGCCTTTCCCGGCGGCGTCCCGGCCTTCGAAAATGACGGCCACGCGCTTTTTGTCCTTCAGTATCCAGTTCTGCAGCTTCAGCAGCTCGATCTGCAGCTTTTCCATCTCCTGCTTGTAAATCACCCGCTCCAGCGGTTTCTGGACGCTGACATTTTTTTCCTTCAGATAGGCCAGTAATTGCTCCCGGCTTTGCAGCCCGGCGATGTCTTCATTGGAAAAGGTAAAGCTGCTCATAGGCGAGAATGTTGTCTTACACGCATTGCGAATTTGGCTGCTTTCTTCCGGAAATCGGATGACGATTGTCACTGCCGTTGCAGCTCCTGAAAAAGCCTTTCACAAATGTGCATTTCGGCCGTAGAAGACAAGGTGTTGATTGGTGTTTGATGGTAAACAAATCCGGCAAAATAGTATTTTAGATGCCGAAACCTGTCCGGAATGAAAAGCCACATGGATGTCCTGCTTATTTTCCTGCCCATAAAACGGATGGCTTTTTTTGCTTTCCTCTCGCTTTTGCTGCCCCTGCCGCCCGCTTTATGCCATAAGGAACAGCCACTTTCCTCCCGTATCGCCAGTTACGGCATACAGGTGCGCCTCGATACGGCCGGCAGAAAAGCATACGCACTGCAAAGCCTGCACTGGAAAAACCCTTCCTCCGACACGGTGCGGGAGTTGCAGTTTCACCTCTACTACAATGCTTTCCGGAACACCGAATCCACCTTTGCGAAGGAACGTGGCGGCTTCGGCATGTTCACCGAAGCGATGAAAGCGAACTGTGGCTGGGGCTGGATGGACATCCGGCGCATGCAGGATGAACACGGAAACGACCTCACCCGGGCGATGCACTACTTCCAGCCCGATGACGGTAATGCCGCCGACCGGACCGTGCTGCGCGTCCCGCTGCCCCGCCCCGTCTTGCCGGGCGGCTCCATCCGGGTGGACATGGAGTGGGTGTCGGGGATACCCCGCGCGGCCCTGCGCACGGGCTACCAACTCGATTACTACTTCATGGCGCAGTGGTTCCCGAAGCTGGGCGTTTATGAGCCGTCAGGTACGCGCTATGCCGAAAAAGGGCAATGGAACTGCCGCCAGTACCACGGCAATGTGGAATACTATGCCGACTTCGGCCTGTACGAGGTCGATATCACCCTGCCCGCAGGCTTCAAAGTGGGGGCGAGCGGGCTGCTGACGGGCGTTAAACAAGCGGGTGAAAACCGCACCTGGTCCTTTCGCGCCGAAGACGTGATCGACTTCACCTGGACGGCTTCGCCGCACTTCGTGGAAGTGGAGGAGGAATACAGGGGCATTCCGTTGCGGTTGTTGTTTTACCCCCATCACCTCCACCTGGCGCCGCGTTACCTGCAGGCCATCCGGCACGCCATCGACTTTTGTGCAGAGCGCTTCGGGCCTTACCCTTACCCCGGGCTTACCATCGTGGACCCGCCGCTGCACGGCGCCTTTTCTTCTGCTATGGAGTATCCCATGCTCATCACCACAGCGGCTGTCTGCCTGTTGCCGGAAGGGGTGAAAACGCCGGAAATTCTGATCGTCCACGAATTCGTGCACCAGTACTTCGGGCAGATAGCGGCCAGCAACGAGCAGGAAGAAGCCTGGCTCGACGAAGGCATCACCAACTACTACGAGGCCCGCATCATGGACGAGTATTACGGCAGCCGTACTTCAACCATCGACTTTATGGGCTTCCGGATGGGCAATATGGAGTCCAACCGGGCGGATTTCTTCGGGCTCCCCAACCCGCAGGTATCCGAAATAGCCCGCACGAGCTGGCAGTTTCAGGACGACAGTTACCACACCATCACCTACAGCAAAACCACGCTGCTGCTGCGCAGCCTGGAAGGCCTCATAGGCACGGAAACCCTCGACGAGATCATGCGCACCTACTTCGAGCGCTGGAAGTTCCACCACCCCTGCGGCAGGGATTTCACCGCCATTGCCAGTGAGGTGGTTTTCCGGAAGTACGGCCCGCTTTTCGGGCAGAACCTGGACTGGTTTTTTGAACAGGGCTTATACGGAACGGGCATGTGCGACTATGCCGTGGCCTCCATTTCCAACAACCCCAAGCCGGCCCGCGCCGGTGTTTTCGAAGATCCCGGCGATTGCATCCTGCCCGAAACGGAAAGAGCGCAGGTGTACGAATCCGGCGTCACCCTGCACCGGCTGGGCGAGCTGCATTTCCCCGTGGAGGTGCGCATTCGGTTCGAAGATGGCAAAACGGTAACGGAGCAGTGGGATGGCCGGGCGCGCAGCAAGGAATTTATCTATGAAGGCGTCTCAAAGATAACCAGCGCGGAGATCGACCCGGAGCAGAAGATCGCCCTGGACAAGAATCTGATCAACAACAGCCTGAGCCTGGCGCCGGAGCGGGCGGGCGCCCGGAAGCGGATGCTGCAGTTTTTGTTGTGGGTGCAAAATGTAATGCAGAGTGTGAGCGTGCTGGTGTGAAATGCGGGGCATATTGTAAGTAGTTGGACACATTTATTGTAACTCATTCTGCTTCGGAAATACGGCGTCAATAGCATTGTTCCCGGGGCTAGGGTTATATTGTTGGATTGTTATATTGTTCTGCTAAATGTGTCCAACTACTGGCTTTGCTTTTTTGCATCAAAAGCGAAATACAGGGAGCCTTGCCCCAAGGTTGAATAGCTGAACAAGAACGACATCTTCCGGCATAAAAAAAATTTCATGAAGCCCCTCACCGCCTACATCATGGGATGGAAAGCAAGCCTGCAGCACAAGGGCATGTGGCTGGCGCTGTACGGCTTCAACCTGCTGCTGGCTTTCCTGGCAGCAATCCCCCTGTCCGGCTTTCTGAGCAAAACGGTGGGGCAGTCGCTGGCCTTCGCCCGCAGCCTGGAGGGCTTTGACTACACCTTCCTGCGCGATTTCATGCGGGAGTATGGGCAGGGCTTCGGGCAGATCGTGAATCATGCCATCGGGTATGTTGCCCTGTACCTGTTGCTTTCCATTTTGCTGATGGGTGGCATCCTGCATGTATTCCGCCAATGGGGCGAGCCCTTCCGCCGGGCGGGCTTCTGGCAGGGCTGCACCCGCTATTTCTGGCGGATGCTGCGGCTGGCCGTTTACTTTCTGCTGCTGCAGGGGCTGGTGCTGGCCCTGTTTGGTTTCATCTTTTACAAAGCAGGCATTGGTTCCTCTCTTTCTGAGCTGGAAACCGAAGTGCCTGTCATTCAGGCGGCCAATTTCATTTTGCCGCTTTACCTGCTGGCTGCTATCCTGGTTTTTATGCTGCACGATTATGCCAAGATCCACGTGGTGCATGCGGATCAGCGCTGGCTGTTCCGGCCTATATGGCAGGCGGTAAAACTGGTGTTCCGGAATTTTGGGAAGGCAGCGCTGCTGTATTTGCTGAATGTTGCTTCATTCCTACTGCTTACAGCCTTGTACTGGTGGCTGAGCGGGCTTCTGAAAGGCGGGCCTTTTACCGGCTCGTTCCTACTCGGGCAGGCTTTCGTGGCAGGCCGGATCGGCCTGAAGCTGGTGAACCTGGGGAGTGCGACGTGGTTGTACCAGCAGGCTTTCGGTGGAGTAGTGAAGGGCTATAAAAAGGGCCCGCCTAATAGTCCGTCCTGATCTTCTTATCAAAAGGTATCTTAAACTGATACGCAACATCCTCATCGGTATGATCCTCCAGCACGTCGAGGCCGTAGCGGACCTTGCGGGGGTCGTCGTAAACCATGGTGCCGAACAGGCGGTCCCAGAAGGAGAAGATGTTGCCGAAATTGGTGTCCGTCCAGGGGCGTTCGAAGTGGTGGTGGAACTTGTGCATGTTGGGCGTGATGAACACCAGGCTCAGCGGCTTGTCGAGCCACACGGGCACGGCAATGTTGGCGTGGGTCAGGTACGTGAATAGGATACTGGTGATCCGGTAGATGAGGTAATACGGAAAGGGCATGCCGCTGATGACGATGGCGCCCAGGGCAAAGGTTTCCCGAAGGAGGTAGTCGCCAGGATGGTGGCGGGTGCCGGTGGTGGCGTCCACCTTGGTGTCACTGTGGTGCACCATGTGGAACTTCCACATCCATTTCACCTTGTGCAGCAGGTAATGGGCAACGTATTGTGCGATAAAATCGAGCAGCATAATGGCGATCAGCAGCTCCGCCCAAACCGGCAGATCGAGCAGGTGTAAAAACCCGAACTGTTGTTCCTGCGTCCACAGGAAAATGCCCACGGTGGCCAGCCCGAAAAGCACGTTGATCACCAGGGAGGTGGAAAGGAAGATCAGGTTGACGCCGGCGTGTTTCCACTTCCGGTAACCGAGCTGCAGGAGCGGAATATTCCCCTCCAGCAGCCAGCTGATGGACAGGCAGATGAATATCCAGGCCAGCTTGTACCAGTCCGGCATTTGGGCGAAGAAGTCGATGAAGGTTTCCATGGCCCAAATTTAGGGATTTCGGAACAAGTCTTGATAAAGGAATACTCCAATACTCCAGTATTCCACCCCAGGAAATCAGGCCGCCCATCTTTGGGCAACTGCCCTTTCAGGGCCTGGGGCTGCTTCTTTCCGTCCTTTCCTTCCAGCCGTCGATGCTTTCCATGATCAGCGCTGTTGCCTGGCCGTTTTCCATTTCCAGGCTGAGGCGGGTGGATGGGTCGCTGCGCAGGGCGAAGGTTGTAGGGCCCAGGATGTCGAGTGCCATGGGGCTGCGGTTTTCGCGCTGGTAGTACAGCTGCCCGTCCTGCAGGAGGATGCTGCGGGCGCCGAATGCGCCGGTGCAGGCCTGCATCTGCCCTGCGGAGAGGGAGGGGGCGGAGGCTTTTGCTTTCAGGTGATCGGCAAACCACTGGTAGTAGGCCTTATCCTCTTCGGAAGCCGCTTTTCCCGCCAGTTTTTCCAGCGCCATCTGGTGGGCAACCTCCAGCGCTTTTTCCTGTTTGACTGCAACATCGGGGCTTACCCCCGTTCCCTCCCAGTTGGTGTGGGTGATGGGGTTGATGGCCCGCCCGTTGGGCACGAAGGCCACGAAGCGTTCGCCGATGGGGCGCATGCCGCCGGGGTGGGCGCCGCCGCCCGTGGTTTCGCCGATGATGGTTGCGCGCTTCAGGTTCTTGAGGTTGTAGGTGAATTCTTCGGCGGCCGAAAAGGTGCGCCCGCTGGTTAGCACGAACACTTCCGCTTTGGGGTTGCGCCGGCCAGGCACATAGGGCAGGGTCCAGGTTTGGGTGGTGTCGTCGGTGGGGCGGAAATAAAAGCTGTTGAGGTGGACCGTCTCGCGGCCGTCATAGAGGTAGGAAGTCAGCAACTGGATCATGCCGGGGTCGCCGCCGCCGTTCTGGCGCAGGTCAAAGATGATGGCGCCGGTATTGGAGAGCATATTCATGGCTGCGGCGGCCGTTTCTCCGCCAAATTCGGCGGGGAAAAAGCCCCGCAGGCCGAGGTAGCCGATATTGCCTTCCAGGATTTTCACTTCCTGGAATCCGAAGTTGTCGCGGCGCATGGCCTTCAGCCAGTGTTCGTCGGGGCCCTCGGGGGCGCCGGCGGCGTCCTGGGCGCGCATCTGCCGCGCGCCTTCCGGGTTGAATCGCACCCGCAGGTGCAGGTCGCGGCTGATAGCCTGCAGGTCTTCGGTCAGCTTGTCGGCAAAGGCTACGGGGCTGCCAAGCGTGCGGTAGGCGCCCGAATTATACTGCCTGCGCAAATGTTCCCCCATCTTCCGGGCTACATCGGGGAAGACGTAATTGGCCTCCAGGCTCTGGATGAGGCTGTCGATGGTGAGGCTTTGTTCCTCAGGGCTTATTGTTTCCTGGGCCTGAGCGGGAAGGGAAAGGCCCGCAAGCAGCAGGGCCAGCATGATGATCGTAATGCGCATGTCGGATGATTTTGTGGTTAAAAGCTAAAAAAACAGCCGGGTGAAAAGCTGCCGGGAGCGTGCACAGCCCCCGGCATTTCGTATAAAAACAGTCGGAAAAATTCTTACAAAAGCTAAAATTTCAGAAAGTTAAAAATGCAAAAGTTGCAAATGCAATTATTTGGGTAAAAAAATCACTCCATGTTGTGGAGCATGCGCTGCAGGATGTCCAGCAACTGTTTTTGCTCCGCCTCGGAGATGCCCTGCAGGGGGATTTGCCGGTACGCCTGCACCACGGGCAGCAGGCGGCCGATCAGGCGGCGGCCTTTTTCGGTCAGGAAGACCATGTAGCGGCGCCTGTCTTCGGGGTCCAGTTGTTTGCTGATCAGGTTTTTACTGACAAGCTGGTCGATGATGCGCGTGGTGGCCGGCGCGTCCTTGACGGTGGAGTTGCCAATCTCCACCTGGCTGCAGCCGTTGTTTTCCCCTACCTGCTTGAGCACCACCCACTGGTCTACGCTCAACCCCGCTTCTTCCGCCTGCAACGCCTGCGTGGCCACCTGCCGGTACCGCCGCACGATCTGCTCCATCCAGAAAACCGGCAATTGCTCCAGGCGCTGTTCTTTGGCTTTAATTACTTGCATTTAAAACTATTTTATTTGCAATTAAATTTTTTTTATTGAAACAAGCAATTTTTGGAGCGCTTTTTTCTTTCCCGGATGCCGCCGGCCCTTCAGCGATGGAGTTCGAAAAAAGGCCATAACGATGCCCATGAAAGGTTAAATTTCCTTCAAACCTTGAAGAAAAAAAAAGCAAACAATTATCATTGTATGGCACGTCACAGTGCGCAGGTCAGGAAAGCCCTTTTTTGAGATGCTGCTTTTCACCACAAAACCCATAATCATGAAAACCTTATTCCCTGCCCTCGTAGTTATTTCTTTGAGTGTCACAAAGACGTGTTCCGCACAGCCTCCGGTATGGGTCTCTGCCCTGGCCGACGAAGTATTTCCTTCCGAAATCAGCAGCATAACGCATTGGGAAGAAAAGGAAATGACGTGGTATAACGTAGATGGCCTGCCGGATGGTTCGGATTCGGTACGGGTGAATACTTTGTATATCGAGGGAATTGCGGCCTCCGGCCACAGATTCATTGCCGCCATACCAGTCAGTAAGCGCGAAATTACCCCGGTTGGGGCCAGAGCGGTCAGAGGCCAGAAATGCACCGGTGCTTGCGGATGCCAATGTTGTAAGTTCACCCCCGATGATTATGGATGTTATTGCGATACCCAACGGGAAGATTGTTGTGTTAACCAGGGAGGCGGGTGCAATTGCTGGTGCACGCATGAACTGACGATGAAGAATTGAGGCCGCGCTGTCCCCCGGGTGTCCAAGTCTGGTTTATCGCCCGGCCCTGAAAGGGTTCTTTCGCCATACTACCACACAGCCTGCCAGCCCGGCCAGGAACAGGATTACTGCGATCAGTTCCGCCTGGGTGTAGGTGATGCCGAAGTTGGTGTACTCGGGGTTGACGCGGATCTTTTCGATGAAAAAGCGCTCTGCGCCGTTGAAGGCAAGATACAGGAAAAACAGCATGCCGGGATAAGGCGTCAGCCTGTTCCGCAGGCCGATCAGGATGGCGCCGATGGAGAGGGCCATCGCGGTTTCGTAAAGTGGCGTGGGAAAGACGGGGGGAACGAGGTGGGTGTTGTATTTGCCGCTGAAGCCCTCCAGCGGTGCGCCTTCGCGCAGAATGTTGTGCGGATAGTCATAGGCCCACAGCCAGTCGGGCAGGAACCACCAGCCGGGCTGGGGCAGGTTGTTGACGATGCCCCAGTCGCCGTCGCCGGCCAGGTGGCAGCCCATGCGCCCCACGCCGTAGGCAATGATCAGGGCCGGGGCTACGGCGTCGAGCACGTGGATGACGGGAATCTTTTGGCGCCGCAGGTAATAGGTGACGGCCAGAAAGCCGAAAATGAGCCCGCCGTAAATGGCCAGCCCGCCGCCGGAAAAGATGGTTCCGGCCGGGTCGGCCAATAAGGCGGGAATGTCTTCGATGATGGCAAAGAACTTGGCGCCCACCACCCCCGAAATAGCGGCGATCATGGTGATGTCGCCGATGCGGTCGTGGGGGTATATTTCTTTAACTTCAACTTTGGGTTTGGGCAGTTGCTTCCGTTTGGCCTCCCAGTAGCGGGCGCCGGCCAGCACGGCCGCCAGGGCCAGGCCTCCAAACCAACTGCCGTCCAGCGACAGCAGCACCTCCGCAGCATCGGCCTTCAGCTCCGCAAAGTGCTGTACGGCATACAGGCCCTTATACCCCAGAATGAACCCCCAGGCGCCATTCGATACCAGTTCGGCCACCTGGGGCGGCTTGCCGTATTCATACTTCACCTTGGCCGGCTGGAAAAGGCCTTGCTTTGCCTTGTGCTTCAACTCCCGGTACAGGATTAAAGCCGCAGAAAGGATGGCGAGCACCAGCAGCAGCCCGAAGGTCTTGAAAATGGAAGCCCAGTTGTCAACTGGTGTGCCGAAGATGTCATTGAAAAAGTAGGAGAGGTCGGGATACATTGGCGGTGTGGCGTTGGAGGTTGCAGTTTTTCAGTTACAGGTTACAGGTTTAAAGTTACAGGTTACAGGTTACAGGTTTAAAGTTACAGGTTACAGGTTACAGGTTTAAAGTTACAGGTTACAGGTTACAGGATTAAAGTTACAGGTTA
>CAUJDW010000121.1 GCA_963169455.1 Bacteroidota bacterium | reverse complement strand
GGCGTTACGACCGCTTTATTATGCGCAACCTGCAACCAACCTATAGCCTGATGCTTGAACGCCTGGAGCGGGATCTGCAGCAGGAGGACATCCTGCTGGAAGTGGGCGCCGGCACGGGCCTGCTGTCCTTTGCCATTTGCGGAAAGGTGCAACGCATAACTGCTGTTGACATTGCCGAAGAAATGGTGCAGGTGGCCCGGGAAAAACAGGCGGGTTCAGGCTGCGCCAACATTCTGTTCAAGGTGGCTGACAGCTACCAGTTGCCTTTCGCATGTGGCGTGTTCGACGTCGTACTCATCTCCAACGTCCTGCACCTGCTGGCAGAGCCGGAAACCGCTTTGCGTGAAGCCAGGCGGGTGCTGCGCCCCGGCGGCCGGCTCATTGCCCCCACCTTTTGCCATGGAGAAGGCTGGAAAAGCCGGATGATCTCCTTCCTGATGAGCCTGGCCGGTTTCAGGGCGAGGCGCCGTTGGAGCCTGCAGGGGTTTAAGGAATTTTTCCAGGAACAAGGCCTGGAAATCTTACATTTCGAAGTGATCAAAGGTGAGATACCTCTTGGTTATATCGTGGGGCGAACGGCATAATGGCTGGATAGCCTGAGCCTTGGACAAACCCTGTAACCCTGAAACCTGAAACCTGCCCCGTCCTCTTTCGGCTACTGTCGGGGCCAGCCGGGCCTTCGCCCGCCATAGCAACCATGGCCTGCGGAGGCAGGTAAAGGCAAGGAACCCCCTCAGGCTCTGCCCACCGCACTAACCCGGCTCCAGCCCCCAGTCCACCGGCTCCTTACCCTGCTGCTTCAGGTATTCATTGGCTTTGGAAAAGTGGCGGCAGCCGGAGAAAGCGCCGCCGGCGAGCGGCGATGGGTGCGCCGCTTCCAGAATGAGGTGCCTTTCCCCGTCGATCAGCACCCGCTTCTGGCGGGCGAAGTTGCCCCACAGCATGAACACCAGCCCTTCCCTTTCCCGGGACAATATCCGGATGACGGCGTCGGTGAAGCTTTGCCAGCCGATTTTGTGGTGCGAGGCCGGTTTGTTTTGCTCTACCGTCAGCATGGCGTTGAGGAGAAACACGCCATGCTCCGCCCATCGGGTGAGGTCGCCGTGCCGGGGAACGGGCAAGCCGAGGTCGGCGTTCAGCTCCTTGTAGATGTTTTGCAGGGAGGGCGGAATGCGCACTCCTTTTGGCACCGAAAAACACAAACCCATGGCCTCGCCGGGGTTGTGGTAGGGGTCCTGCCCCAGGATAACGGCTTTCACTTTTTGGAAGGGCGTGGTATTGAACGCGTTGAAAATGAGGGATCCCGGCGGGTAGATGATCTTGCCGGCCTCTTTTTCCCTGCGCAGAAAAGCAGCAATCTGCTGAAAATATGCTTGTTCGAATTCGCCTTCCAGCACGGCCTTCCAGCTTTCTTCAATCCTGACGTTGCTCATGTAGGGGTGTTGATCAGTGTGGCGTAAAGGTATCAATTTTGAGGAAATGGGCGGGCGGTGAGGGCTTAAGAAGTAGCCGGGCGAAAGGGCCCGGCCATGGATGGTTTTTCTTCCATACAAATAAGGCCTCAGATCAAATCTTTAAAAATTATTTTTACCTTTACGCCTGCCTTTCTGCAACAAGCCGGCCGTCCGCTTCGGCGGGCCCTGTTTTTACGCCGGCGTATTTTTCTGCTTATCTCCGCCGAATCTCATTTTCCAATTCTATTAAAAGGCATTTTTATGAACATGATGAAATGGGCCATGGTGGCGGGGCTTTGCTGTATGTGCGCGCCTGCCTTCTTGGCCGCCCAAACCTTCAGCAAACAATGGCTGTTCGGGCAGGGGCAATCCGTTCTGGAGAGAAAGATCCGGGCCACGCCTGAAGCACTGGCGTATTTGCACAGCCTGAGCCCGGCCCAATGGCCACTGCAGGGCCAGGGCCAGGTGCTGAGCTTCCGCAATGAGGAACACAACCTCAGCGGCACCGAGACGCCGGAATCGGAAGTCCACGCCGCCATCAACCCCCGCGACACCAACAACATCATCGTAGCGGCCATGCGGCTCGACCCCGAGCAGATCCTCAGCACGCTTACTTTTCCGGTTTACTATACCAAAGACTTCGGCCATAGCTGGCAAACCAGTACATTCGACGGCGTTTCCGACCTGCCGCCTCTGACGCTGGTCATCGGCGGCGGCGACCCCGTGCTGGCCTTCGATTCCGAAGGCGCCGCCTACCTGTCCTGGCTGACTTTCACCATTGACATTACCTTCAACATCGGCATCCAGCTGCACTGGGCAATTTCCACCGACGGGGGCGCCACCTGGCAAAGGCAGGCCTCCCCGATCGACTCTGGCACGGTTGCCGACCTGGAAAACCCGGACTCCCGCTTCGTCGACAAGCAATGGATCGCTGCCGACCTGTCGGATTCTCCCTACCGCGACAACCTCTACGCTGCTTATGTGGAGATCAACCTTACGGACACCACATACAACATCCTGGTGAAAACCCGGGAGCCCGGCAGCGGCAACTTCGGCGCTGCGGTTGACCTGACGCCTCCTGCCATCGTTTTTTCCCAGTTTGCCAGCATCGACGTCGACAGGCAGGGCAAGGTACATGTCCTGTTCGCCGGGGCGGAAATCCAGGACCAGGTGATCAGCCTCTATCACTGCTACTCTTCCGACGGGGGCCAGAGCTTTTCCGCGCCTGTAAAGATTTCCCCCCTGCACCTGCCCTGTTTTCCTCCCGGGGCCGGCGGCCCCTGCGACCTGGTGGGCGTCGATTCCGCGCGGGTTTACCCCTGCCCCCACCTGCGGGTGGACAAGTCGGGAGGCGATTTTGACGGCCGCCTCTACGCCGCCTGGACCGCCGATGGCTTCCAGTCGGAGCTCACGCCGGGCGTGGACATCTATTTCAGCCGCTCGGAAGACGGCGGGCTGAGCTGGTCGGCGCCACAGGTGCTTAATGACGACGGCATCGCCGCTTCCGAACAATTTTTCCCCAGCCTGGCGGTCAACAGCAAGGGGCTGCTGGCCATCAGCTGGTACGACCGGCGGGAGGATCCCAACAATCTGCTGACCAAGTACTATATGGCCTTTTCCAGAGATGGCGGCCAAAGTTTCGAACCCGCCTTTGCCGTGTCGGCCGAAGGCGCGGATTTCTCCCAGGTCGGCAGCGCCAACGGCAACTTCGGAGTGGGCGAATACACCCAGGTGCTGTCCACGAGCGGCTACGCCATCCCCGTCTGGGCCGACGGGCGGTCCAACGATGGCAACATCGACATCTACGCGGCTTTCTTCCCGCTTGGCGGCGAAGTCACCGCTTTGCCCGAGATACAAACCGTTACGGACAAATTTGCTGTGGGGCTTCCTTCGCCCAACCCTGGCAAGGGGGTTAGCCAGATCGATATCGAGCTAAAGGAGGCAACTGAAGTGGCCCTGCAGCTTTTTGGCCCGCAGGGGCGCCTGCTCCGGCAACAGGCCTTCGGCCAACTGCCCGCCGGCCACCACCGGCTGGACATCGGGCTGGACGGGCTGCCGGATGGCGCGTACCTGCTCCGGGTGCAGACGGCTTTGGGGGTTCAGAGCAGAAGGCTTGTGGTAAACCGGTGATAAAATGTAAAAGGCCCGGGAGAGCGCCGGGAACAAGCCGGGAAGCCTCCTCCCATAGCGCTATCTCCTAACCCTTTTTACATTTTGCATTACAAATCTGCATTTTAAATTAACACGGGTATATGGGGAATTAATGGATGATTACACACCATCGAAAATGCCCTTTTTTGATAATAATCATCCTTCGGGGGTGACGAAAGTCACCCCTTTCCCCTTTCCGCCCTTTTTACCTTTAGTGCCCAAAACAGGCCACGTATGCCAGTCGCAAGCCAATTGAACGATCAGAACCTGATCGGGCGCAAAACCAGTCCGGAAATTAGCTGCTACCACTGTGGGGAACCCTGTGAGGACAACCACATCCACATTGAAGAGAAAACATTCTGCTGCGAAGGCTGTAAAACCGTCTTCGAGATCCTGAACGACAATGGCCTGTGCCGTTATTACGACATCGATGAAAATGCAGGCGTCAGCCTCAAGGGGCGGGCCAAGGAGGAATATGCCTTCCTCGACGACCCCGAGGTGCGCGAAAAACTGATCGATTTCTCCGACGGGCATCAGGCCCGGGCCACTTTTTTCATTCCGCAGATGCACTGCGCCTCCTGTATCTGGTTGCTGGAGAACCTCCACAAGCTCAATCCGGGAGTCATTTCCGCCAAAGTCAACTTCGTCAAAAAGGAGGCCTACATCAACTATTCCGAAGCAGAGATCAGCCTGCGCCAGGTAGTGGAACTGCTGGCCAGTATCGGCTACGCGCCGGCCATCAACCTGAGCAGCCTCGATAATGAGAAAGCGCCCATTGCCAGCCGCTCATTCTATTACAAGCTCGGCGTGGCCGGTTTTGCCTTCGGCAACATCATGCTGCTGAGCTTTCCCGAATACCTGGGCCTGGAAAAGGGCGAGGACACTTTTTTCTTCCGCCTGTTCGGCTACCTCAATATCCTGCTTGCCCTGCCGGTGGCCTTTTACAGCGGGCAGGATTACCTGCGCTCCGCCTGGCTGGGCCTGAAGCAGCGCACCTTCAACATCGACCTGCCCATTTCCATAGGCATCCTGGCCCTTTTCTTCCGCAGCGTTTTTGAAATCGTGGCCCAAACGGGCGCGGGATACCTGGACAGCCTGGCAGGGCTGGTGTTTTTCCTGCTGGTCGGCAAGTGGTTCCAGCAGCGCACTTACCACACCATGTCTTTTGAGCGCGATTACAAATCTTATTTTCCCATCGCTGCCCATAGAAGGGAAGAAGGGCAACTGCGCTCCGTCACCCTCGACAAACTGGAGCCCGGCGACATCATCGTGGTCAAACACGGGGAACTCATCCCCGCCGACAGCATCATGTTGAAGGGCGAAGGCGAGATCGACTACAGTTTCGTTACGGGCGAATCGGAGCCGGTGCGAAAAACCACCGGCGAAAAGGTTTTCGCCGGCGGCCGGCAGCTTGGCGGGGCCATCGAACTGAGCCTGACGCGCAGGGTTTCCCAAAGCTACCTGACCCAGTTGTGGAACGACGAGGCCTTTACCAAGGCCAGGGAGTCGCGCACCAGCCTGCTGGCCAACCGGGTCGGCCGCTTTTTCACCACGGCCATCCTGGCTGTGGCCTTCGCCACCCTGATCTACTGGCTTCCCCGCGACGCAAATATCGCCATCAACGCTTTTACCGCGGTGCTCATCATCGCCTGCCCCTGCGCCGTAGCGCTGGCCATACCCTTTATTTTCGGCAATGTGGTGCGCATCCTTGGAAGGCGCCGGTTTTTCCTCAAAAATACAGCCGTCATCGAAGCCCTCAGCAATGTGCAGTCAGTCGTTTTCGACAAAACAGGCACCCTTACCCAGCGCGAACGGGGCGACATCAGCTTTGCCGGCACACCGCTGGACGATCATGAAAAACGGATGCTGTGGGCCGTCCTGCATCCCTCCGGGCACCCTGTCAGCCAGCAGCTGGCAGCCTTCCTGGCCGAAGGAGCAGAGGCTCCCGACGAAACAAAATACGAGCCCACAGGCTGGGAAGAAGTCATTGGCAAGGGCGTACAGGGCATCGTTTGCCAACAGCCGGTGCGCATCGGCTCGAAGGCCTTTATCGGAACGGTTTCCCCGGATGCGGATCATCAGGAAGGAGAAGGCGTTTATGTACAGATTAAGGGCGAGCTGAGGGGGTATTTCCGCATTGTAAACCACTTCCGCGAAGGCGTCTGGCAGGTAGCCCGGTATTTTGACAATCGCGCCAGCCTCTATCTGCTCTCCGGCGACAACGACCGCGAAAAACCCCTTCTGGCGCCCATTTTCGGTGAAAGTGGAAATATGCACTTCCGGCAAAGCCCCCAGGAAAAACTGCAGTTCGTCCGGCAGCTGCAGGCCCGCGGGCAGAAGGTGCTCATGCTCGGCGACGGCCTTAACGACGCCGGGGCGCTCAAACAAAGCGACGCGGGGGTAGTAGTGGCCGAAAACACCAACAACTTCACGCCCGCCTGCGACGCCATCCTCGACGCCCGGCAATTCAGCAGCCTGCCCACATTCCTGGAATTCTCGCGCCGCAGCATCCGGCTGGTTTTTTACGCCTACGGCTTCGCCCTGATCTACAACATCATCGGGCTGAGTTTCGCCGTTCAGGGCGCCCTCTCCCCTATCGTGGCAGCCATACTGATGCCGCTGAGTTCCATCAGCATCGTGGTATTCGGCATGCTGGCGAGCAATGGGCTGGCGCGGAGGCTGGGGTTGTAAGCAGGAGAAACAGGGAAGTTGAATGGCAACATGGCCGAATGGCTGGCTGGGAAGAACCTTGATTTTTGATCTCCCCGTTCGTGAGAGGCCAGGCCTCGACGCGAAAAAACAGCCAGCTTCGGGACCGGCGAAATCAGAGCATAAACCACGCTTTTCAAATTTCAGGCATAAAGTTTACTAAACTTTCGAAAGTTTAGCAAACTTCACCCCTTATTAAAAACCTCTCAACCATGCTCGACCTCGGTTTCGTCAGCGCCATCCTGGCCGATAGCTCCTTCGAAGAAGTCATCGATTTTGCCGCCGCCCATCAGTTCAGATGCGTGGAGATCATGTGCTGGCCCAAGGGCAGGGCCGAGCGCCGCTACGCCGGCGTCACCCATATCGATTTGGGGGAACTGGACGATGAGCGCATTGCCCATATTAAGGCATACGCACAGCAAAAAGACATCTATATCTCGGGCCTGGGTTATTACCCCAACCCCCTCGACCCGGATGCGGAGAAAGCCGCGGTTTTTGTCGATCACATCAAAAAGGTAATTGTTGCCGCCTCCCGCCTGGGCATTGGCGTGGTGAACACCTTCATCGGCCGCGACCCTTCCAAGCCCATCGATTACAACCTGGCCCGCTTCAGGGAAACCTGGCCGGAAATAATCCAACTGGCGGAACAGGAAAACATCAGGATCGGCATCGAGAACTGCCCCATGCTTTTCACGAAGGACGAATGGCCGGGGGGTAAGAACCTGGCGGTATCACCGGCTGTCTGGGATGAAATGTTCAACGCTATCCCCAGCGCCAGCTTCGGGCTGAACTACGACCCCTCTCACCTGGTATGGATGCAGATGGACGAGGTGCAGCCCATTTATGATTACGCAGAAAAGCTGCACCACATCCACCTCAAGGATGTGAAGGTGTACCGCGACAAACTGAACCGGGTGGGCATCCTGGCCTATCCGCTGGAATACCATTCTCCCAAGATCCCGGGCCTGGGCGATGTGCGCTGGCGCGATTTCTTTTCCGCCCTCACCTCCGTAGGCTACCGCGGGCCGGCATGTATAGAGGTCGAAGACCGCGCATACGAGGGCTCTGAGGCGGACATCCGGGCGGCAATCCTGACGAGCAGGAATTACCTGAGGCAATTCCTGGGTTGAGGCCTTACTATTTCAGCAGTTTGCCGAGCTCCCTCCAGGTGATGAGATGAATGCCCTCCTCCCGGATGATCTGGCGGCATTTCTCACTGGTAAAGAAGTCAAAGTCGGCCTGCCGCCAGGCGGCGCCCCAGTCGGGGTGATCCACGGCGATGCCCTGCATCTCGGCATCGTCATAGGCCAGGTGGACGATCAGCTCGCTGAGTCCCGGCTCCAGGCTGCGCAGCACCTTTTCGTAGTATGCTGCAAAGCCCGTGCTGAAATCCGGCGGGTTGGCGCCAAGTATCTGGTTGACGACGATGTCTTTGTCAGAAAGCTTTTCCCTGAAAGCTTCAGGCAGTGCATCCACCAGATTCTGACTCACCAGGGTAGGCAGCCCGTATTCGCGCCCCAGGCGGAGATAGATGTCGAAAATATCGGGCCGGGTAAAAAACAGGCAACCCATGTGGGAATCGAGGTGGGTAGGTTCTATCCCCATGGCCAAGGCCCGCCCGATCTGTGCGCGCAGTTCCCGCTCCACCTCCTCAGCAGAAGCCCTGACAGCCACATCGGCGCAGTTGTCATAGAAAAAACCATGTTCATTCAACAGCCCCTTCACTTCACTGCTGGGTGCGGCCGGCCCCCACTTGTAATGCTTCCACTCGCTGGTGAGCGTCAGGTGAAGCCCCAGGTCGCGGCCCGGATGGGCGGCGGCGTATTCGGCGACTTCCGCCAGCCAGGGGCAGGGAACCATAATGCTGGCGGAACTCACCCCGCCGCTTTCCAGGGCCCTGAAAGTAGCCTGGTTCGCCGAGTGGGCCAAAGCCAGGTCGTCGGCATGAATGATCAGTAGTTTGGCATCGGCAGGATACCCGAGGCGCTCCGCCAGGCTGGGTTGCGCATATATGGAAGAAAGCATTCCCGGGAGGAAGTTTAAACACAAAATCAGAAATATGGATCGTTTCATATTTGAATGGATTTGCTCTTTGTCCGGTGCGCTTTTCCGCGCCCAGGCCGTTTTCGCTCTGTTATATTGTTCTGCTAAATGTGCCCAACTACTTATCCGAAAATAATTGATCTCCAGCGGCTGTCAGTGCCCGCTTACTTCGAAACTGACCTTTCCTGTCAGCCGGTATTCGGTGATCTTGTTATTTTCTACCTTGGCCGACATGTCCTGGATGTAAATGGAGCGAATGTTTTTGACGGTCTTGGAGGCTTCCGAAACGATTTTCTGTGCGGCATCGTCCCAGCTTTTATCTGAGGAGCCCATTACTTCGATAACTTTCATTACTGTCATGATCCGAAGGTTTTGTTGTGTTATGAAATCAGGCCAGAGGAGTTCCCCTGAAATCGATAATTTACAAAAAATCACCTTCAAAAAAAAGCCGGGAGGAAGAAAACCACCCTGCGGATGGAAATGGAAAAGGCCCTAAACCATCCAGCCATTCAAAAGCCCTATCTTCGCCCCATGAGCAACGGCAAATACCTCATCGTGGTGGGCGGGCCCACGGCCAGCGGCAAGACGGATTTCGCCATCCGCCTGGCCCGGCATTACGGCGCGGCCATACTTTCGGCCGACAGCCGGCAGTTTTACCGGGAGATGGCCATCGGCACGGCCAAGCCCTCGGCAGAGGAACTTGCCCGTGCGCCCCACCACTTCATCGACAGCCTGAGCATCGATGCGGATTACAGCGTTGGCGAGTTCGAGCGGGACGCCATGCAACTGCTGGAAAAACTATACAGGGAAAGGGACATCGCCATCCTGGCGGGCGGCTCCGGCTTGTACGTCAAGTCGCTCTGCGAGGGGCTCGACGCCTTCCCGGAAGTACCCCTGGCTGTTCGCCGGCAGGTTGAAGCGGAATATCGGGAAAAAGGGCTGCACCACCTGCAGGCCGAACTGCAGGCCGTAGATCCCGCCTATTATGAGGAAGCCGACCTGCAAAACCCCCACCGCCTCATCAGGGCAATCGCCGTTTTCCGCGCCGGCGGGCAGCCTTTTTCGAGCTTTCGCAACCAGAAGCAGGCAAAGCGCCCTTTTACTCCTATCTACCTGCAACTGCACTGGCCCCGCGCCGAACTCTACGCCCGCATCGGCCAGCGCGTAAAGCACATGATGGAGCAGGGGCTCCTCGAGGAAGCCCGGCGGCTTTACCTTCACCGCCACCACACTGCCCTGCAAACGGTTGGCTACCAGGAACTATTCGATTACCTCGACGGCCGCTGCAGCCTGGAAGAAGCCGTGGCTTTAATACAGCGCAACAGCCGACGCTACGCCAAACGCCAGCTCACCTGGAGCCGCCGCGACGGCCACTGGAAGCGCTTCCGCCCCACCGACGACTGGGAGCTGGCCCTGCGCTATATCGAAGCTGCGCGGGCAAAGGGCCTGCGCCTGGCCTACGCCGGGCCGGAGCACCCCCATCCTGCCCTTCCCCCCATACCCGGCGCCGAAGGCAACCAATGGATAAGGATGATTATGGCAGAGGGAGCTGAGGCCTGCCTGCTGATGGCCGAAAAAAAACGGGAAGCCGTGTTTCTCGGGCCGGCCGTCAAAGGCCTTCCGGATGACGGGCTCGCCATGGAACTGCTGTGGCACGAAGCCATGCTGGCAGCTTCGGATAAAAAGGCATGGTTTATTTCGGAGAGCGCGCCCCCCTTTCTGAAAGGAGCGAAAAAGGCAGGCTGGGCGGAGCTTCCCGCCTGGGTGCAGGATTATCCCGGAAAAAAGGAAGGGTTTGGATTTACCTGCCAGCCCTAAGAGCGGCATGTTTTTCAGCTAAATTCATTCAATTTCAGGCGATGGGCTACCATTTTTGCCCTGTACGGCCTAGCTTTGAAGCGCCCAAAACCAGTAATATGGAAAATATTCTGTACACCATCGAACCGGAAGCTTCCGGCTCAGGCGCCACCATTGCGCTGTCGCTGCTCGTCAGCCTCGCAGCCCTGGCAGGGCTCGCGGCCCTGCTTCGCAAACCGGCATCCGGCGAACAATATAACCGAAAGATGCTGGCAGCCATGCTCCTGTTCTTCACCGTGCTGATCGGCAGCGGCACGGCTTTTTTCAGCTGGCTGAAAAGCCGGAAAACGAGCGACATCATCATCTATACGGACGCGGTGGAAACCCCTTACGGCAGGGCGGAATTCGGCAACATCAAAAATGCCGCCATCGAGCTGGACAAACAGCCCTCCTTCGTCAATCCCGGCCGGGCCGTCCGGCAGACCAGGCTTCTGGTCATTGAGGAAAAGAACGGCAAAGCCCATATCATGTCGGAAAAAGATTACGATTTGCAGGAACTCATGGACAAACTGCGCGAAGCGGTGAAAGCCTGGGAGAAAGGGCCGGGGGCCGATTAAAGCCGTGCGCCCTGGAGCTGCGGAAAAACCTCGCTTCAGGGCGCACGAAGGGAATGCCCGCCCCACCGATCATAAGTGTATGGCAGGCTGTGCCGGGTCGACCGGCATTCCGGCCTTTATTTTATGGAAACACTCCGGCGAAAGACTCCGGTAAAGGACCGAAGTTCGATTTCATAATTGCCGGCGCCATAAGGGCTGAAATCGATCTCGAAAATGGTGTTGACCGGGAGTTCAAAAACGTCTTCCTTCAAAACAATTTCCCCATCCTGGCGCCTGACCACGATGTCGCTGAGGTTCATACTCAGGTTTTCGAAATCGATGTAGTAAACCCGGTTTTCCGCGTCGGCATAAATGGACTCGCCTTCATCCAGGCCCAACAGGCCGGAGCTTCCTCCGCTGGAGGTGAATACGCCCTTGTAGGAGGCGGATTGAGCAAGGCAGGTAAAAAAGCCGACGAACAAAAAGGCTAGCAACAATGAGGATTTCCGCAGCATGATCTTGAGAGATTTTGAGAAACGTTCATGGGCAACGGCTGCAAATATAATTCAAAAATCCCGAGTGGTGAAAGAACATTAATCACCAAAAAATAACTTTTTTGCCCCTTCCAAACTTTTGCCCAACTTCTGTATTTTTTCACACTGCAATCAAAATCTTTATACGGATTTTCCGGATTTTCAGAATTATTGTTTAATCGACACGAAGGGCCCGGTTTGGGAAGCGGGAAGCGTGGAGGGCGGAGATAAACATCCGAAGTTTAGCCGGGGCTCAGCTCGCCTCTCCTGCCCCAGGTTTCTCCTTCACTTCCTCCAACAACAAATCCCTGATATTGCCGTATAGCTCCGGGGAAGAAGCCAGAAAACTTCGGGCGTCCACCCATTCGGCATGTTCGATGTCCTCCTCGGCCTGGGGCTTGAGTTCGGTTTGGGAAGCCTGCATGCGGTACCAGAAAGTGCGCTTCAGGACACGGCGGTTTTTGCGGTCGTGATAGGTGTGGTAAGTCAGCCCGATATAGGGGCCAAGGGCCAGGCCCGACAGCCCGGTTTCCTCCTCCACTTCGCGCAGGGCGGCGGCTTCCCTGCTTTCGCCCTTTTCGATCTTGCCCTTGGGCAGGTCCCAGTAACCGAGCCGGTAGATGAGCAGCACCTTGCCCTCCGGGTTGAAAACCATACCGCCGGCGGCTTCGATGATCCGGAACAAGCTGGCAAAGTCGCGGAACAACTGCTCCGGGTCGTCGCAGTAGAGGGTCAGCGAGCCGAAGCGGGGGTTCTTTTCCAGCATGTCGATGTAGTTGAGCAGCATCCTGGGGTTGCCGTGGTAGGGCGCCGCCATGGCTTCGGGCCTGGAAGAGGGGGTTCCGCCTGCTTCTTCCGTGGCTGCCAGAAAGAGGGGCGTGCCATTGATGTAGATTTTGTACATTTGCGAAAACCAGTTTAGGGATGAACATTGCTGCCGAAGTAGCCAGAAAGCTGCTGCAAATTAATGCAATAAAACTGAGCCCGCAAAAGCCCTTCACCTGGGCTTCCGGCCTGAAATCGCCCATTTACTGCGACAACCGGGTGGTATTGTCCTACCCTGCCATCCGCCGCTTCATCATCGACAGCTTTGCCGGCAAGGCCGAAGCTTTCCAGCCGTTCGGCACGGTGGCGGGGGTGGCCACGGCCGGCATCGCCCACGGCGCCCTGCTGGCGGAACGGCTGTCGCTGCCTTTCATCTATGTGCGCGACAAAGCCAAGGGGCATGGCCGGCAGAACCAGATCGAAGGGGAAGCCCGGCCCGGCGCCCGGGTGCTTGTCGTCGAAGACCTCATCTCCACCGGGGGCAGCTGCCTCAAAGCCGTGGAGGCCCTGCGCGAAGCCGGCTGCGAAGTAGCCGGGGTGCTGGCCATCTTTTCCTACGGTTTCCCCCAGGCGGAGGAGGCTTTCCGGGCCGCCCACTGCCCTTACGACACCCTGAGCTATTACGACGCGCTGATCGAAGTGGCCGTGGCCGAGCAATACATCGATAGCGGCGCCCTGGAGGCCTTGCGGCAGTGGAGGCTGGGCCCACAGGAATGGGGAGCAGCATTTGCCTGAAATTGAATGCTTTATTGCCTAAATTTTCGGCCGGAAAACAACGCTCAGAACCTTTTATTTATATCTTTGCCGGTCAATTTTCAACGCAGACAGGAAATGGAGTCCAAAAGCAGTAACGGTACATCGATCATAACGCCTCAATCGGAGGCTTTTCTCCAAAAATACCTCAACAACGCCTCTCCGACGGGTTTCGAGGCCGCCGGCCAGCAATTGTGGCTGGAATACCTCAAACCATACGTCGATGAATGGCATCTGGATAATTACGGCACCGCCTACGGGGTGATCAATCCCGGAAAAGACTACCGGGTAGTCATCGAAGGGCATGCCGATGAAATATCCTGGTTCGTCCATTACATCTCCGATGACGGCTTCATTAACGTCATCCGCAATGGCGGCTCCGACCACGTGATAGCCCCGTCCAAACGGGTCAACATCCACACCAAAAAAGGCATCGTCAAAGGCGTTTTCGGCTGGCCCGCCATCCACACCCGGCAAGGCGAAGACGCCAAGCTGGCCCCCCGCCTCGACAACATCTTCATCGACGTGGGCGCCAAGGACAAAGAAGAGGTGCTCAATATGGGCATCCACGTGGGCTGCGTAATCACCTACGAGGATGAAATGGCCATTCTAAACGGCAGATATTACGTCGGCCGGGCGCTCGACAA
Source organism: Bacteroidota bacterium (assembly GCA_963169455.1). Classification (GTDB taxonomy): domain Bacteria; phylum Bacteroidota; class Bacteroidia; order Chitinophagales; family Saprospiraceae; genus JACJYE01. Next base: position 19,261 of record CAUJDW010000121.1, on the reverse strand, counting down.
CCGCATGGGAGGCTTCTGCGTGGCGGAAGTGGCCCGGCTGGTGCACGAGAACAAAACCAACCTGCCCTACAGCCTCTATGTGGTCAATTCGGTACAGGAAGAAGTGGGGCTGCGCGGCGCCGAAATGGTGGCCCAAAGCATCAGGCCCAATGTCGCCATCGTCACCGACGTCACCCACGACACCCACACCCCGCTGGTGAGCAGCAAGAAATTCGGCGACGTCAAAAGCGGCGCGGGCCCGTCCATCACCTATGCTCCCGCTGTGCACAATAAGCTGCTCCAGATCATCATCGAAACGGCCGAAGAAAAGGGCATCCCCTTCCAGCGCGAAGCCGCCTCGCGGCGCACCGGCACCGATACCGACGCCTTCGCCTATTCCAACGGCGGCGTGCCCTCAGCCCTCATTTCCCTGCCGCTCCGGTATATGCACACCACAGTAGAAATGGCGCATAAGGAAGATGTCAGCAACGTCATCAGGCTGATCTATGAGGTGCTGCTGAAAATTGAAAGCGGACACAATTTCAAGTACTTCTAGATAAGGCGGGGGGCGGCTTGCATGGTGGGGGCTATATTGCTATATTGTTATATTGCTATATTGCTATATTGCTATATTGTTGAGGGCGCTCCGGAAAGTACTTTGGGCGGGAGTAATGGATTCATAGAGTTTTGTATTAATGCATTGTAGCTTATGCAACAGCTGTTTACGCATAACCCCGTTTCAATATTCCAGCAATCCAGCGCTCCATCACTCCCATCCGGGACTTTTCGGAGCAGCCTCCTTGTTATATTGCCGTGTTGCTGTGTTGTTATATTGCTGAGGGCGCTCAGGTAAGTCCCGGGCTTATGCGCTTCATTATTGCCATCATCGATTTCCTCCTGTACAGCAACCTCTGGATTGCCTGTGCGGCTGCAGCCATGGCGGTTCAAACCCAGTTCCTGCTTATGGGAAGCGTACAGCCTACTCCTTTGCTGGGATTCATCTTCTTCGCCACGCTCCTGCTTTACGCGCTTCATCGCATCATCGGCCTGCAGAAGGCCGGGCCCTTTCAATCGCACGGCCGCTATAAAGTCATTGCGCAGTTTAAACGGCACATTTCATTTTATGCTGCCGTATCCGCCGTGGGAGCCGTCATTTGTTTTTTACAGCTTACCCGGCCTCTTCAGCTCGCTACCATCCTGCCGGCTCTGGCCGCGCTGGGCTATGTTTTGCCTTTTTGGGGCGGCCGCCGCCTGCGCGACCTGAATTACGTCAAGGTATTTCTCATTGCCATTGCCTGGGCCTGGATTACCGTTTACCTGCCCGCCCGGGAGTTTGGAATGGGCTGGAATATCCCCATGTATGCCATGGTATTGGAACGGGCCTTTTTTGTCTTCGCCATCACCCTGCCCTTCGACATCCGCGACCTGGAGATCGACCGCTTCAACGGCGTACGGACCATTCCCGCCCGCTGGGGCCTGCGGGCTGCCAAATTGCTTTCCCTGGCCTGCCTGCTGGCCATGCTGGCCCTGGCATGGCTGAACTTCCATATCGATGTATACAACCCGGGGCATTTCCGGGCGCTCGCCTTATCGGCCCTCATTACTTATGCGCTCGTTGCCGCCGCCGGCCGGGTACAACATGATTATTATTACACAGGGGTGTTGGATGGAATGATGGTGCTGCAGTTTGCGCTGGTTTGGATAATGAGGTAAGGCCGCTCACTTCCTACCAGATGCCTGGAACCAGGCGATGTTTCACCCGCTCCGCATATTCCCGGTACCCTTCCAGTTTTTCCTTCAGGGTATTGTCTTCCAGGTGGGTTCTGACAATAAACAAAGCGCTCGTAAGGCCCGCCGGCATCAGCGCCCAGGCCGAACCGAGCAGGAATGGCGTGGCGAGATTGAAAATGATCATCCCCACATATCCGGGGTGGCGGACAAACCGATAGGGGCCGCCGCTGGCCACCGTATGGCCGCGGTCGTATTGGATGCGAACCGCGGTGGAAAAGTAGAGGTTGGAAATCATGGACCAGCTCACCAGGGCATTGCCCAGGAAAAAGAAGGCCAGGCCGGCCACATGTACCCATACTGCCCATTCAGAAGTCCATCCAAAACGAATGTCCAGGCCGGCCACGATAAAAAGCGCCAGCCAGGGAATGGTGATCAGGCCGCTCATTACCTTATCCCATTTTTCCACGTTCTCCTTCTTCCTGCCTCGCTCCGAGATCAGTTCCGCCGGAAAGACAATGGCATTCACCGCAAGGATCATTATCGAGGCGGCGATATACAACCAGCCGTAAAGCCATCGAAAGCTTCCGGCTGACACAAACAAAACAATGGCGATGAAAATCAGGGATGCAGAAATCTGCAGCAGCCGTTTTTGGATGTTCTGCCGGGTATCCGGGCTGATGGTGTTATGAAGTTTTTGCGTTACCATGGCGCAGGAAGTTTTACCGTCTAAAAACAAGTGGGAGAGCTGGTATGGTTACAGGTTACAGGTTACAGGTTACAGGTTACAGGTTACAGGTTACAGGTTACAGGTTACAGGTTACAGGTTACAGGTTGCCCGGTTTGACCGGAGTTCAGCTCACCTCCCCTTCTCCCCGTCCCTCAGCCTCCTTAGTGGGTTTCAGGTTTTAGGGCCATAATGGCACATAGAGCAACTATTCAGGTTGGAACGCTGGCCTGTGGCCCGCGAAGTGATAATCAGTAGGCCTAGGGAGGGGCTCTGCGTGCGTCGCGGGCCACAGGCCCACGTTCCAGATTGCCGCTAAAGGAACCCAAAATAGTTACTCATTAGAAATCACAATGATCAGGGCCCTATCCCCTTCTCATTTTCCTTTAACAGAATAACAACTTTCTGCCTCCGGTGCATCAAAACCTGAGTAGCAAAATGGATTGCTCAACCCTCTTTTTCGACAAAATAAAGGGAGTTTTCCGCCAGCCGCGTTTTGGCCTTTTCCCAAAGTGTACGGGCGTCCAGTAAATGGCATTCCGCCCGGAAGATGTGGCCTTGCCGGATCCAGTTATCCGCATTGGTGTTCATAATCCTGTCATAGCGCTGTATCCAGCCCCGGAAGTCGTGGATGGTGTAGGGCCGGTCATAACAAATCCCTTCCTGTTCGATGATGGTGTAATTGAGTTGCCCGTCGAACAGATACTCCGGCTCGAACAATTCCTCAATGGCGTGCATGGAAGTATTGGGGCGCAGCCCGCAACCCAGCATCAGTATCTTGCCGCTGTACTCCGGCAGCAGCGAAAAAGGCGAGTTCGGGCCGCAGGGCGTGCTGTCCTCCCGGTGCCGGTGGGTGATGGAGCGGGCCTCCCTGCCAAGGGCGCAGACGGAATGGGTGGGGTGAATGCTCCGGGCCACCCCGAAGTTTTTCCGGAACACTTCGGGCAGGTAGCCGATGCAGGATTTCGTTTTCCGGAGGTCGAAGCAGGGGTTCCTATCCGACACGTTCTCATAGCTCAGGGCCGGAAGGAGGAGCGTGCCTTCGCTCAGGTAGTCGATGAAGGCGCTCAAAAAAGCGATGGCGCTATAGGGTATCCGGCCCAGCGATTTGAAGGAGGAATGCACCAACAGGGTGTCGCTTTTGCGGACGCCCAGGCGTTCCAGGCCTTCGGAGACTTCGGGGATGAGCATTTTTGGTTGGTTTGGTGCGGCCGAGGGTTATTTACCGCAAAGGTCGCGAAGAAGGCGCGAAGGGCGCAAAGTCCTCGCGTTTTTTTTGAACCGCTGAGACGCCAAGACTGACGTACTGGCTTCCTGCTTCACAGCACCAATCTCCCCAGCTTCCCCGACTGGTAATCCATTATCGCCTGCCGGATCTCTTCGTGGGTGTTCATCACAAAAGGGCCGTGTGCGACGATGGGCTCGTTGAACGGCATGCCGTAGCAATAGACGAGCTGGCTGTCCTGTTGAGCCGTTATTTGTAATTCCGTGCCTTTGAGGCTCAGTTCTACCAACTGGTGCTCTTTGGCGATAGCTCCGTTGATTTCCACCTGCCCGTTGACGACATACAACAGCACCTGGCTGCCGTCGGGCAGTTCGTCCTGAAAAGCGCCGCCGCTTTTGATGTCAATAGTAGAGGTGAACAGGCCGGTCAAAGACTCCACCGGCCCATGCTGGCCCTGGTAGCTGCCGGAGGTGAGGTGGAGCGTGCCTTTGCCCTCATCGAAGAAGATAGCAGGGATGCTTTCCTTTTGCAGCCCGGTGTATTTAGGCGCCGTCATTTTATACTTCGCCGGCAGGTTCATCCATATCTGTATCACTTCTTCCATCCCCCCTTTGCGCTTGAACTCCTCCGAAGATACTTCGGCGTGGATCAGCCCGCTGCCGGCGGTCATCCACTGTATTCCCCCGGCGGTGATGACGCTTTCCCCGGTCACGGAGTCCTGGTGGGTGATGTCGCCCTGCAGCACAAAGGTCAGGGTTTCAAACCCCCGGTGCGGGTGGGGGCCGAAGGGCAGGCCCCGGTTGTTGGGGCCGTATTCCTGCGGGCCGTGGTGGTTCAGGAACAGGAAGGGGTCGAGGTGATCAATGGAACGCGTGGGCATAGCCCGCCAGGTAGACAGGTCGGCTATGGGGTCGTAGCTTGCGTCGTGGAGATGGAGGACTTGTTTTTGCATGGTTATTGCTCTTGTAGGCCTGATGCGCCTGGTGCGTCTCGCACAATTAGGCCTGGCTGCAATAGGTTTTGTGCATTTGCGGGCGGACTTCCCCTTTAGGAGATCTGAGGGGCGGGTTTCGCAAATGCACAAACCCTATTACCGTTGGGAATACTTTAAACTCAGGGATTCAAACAGAGTAAGTAGCAGAAGGTTCAGGGCATGCCTGGCATATTCACGGGAAGGCGGCTTGGCAGCTACGTAAAAGCTTTTATCACCGGGCAACTTTTAACCTGGAACCTGGAACCTGGAACCTGAAACAGCCTCTCACAACGTATCGGCGATCTCCCGCCAGAGCGATTCGCTGATGACCCTGACGCTGTATTTTTCTGCGGCCTCCAGTTTTACCTTTCCGGGATTCTGCCCCACCACAAGAAAATCCGTTTGGCCGGAGATGCTGCCGGTAGGCTGAGCGCCGAGTTTTCTGGCGATCTTTTCCAGTTCGGCCCGTGGGGCATCCAGTTTGCCGGTGAAGACGACCTTCTTGTTGGCCAGCGTCCGGCGGTAGGCCTCATTCAGCATGTTGAGCCACTGCTTTTCGGTGATCTTTTTGACGCCATGCTTTTCGGCCGCCTGCAGTTTTACGGCGCCGGGCTCCTTACCGGCCACCAGGTAGTCCGTATTGCCGGACACGGCCTCGACAAAATTGGCGCCGACGGCTTTGACTTTTTCCGCGTGGGCCTTGCGGCTTTCCGAAAGCGCGCCGGTGAAAACGATGGTTTTGCCATCCAGTGCCCCGGAGAGAGTGCGGGCGCGTTTCAGCTTAGGTGAAGGCTTCGGCTTGGGCTTCGGGCTTGCCTTTTTGCCGGGTGCAGCCATTGCCGCCCTGGGCTGTACCAATGGCTCAATGGCTTCGAACAACTTGTCCAGCGCTTTGGAATTGGCTGCCCCTTTCCAGCTTGTCAGGTCGACGTATTGTATCCTTCTGTAGCCGAAGGGCAGGCGGGTTTTGCCGATCAGGGCGGGCGCCAGTATCTTTCTTTCCAGCCCCTCGTAGGCCTCTTCGAGCACCCAGTCCGATTCCACCGAGTTTTTGGACCAGAGCACCAGGATACAGTCGGCTTCGTCCAGGGCTTTGGAAATGGCCCGGTCGAAGGCCCTGCCGGGCGCGATGTTTTTATCCCACCAGGTTTTCCAGCCTTTTTTTTCCAAAATGTCGGCGAGTGCTTTGGCTTTGGGGCGGTCTTTGCTGGAGTAGCTGATGAAGATATGGCTCATGGCTTTTCTGCTTTCTTAAACCGAAAATCGCATTTTTCCGCCCCATTGGCAATAGTGCCGGACCGAATGAGCTGCAGGCCCGCCAGCCCGGAGGTTATTTTATCCACTTCACAAAGGATGGGAACGTACTGGCCCGCTCCGTGCTTCCGGAACAGGATGCATATTCCGCATTCCAGGATATCAAACCCGTAGCCCAGGCCATAAGTCTCTTCCTTATCGGTAAGGACTTTGGCCAGAAAGCCGTCCGGATGGCCCTTCCGGCTTACTTTTCGGCCCATGATCTTTATTAATCCACGCGCCAGGGGATTGGTTACCAACCTGGCCGGCAGGCGCTTCAGCCATTTTTGCCATTGGTTTTTGGGCCTGACATATTCCCCCACTACTTCCAGGCACAGGCTTCTGATCCGGCTGAAAGGCTCCCCTTTTTTTTCCAGCACCTGAATGAAAGCCAGGAAATAGGCGGTGAAATCCAGCCTTCTGTCCAATGGGTTTGGGGAAGTGGAGGAGAACCTGATATCTGTGGAAACATGCTTGTACACTCGCTCCGTGTCGGCCGCCATTGCCTCAGAATCGCCGGGGTAATGTTTTCGGAGCGCCTGTAAAAAATATTTTCTGTAGTTCATTTTTACCGGGCTAAATCAGACAATCAAAGCATTGTTCGATCAGTTCCAGCTCCGGGGCCCCGATGACGATGGCCCGGATGCCGCCCGATTCGAACTCAATATACGCCCTTTCTTCCGTTCCCGGCAATGGTTCCTCCGGGATTCCCAGATCGTATTCCGATTCGAACACCAGGGAATCGTTGACGAATTCCCTAAAGAAGAAGTCATCGATAATCAGCCTTTGGGTGGCCATTTCGCTCATGGGGGTGAGCGTCCAGCCGCCGAGGCCGCCGTAAGAGGCTGTCCATATCCACCCTCCGCTTAGCCCTGTGCCCTGCAAGCAGCCCGTTTCCTTTCTGCAGGAAAAGAGCAGCAGTAACAAGCAGTATAGCAGGGTTTTAGCCGTAATGTCTCGCATAGCCAATGGTTTTATTTCGCCTGACCAGAGTTTTCTTCTCTTTACAGGACGTCCGATGCGCTTCAAGCATTGGGGTTTATGGCTTTTTCAAAACACAAACTATTCTCCACCCCAATGTACTGGCCATAATTCGGGATAACCCGATACCCATTTTTCCGGTATAGCGCGATAGCTTCCGGCTGCCGTTTCCCCGTTTCCAATACACATTTTTTACAGGATAGCTCCCCCGCCCACTTTTCCAGTTCTTCCAAAATCCAGGTAGCGATTCCTTGGCCTCTGAATTCGGGCAAAGTGTACATGCGCTTGATTTCCATGGTATCCGGTGCGAAGGCCTTCATCGCACCGCAGCCCACCGGCCGGCCATCAATGTAGGCAACCAGGGCGTGCCGGATATTGTCGATCTTGTTGTATTGGGCGTAGAAGGCGTGCTCAGCGCCATCTCTTTCGGCCAGGCCGGCATCCAGTTGCCGGACGAGGGCGATGAAATCGGGGTTGTCCGAGTCGGTTCGCAGTAATTGGATCATTTCAGTGCTTTTGTTCACGCCAGTTTTTTAATGATCCAACTGGCCACAAATGCCTCGAGCAGGCTGAGAGGAACGGCGTACAAGAGGATGCCATAGGGCAAAACCCCAAGGTTGCCGGTTACCACCCACATCAACACGAAGGCCACGAACCACGACAGCAGGGTGGTATGCAGCAGGCTGAACTTTTTGGCAATAATAAAAATAGCAATGGCGAACAGCAGCGACCACAGGCCCCATAGGGCTCCGTTCACCGGTTCGGAAGGGAAGGCCAGGCCAAGCCCTTCGTAGTGTTTTATCCAGTAGGATTTCAGCAGGAATTCGTTGCGGAAAAATTCCGAAACGCTAATCCAGGCCGTGGCCAGGAAAACGGGGAGGATGGTGCTTTTCAGGTGGTGCATGACGGCAGATTGACGGAGTGTGAGGGCAAGGTACACAATGCATGGAATTAATCGAAGAGGAGCGCCCTGACATTATCATCGTACCCAGAAACTACTTCTGCCACCCTGCCATCCGCATCGATCCGCACAAATGTTGGAAAAAAGTAGGCTACCGGTTTATTTCAATTCAAAGGTGCCCACAAACTCGTCCACCTGGGCCTCGCTGATCCCGGAAGGCGCGTATATTTTTGCTTCCACTCGGTACAGTTTATCGCCTGATAAATGGTAATATTCATAGACAACCAGGCCTTCATTACCCGGCTGCAGGAGCACATATTTCTGCCATTTCAGCGATTCGGCTCCCCATTCCTCGCTTTTTGAAATCTCCATTCGCTTGGCCTTTATCTGCTCCTCAATGGCTTCGCCGCCATAAGGCCTTGCAGAGATCACCATGGTGGACTTATCCGCGCCGGCCGGGAACGCCGTCCCGTCGGCAGTCAGCATCACCATCCAATCGGATTTGAAGGCTTCGCAATACTGCAGGGGTATTTCTTCCAGGTTCATCCGGAAAGATTTTCCCTCGAAGGGGTCGATCGCCCGCGCGAGGTCCACTTTGAGGTTGGCAATGCTGTGGAGTATCTGCGCGCTGGTAGCTTCATCGAGGTTTTTCTGGTACCCCAGCAGGATATAGTTTACTTCTTCGCTGACGTATACCTTGGCGGCATAAATGAACATGGAATCCGGGTGTATGGCAGTCAACGCTTTTTTCCAGGCGTATTTTAGTACGCCCCCCGGTATCTCCTTTTCCTCAAAATCGGCTGGATCGAAATCGGCCAGGAAGAACTCGTCCACCATTTCCTCCTCTGCCCGGACAAAATTTTCGGCGCGGATATAACTCGACTGATCGCTCGTTGTCAAGCCAACTAACTCGTTCATGCTGGAGAAGGCATCGTTGGGAGGCTGTATGAACAGATAGGTGTTTGGGAAACGATAGTAGTCGGGACTGGTTTGGGCAAAAGATGCGGTGGCGGCCAGAAAGAGCAAGGCCAAGGCAAAAAGGTACTTCATTTTTTTTCGTTTAGCGCGGGGTGGATCGTACACTGATTTGCAGCGATCGGTTATGATTCTTTATGATCGCCCTTCCCTGAGTTTACGAGCAGCTAACATTGCATATCTGCATCCCCCCTGGTTAGTGAAAAATCTTCCGGCAAATTTAAAAAAAATGGCGAAGGCCTCATTTTAGCTCATACTTCGCCAATTGATCCGAGTTCCGATAGACCAAAATACCATTTTCTTCAAAAACGATCATTTTGCCCCGGTTTCTGCGGTCATATATAAAGATCCGGTCCGGGCCTCTTTCGATGGTGTACAACAAGCGCCTTCCCTTTTTGCCCCTTTTTATATAAATGGCCTTGCCATCGTTTGCCAGGACAACCTGAAATTCCCTTCCCAGAGCCAGCTTGTCCCCGCTTTGCTCAAAATATCTTTTCCCCCATCTGGTTTTGAAACAAAAGCTGTTCTCGCCGGTTTGGGCTATGCTGTCCCGCCACCTTCTTTTCCCCCGGTAATAGGCCAGGGACGAGCCGGTTTCGTCGATGGCGTACAACATCCGCTTGTTTCTCACAAAAGACACCCGGCCGGGGCTGGAAACCTGATGATACTGGTAAACAGGCCTCCGGTTGGGGCGGTACTTGACCCAGAGGGTATCTGCCGCGAAGGAATACTCGACCACCCTTTTGTTCTTCTCCGGCCTGTTTATCTGCACGATATCAAAACCGTCGGAGGGCGCATTCAGCAGGTCATCCACTCTCAGGGAAAGGTTCTCGTTGAGGTCATAGAACAGGCCATTGCCCAGGTAAAACCCCAGGGGATGATAGGGGGTGTTCAGGGTTTCTACCGTGGTATCATTTTCCATGAATTCCTCGGTTTGCCGGATCACATCAATCCGGAGATTGTTGGGCTCCACTTCGGGCCTCAATTGCAGTGGCTCGAAGGAAGCCCTTTCCAGGTTTTGAAGATCAGAGACATTCAGCGTGGTGCAGGAGCTGGTAAAAAGGGCCAGGACCAGCAGAAGGAAGGGTAATCGTTTCATAGCTTTAAGATTATTGTTAACTGGTTATATTGTCATATTGCTGTATTGTTATATTGCCAACCCCAAAGCCAACAATATGATAATATAACAATATGACAATATAACAATATGACAATATGACAATATAACAATCTCAAAGCCCAAGCCCCTCCCCTGCTTCAATACACGCCACCAGCCTTTTCACAAACCTGGCCATCGGAGCGCCATCCATGACGTCGTGGTCGATGAGAATCGTCATTTTCAGCATTTCGCGTACTGCGATCTCATCTTCAACTACCACCGGCTTTTTTATGACTGAGCCGATCCCAAAGGAGACCGGGTGCACGGAACGCTGAATGAACCAGCCGTCGATCCGCCCCATCATGCCTATGGAAGTAAACACGGCATTGCCCATCTTCCCGTAAATGAATCTGGGACGGCGCAGCATCCACCGCCAGATAGCCCTCCGCAGTGCGCCCGGCAGATAATAGTACAGGCGCTCGAAGAAGCCCGGTTTTTTATTCAGGACGATGTCCTTTGAAGACAGGGGCTGGCTTTTGGCATTCTGAATTTCCCCGGAAATCTCCAGCGCGCTTTTCTCATGAGCTTTTTCTATGACCAGGGGGATCGGCACTTTATGCCCGTCCACTTCCTTCTCCACCAGCACGGAAATATTGACGTCCCGAAACAGGATCAGCCTGCGCTTACTGTACAGGTAGGCCGCTGCCTCCCGGTGCTCCGCTATCGTTTTGCCGATGACGTGCAGCAGCCAGGCGTTGAAGGTAATGTGCGTACCGGCCGCTTTAAGCTGCTCCAGCTTTTCCCGGGCCAGGGTGACATCGCACTCCAGCAACGCGCTGATATGGTGCTTCCGCAGCCCGAGGGCGAAAATATCGAAGGTCGCGATCCGGGAAGGGGGGAATGTTTTGAAAGAGTATTTCTCAGGCATTGCGGGTTATTCAGGTAAGCTGGCGCCGGCTTCCAAGATAGGTAAAATATCCCTCACCAACAATGCAGTTAACCCGGTTTTTAGAAGGGGGGGAAGCTGAAACAACAAGGAAACGAAGAACCGTGGAGGCGGGAAGAGCAGCGCGGGGCAAGCCCCTGCGCCCTTCCCGGCTCCACGGCCCGGGTTTTCCTGTAAATCAGAGTATTGTTATCTTTCAAACTTCGCCAGCCCATTCGGAAAATCCAGGGTCAGGCGGAAATATTGCAGGGCCGAACCGCCGAGAGCGCCCATCACGGGCTGGCCGGTGAAGCGGGAGAAATAAGTGAGGTAGTGGCTGTCGGCGCGGGAGCAGAACCAGACGGGGCCTATAGTGTGCCCGGCCACGGTGATCTCCGGCACGCGGATCATCTTTACGTTGCCCAGTTCGCGGTCGGCCTGCTCCACCACCGGCCAGTCAGGGTGGTTGCTGCGCCAGGCTTCGAACACGGACTCGATGATAAAGGAAGCGGCCAGTGCCGTGTTGCTGGTGTCACCCATAGCCTCGCGGGCCTCGGGGCCGGGCAGCAGCCGGGCGCCGGTATCCAGCACCAGGGGGATGGTTTCACCGTCGATCTCCACGCTGAAGCTGGCGAAGTTGGTGACGCGCACGCCCCCGCGGTTTTCCAGGAATCTCAGCGGAATGGTGTGGGGCTCCAGGGGTGAAAGCGGGGGCTGGTAACACCAGGCCTCCTGCTGCAGGTAGTCCAGTGTCAGGCAGTAGCGGCCGAACCAGGCCTGGCCCAGCATGCCGTCGGCATCGCACTCGAGTTCGCCCTGCCCATAAGGCATCAGCAGGGTGCGCTCCCTGCCGGTCAGGGGGAAATTGGCCGCCGCCAGCAGGGCGTCCAGTTCCACAAAAGTGTTGCCGGATTCTTCCACGACCGCAGCGAGGAATTGGCGGTGAAGCGCCCGCTCCAGCAAAAAGGTGCCGCCGGTGGTGTTGGCGAAAAAGCGAACCGGAGCACCCGGCATGCCGGCCTTGAAATACACCAGTTGCCTGCTGAACTGAGCAGATATCTGCTGCGGGGCTTCCTGGGCCTGGCCCAGCATCTGAAATAACACAAATAGCAGTGTAGTTACGAGCTTTACTTTCGGCTTCATCTTTGCCTTTTTTATAGTGTTTCAAAATGGCGCCTTCCAGGTTTTATTAAAATTTTTATTTTGATGTAGTTCATGTAAAAACAAACTGGAAAGCATTACATAAAACAACCATGCAACTAGTGTGCCAAAATTGCCGCCCCTCCCCTCCTTCCCTCCGCCCCGCCGCCTTTTACATCGATTTTTTGTGGATATTGATCCAACAGATTGGCGCACCATGTGCGGGGAGCATATTTTTGGGTATTCATTCCACCAGGACCAAACTAACGATCATGAACATCTTGAAGAACCTCCGGCTTTTAGCCCTGCTTTCCCTGATAGGCCTGAGCGCCTGCCAGCTTTCGGCGCCCGCGCCCGACGACAGCCTGCTGTTCATCCCCGAAGAAGCCTCCATGGTCACCGCCGTCCGGCCTGCTCAGCTGATGGCGAAGGCAGACTTCCAGGCCATCCGCCAATCGGAAGGCTACCAGGAAATGCTCAGAGAGGCCCGCGAGGCCAACCCCGTGCTGGCCAGAGTGATGGAGGAACCCGAAAAATCGGGCATCGCGCTGGACAAGAACATGTACTTCACCATGGAACTGCGCGGCGAACAAAAACCATTTGCGGCCATCTCCATGTCCATCGCCGATGCGCAGGCTTTCGAGGCTCTGTTGCAGAGCATCGACGTGGACATCCAGCCCGCCGGCAACGGGTACCGCTTTGCGGGCAAGCCGGGGGAAAGCGCCCTGGCCTGGAACGATAAAGTGGCCATCATCGGCTTCGCCAAAGACCAAACCGACGCCCGGGCCGAGCTGGAGCGCTACCTCAAGACAGAGCCGAAAGCCTCCGTGGCCGGCAATAAAAACCTGCGCCGCGCCCTGGCCGGGGATTTCGATATCGCCAACTGGATTTCCTCCGACTTATTCCTGCAGTCGGGCACGGCTAAAAATTCGGCCTTCCTGCTCAACTACGACGCCAAAACCCTCAGCGGCAATTACATCCAGCATTTCCTCACCTTCGAACAGGGCAGGGTGCACAGCCGGAGTGCTTTCCATTTCAAAAAGCGCATCGCCAACGACCTGGGCATGATGTTCCACGATAAGGTAAAAACGGACTTCGCGGCTGCAGCTCCTCGGGGAACGCCCCTTTTCCTGATGGCTGCCGCACTGGATGTGGAGGGCATCAACCAATTGCTCATCGAGAAGTACAGCAAGGGGCTGTCCGAAAGTGCGCTGAAACAATACGGCATTTCCACCAACACCCTGCTCGAAGCCCTTCAGGGCGACATCCTGCTTGCCGCATATACGCCGGAAGGGGAAAGCGAAAAACCAGCCATGCTCTTCGCCGCAAAAGTAGGGGACGAAAAAGCCCTGAACACCCTGCTGGACGCCGCCATTAAAGAAAAACAGATCGAAAAAGCCGGCGAAAACCGCTATCGGCTACTGGAAATAAAGAGGCAGGAATCCGAAAAAGATTCGGCCGCTGCAAGCCCCCCTCTGGATATCAAAGGCCAGGCGCTCGTCCACAAAGGGCTGCTGTTCATATCCAGCAACCCGGCCCTGCTCGACAAGGTGCAAAAGGGTGAGGTTGGCCTGGACGGCCAGATGGCCACACAGGCGGCCCAGCTCATCGGGAAGCACATCTTCACCGCTTTGGGCGACTTCAAGGCGCTCGGCAAACACATGGATTCCGACGCCGTCGAAGCCGTCGAAGCCACGGCCCACCGCAAAGGCGCCGATGTGCTGCTCTATATGAAAAACAAGGACAGCAACAGCCTGAAGTACCTGATCGAAACGATGAAAAAAGAAGCAGAACGGGAAGCCCCCGCCCCCGCCGGCGAATCCGAAATTTAACAGGCGGGCAAACACAGGAGGAGCCGGGCATATTCGAAAATGCCCGGCTCCTCCCCTCTCCTGGAACTCATTGCATTTCTAAAACGTTGTTCATCAAAAGTTTGCAGGCACAATTTGCCTTCGGGCAATTTTTTTTCGAAAAAGGCTTGCATTTTTTTAACTGCTGATAGTATATTTGCATCGCTCTTGAAAGAAGGGCATTGCAAAAATGCGGATGTAGCTCAGTTGGTAGAGCGCAACCTTGCCAAGGTTGAGGTCGCGGGTTCGAGTCTCGTCATCCGCTCAAGTGCTGAACAAAAAGCCTTCTGTCACCAGAAGGCTTTTTGTGTTTCAGGCCGGTATATCAGGAAAACCTGGTATATTTGAAGAAATGTACTGCGCGCTGGAACGCCAGCGCGATTCATAGTTGTTGCCCGGGTGGCGGAATCGGTAGACGCGCTGGACTTAAAATCCAGTGGGCAGTGATGCCCGTACGGGTTCAAGTCCCGTCCCGGGTACAAATCGCAAATGTAAGTCGCTTTAAATCAAATGGTTGCATGAATATTAGTATTTTTGGAGCCATATCTGGAGCCGCATTTGCGAAAAACAGTGAGAAATTGGGGACTGATCGATAAGGTTAGGCCCCTTTTTCTTTTTCCAGGCCTTTTTTCAAAGTCTCTTCGACAACGACCTCCAAGGTCTTTTTTTCCTTCGCCGCTATAATCTTCAACTCGGCGTGCAAATCAGAATCAACTTTTACGGTCTTGGAATCGGCATGCTTGCCCTTTGCCATATCCTTTAATTTTCTGCCAATATAAACATTGGTTTACAATTTTACAATTTTACAATAATGTTTTTACCTAACGGCGCCCGGAGAAATGGGAAGAGTTGGGCGACATCACCGGCCTGAGCTGGTACAGCTGGAAAGACACCGGCATCACCCAGGCCCGATTTTAATGTAAAATATAAAACACTGAATGCAAAATGTAAAGACAATGGCCCAGCCGGAAATCGAGGTGCCTACGAAAGGGATCTGCGCAGCTCCTCCCGGACACTTTTACATTTTAGATTACGCATTTTACATTTTGCGGTTTCCCCGGGTGGACCCCTCGAGCGTGCAGGACCAGGCGAACCATGCGGATATATCGATGACGATGCGGTATAAGAAGAAGAGGGCGCGGAATGAGGGTATCCTGCCTGCCAGGCCGACTGGCCAGCTTACTGTCAAACTGTTTGTCGGCCAGGCGGGCAGGCAGGGAGGCGGTTTAGGAATCGGTTGGAGTGAGGGGGCATGTTTTGCAGGCAGTATGCACACCAAGCATATATAGCTACACAGGATCCGCATATATAGCTGCCCATTTTACCTACAAAGGTTTTTTTGTGGCCATATATATGGACTCTGCATGCATAATTCCTGCCTATATATGCGGGGAAACCCCATCCAGCGGATCCAGGAAAAATGCTCCCCCGCTCCGCTTCCGGTTGCCCCGCCCGGCGCGGCTGCGCACGCGCTTCCGGACCGGGCAACCGGAAGCTTCGCTGCCCACAGAAAAATGCCTCGCTCTTCCCAAGGAAGAGCGAGGCATGCCGTGCGCACATTCTTTTGTAAAAAGGTAAAAAGGCCAGAAACTAACGACCCGCCCTGGCAAGACGAAAACCGTTGCTGTCGTTCCGGTAGCCCGGGCCGCTGCCGTCGCGATTGGCACAACAGGCGTCGGCGGGTACGACGTACCACGAACCGCCACGAAGAACCCGGTAGGCGCCGCTGTCCGGGCCTTTGGGATCCTTGCTGTTCTTGCTTTTCTCATAATATCCGCTATCGTGCCAGTCCCAGCACCATTCCCGTACGTTACCGCTCATGTCGTACAAACCAAGCTCATTAGGTTTTTTCTTTGCCACCGGATGAGTCTGGCTGCCGGAATTCCCATTATACCATCCCACCTCATCCAGCTTATCGCTGCCGGCAAACTGATCGCCCGGGCGCCGGCCTCTGCCACGGGCAGCATACTCCCATTCCGCCTCCGTGGGCAGGCGGTAGCCGTTGGCAGTATGATCTTCTGTCACCAACCACTTGAGCCTATCGTTATCATATTTGTTGTTGGGGTCCTTCTTGTCTTTATCAATGGCATAAACCTTCGATAGCCCATTTGCTTCACTGAGCCAGTTGCAATATTCAGTGGCATCGTACCAACTTACATTCACTAAAGGATGGTCTCCATTAGCTCCCCAACTGGGCGCTACATCCTTAACCTGCTTTTCCTCCCCATTAGCATACAGAAAAAGCCCGTACTTCCAGAAAGTCACCGGCACATCAGCCAGGTAAAAGCTGCTAACTTCCACCGGGAACCCTTTCCGCTCAAAGCGGCCGCCTTCCACCTTCACCATGCAGGTTTTCAAAGGCGCCAGGTAGCGGGTGGCCATATCCTGGTACAGGCCGCCGTCCACCAGCTCCAGCCATTGGCGGATGGCGGGTTGCTCCGGAGTGCCCCGCAGTTTTACAGCCTGCTGCTGGGCCGCTTCAGAAAGCAGGCTGCTGTCGATCCAGAACTGCAGCACTTCTTTCACCGGTTCCTGCCGGCCGCATTCATTCCAGAAAAAGAGCAGTTCGAAGAAGTAGGCGCGCAGCTCGTCGCGGCGGATGCCTATGCCCGTCAGTTCTTTGAGGGTATTCCGGGCTTCCATGTACTCCAACTGGTATATCTGCTTTTTCAACTGCTCCAGCAACAGCTCAAACTGCCGGTTCTCGGATTCCTGGCGGCGCTGGGTGTTCAGCTCCGCATACCGGCGGTAGATTACCTCTGCCAGCACATCGTGCGCCAGGCGGGCGGAGCGTTTGCCATCGTCACCCAGGGTAGCCAAAAGGTAGTGGCGCTCCAGCTCGTTGCGCAGGGTTTGGGCCCGAGTGTCCTTGCCAAACTTTTCATGCGCCTTAAACTCGGTTTCCAGGCGGGTAGCGGCAGCGGGTTTCTCCTCCGTATAAAAAGCCAGTATTTCCAGGATAGCCAGGTCATCTGCGTAACCCTCGGTAATGTTTTCCCGGATTTTGCCCAGGTAGTGGGCCAACAGCGCGTCGTGGCTGTCGATAAAATCGCGGATCGCCTGTTGGGTGATGAGCACATTGCCATTCTCCTGCCGGCACTTTTCCCAGAGCAGTTCCATATTCACCTGTATCAGGGGGGCAATGTGATAGCCCGCCCGGCTGCCCAACAGGCGCTCAGTGATAGTAAGGGGCAGGCTTTCGGGAATGAAGAAAAGTGGGTAGTCCTTTGAACGCAATTCCGGGGCGCCTACGCTCTGCACCGCCTCCGCGATGCCGTCCCGCTCCAGTGGGTAGAGCGTGTATTTGCTATCATTGCCCAGGCCCACTTCCTCCAAAGCTTTGGTGATCCGCGTGGTGTACTCGCTGCGAAAGCTCAGGATGAACTTCCACTGGGGGTGGGACTGAATGGCCACAGCCAGGTTTTCCGCCAGTTCCTGGAGCTCCTGTGGCCTGATATCAATCGGGCTGGTAATGGCTTCCTCCACCTGGTCGAGGATGAGCAGGCGGTGTTCTTCCGTTTTTCCATCCAGTTCCGTTTCCAGCAATTTCAGCACCCCGCTGAGCCCTTCGGTTTTATCCTGTTCCCGCCGGCCATAGGCCACCGCCCAGCCCTGCGCCTCGATACGCGGGATAATGCCCGCCTGCAGCAGGGAGGACTTCCCCGTGCCGGAATAGCCGTCGAGCAACAGCAGCCGGGGGGCATTCTGATGGATGACCTTATAGCAAAGTTCATAGATCTCCCGGCTGCGGCCGAAGAACAGGCGGGCGTCTTCGCGGGTGAAAGGTTTGAGGCCAATAAAGGGAGAGGGCTTGTCGGGGAAAGGATAATCTTCAGGAAGGGGGAAAGCCTGATTCACAGGAATGTAAAACAAGCCATTATCCGAGGATGCCTGTTCAAGGCGAAGCTTGGCTTTTTCAGCCACCGTATTAAAGAATTCCCGGAACGCCTCCCGCTGAGGCTTGGCAAAATGCAGCTTAGTGCAATTAAAGGTGTCAAAGATGCTTTGCAGTGAACCTGGAAGCCAGTCTTTGGGTGGTTGTTCCGCACCATCGAGCAGGACAGGTATGATTGTGAGGCCTGCCTCCAGGGCAATTTCCAATTCTCTGCGCACATGGCACTTGCCTTCTTTGTGCAGCTTGCAGAATTCTTGAACGTCTTCCAGGCTCGATACTTTTGTCTGTGAGGTCGGATAATACAGCCAATCTGGCGGCATCAAGGCAATGGCAACCTTGGCTGCTCTCAGCTTTCGTTCTATCTCAGGATCCCAAATATCTCCACCTTTGAGGTCCAGGTCCATAAAAACTTCGCCGGGAAAGCGCTGTTCTAGCATCAAATACAGTAAGTTGGCGCTACTGTCGGATAGCTTACGGCGGTAATTGATGAAAATAGAGGGTTCCTTGGGCATGGGAAGAACGATTGAAATAATGCAAGTACTTGTGGCTGGAAAACGCCAAGGTTAAAGTATCAAAAATCGGGGAAATCAGGCGCTTTTGAGGTGTAATTTTATCCAAAACGCGGCGCGGGAAGAAATAAGGCAGCCCCCACCTTTCGCCGAAACTACTAAGCGGGAGCCGCCAGCTGGTATTCGATGCCGCAAAGCAGCATGCAGGACAAGCGGCTGGACAGTTCGTTCACGCTGCCGGTGTCCGTAGAGGCCGGCATTCCGGAGAAAAGACTGTACTGGCATAAGTTCATTACATCACGCGCTTATCGCCAACTAGAAAGTTAGCGGTACGGGATGTGGAAATTCATGGCAAAAGATTCGGTCATATATGGTGAAAAACGAGCCCTATCTCTGGATTTTTTCGCTCGTCCGGGGGGCGCTTTCAGAAGCATCCACCTTGTCCTGCCCCCCCCCCCCCCGGGGGGGGGGGGGGGGGGGGGGGGGGGGCGCTTCTCATTACCGCTGCTCCAACGGCACGAACTTCTGCTCGCGCGGCCCGATGTAGCGCAGGCGCGGGCGAATGATCCGGTTCTTCTCGAACTGCTCCATCGCGTTTGCGGACCACCCGACGATCCGGGCCGAGGCAACGAAGTTCGTGAAGAGGTGAAGCGGGAAGTCAAGATAGTAGAGCGCGGCGGCTGCGTACAGATCCACGTTGGCGACGAGCCGCTTCATCGAGCGCACGTAGTCCTCGGTGGCCAGGGCGATCTCGACCCAGCTTGCATCTGCTGACCGCGCGGCGAGCGTGCGGCACATGTTGCGGAGGTGCGGGGTCCGGGCATCGCCGGTCTTGTAGACACGGTGCCCGAATCCGGGGATCAGCCGCCTTTCAGCGAACGCCTTGTCCACCCAGGGCTTGACGTTCTCGACGTTACCGATCTCTTTGATCTGAGCATTCGATGCGACAGCGGAGCCGCCGAGGGCTGGGCCTTTGAGCGCGCCGATGCGAGCGTCGATGGCAGAATGCAAGTACGAGTTGGTGCCTTCCTCGACGCGGGTGGCAAATGGGGTTGCGTTCA
>CAUJDW010000120.1 GCA_963169455.1 Bacteroidota bacterium | reverse complement strand
TTGAGCTAAAAAAGGCCACTTTTTCGGTGATACTGCGTTGCTTTTCTTGGCCGTACCTCAGGGTACGCCCTTCGAAAAGCGCCTTGTCTCACCGAAAAATTGACACTTTTCGCTTTCAAATCCGGCCTCCAAACATGCTCTCAGGCTTTTTCAAATCTTCACCCTGAGGCCGATATAAAACCTGCGCCCTTCCGCCGGGATGATGCCCGGCCCCGGGTAAGCCGTCGCCCGTCGGGTAAAAAAAGCAGCATCAGCCAGGTTGTTCAGGCCGGCCTGCAGGCGGCAACGGCCCCACTCATAACTGGTGGAAAAGTCCATGACGCTGTAGGAAGGAATGATGCCGCGGGTGGCATTGGCGACGAAAATGGCATTGGTCGCGTCGCTGTACTGTTCCTGCACATAGGAAAAGAGGTAGCTGGCGCGGAACCCCCGATGCTGAAAACTCAGCCCGGTTTTGAAGCTGAAGGGCGGAATAAGCTCCACCTCATTGCCGGCAAACTGCCGCTGGCCATTGATGTACCGGCCTCCCAGCAGGCTGAAGTTCAGGAAAAGGGAGAGCGACGGGCGGCTGTCCGGGCCGAATACCAGCCTCCATAGGTCGGCCTCGGTGTAGGCCTCCAGGCCGAAGATGCGCGCGTCGCCGATGTTGGTGCGGAAAGCCACCAGGCGTTCCAGTACGATGGGGTCGGGCACGGTGATCTCCGCCAGGCCGATGCGGTTGTTGTACCGCAGGTAGAATACGCTGAAGTCGAAACGCAGGCGCTCGCCGGGCAGGGCGCCCCGAAGGCCGAGGTCGGCATTGTAGCCCCGTTCGTCCCGGAGCAGGGAATCGACCACCAGGTTCGGGTTGGCCACGGCCAGGTCGCTGAAGTTAATGGCCCGGTAGTTCTGGGAAAAGTTGGCGTAGGCGTCCAACCCTTCCCGCAACTGATACCCCAGGCCAAGCCCCATCAGCACAAAAGAACGTTCGTTGAGCCGGGCATCCTCTATGCGGCGCTCGAAAATAGGCTGCCCTCCGGAGAATACCCGCTGTTTGAAATAGCCGTCGGACGCCGTCCGGATGTATTCGAAGCGAAGCCCCGGCGTAAGCGTCAGGCGGGGTGACAGGTTAAAGAGGTTTTCGGTAAAAAAGGCCAGGTTTCGGCTGGGGAACTCATAATCAGAACGCTCCAGGTCATCGGGCCGGAGAAAGGTGAAATCCGGGCCGCTGCCATCGCTGGCGTCGCCCTGGCGGTTCTGCGTAAAGCCCCGGTAAAAGCGGGCCCCGATGAGGAAAGTGGCGTGCCGGCGCCCGCCCAGGGCATAGCGGTGCAGCAGGCGCGCTTCCGAGCCGAAATTCCGGTACCCTCCCATAATGAGGTCGCGCTCCCGGCCGGGGTCGGGGCGGTTGATGGGGCCCAGGTCGCCCAGGGCGTCGCGGCCGGCCAGCAAAAGGAAGTTCCGCAGGTTGAAGCGGGTGCGCTCCGAGAAGCGGTAGTCCAGCGTCAGGGCAGCCAGGTTCCAGTCCACCCGGAACCAGTTGCGCTCCCTTTTGGACTGGCGCGGGTCCTGTTCGAATTCGAAGTCGGCCAGCCCGCCCGGCTGCCGGGCCAGATAGTTCATGTGGGTATATTCCAGGCCAAGCTCCAGCCGTTGCGATAGCTGGAGCCTGAGGTTGCCGAATGCGGTATGTTGTTCGAATCCGGAATTGGGGCGCCAGCCGTCGCCCCGCCGGTACTGGTAAAAGGCGTAATAATTGGCCCGCCCCTTCGTGCCGCCTACGCTGCTGAAAGTATTGAACAGCCCGAAAGAGCCGTAGGAGTTTTCGGTGGTAAACTCAAAAGGCTTGTCCTTCGGGCCCTTTTTGAAAACGAAGTTGAGCAGCCCGCCAAACTGAGTGCCGTACTGCAGCGAAGCGGCCCCCCGCACCACTTCGATGCGCTCCAGCGCCTGGGGCGGGGGGGTGTAGTAACTTTCCGGATAACCCAGTGCGTCAGCACTGATGTCATAGCCATTCTGCCGGGTGTTGAAGTTGGATGTGCGGTTGGGGTCCAAGCCCCGGGCGCCGATGGCCAGCTGAAGCCCGGCGCCGTCATTCTCCCAGATGTTCAGGCCGGCAATGCCCTTGTAAACTTCGCGGGCGTTGTTGGCCGCGAGGTTGCCCAGCACGTTTTCCAGCTCGATCACTTCCGTTTTTTTGGCGGCATAGATGGCCATGCCTTCCACATTGTGCAGGCGCCGGATCCCGTAATTGCTCCTGCCTGCTTCCACCTCTACCGTTTCCATGTCAATGGATAAGGGGGAAAGCTGCAGGGCCAGCTCCCCGCCTTCTTCCAGCCGGGCTTCCAGGGTTTGGGTGGCAAAGCCCTCTGCAAAAACGGTCAGGGTGTAACGGCCCGGGGCGGGCAGCTTCAAGGTAAACCGGCCCTGCTTGTCCGCCTCGGCGGTTTGCCCCGTTTCCTGTACAAAGGCCAAAGCGCCGGGAATGGGGGCCCCGCCCGGCGCCTGCCCGATGCCCCCCCGCACCTGAATGTCCTGCCCGATAAGGGTAAAGGCGCAAAGCAACAGGCAGGCCGGAAGTAATACTGCTCTTCGATTCACTTCGGTTGGTTTATGGTTTTTGCTTCGACGGGCCCGCCTGCTCTGTTATCTGCGCGGAACGGCAATATCCAGGGCTTGGGCCGGAGCCCGTCGGTTTCGGCCGCGAGGTTCACAGCCGGGTCGATAAACCGCCGGCTGGGCCGGCCGTTGAGGGCTACGAAACAGTCTGCGGATACCCGGGGCTTCTCTATCTGGTATTTGCGGCCATACTCCTGCGCCAGAAAATGGGCGTACTGCAGAATAAAATCCGGCTGTATGGCCATCTGCTTTTCCTGGAAGGGCGTCAGATATTCCCGGTTGTCCACTTCCACCTTCCTGCCCGTAGCCGGATCGTGGACATAAAAGGTTGCCTGCCCGTTTTTTTCCACCAGCATCACCCGCCAGGCAAAGCGATACCCCTCTTCCGTCCACAACACATGGCCCGGATACAGCAGGAACCGCAGCGGCATCAGCAACTGAAAGGCCAGGTATAACGCAAGGGCGGGGCGCAAAACCCGCCAGGCGGGCCGGGGCATGGCGTAACAACAGGCCTCCCCGCCCGGCTTGTAACCGAACAAGCCCAGCAGGCGGTGATGGAAAGAAGCCGGAAAGAAAATGAGGGTGCTGAAGATCATGATGAAAGGGAACAGCCCGATATTGAACAGCAGCTTTGTCAGTACATGGAAAACGATCACGGCCGCGTAGGCAAGGGGGCGGGAGGGGCGCCACAGCAGCCAGAAGGGTATCGTCAGGTCGTAAAAGGCCCCCGCCCAGCTAAAGGCGAATGCCGCCCACGGCTGTTCAAACAGGGGCCCCAGCACCGGCCAGGCGGCTTTTCCGGGTAGCCAGGCGGCCAGCGGCATGGCCCGGAACAGCCAGTCGCCGCTGAGCTTGGCGAAGCCGGCAAAAAAATAAACGATGCCGATCTGCAGCATCAGAATCCAGATCATCCAGCCAGGCACATGGGTCACCGCCAGGCCGGGCCGGCGCCGCACGTCCAGTGAAAACCGGCGGTGAGCCGGCAGAAAGATCATCAGCAGGGCCAGCAGGCACACGAGGTAATAATGGTTGAGGTAGTTGGTGGCGTCAACCAGCTCGGAATAGGTGAAGCTGAGGAAAAACAGGCCGGCCGATACCCGGTAATGCCACCCCAGCATGATGCCGGCCGCACTCAGGGCGATCAGGGCATAAAGGGCGTACATCCCGCCCACCCCAAAGGGCCCTGCCCATTCGAAGCCGTAAAAATGAAAAAAGAACTTCGGCTCCCCGTACAGGCGCTCCACCCAGCCGTTGAGCATAAAGCGGGCAGCCCCCACCATCATCAACCCTCCGAACAGTATCCGGAAGGTGACTAGCGGTGCAATCGGCAGGGGGTGTTGAAGGCTTGCACCCAGGGAGCCTCCTGTTAGCTGGCGTTCTGGCATACCGGCGTACTGGCTAATCCGAGTCGCTCGGGTTATCCACGTAGGTGATGGCAACGCACAACACCGAAGGCATATCGGTTTTGATATTCACCACCTGCCGGGTAAGGGCGTTGTAGGCGGACACCACGGCCTCGTTGTCATCCTGCACTGCGGCAGAGAGCGGGCCGGGAATTTGTTCCAATGCGCTGACGGCCGCGGCAAACTGCGCCCGGATGGCGGCATCCAGGCTTTGCCCTTCTTTGGTGGCGCCCACGGCATTGAGGTAATCGTCCAGCCCGGGCCCGTCAGCCCCGGAAGGGTTTCGGCCCAGGTAGAGCTGCTCAGCGGCGAGTGTGGCTTCCAGAGCCAGGGCCAGCGACAGGCCGGAATAGTAGGCTTCTACCTTATCGGGGTTGGTAAAACCCAGCGTCAGCACACCTGCCGGCAGCCCTACTTTATCGCGTTTGATGAATTCATAGTGCTCGTTGAGGTTGTTGATCAGCAGGCTGAGAGAGGTTCCGGCAGCCAGGCCGGTATTGGCGATGAAGGCCTCCCGGTATCCTCCCTGCTGCCAGGCCTCCAGCACGGCCCCGGCCCGCCCGGCCATGTCGTCCAGAATGGCCATCAGGTAGTTGCGGTAAGCTTCCTGCTGGGGGTCGGCCAGCATGGCTGCTATGGCCGCGCCACTATCCGCCAGGCCGTAGAGCAGGTAATCCAGGGCGGGAAAACCCTTGTCAAATGCGTCCGGATTGTCGAGGCTGTAGTCCCCGGCTGCAAGCCTGGCCTCCAGGGCCGCCACATTCAAAGGAAAGTTGTTGAAGCGGGCCCGCAGCATCTGCTCTTCGGCAGGCCCGAATTCGTACTGAGCCACCCGCTGCCACTGCATATAGGCCATTTCAAACTGGCTGCGCAAGCCATCGAGGGTTGTGGTGGAGGGGGACTGGAAAAAGGTTTCGGCAGCCGCTTTCAGCGCTTCTGCCCGGCCGGCAAATTCGGCGTAGCCCGGAATGACGAGCTCGTCCGCCACGTTCCGAAAAAGGGCCTCCTGCCCGAAATCGCTGTCGCAGGGGCTGCCCTTGCCGCCGTCGCCATCGCAACCTGCAAACGCGGCAGCTGCCGCCAAAATGAGAAAAACCCGGAAATAGATTTTATTCATAACGCAATAACTTTTTTTCGCAACTATTCAGGACTCCTCAAGCGGCAATCCGGAACGCGGGCCTGTGGCCCGCGACGCAGGCAGAGCCCTTCCCAAGGCTCACTGATCATCACTTCGCGGGCCATTGGCCCGCGTTCCAACCTGAATAGTTACTTTTTTTCTATCCAATCGATTCCAAATCCCCTGATTACTGACGCACCCTATAGTTCCTCCATCTGCTGCTGCAACCCCAGCGCGGCGGCCAGTTGGCTCCTGGCCTGTTCGAGCCTGGAAACCTCAGCCTGGTACAGGTTCATCTCCAGAAAATCGGCGCTGCCGCCAATGAGCTCCAGCACTTCCGATACCTGGGTGTTTGACAGGCTTTTTTCCGGATTGAACTGCAGGGCATAGACGAAGGCAATGGCCTCCGACAAAGCGTGGGCCCGCAGGCTGAAATCATCAAAATCCCGGATAGCCACATTGATATAGCTGATGGCGGTCGCTCCGGAAATTTCCTCCCAGGCAGCCCGGGCCTCCATGATGGCCTCATCTCTTGTCTCGATGTCTTTGTTGGAAATGGCGGCCCGCCCTTTCAGAAACGCATCCATCATTTTCCTGTTGCTGTTCAGCAAAGGGTCGCGGCGGTCGGAATAAACACCCCAGAATGCAATGCCATCCTTGTTCAGCGGAAAATCCCGGGGCACGCCGTAGTACCCAAAGGCTTCATCCCAATGGTGTTCCATGGCCGTGCCTTCGCCTGGCTTCACCGCCTCGTTGTCGGCATTCATCCTGTCTTCGCCCATGTAAACCGCCGTGGATTGGTAATAGAAGCAGGCGCCCATCAGGCCCTTCTCGATGATCTGGGCCAACTCCACGCCCTTTTCGTTGAACAGGTAACGCCTGGAGCCGTCCAGGCTGGCTACTACGCCCGCCTGGCCTTCCGCCCCGGCAACAGCCGATGTGCTGGAAAGGGCGATGGCATCCATCAAAGCTTCAAAAACGGGCTGCTGGCTTTCCAGGGCCTTGTCTTTCAGGCGCCTGGAAGCGTCGTACTGGAGCGCCCACTGGGCGCCCGCCGGTTCATTGGCGTACATCGCCTTCAGGCGCCCGGCGTCGAGGGCCACGCCCTGGGTATTGGCCGAAACCAGGTAGCTCTTTATCTCCTGCAACATCTGAAGGCGCTGCACCTGGCCACCGTAATCCACATTTTCGAAATCATAGGTTTCGGGAATGCTGTAGGTGTCATCCGTTTTTTCGCAGGAGAAAAAAAACGGTGCGGCCAGGAGCGACAAAGCAGCCGGCAAAAGGAACTTTTTCATAACACATTTAAATTAGATTAAGTCTAAATAACATCGGGGCAAAACTAGTTTGCGCAGGCAGAAAAAACAATACCCAAAGCTGGAAGGGAACTACCTAAGGTTGGGGGCAAATACCTAATGATCGGTATGCGGGCCTTCAACAGACAGGCGGTACACGTTAACCCGGTAGGGAAGTTTGTTGTACACGCCCTGCAGGCTGTGCTGTTCCACCCTGAATCCCTGGCCGGCCAGCCCGATGAAGAAGCCGGCGGCAATGGCGCGGTTGGGTTCGCTGACAAGGATGGCGCCGCCGGGTTTGCATAGGGTTCTGAAAGCGTGGGGGAGATAATCAAAAGCCCTTTGTTCGTAAGCCACATCGGAGGCCAGCAGCAGGTCGGCCGCCAGGGCCGGGTCGGGATGCCGCCAGTCCATGAGGGCAAAACGGGCGGAATGCGGCAGGTTCTGCGACCAGTTGTGCCGGGCAAAATCAAGTGCTTCCGGCAAATAATCGCTGAAGGTGGCCCGCGCGCCCAGCCTGCCGGCTATGATGCCGGGTAGCCCCAGCCCACAGCCTATCTCGGTGACGCTCATGCCGGGCCTGACAAGCTGCTCCTGCACCAGAAACCGCCCCAGGGCCAAAGCGGAGGGCCACAGGTCCGCCCAGTAGGGAATGCGTTCGTCACGGACATCTTCGTGGCCTTCGCCCTTCGCGATCAGGCGGTCCAGCAATTCATCAAAATTGGTGATGACCGACAACTCGACCCGCTGGCCCTCGATATCCAGCACCTCCTGCCGCGTCCGGAATTCCGGTGATAAACTCTGCATAACAGCTGTTTGAAAAACCCCATAAACTCAGGGGGGAGACGAGGTGAGCCTGCGGCAACCCCTGTTCCGTCCTCGCTGCGCTCAGCAGGCTGTCCTACCCCCCTTTAACCAAAGTTTTCACCTCCCGGAAATCCCGCCCGCTGTTGCGCAGGCGCCCTTCCAGCACGAAGGCGTACAGCCCGGCCGGCAAATGGCCCAGGGAAAAATCCATGGCGTGTTTGCCGGGCCCGAAAGCGCCCTGTGTCAGCAGTTTCACCTCCCGCCCGCTGTTGTCGTACAGGCGCAGGCGGAGCTGCGCCGCTTCGGGCAGTTCGAAAGCCATAGTGGCCATGTCCCGAACCGGGTTGGGGTAATTCTGGTAAAGCAATACGGGCCGGGCGGCGGCCTCCGGGGCGGAAACGACTTCCCGAAGATCCGTCTGGTAAACGCCCAGCCCATGGGTGGCGGCCCGCAGCTTCCGGTTGGATGGAGAAATGCTCAGGTGGTAAACCATAACGGCCTCCGCCATATCCGCCGAGTAGGCCTGCCAGCTCTGGCCGCCATCGAAGGAGGCATACACCCCCAGGTCGTTGCCCAGGTAGATGTCGGCAGGTTGATCGGGGTCGATGGCGATGGTGTTGGCCGGCACATCCGGCAGGCCATTGTCGATGGGCTCCCAGGTATTGCCGCCGTCCTCGGTTTTGAATACGTGGCCGGTTCCGAAACCCGAGAAAACGGCGTACAAAATGTTGTCATCCAGAGGATGGAACGCTATGTCCATCGGCACCCGGCCGGGCAGCCCGGCCATGGGCTGCCAGGAAGCTCCGCCGTCCAGAGACCGGAAGATGCGGGGATTGGGGCCCAGCAGCGGGGCCGTGCCGACGAAGATCTTGTCATTGTCAAATGGTGATACGGCGATCGTCAGGATGGGGTTGCCGTTTACCGGATCGACAAAGCCGGCCGAAGTGGCCGCCCAGTTGAGCCCGCCGTCGTTCGATACGTGCAGGCGCTGGGCGCCGGCGTAGAGGATGTCGGGGTTGCCGGGATCGAGTTCGAACGGCCCGTTGAAGTTTTTTTGCTCGCCCTCCGCCGAAGCCACACCAATGCCGTAGAAGTTGTTGCCGCCGTTATCAGAGCGCAGCAGGCTCAGATACTGGTAGGAGCCGTACAGGATGTTCTCGTTGGCCGGATGAATGGCCGTGCACATCCCGTCGCCGCCGATAGCCCTGTCCCAGGCGTCATCGCCCAGATAGATGGCCGTGGCGTTGTCCTGCATGCCGCCCATGGCCAGGTTGGGGTTGGTGGGGGAGTTGGAAAAATTGGCGTAGAACTGCTGTGTCTGGAAGCCGCCGTTGCGCCCTTCCCAGCTCTCTCCGTTGTCTTCGGATGCAAAGACGCCGCCATCCGTCACCAGAAAAATGGCGTTGGGGTCAAAAGGGGAATAATAAGCGCCGTGGATGTCGGCGTGTACATAATCGGGAGGCCCTTCCGGCCCGCCGACGGGGGTCTGCTCCAGCCACCAGGCATACCAGTAGGTTTTCTGGGCGAGAGCGGAACCTCCGTTGGTTGACTTGAAAACGTCAATGCCGGTATAAATGATGCTGAAGGGGTTGTCCGGTTTGACAGCCACATCATGTGAGTACCAGCCCTGGTATTTGGCCACGTCCGAAGCATTGATATTGGACCAGCTTGCGCCGCCGTCGGTCGAGCGGAAAAGCCCCAGGCTCGCAAATGCATTGGCGATGGAGATGTACATCACATCGGGGTTGGAAGGGCTGATGGCGAACTGCGCCCGGCCGTTGAAGCTGCCGGGCAGGCCGGGTATCAGGTAAAAGGTGTTGCCCCCGTCATCGGAGCGGAAGATGCCGGAAAGGGGGCTCTCATAGCCGCCATGGGTGACAAAAACGATATTGGTGTCGAGGGGGTGCAGCTCGATGTCCACGCCCATGGGATAATCGTGCGCCAGTTGCCAGCTTGCGCCGGCGTCGTGGGTGCGGTAAATGCCTTCCGTCGTCGCAGCGAAAACGGTGGCGGGGTTGGCGGGGTTGACAACGAGGTCCCAAACGCCCGTCAATTCTTCAAAACTCCAGTCCAGGCTTTTCTCCCAGCTCAGCCCGCCGTCCGTCGTTTTCAGGATGCCGATGCCGTAGGAGCCTCTGGTAAGGCGGTTGGACACGCCGGGGCTTGCCGCGGTATAGTTGTACACCTCACCCGTGCCGACATACATCTCGTCGGGGTTGGCGGGGTTGATGGCTATGGCGCCGACACCCAGCACCGGATGGCCGAGGGGGACGCGCTCCCAGGCCTGCGCCCCGATGCCGGCCGTTGTCGTCTTCCACAAACCTCCTGAGGCTGCGCCAACGTAAATGATGCCCGGATCCGTCGGATGAAAGGCCAGGCTGATGGCCCGCCCGCCGAAGTTCCTGGGCCCCAGGGCCTCCCATACGGGATTCTCATCCCGGAAAACCAACTCGAGCTGCCGTTGCTCAAAGGCCTGAACAATATTGCGCTGCCATATCCTGCCATCGGGATAGGCCCGCACCAAAGCCCACTCTTCCATCGCCCGCGAAGCGCCGCTCTGCTTTTCCTCTTCCGGGAGGGCCTTCTCCCGGCATCCCAGGCTCAAGGCGAGCAGCCAGAGCAAAGCCGTTCCAACGAGATATTTCATGGTTCAATGCTGTTTGTCCGGCAAAAGTACGAAGAACACCGGCAGCCCGCGCCAGGCTTCCCGGGTTTAATTGTGCTACGTCTGTATCACCCCCGGATTAAACGGCTCGACAATCCCATTGTTGGCCGCTTCGATGCCCAGGGAAATGATCCGGCGCGTTTCCAGCGGGTTGATGATGGCGTCCACCCAGAGGCGGGCGGCGGCGTAGTAGGGTGTAGTCTGATTGTCGTAGCGCTCGGTGATCTCCTGCAACAGTTTTTCCTGCTCGCTCTCGCCCAGCTTCTGCCCTTTGGCCTTCATGGCGGCCACCTGTATCTGCAGCAGCACTTTGGCGGCCTGTTCACCCCCCATTACAGCGATCTTGGCGGTGGGCCAGGCCACGATGAGGCGGGGGTCGTATGCCTTGCCGCACATGGCGTAGTTGCCGGCGCCGTAAGAGTTGCCCATCACGATGCTGAATTTCGGCACGGTGGAATTGGCCACGGCATTCACCATTTTCGCCCCGTCCTTGATGATGCCGCCGTGCTCGGAGCGGGTGCCGACCATAAAGCCGGTTACGTCGTGCAGGAAAACCAGCGGTATTTTTTTCTGGTTGCAGTTCATGATGAAGCGGGCGGCCTTATCGGCGGAATCGGAGTAGATGACGCCGCCGAACTGCATCTCGCCCTTGGCATTTTTGACCACCTCCCGGTTATTCGCCACGATGCCCACTGCCCAGCCGTCGATACGGGCGTAGGCGCAAAGGATAGTCTTGCCGTAGCCGTGCTTGTAGTAGGTCAATTTGGAATCGTCGACGAGGCGCCTGAGTATCTCCTCGGTTTTGTAGGGCTTGTTGCCTTCGTGGGGGAAAAAGCCGAGCATTTCTTCGGGATTCTCCATTGGCGGCCGGGGCTCCACCCGGTCGAAGCCGGCTTTGGGGAATTGGCCGATCTTGTCTATCAGGCTGCGGATGGTGTCCAGGCAGGTTTGGTCGTCGGGCATCCTGTAGTCCGTCACGCCGGAGATTTCGCTCTGGGTGCGGGCGCCGCCCAGGGTTTCCTTGTCCACGTCTTCCCCGATTGCCGCTTTAACCAGATAGGGGCCGGCCAGGAAGATGGAGCCGGCGCCTTCGACGATGAGGGCTTCGTCCGACATGATGGGCAGGTAGGCCCCGCCGGCAACGCAACTGCCCATGATGGCCGCGATCTGCGGGATGCCCATGCCCGACATGCGGGCGTTGTTGCGGAAGATGCGCCCGAAGTGCTCTTTATCGGGGAATATCTCGTCCTGCATGGGCAGGAACACACCGGCGCTGTCAACGAGGTAGATGATGGGCAGGCGGTTTTCCATGGCGATCTCCTGGGCCCGGAGGTTCTTTTTACCGGTGATGGGGAACCAGGCCCCCGCCTTCACGGTGGCGTCGTTGGCCACGATAACGCACTGCCGCCCGCTGACGTAGCCGATGCCGGCGATGACGCCCGCGGCCGGGCAGCCGCCGTATTCTTCGTACATCTCGTAGCCGGCGAAAGCGCCGAGTTCGAAGAAATAACTGCCTTTGTCGATGAGGTATTCGATGCGCTCGCGGGCAGCCATCTTGCCCTGCTTGTGCTCCTTTTCAATTTTATTCGCCCCCCCGCCCAGCATGATCTTGTCGAGCCGGTGCTGCATGCGGGAGATGAGCAGCTTCATGTGGTCTTCGTTCTTGCTCTTGTCGATATCGATTTTGGCCATGTTTGGTTGGGTTTGCTAATCCACCGGAAATGCATAGTAATACTCCCCGGCAAAGTCCTCATATACCCCTTCCAGCATCACTTTCCCTTTGGCGCTTTTGATGCGCGACACCAGCTCATCTACTGAACTGAGGGCGCGGTTGTCCATTTTGGTAATGATGAAGCCCGGGTCCATATTGGTCCGCTCGATGAGGCTGCCCCGGTAAATGCTGACTACCTTGACGCCGTCAACCCCCAGGCGCCGCTTTTCTTCGCGGGTGAGGTCGCGCAGCTCGAATCCCAGGTCGATCAGGATGTTTTCGTTTTTTTCGGTGACCAGGGAAGTGCCGTTGGCCTTGTTCTTGAGCACTACTTTTGCCGTGTGTTTTTTCCCGTTGCGGTAGTATTCCACCGCGATGGTATTGCCGGGCCGGTATCGGCCGACCTGTTCCTGCATTTCCGGCAGGGTTTTGGTTTTCACCCCGTTGATGCCGATGATCACGTCGCCCCTTTTCAGGCCGGCGTCGTCGGCTCCGCTTTCCGGCGTGACGCGGGTTATGTAAACGCCTTCCACCACTTTCAGCCCCAGTTCGCGGGCCCGTTCGCTGTTCATTTCATCGATAAAAACGCCGAGGATGCCCCGCTGGACGATGCCGTAGTCCCGCAGGTCGCGGATCACCTTGCGCACCAGATTGGTTGGCACGGCGAAGGAATACCCCTCATAACGGCCCGAGCGGGTGATGATGGCCGTATTGATGCCGACCAGCTCGCCGTTGGTGTTGACCAGGGCGCCGCCGCTGTTGCCGGGGTTGACCGCCGCGTCGGTCTGGATAAAGGACTCGATGCGGTCCTGGCCTTCCAGAATGTCGATGCTGCGCCCCTTGGCGCTGACAATGCCCGCCGTAACGGTGGATTCCAGGTTGAAAGGGTTGCCCACGGCCAGCACCCACTCCCCTATCCGCAGCGAATCCGAATTGCCGAATTCCAGAAAAGGCAGGCCTTCACCCTTGATCCGGATCAGGGCCAGGTCGGTGGAGGGGTCAGCGCCGACGAGCTCTGCCTTGAACTCCCGCTTGTCATTCAGCGTCACCCCGATCTCGCCCCCATCCTCGATGACGTGGTTGTTGGTGACGATGTACCCATCGGCGGAAATGATGACCCCGGAGCCGGAAGAAGAGCCGAGCGAAGAGCCGCCCCACAGGTCGAGCCCACCGCTTTCCTGTATGGACTTGATGTTCACGACCGCCGGCTTTACGGACTCGGCGGCGGCGATGAAATTCGTCGGTGAAGACGACAAAAAAGCGCGCTGCTTGCTGACCTCCATAGGGTCAAAATTCGTGTACTGCGCCGGCACCGTTTCCCGGATAACCACTTCTCTGGGCTTCTCGAAATACCGGTAGGCTGCAATGGCCAGGAGCGCGCTGAGGATCGAACTGAGGATAATGGCCAGATAATGTTTCATAGCAACGGTCTGAAATATTGCGGGAAATTAAGTTCTGAAAAAATAGAAACACATTTCCGGAAACCCGGGTTGAAGGCCCCGGAAATCTATTTCCGCAACAAACGAAAAATCAAGTTACAAAATTTTCTGCGCTTTCCCGGCTTTGCCCCTCTGATTTACAGGGCAATCGCATTTAAAAAAAGTATTCTTCATTGTGCCCAGGCCCCAAAGGGAACATGAATGATCCTGGATTTCATGGATGACGTATGCCCCCGCTGGGCGCCTGTCTTAGATCGTGTTCGCTGAGAGAAGCCTTTGTACTTTTGGCTTGGCCCAAAAGTACCAAAAACCCAAGGCTGTATGTCTTTTTGGACAATTCTACGGTTCGGTTTTCTGGCGCGCATCCCAAGCCGTTACGCGCCGTCTAACCGCAGCTTTTCAAAAGCTTAAGGTTAGGGAAAAGGCGCTCCACTTCTGGAATGCTTGGAGGCGCCTTTGGAGAAAACCTCACCTTGAATTGTAGCCAAAAATCCATAAGGCCGAATAACCCAAGCTATTGCGCCGAAGGAGTTGCCTGCGAAAGCCAGGAAGCCACCACCTGGGGGAATCCGCCCTTAGCAGGTTCGGCGTTAAGAAACAGCCCTACAAAGGATTCGCCAGCCATAGCAGCACAAAAAACTGTCTGAACGTCGAAGCAGTAAAGAGCTGGCTTATGACTCAAGGCGGCGAAGCAACCAAAAGCACTGAACGCATGCCAAGCGTGAGTTTTTTTTGTGCAGAACCCCAAGAGGGCTGTTTTAGCCGAAGCTGCGTAGGCGGCGGCTTTTTTGGTTCGTTTTTTGGCCGCCCAAAAAATGAACGCAAGGGTTTGGCCAAAACCGGGATGGCTTGTGATTGCAAGGCATAAAATTAAATGCGATTGCCCTG
>CAUJDW010000119.1 GCA_963169455.1 Bacteroidota bacterium | reverse complement strand
CCAAATCCTGAGCCATGCCTACATAACGCCGGCCGGTAGTTTCACTTTGAAGCACATATACGTAAACCATGGTGGCTGAAATAAAAAAAGCGAAGCATATATGCTTCGCTTTGCAGCCCGCCCGTCCCTTCCAGGGCCGGGTAAACCCGTCCCCTCCAGGGCCGGGTAAATACGGTATCGAACCCGTGTTTCAGGAATGAAAATTTTACCCGGCTCCGCAGGAGTCGGGCCTGCGTCCTAACCCCTGGGCGAACGGGCTATTCCGCCCCCAGCACCTTTTTCAAAAACCGCCGCCCTGCCGACGACTTCAGATATTTCTCCCTCCGGCGGCCCGACTCGTGATCTGCACATTCTTCCTCGTACACAAGCCGCCATGGAGCATTCGCCCGCGTAGAATTGACCTGGCCCGTATTATGCTCCTTAAGCCGCCGGCCCAAATCCTGAGCCATGCCTACATAACGCCGGCCGGTAGTTTCACTTTGAAGCACATATACGTAAACCATGGTGGCTGAAATAAAAAAAGCGAAGCATATATGCTTCGCTTTGCAGCCCGTACGGGAATCGAACCCGTGTTTCAGGAATGAAAATCCTGCGTCCTAACCCCTAGACGAACGGGCCAACAGAAATGGTATTGGATACCGCCCATGCTCCCGGGGCGAAAATTTTACCCGGCTCTGAAAGAGACGGGCCTGCGTCCTAACCCCTAGACGAACGGGCCAACTGTTTAATTTTCCGGTGCTTTTCTTCAAAAGCGATGCAAATATAGAGGCTTTTTCAAATAAACAAAAAATAACGCCTGGAATTTTTTTTACCTTAGCAAGCCCAAAAAATTGAAAGGCGTGAATCCTGAACGGAAAGCGCCGCATTTTGGTTCAAAATATTACACAAAAAAAACAGCCGAAACCGGGCAAAAAAGCCAGATTATTGTTACTTTTACACTAAGCCTCTAAATTCACCCTCTCGGCCGGTTCGGCACAAAATGACATCGGCAATATTTGCACGATAAAAAGGGAACAAACAAAAAACATTCCCTTCCAAGGAACTTCAATTTTAAAACTAAATCGCGTAAAACCATGTCCAAAAAGATCGCAATCAATGGCTTTGGCCGCATCGGCCGGCTCACTTTCCGCAGCCTTCTGAATATGAAAGGGGTCGAAGTTGTGGCCGTCAACGACCTGACCGACAACCACACGCTCGCGCACCTGTTAAAGTTTGACTCCGTGCAGGGAAAATTCAACGGCACGGTAAGCTCCGATGAAAACAACCTGTACGTCAACGGCAAAACCATCGCCGCTCTGGCCGAAAAAGACCCCACCAAACTGCCCTGGAAGGAAATGGGCGTAGATATCGTGCTGGAATGCACCGGCCGCTTCACCGATGTTGAAAAGGCTGGCTGGCACCTGCAGGCCGGCGCCAAAAGGGTGATCATCTCCGCACCCGCCAAAGGCAAAGGCATCCCCACAGTCGTCCTGGGCGTCAACGACGAGGTGATCAACTCCGAATCCGCCATCTATTCCAATGCTTCCTGTACGACGAACTGCCTGGCCCCGATGGTCAAGGTGCTGGATGACCTCTGTGGCATCGAGCGCGGCTTCATGACGACCATCCACGCCTACACCGGCGACCAGAACATCGTGGATGCGCCGCACAAAGACCTGCGCCGCGCCCGCGCCGCCGCCGTTTCCATCGTGCCGACCTCCACAGGCGCCGCCAAGGCCGTGGGCGAAGTACTGCCCCACCTGAAGGGCAAACTGAACGGCAACGCCATGCGCGTACCAGTGCCCGATGGCTCGGTGACGGACTTCACGGCCGTAGTCAGAAACCCGGTTGACGCCGCCGCCATCAACGCCGCATTCAAAAAGGCTTCGGAAGGCGCCCTCAAAGGTATCCTGGAATACAACGTGGACCCGATCGTATCGGCCGACATCATCGGCAACCCGCACTCCTGCATCTTCGACAGCGAACTGACCATGGTCATCGACAATGTCGTTAAGGTGGTAGGCTGGTATGACAACGAAGCCGGCTACTCCGCCCGCCTGGCCCAACTGGCCAAGATACTGGCAGAAATGTAAGGCAACATGCTTTCTCAGGCCTGCCGGAGCCCGCGACGCCGGCAGGCCCACCCTCCTTCTTCAAAAACTCGACACTTATGAATCTCGACTTCAAAGGCAAAAAAGCACTGGTCCGGGTGGACTTCAACGTGCCCCTGGACAAGGACTTCCACATTACGGATGATACGCGGATACGGGCGGCCGTTCCGACCATCAAACACATTCTGAACCAGGGCGGCGCCGCCATCCTCATGTCACACCTGGGCCGCCCGCTGAAAAAACTCAAAGAGGACGGCAGCATCGACCGGGAAAAGTTCACGCTCCGCCACGTCGTGCCGCACCTTTCGGAGCTGCTGGGCGTTCCGGTGCAATTCTGCGAGGAAACGGTAGGGGAAAAGGCGCAGGCCATGGCCGCCGCCCTGAAACCGGGCAGCGTGCTGTTGCTGGAAAACACGCGATTCGACGCCGGCGAAACCAAAGGGGATGAAAACCTGGCCCGCCGAATGGCAGCCCTGGGCGACCTCTACGTCAATGACGCTTTCGGCTCCGCTCACCGCGAGCACTCCTCGACAGCCACTGTAGCCCGCTTTTTCGGCAAAGACGCCAAAGCCTTCGGCTTCCTCATGGAAGCGGAGGTCAAAAATGCCAGCCGGGTGCTGAACAACCCGGAACGCCCCCTGGCGGCCATCATCGGCGGCGCCAAGGTGTCGGATAAGATCCTGCTCCTGGAACGCCTGATCGACTCGGTGGACACGCTGCTCATCGGCGGGGGCATGGCCTATACCTTCCTGAAAGCCCAGGGCGGCCAGGTTGGCAAATCGCTGGTGGAAGATGACCGCCTGGAACTCGCCCTCCAACTGCTTGAAAAAGCGAAGAGCAAAGGGGTAAAACTGCTCCTGCCGGAGGACTCCCTCATCGCCGACGAGTTTGCCAACACGGCGCAGTTCCACTCCGCCGGCAGCAAGGCCATCCCCGAGGGCTGGATGGGCCTGGACATCGGCGAAAAAGCCCGCCAGGCATTCGCCGAAGCCATCCTCCAATCCAAAACCATACTCTGGAACGGCCCCATGGGGGTATTCGAAATGCCCAACTTCGCCAACGGCACCAAGGCCGTGGCCGAAGCCGTGGCCCAGGCTACCGGCAAAGGGGCCTTCTCCCTCGTCGGCGGCGGCGACTCCGTAGCCGCGGTCAACCAGATGGGGCTGTCCGACAAAGTGAGCTACGTCTCCACCGGCGGCGGCGCTATGCTGGAATTCCTGGAAGGCAAGGAACTGCCGGGCATCAAAGCCCTCGCCTGACCTCCCCCCCTACCCCACGACTTCAGCCGTGGGCCGTGGGCCCCAGGGCTCATAAGCCCCCCCTCTAACCACCAGCCGCAAAAAAGAAAGGCTGACCAGGAATCGCTCCTGGTCAGCCTCTGGTGGATACTGTACATCCTACCTTTTTGGGATTAGATCGGTGTACTTAAGGCGGCTTTGATTGGAAGAAATACAATGAATTTTCCTGCCGCTGGCAGTTACCGGAATTCGTGTTCATGTTCATGGAATAAAAATTTAAAATTTTAAAAGGGATTACAACACCCTAAAAATACACATTCTGCGGTAATGCCGAAAAATTCAAAGCAATATTTTAAAAAAATTCAGCTTCAGCTGTTTTTTTGTTTTCTGGTTTCAAAGAACTGCAATTTTTTCATAAGCTCCCCGCCCATCTACTGAGCGGGGCTTTTTTTTTGTGCAACGGGCAACAGGGGCGAGCGAACGGCCCGAAGCCCGGCGTTCAGAAATCGATCTGAAAGCTGAGCACCGGCACGATGCTGGACTGGAAGCCGAAAACCCAATCTTTCAAATCGGGGTCAAAGTTGTAATCCAAAGCGTCTTCGTTCTCGCGCGCGATGAAGTTCTGTACGTCCAGCGCGATGTACCAGGCATTATTGGGATTATCCTTGCGGAAGGCCACACGGAGGTCCGGGCGGAAATAGGCTCTAACCTGCCGGCTGAAAGCCTGGCGGTCATCCAGAACCGGGCTGCTGGGGTCAAAGGGGTCGCGCAAGGGCGAAAGGATGGGTGTCAGGCGCTGGCCGCCGGTGTACAACAGGCGCAGGCCCGTCTGAAACGTCCCGCCCTGCTGTCCGACGGGCCATTCCTTTCCCCCCATAAAGGAAGCGGCCAGGCCGCTGTTGTAGCGGGTATCATAGGTTTTACCGTCGAGGGCCTCGTAGGTCGAATTAAAAAGGGACGCTGCCGCAATGTAGAAGGTCCCGCTGCTGAAGAACTGCTCAAAGGTCAGGTCCAGGCCCAGGTTAGCGCCTGTACCTTTACTTACCAGCTCGCGGGTGGCAAAGCCTTCAAACTGGTTGAGCATGGAATAGGTGCTGTTGGTGTTGCTGCTGACCGGCACGTCGAAGAGGTGCTGGTAGTAAGCTTCTACCCGCAGGCGTTTGCTTTTTCCTACCATCTGGTCATAGGCCAGCACGATATGGTGGGCTTTCAGCAAGCCCAGCGCCAGGTTGGGCTGAGCGGCGCCCTCTGTTCCGGGAGGCACAAGGGTAAAATAGGACCCAATCGGCAAAATGCGGCTGTGCAGGCCATAACCAAGATTGAGGGAAGCCGCCTCGCTGAGCTGGTACCGCACTCCCAGGCGGGGCTCCACATTATAGGTGTCATTTAGCCCGAAGTAGATCCCATGCACCCCCAGGTTTACCATCCATTTGGGATGGGGGCGCAGGCGCAGGTTGGCAAAGGGCTGCAGCATCCAGGTGCTGCCCTGCTCATCGATGTAGGTGAGGTAGTAACTTTCCAGTAAATAGCGGTAAAACAGGTCGTACCCCAGGCCCGTTGCCGTCAGCCCTGCTTTCAGGCTGGCCTGAGCGGAAAACTTCCGGTTGTACTGGCTGGCCACTACCAGCCGGTTGTCGTAATACAACTCATCACTGACGACAGTGGGAACCAACTCCCGGGTAAGGGTATCGTTGCGGAACAACACCTTCTGCCCCATTACCGCCATGCTCGTACGCAGATAGGACTTATCATCGATCAGATAGGTGTGGTTGATGCCAACCGCTCCCATATTGGTGTCAAAATCGCGGGTCTGATAATCGGTATAAGTCCGCCAGTTTTCCACGCCCTCTACGGCTTCAAAAAACTCTGCGCTCAAGCCGCCGATGCCCCAGACGGAAGTAATATGCTTACCATTCTCGCTGTTGAAATTGAGCTTGAAGGAGAGGTCCTGAAAAGTATTGCTCTCGCGTTCATCTACCAGGCGGATATCCATGGCGTCCAGGATGCCGAGGGTGGAATAGCGGTAGTTCACCAGATAGGAGCTTTGCCCCTTTTTGATGGGGCCCTCGGTGGAAAAGTCCAGCCCCAGCATGCCGGCGCGGAAGGTGTACTCCCGCTTTTCGGTGTTGCCGTTGCGGAACTTTATGTCGAACACCCCCGAGAAGGCATTGCCGTACTCGGCCGGGAAAGCGCCGGTGGAGAAATCCGAATTGCTGAGCATGCTCACGCTGAAGATGGTGATGCCGCCGCCGGAAGACCCTTTGCGGGCGAAGTGGTTGGGGTTGGGAATGTCGATGCCCTCCAGGCGCCACAGCAGGCCAAAGCCGGCGTTGCCGCGCACAATGATGTCGCTGCGGGCGTCGCGGCTGGCCTGCACGCCGGGAAAGCCCAGGGCCATCCGGCTGGGGTCGTTGCCGCTGGCGGCGTAGCGCTGCGTCTCTTCAACCGAAAAGGAACGGGTGCTGACGACCGCCAGTTCGTTGAGCGGCGCATTGCCGTGTTTTCGGGCAGTAATCACAACCTCCTCCGTCACCACGGCCTGCTCGACCAGTTCCACTTCCAGCACCAGTTCCTTGGCCGAATTCAGTATGGCGTCATCTATAAGGCGAGTCTCATACCCCAGATACTGAAACTCCAACTGATGCCTGCCGGTGGGAATATTCAGCAGTTCGAAATTGCCGTCGTAATCCGTTATTGTGCCCGGCCGGTTCTCCAGGCTGGCCACAACCACCGTCGCCCCGATCAGCGGCTGGCGGGTGTCCTTGTCAATGACCGCGCCTTTGATGGATTGCGTTGGGGTTTGCGCTGTAAGCGCACTGAAAAACAGCAGGAGTAAAAAACTGAACAGGGTGTACAGGTTTGGTTTCATGGTTTTTGTGTTTTGATCAGGTTCTTTTTAACAATTTAAAACAGGCTGGGCTGTAAGCAAATGAGAAAAGTCAGGATGAAGCAGGAATCCTGGAATTGGAAGGAGGAAAGGGAAAAATGGTAGCAGTTGTCAGGTGCTTTTTTGTTTTTTTTGAAAAATTGAAACTATTCAGTACCCCTTTAGCGGCAATCTGGAACGCGGGCCTGGGGCCCGCAGGTTGAGGATTTATAAAAGTTATTCACATGCCAGGGGAGCTTGGTTCCGCTTAAGTCAGAAGGCCACTTGTAAGTGCCCATCTGACACCAGGCGTGAAGTGGACACTTTCTCCGGCTGCCGATGCTTTCCCGCTTTCGTTTCAAACTTAAGCGGGCGGAGAGCGAAGGCAAGCCAGTGGCCTCTTCACTTTGCCCCGATGACTTATAAAAAGATAACCTGCGGCACTATTGGCACGCGACGCAGGCAGAGCCCCTCCAATGCTCAGTGATTATCACTTCGCGGGCCCACAGGCCCGCGTTCCAGCTTAAATAGTTGTGAAAAATTGAAAGAAAATTCAGCCTGAGTAAAAGCAGATACCAAACACAACCATATAGTTTCTAACTTAACAAAAACTTGTTTTTATCAAAAACAGGACATATCTTTGCTTTTGTAAGCAAATCGCGATCAGATGAAAAAGCAAAGCCAGCACCGGCAGTACAATTTCCCGGACGCCGACCTGTACCTGCAGTGCATGGAGCGCATCCAGTACGCCCACCGCGACATTGCGGAGTTCACCAAATACGGCTACGACATCGAGCGCCTCAAAGGCTTCAAGGCCTTATGCGACAAGTTCCGCGCCCTGCCCGATGACGACGAACTGCTGGGCGACCAGATGATCACGACGGAAAAGAAATACGCGGCGGCCGAAGCCCTGAAAAGCGCC
The DNA here is from genome assembly GCA_963169455.1 of Bacteroidota bacterium. GTDB lineage: Bacteria > Bacteroidota > Bacteroidia > Chitinophagales > Saprospiraceae > JACJYE01. Next base: position 498 of record CAUJDW010000119.1, on the reverse strand, counting down.
ATCCGCAGCCTGATGACCCGCGTGGCCATCAAGTACAGCAACCGCAGCGGGCGCTACCGCAAATTCGGCACAGCCAAAATGGGCGACATGACCGATGCCCAGCTCATCTTCTGCGGGCGCCGCGTGGTGCGCGTGGCCCGCCAGCAAATCGACTTCCTGGCCGATGTCGGGGTCAACGAAAATGTGATCAAACGCGTTTCGGACGCCACGCGCGACTTCGAAAAGGCCGTCAACATCCAGCAGGACAAGGTCGCCGACCGCGATATCGCCGTGGAGCGCCGCATGGAACAAGGCAACAAACTCTACGAAGAACTGATCACCCTGTGCAATATCGGAAAGGATCTCTGGGCGGAAACGGACACCATCAAATACGAGAACTACTGCATCTACGAAAGCAATAATGACCAGAAGAAGGCGCGCAAGGCCCGGATGGAAACGGAGGAGCAGGGGAAGGGGTGAGGGGCTTGCTATATTGCTATATTGCTATATTGCTATATT